>JBNJHC010000009.1:0-92481 GCA_051748125.1 Bacteroidota bacterium
GATTTTGTAAGCATTGGTAATTTTTTACATCCACCAAATTGGGATCAAGTTTTGTATTTAAAAACTGAAATATGGCCGTTGATTAGGAAAGAACTACCAACTGCAAATGTTGAAATTTATGGCGCTTATCCTTCAGCAAAAGTCAAGCAATTACACAATAAAAAACAAGGGTTTTTGGTAAAAGGACGCGCCGAAAATGCGGAAGAATGTATTGCTGAAAAACGAATTTTACTAGCGCCGCTTCGGTTTGGTGCTGGACTAAAAGGAAAACTTATCGACGCAATGTTGGTTGGCACACCAAGCATAACAACAACTATTGGCGCTGAGGGAATGTGTGGCGATTTACCTTGGGCTGGCGAAATTGCAAATACAGCAGAAGAATTTGCTAAGCAAGCGGTGCTAAAGTATGCCAATGAAAAACGCTGGATGACAGCACAGAAAAATGGTTTCAAAATACTTAAAAATCGTTTTTTAGCCGATCGATTTAAAGATGCATTTTTACAAGAAGTGGAGTTTATAACTGATAATTTAACTCAACATCGAAATCAAAATTTTATTGGGCAAATACTTCAACAGCAGTCGCTCAATTCTTCTAAATATATGTCGCTTTGGATTGAGGCAAAGAATAACTAAAAACCGATTTAGTCTGGTTTTTCAATTAAAGTCTGCTTGATTTCTCTATTAAGGAAATAGCCTGTTACTACGGTAGAAATAAAATCAGCTAGCGGAAACGATATCCAAACACCGAGTTCTCCAAAGTAACGCGGTAAAATTAAAATCAATGGAATAAAAAAGAATCCTTGCCTTGTTAGCGTCAACAGCAAAGCAGGAGTAGCTTTACCGATAGCTTGGAAATAGGCCGAACCGATAAGTTGTAAGGAAATAATTGGAATGGCAGCAAAAACCCAACGCATTGCTCCGGGTGTGTTGGCTAAAATTTCTTCTTCTTGTGTAAAAACGGAAACTATTTCTTCTGGAAAAATCATAATCAACGCAAAAACAACAAAGGCTACAGTTGAGGCATAAATAATAGCTTTGTTGATACTTTCTCTAACTCTCGGAAATTTTTCTGCACCGTAGTTATAGCCAGCAATGGGTAAAAATCCTTGGGTAACTCCTAAAACAGGAAACAAGGCAAACATTAGCATTCGGGCAATTATGGCATAAGTGGTTACCGAAGATTCACCGCCGAGCTCAAAAAGAATATTGTTAAGCAACAAATAAGTAACGCTAACTACAGCTTGTCTTGAAAGTGTGACAAATCCTAAGGAACTAATTTCGCTTAAAATGGGTTTGCTAAAACCAAAATCTTGCCATCTGATTTTAAGCTCAGCGTGTTTTGATAAAAAGAACCACAATATATAAGCAAAACAAAAAACATAGGAAATTGTGGTAGCCCAGGCAGCGCCCAACATTCCAAAATCAAATACATTGATGAGTAGGTAATCCATTATAAGATTTGCAACCGAAGGAATAATCATTGCAATCATTGCAAATTTTGGTTTTCCTTCAGCACGAATGACGGTATTCCCCATCATTGCTAATGCTAAAATCGGAACACCGTATAAAACTACTCGATAATAAACTTTGGCAGGTTCGAAAATATCGCCTTTCCCACCAAAAGCAGGAATTAGTTGATTGATGAACACTAAACCTACGACAACTGTTGCAATGGTAAGTAAAAGCGTAATACTAATTTGGTTTCCAAATGTGCGTTGTGCTTTTTTGTATTGATTGGCGCCTAAAGCCCGAGAGATAATGGATGAACCACCAATACCAATTGCCATCCCTAAAGCTGCAATGAAAAATGAAACCGGAAGAACCACATTTATTGCTGCAATTCCTATCGATCCAATCCAGTTGCCCACAAAAATGGTATCTACCAGAATATTGATAGACATAACCAATATTCCGATAGAAGCAGGAACCGATTGTTTGATTAATAATTTGCTTATAGGCGCTATGCCTAGTTCTTCAGAATTGTTTTTTCTCATTATAAAATACTTGCACTAGGCATTATTGATTTGCCCATTCATCAATCCAGCGACTCAATGTCTTCACCCAATCGTCTCGATCGTTTAAACAAGGAATAAAAGTAAAATCTTTACCTCCAACTTCTTCAAAAATTTCTTTTCCTTCCATCGCAATTTCTTCCAGTGTTTCTAAGCAATCTGAAACAAATGCTGGTGTAACAACGGCAAGTTTTTTGGTGCCTTCAAGTCCAAGTTTTTCGATGGTTCTGTCGGTGTAAGGTTTTAGCCACGGATCAAATCCTAAACGCGATTGAAATGAGGTGCTGTATGTGTCTTTTTCAAGTTTCATTTTTTCAGCAACCAATCTTGTTGTTTCGTAACATTGATGACGGTAACAAAATTGATGCGCTTTTGATGGTGTTTGGCAACAACTACCATCTATTTTACAATGACTTTTGGTGACATCGCTTTTTCGAATATGTCGTTCCGGAACACCGTGATAGCTAAAAAGTAAATGGTCGTATTCTATTTCGTCTAATTTTTCTGCGATGCTTCTCGATAAAACCGTTATATAATCGGGATGATTATAAAAAGGAGGAACCGTAGTAAATTTCATCGCTGGAAAATGAGCTCTTCTTAACTTTTCAGCTAACACCAAAATGGTTTCGGTGGTAGCCATAGCATATTGTGGATATAACGGAAACAACAGTACATCATCTACACCTTTGTCGTGTAATTCCCGCAAACCTGATTCGATTGAAGGTTCGCCGTATCGCATTGCTAAAGCAATAGGAATACTCGTAAAATCGTCAACTTTGTTTTGTAATCTTTCAGAAAGCACAATTAGCGGAGAGCCTTCTTCCCACCAGATTTTTTTATAAGCAGCAGCCGATTTTTTTGGACGCGTATTCAAAATAATTCCTTTTACTAACAAAGCGCGAAAGAAATAAGGAACATCTATAACTCGCTCGTCCATTAAGAATTCACCTAAGTATTCTTTAACATCTTTTGGATCGGTACTTTTTGGCGAACCAAGATTAACAAATAAAACTCCTTTCATTAGGTATATTTTTTTGCAAAATAACGCATAAAAGACTGAATTTTTTTACAATAAAAATCTAAATTTCTTATACGACTATGCAAATTAAAAATTCATTAGTTTATTTCTGAAGGTATTTTTTGGGTGTAGTGCCATACTTCTTTTTAAAAGCTGATATAAAATGGCTTGCAGTGCTATATCCAACAGCAAGACCGATTTCATTTACATTGTGCTTTCCTTTTTCGAGTAATTTTCTGGCGTATTCCATTTTATAGTTTAATAAAAAAGCAAAAACCGTTTCACCATAAATTTCTTTAAAACCTTCTTTTAATTTTTTTAGGCTTAACCCAACTTCATCAGCCAATTCGCTTAAGGTTGGCGGTTCGACCATTCGCTGAATAATAATTTCTTTAGCTAATTTTATTTTTTTGACGTTGTCTTCATCATCTAAAAAGGGACATTGCTCAATATCTGCTTCTTCTGGGCGATTGAAATATAAACCGATAAGTTCGTATGCTTTTCCTTTGCAATAAATGTTTTTTACTGATGGGTGTAAGTTGAAATTCAATAATTGGCTAAGAACAACAGCCATAGCAGGTGTAATTTCTCCTTCTTTATAATATTTTTTGTCGCGGTTATCTTCGGTTAAAAAATCGATGTAATTGGCTTCACTTGAAAAAAGCGTGTGTAATTTTTTAATTGAAACCAAGATCGAAACCGACCAAGAATTTGGGTAAGCTTCCATATTGATAGGAAGTTCACGCATTGGGTTATACAGTAAAAGCGATTGATCTTCGTTAATATCTAACGAATATTTTCCTTGATTAAAATTGAATTTTAATTTCCCCTTTACACAAAAGTGAAATTGTATGATATTTTCATCAATTTGATGGTTAATGTACTGAAAATCATCGGTATTGTTATGCAAGCTCAAAATGCTAAATCCATCTTCTATTTCAATTATTTTAGCTGAACCTTGAGCGATATTTTTTGTGGCAGTTGTATCCATACTTCAATGTTTTTATTTAGAATCATTCTAATTAAATAAGCTTAGAAGTCAATCTATATTTGCAAAAGTACGGATATAAGCTGATATATGTCATTTTTAAAACAAAAACCCTTTCAGCAACACAAAAAGTACTTTGAGCGTTATTTTTAACTTAGCTTATCTATTAATTTTGTCCCAAATTAGATCCGTAGATGCAAGAGTATCACATTTCAAAACATAAAAACTTTTTTGCTGTAGGTTTGAGCTATGAAAAGGCTGATGCATTGGTAAGAGGGAAGTTTAGCTTAAACTTAGCTCAGCGAAATGCATTGCTGGAAGCAGCAAAAGAAATGGGCATCGATGGCTTAGTGGTTACATCTACTTGTAATCGTACCGAAATATATGGTTTTAGCGATCAGGCCTCTACACTCATCAATTTGTTATGCCAGCATAGTGGCGGTAGTTACCAAACTTTCAAACAAGTAGGTTATATCTACAAAAACGATATGGCAATAGCCCATATGTTTAGAGTTGGTGGTGGTTTAGATAGTCAAATTTTAGGAGATTTTGAAATCATCAGTCAGATGAAATCGGCGTTTATTTTATCTAAAAAACGCGGTTTGTCAAATGCTTTTCTAGAACGTATTTTCAATTCGGTTATACAAGCTAGTCGACGTATAAAAAACGAAACACAGCTTTCTTCTGGCGCGACTTCGGTTTCTTTTGCATCGGTGCAGTATATTCTTCAAAAAATTGATTTTTCTGAAACCAAAAATATTTTGTTATTTGGAACTGGGAAAATAGGTAGAAATACGTGCGAAAATTTGGTGAAACATACTACTAACAAACACATTACTTTAATCAATAGAACCAAAGATAAAGCAGAAGAAGTTGCAGGTAAATTTAACCTTACTGTAAAAGATTTTTCAGATCTTCAAGAGGAAATCAGAAAAACAGACGTCCTTATTGTTGCTACTGGCGCTCAACACGCTACTATAACTAAGGAGTTGATTTATACCCAAAAGCCACTCTTGATTTTAGATTTGTCTATTCCTAAAAACGTATCAGAAGATGTTACCGAAATCAGTAATGTAAGTTTGATGCATATGGATCATCTTTCTAAAATTACGGATGATACCTTAGAACGAAGAAAAAAATACATTCCACAGGCAGAAGAAATTATCGAAGAGATAAAAGCAGATTTTTACGAATGGCTTAATACTCGAAAGTTTGCGCCTACAATTCAAGCTTTAAAGAAAAAGTTTGAACTATTTAAAACGGAAGAGCTCGATTTTCAGGGCAAGAAAATAGCCGATTTTAATGAAGAGCAAGCAGAGATAATTTCACAGCGATTAATTCATAAAATTACGCGCAGTTTTGCAAGTCATTTGCGTCAAGCAAACGGTTCTACGGAAGATAGCATCGCGCTGCTAACAAAAGTTTTTGAGTTAGAAAATCACGAGTAAAAGTAGTACATCAAGAAAGCATTCTAAGTCGCTTTCTACTTATAATCTAATACTTATCGAATTGAACAAACAGACTATAAAAATTGGTACGCGAGATTCTGAGCTAGCAATGTGGCAGGCTAAAAATGTTCAAAATAAATTACAAGAACTAGGCTTTTCAGTTGAATTGTTTCCGGTAAAATCTACTGGTGATTTAAACTTAGACCAACCGCTTTATGAAATGGGCATCACCGGTATTTTTACCAAAACCCTAGATGTTGCACTGCTTAAAGGCGAAATTGATGTCGCCGTTCACTCGATGAAAGATGTGCCAACACAATTACCTAAAAATGTAGTACAAGCTGCTGTATTAAAAAGAGCAAACACCAGCGATATTCTGGTTCATAAAAATTCAGATTTTAACAAAGAAGAAGCTGTTGTAGCAACAGGAAGTTTGCGCAGGAAAGCACAATGGTTGAATAAATATCCAAACCATAAGTTGGTAGATTTACGCGGAAATGTAAATACTAGGCTTCAGAAATTGCAAGATAATGACTGGCAAGGAGCTATTTTTGCCGCTGCAGGACTAGAGCGAATTCACTTAAAACCTGAAAATCATATCGAATTAGATTGGATGATTCCAGCTCCAGCTCAGGGAGCAATGCTAGCAGTAACAACTCAAAGCAATGAGTTTTGCAGAAAGGCTTTACAAAAATTAAACGATCAAAATACCGCACTTTGCGTAAAAGTAGAACGTGATTTTTTACGGAAATTAGAAGGAGGCTGTACTGCACCAATAGGAGCTTTGGCGCGCATAGAAAACGATCAGCTTAAATTTAAAGGCGGCTTGTTTAGCCTTGATGGAAAAAATAAAGTTTTGGTTCAAAAATCTGTTGCAGTTAGTGAAGCTGAAAATCTTGGTGAATTGGCAGCGGCAGAAGTTTTAGCTAATGGCGGCGAAGACATTATGGAAGAACTACGAAAAATATTGTAATGCGTCGGGTTTTATCGACAAAAATAGTAAGTGCCGCTCAGCAAGAACAAATTCGGTTAGCTGGATTCGATTTGGTGGCATACAATGCAATTTCTACTCAACCAATTAAACCTGCTAAAAAGTTGGAAAACTTTAAAGCTAGCAACGCAATTGTAACGAGTCAACGTACAGTTGAACTTATAAAAAAACTAAAAATAAACATTGAACGTGCATTTTGTGTGGGAAAAAAAACCGCACAAGCCTTAGAAAAATTAAGCGTTCAAGTAGTAGAATTTACAAATTATGGTAAAGATTTAGCTGAATTGATTGCAACAAACTACAGCGATTTGCAATTCGATTTTTTTTGTGGGAAACAACGTCGTGATAGCATTCCGACGATATTGAATGCAGCTTCAGTAGATTTTAATGAGCATCATTTGTACGAAACCAAAATACAGCCAAAAAAATGGGATAAAGATTTCGATGCTATTTTGTTTTTTAGCCCAAGTGCAGTCGAAAGTTTTTTTCAATTAAATACAGTTAAAAATTCACAGCTCATTTGTATTGGAAAAACCACAGCATCTGCAGCTCAAAAATATAGTTCAGCAATAAGGATAGCTAAAACAACCAGTATTGAAAGTTGTATAGCGGAGCTAAAAAACGTTTAAATAGAAAAAAATTTAAAACAAGAAAAAACCCAATTGCTAGTTTTAGCGATTGGGTTTTTCTGAGGTCTCGAGCGGATTCGAACCGCTGTACATGGTTTTGCAGACCACTGCCTAGCCACTCGGCCACGAGACCATTTTTGCGGTGAGCAAAGTTAAAAATAAAATCAGAATTTCAAATCTTTTACTCAATTATATTTTAGCTAAAATGGTTAATAAAAAATAGTCACAAGTATAGGGTTTAGAGTCTAAACTCTATACTTGGACCTAATAAAAAATTATCTAGATATAGATATAGGTAGGCATAGCTAGTGAAGTCAATGCCAACTAATAAATTTTCTTTAACTTCGTAAAGCAGCTTCATGCCTAGGATCGCTCCTACATCAACCGTGTTAGTTTCATAAAAATATTTGATTCTTGGCGTTTCACCTGTAATATCATTAGGTTGCCCATCTCTAAAATCTTCTGACGAAACATTTTCATAGGCAACAAAAAGACCGATAAATCCTACAATTTTAAATTTTTTTCCAATGTTGAAATCTTTGGAAATATTGGGAGCAAAAGTCCAGTTTGTGTAGTGGGTTTCATTAAAACCTCCATACCTATCTGACCCATAGCGCATCCCAAAAATATCAGCATTGAGCCAAAAGTGTTCGTTCATTTTAAAACCAAAACCAGTTTTTACAAAAAGAGAAGGTTTGTTAATGATCCAATCACTACTGAAGCTTAGCCCAAAAGAGCTGTTTAGCCTGTACGAAGGCTCTTCGTTTTTGGAATCATTTTGAGCGTTACAAATGGTAACAGCTAAAAAACAGATGAGAAAAATCTTTTTTATCATTTTTTAAATTTTTTTTTGAATTAATAAGCCTCCACTTATGTGGTTTGTATATATATCACTGCCATATTTGTCTCTGTCAAAAAACATCATAAAATCAATACCAACTTTGTAATTGTTATTTATTTTATAAAAATAATTGATACCAAATACAGTCCCAATTCCGTTTCCTGTACTGTTTTTGTACCAAAACTCTGGAGTGTTGTTAAGGTACAACTCATCATAAGTTGATGAGTTGTACCAGAAAAAACTTGGACCATAATAGATGGAGGACAAATGCTTTTTTGTATTTATAAAGGACAAGTGCAATTTTATATTAATTGAATTATGCATCGCTCTATCCGAAAAAAGATCAGTGTTTTCTACTTGTTCGGGATTCGTAGAAACCTGAAAATCATTTTTAAAGTTTGAGCCACTAAAATGCATAATACTTCCTTCTGCATAAAGCCAGTTGTAAATTTTATACTGAAAAGAAACATCAAATCCATTTGCGCTAACATCACCATCAAAGGAACCGTGTCTGTAACTTAAACCAACAGATGAATTTTTATCATTTTGGGCTATTCCAACTTGAATAAAAAATAAAAAGATATAAAGTGTATTCCTCATAAAATTGATAGAATAATTTTTGGTTTAAGTATTACTTTATTAATTTAGATTAGTATAATAAAACTCAAAAAAGTAATTAAAATTCCCAGAAACATTATTAACTGACTGTTCAACCCCGTTATGATTATAAGTTTCATTGTTAAGGTGTGGGTTACCATTAATATTGTAAACTGACAAATTTAAAAGACTAAGTTCTTTACTTCCTCGAAATTTAGATTGATTATGATTTATTGTATGTGACACAGATGTTTCAACTGTTGTAGAGAATTCACCATTTTCGTCTAAGTTATTTTTTGTATTAACAGTAGCCGTTGAGCTAGAAGCTCCCCTTCTTTGTTGAAATATAACAATTTGCTGAGAGGCTTCTTCTTTTTTTATTTCAGGATCCCATTCCATATGTATGTATCTCCATCTTTTATTTTTTGTAGCGTACCTAGAAGGATTATAGCCGTGCATAAAAGTATCTGACGAAGGAACAATTTCACCATCACTATTAACAGAAAAATTAGACTTAACTCTGTAGATTCTAAGTCTTGTGCTACTTGACCCCCATCTTCTCCAGCTATCTTTAACTTGAACTCTGGGTACACCTGACGTCAATAGGGAAGGGGTAGCTACGGTACTATAATCAAAATTGTAATCTAGTAAAACGGGCTGATTAGAAATGGGGTCTGGTGTACCTCCGCCACCATCACTACCGTCTCCAAATTCACCACCATAGGTTGAATCCCATGGATCATGACTTGTGTCTTCAATAGTTACAGTCGGTGAGGATGAGTATTCAGGATGCCCTTCAGCTAGGTGGAGACCTCCAGGAGATGTAGGATGACATGTGCATTCTATAAGGTCATCATCATTTTCTACTTCTACTGTTCCAATCTCAAGACTTTCATTTTCGCCGTTTTCGGTAGAGGGGATAAAGGTAGATCTGAATCTGCTTAAATTTGGCCAATCAAAAGAATTTAATTCAGGGAAAAACATTGACAAGTCATAACTAATTAGCTTATCAACTATTTCGCCGTCACTAGATCTTTCAATATCTAAACCTTCAAGCAATGTTGGGTAATTACTTAATCCTGATTGTCTTATTTCATACAATAAATTGCTTTTAAAATATTCGTTTGGTAAGAGATGATTTAAGCTATGAATGCCTAAATGTTTTAAGTTTTCAGTTTCAACATAAGCAAGATTCTGCTGCTGGTTCAGTAATGCGGAGATACTAACTCTATGATAGATTGAATCTACAACTTTAATGAAATCGGTAGCTTCTTGTCTTGCATTCTTAGAATTTAAAACTCTTGAAACTAATAGAGTCATTTCTTTTTTTACATCATTTTCATAATCAAGATTGGGTCTGTTTTTTTGATAAGTTTCCTGTAATGTTTCGGATTCATTTAATTCACTCGAGCAAGAATAGAAAAGCATTGAGCATAGTACTAGGGTTAAAGTTTTTTTAATCATCATTTAAAGTTTAAATATTAAAATTTTTTCAAAAATAACATTATTTATTTATCAATTCGTTTTTTTTTTTTTTTTGATTTATTATGAATAATGTGATGTTTTTAAAATAAGGTGTTGTTGGTTAATCTGGTAAAAGTGTGTGATAATGCTTGTTCTTATAAACAAGTAGTAATACCATTTATCATCTGAAATTACCGTAATAAAACGCCCTTTTTTCCTTTCTACTTCATTACAAAAATAAACCATAACTACGGCTATGCTTTATTTTTCTAATTTATATAAAGAAAAAAATCATCATTTTCTCTTACAGGAATTTCAAACAATAACTGGTATTAATTCAATAATACGAAAAATTATAAATAATCTTTCTGTAAAATTATTTTTACTGAAGCTACATCGCCGCCAATAGGTGGATTGATTTTAGCAACGCTAACTTTGGCGTGTTTAACCATCGCCAACTCGTCACCAATTCGATTTAATATGCGCTGTGCAACTTGCTCCAAAAGTTTCGATCGTTTTGCCATTTCTTCTTTTACAATGGCATTTAAATGCACATAATCAACCGTGTCTTTCAATTCATCTGTTTGAGCCGATTTACTCAAATCTGCCTTCACCCATAAATCTACTCGATAATCGCTTCCTATTTTTTCCTCTTCTGGCAAACAGCCGTGATGAGCATAAACTCTTATGTTTTCTAATTCTATACAACCTAACATCAAAAAAAATTTTGGCGAAGATAGTTAATTTCAAAAACAAGAAATAATAATCGGCTGCAGCTAGGCATCGATTTTCTGAAAGTGATATGCTAATGCGTATTAACTTGATAAGAAAATGACTAATTTTGCAGTCTAAATTTGCGTTATGTCAGAAGAAAAAAAATCACTCAATTTTATTGAGCAAATCATAGAAGAAGATTTAACTAAAGAATATACAAAAGACCAACTGAAATTTCGGTTTCCACCAGAGCCAAACGGTTACCTGCATATTGGTCACGCTTCATCTATTTGTTTAAATTTTGGGCTCGGCTTAAAATATAATGCGCCCGTCAATTTACGCTTTGACGATACCAATCCCATTAAAGAGGAAAGTGAATTTGTTGAATCTATAAAAGAAGATGTACGTTGGCTCGGTTTTAAATGGGCTGAAGAATGCTATGCATCTGATTATTTTCAGCAACTTTACGATTGGGCAGTTGAGTTGATTAAAAATGGCAATGCTTATGTAGATAGCCAAACTTCTGGAGAAATTGCTAGTCAGAAAGGAACACCAACCGAACCCGGTAAAGAAAGTCCGTTTAGAAATCGTCCTGTAGAAGAAAATCTGCGGCTTTTTGAAGCGATGAAGAATGGTGAAACCAAAGAAAAAGAACATGTGTTAAGGGCCAAAATTAATATGGCTTCACCAAATATGATTATGCGCGATCCAGTGATGTATCGTTGCCTGCATAAAACTCACCACCGCACAGCAAACGATTGGAATATTTACCCAATGTATGATTGGGCACACGGTGAGTCTGATTTTATCGAACAAATCTCACATTCATTCTGTACTTTAGAATTTTTACCACACCGCGAACTTTATAATTGGTTTATTGAAAAAGTAAGTAAACCAGGTGAATTTACACCAAAGCAACGCGAGTTTGCTCGTAGAAATTTAAGCCACACCATTGTAAGTAAACGAAAGCTTGCGCAATTGGTAGAAAAAGGAATTGTAGAATCTTGGGACGATCCACGTATGCCAACAATTTCTGGATTAAGAAGAAGAGGTTATACGCCAGCATCGATTAGAAATTTTGCCGACAGTATAGGAATCGGAAAACGTGAAAACAGGATAGACGTTGCCCACCTTGAATTTTGTGCGCGAGAAGACCTCAACAAAACAGCGCCAAGAGTAATGGGTGTTTTAGATCCGCTAAAAGTTGTTATCACCAATTATCCAGAGGATCAAGAAGAGGTGTTAATTGCTGAAAATAACCCTGAAGACGAAGAAGCTGGTTCTAGAAAAGTTCCATTTTCAAAAGAAATATATATAGAAAAAGAAGACTTTAGAGAACAAGCTAACCGAAAGTTTTTCCGTTTAAAATTAGATAAAGAAGTTCGTTTAAAAAACGCTTATATCATTAAAGCAAACGATGTTGTTAAAAACGAAGACGGAGAAATTATAGAAGTACATTGTACTTACGATCCAGAAAGCAAAAGTGGTAGCGGCACCGAAGCTTCTAAACGTAAAGTAAAAGGCACTTTGCATTGGGTTTCTGTAAAACACGCTGTAGAAGCAGAAGTTAGGCTATACGACCGTTTGTTTTCTGTAGAAGATCCTACAGCAGATAAAGAAAAAGATTTTATTGACTTTGTGAATCCAAATTCTTTAGAAATTACCAAAGCATACGTCGAACCGAGTTTGCAAACTGCCGAAGCAGAAGATCGTTTTCAGTTTCAACGCAAAGGCTATTTCTGTGTAGACAAAGCGTCTTCTAATGAAAAATTGATATTCAATAGAACCGTTACCTTAAGAGATAATTGGAAAAATAAATAATAATATAACTGTTAACCAGGTATTAACATAAAAATTAATTATGTTTTGTATATTTGAGTGAAATCAATATTAACTATAAAAAAAATATTTAAATTATGTCTAATAATACTGGAAATACACTTATCGCATTAGCAACTGGAGCAATTGTTGGAGCTGGCTTAGGGCTGCTGTACGCTCCTCAAAGCGGAGAAAAAACAAGAAAGCAACTAAAAAAAGAAGCTAAAAATGCTAAAAAAGCTTTAGCCGATAAGTACGACGAAACTGCTTCTCAGCTTTCTGATTATGCAGAAACAGCTAAGGAGAAATTTGAAAGTCAACTCGATAAAACTTTTTCTAAAGCCAAAGACAAATCTGATGATTTAATCGGAATGATGGAATCTGAATTAGACGATCTTAAAAAAAAGAACAAGGAGTTGATGAAAGAACTCGAATCGATTAAGAAGTAAGAAAATAGCAATGCGCGAAAAACTGCATACACATTTCGACAATATTACCGAAGATGGTAGAAATTACCTAGAAAGTCTAGTTGAATATTACAAACTAGACACATTCAAAAAATCGGCTAAAGCAACTTCTGCTTTGCTCCGATTTATTATTGTTGGCGGTATTTTCTTATTGATGTTTGCTTTTATTTCAATTGGAATAGCAATTCTTGTTGGCGATTTAATTGGGCATTTGTATGTTGGTTTTTTTATTGTTGCAGGAGTCAATTTATTGCTGATGATTTTTATGGCAACAAAAGGTAGAAAAATAATCGATAGATTAGTTTTGAGGATTTTTTCCGAAATTTTTGTAGACGAAGATCAAGCAACACAAATTAAGAAGTAATATGAAAAAATATAGCTCTTTCGATGAAATTAATCGCGATTTGAAGTTGCTAAAACTGCAAACTCAAATTAGCAAACAAAAAGCTAATATTGAATTTGCACACATCAAAAATGACTTAACTATTTCAAATTTAATTGCTGAATTGATTAGTATTTTTGGAAAAAAAATGTTCTACGAGAAAATCGGTAAAAAATTAATGAGAAAGTTTAAGTTATAACTTCTTACTCGTACTGAAATTATAAAACGGTTTCAAAATGAATTGACAACTAAAAATTCATTTTGAAACCGTTTCTGCTTTTAATCAACAACTCCGTCAAATATTAGTATCGACTTGTTCGAATATTTGTATTTTTGTTGAAAACGATAAGTATATGTATTCAGAGAACCTACAAAATCGACTAAGTCAAGAGCTTAAAGAAATAGAAGACAACGGTCTTTTTAAAAAAGAACGAATAATAACAAGTCCACAAGGACCAGAAATAACGATTAATACTGGCGAAAAAGTGCTTAATTTTTGCGCCAACAATTACTTAGGTCTTTCTTCTCATCCAGAAGTAATTCAAGCCGCAAAAGACACCTTAGATTCACACGGCTTCGGGATGTCTAGCGTACGTTTTATTTGTGGAACACAAGACATTCATAAAGAATTAGAAAGCAGAATCGCTTCATTTTACAACACCGAAGACACTATTTTATATGCAGCTTGTTTTGATGCAAACGGCGGTGTTTTTGAACCACTTTTAGGAAAAGAAGACGCTATCATTTCAGATTCTTTAAATCACGCTTCAATTATTGATGGCGTTCGTTTGTGTAAAGCCGCTCGATACCGTTATCAGAATGGCGATATGCAAGATTTAGAAAAACAACTTCAAGAAGCTGATAAAAATGGTACGCGAACAAAATTGATTGTTACAGACGGTGTTTTTTCTATGGATGGACTTGTTGCGCCACTCGATGAAATTTGCGATTTAGCCGATAAGTACGATGCTTTAGTAATGATTGATGAATGCCACGCAACTGGATTTATTGGCGAAAATGGAATCGGTACACCTGAAGAGAAAAATGTACTTGGTAGAATTGATATCATTACAGGAACGCTTGGAAAAGCACTTGGTGGAGCAATGGGCGGTTATACAACTGGAAAAAAAGAAATTATCGAGCTTTTAAGACAACGTTCTAGACCCTATTTGTTTTCAAACTCACTAGCGCCATCTATTGTTGGAGCCTCAATAAAAGTATTCGATTTACTAGAGAATGACAATTCGCTTAGAGATAAGCTACAAGAAAATACCACTTATTTCAAAAAAGGAATAAAAGAAGCGGGATTCGATATTATTGATGGCGAATCTGCCATAGTTCCTGTAATGCTTTATGATGCAAAGCTGGCGCAAAAAATGGCGGCAGAATTACTGGAAGAAGGAATTTATGTTATCGGTTTCTTTTACCCAGTTGTACCAAAAGAAAAAGCGCGAATAAGAGTGCAACTTTCTGCTGCTCACGAAAAAGAACACCTCGATAAAGCAATTGAAGCTTTTATTAAAATTGGAAAAAAATTATCGGTTATCTAGCGATAGTTTAAAATTTACACTTGAAAAACACCTCAAATATCGGGGTGTTTTTTTACTTTTAGCCTATGGAAACATTTTTGGAAAACTTCATTTCTTCTCAACTGCAAAACAATGTCAATTTTCAAAACTCGGTACATATTTTACCGAGTAGGCGAGCGGTCAATTTTTTTAAAGAAGAGTTGGGAAGGCAGCTTAAGGGCAGTTTTATAATGCCTAAAATTTGTAGTATCGAAGAGTTTATCGAGGAAGTTTCTGAAGCCAAAATAATAGATCATACTGCTGCTGTTTTTGAATTTTATTCGGTTTACCAAAACCATACCGACCCCAAGAAGCAAGAAGCTTTTGAAATAGTTTATAATTGGGCGCAGACTGTAGTGCAGGATTTCAACGAAATCGATCGTTACCTAATCGATGCCGATCAATTTTTCGGAAACCTTAAAGCCATCAAAGAGGTTGAACATTGGAGTAAAAGCGAAAACCCTACAGAAATCGTCAAAAACTACTTAGATTTTTGGTACCGGTTACCGGTTTATTACCAAGCTTTACAACATCAGTTGCAGGAAAAAAATGAAGCGTATCAAGGTTTTGCTTACAAATTAGCGGCAAACAAAATTCAACGCTATCTTCACGAACATCCTGAAAATTTTTATTTTTTAGGATTTAACGCTTTAAATCAAGCTGAACAAACAATTGTTCAATCTGTTTTGGAAGCTAAAAAAGGAACTATTTGTTGGGATTTAGATCAATATTTTTTGGAAGATAAAAATCACGCTGCTGGAAAATTTATTCAGCAGTATCAAAAAGAATGGTCTTACTACCAGCAACATACCATTTCACCAAGCACAAAAGAATTTTCAGCATCAAAAGAAATTCAGTTGTATAGCGTTTCAAGGTCGGTTGGTCAAGCCAAAGCGGTAGGAACTATTTTGGCTGAAATGTCGGAAGAAGACTTACAAGAAACCGCCATAATTCTAGCCGATGAAGCCTTGTTGTTACCGGTTTTAAATTCCTTACCCGAAAATGTAAAAAGCTTAAATATTACGATGGGCTTGCCGCTTAAAAAAACACCATTAGCCAATTTTTTTGAAAAAATCATCAAACTTCATATTAGAGCCGAAGAAAAACTTTTTTATAAAGACGTGCTTCAAGTCATTGCTAACCCTATTATTCGCGGTGCTTTTCCGCAAAATTATACTGCCTTACGCAATCATCTTGTCGATCAGAATTTGATTTATATTTCCTTAAAACAATTGGTAGAAATTTCTGAACAAACATCAGAAACCGGTTTTGAACACGTGTTGAAATTGTGTTTTCAAACCAATGAAAACTCACCATACGAATTGTTGAATAAATTATTGGAGTTAATAGATTTTTTGAAACCTAAAATTGAAAAAAACATACTTCAATTAGAATATTTGTTTCACTTTAATAAGTTGTTTGTAAAACTGTCTAATTTGATTCAGGAGACTCATTATATTGAAACAATTCCAGCTTTTTTTGCCATTTATCGCGATACTTTAGAAAGTGAAACCCTCGATTTTAAAGGATCACCTTTTCAAGGATTACAGCTAATGGGAATGTTAGAAACCCGAGTTTTAGATTTTAAAAACATAATAATGACTTCGGTAAACGAAGGAACTTTACCGGCGGGGAAAAGTCAAAACTCGTTTATACCATTCGATTTAAAAAAGCATTTTCAATTGCCCACTTATCAAGAAAAAGATGCGATTTATGCGTATCACTTTTTCCGATTAATGCAGCGTGCACAAAAGTGTTTTTTTCTGTATAACAATGATGCAAGCGGAATAGAAAAAGCAGAAAAAAGTAGGTTTTTAGAACAGTTGAAAATTTTTAAAAATCAGCAGCATCAAATTTCAGAAAAAGTGATGATGGCACCTGCTAAGGTTCAACCCAAAACCTTATTAGAAATACAAAAAACGCCGGCGATGATTGAAAAGCTAAAAAAGCGTTTTCAATATAAAATATCACCTACTGCGCTAACAACTTACATCCGAAATCCAATTGATTTCTATAAACGCTACGTGTTAAATATTAAAGAAAATGATGAGGTAGAAGAGGAAGTTTCTTATCGCGTTCACGGAAATATTATTCACGATGTTTTAGAGAAATTATATGCGGATTTTAAAGGTAAAAAAGTAACCGAAAATGATATCGATAACTTTATAAAATCCTATCCTGATGAAATCCAAGTTCAGTTTGGAAAACACTTCAATCAAGAAGCGATTAAAACGGGCAGAAATTTACTTTCTTATGAGATTATCAAACAACAATGCAAGCGTTTTTTAGAATATGAAAAACAATTGGTAAAATCGAACGAGCTTTTTATTTTAATAATTGAAGAGAATAAATCCCGCGAGTTTTTTCTTGAAAATTTAGGTTTTTCGATTAAATTAGAAGGAAAAGCAGATCGAATAGATCAGCTAAATAACACCATTCGAATTGTAGATTACAAATCAGGAAAAGTGGAAACTAACCAGCTGAAAATGAAAACCGATTTAAGCGAATTGACCAAAGATTATAAGTATAGCAAGGCTTTTCAGGTTTTGTTTTATGCACTTTTATTTGAAGAGGAATTCGATGTTTCAAAAGTACAATCGGGAATTATTTCATTTAAGAATTTGAGCCATCAATTTATGCCATTTGAATTGGATAAAAACAATAGTTTATCTCCAGATATTATGAATGCTTTTAAGAAGCAACTTTTCAATTTAATTGAAGAAATTTTAGACCCCAATCATCCATTTGTAGAAAAAGAAGTTTAATATGCGTTGGACAGCCAAACCAAAACCAGAACAGAATCAAGTTGAAGAATTAAGCCAGTCGCTTAATGTTGATGAAATCGTTGCAACACTATTGGTGCAGCGCAACATTACTACTTTTGATGAAGCGCGCGATTTCTTTAGACCAAACCTGAAAAAACTCCACGATCCTTGGTTGATGAAAGGAATGGAAACTGCTGTAAACCGACTAGAAAAAGCCATTCAGAATAACGAAAAGATATTAGTTTACGGCGATTACGATGTAGATGGAACCACCAGCGTTGCCTTGGTTTATGATTACCTGAATAGTTTTTACCCTAATGTAGCAACTTATATTCCAGATCGATATCAAGAAGGTTATGGCGTTTCTTACCAAGGAATAGATTATGCCGCTGATAACGATATTAGCTTGATTATTGCACTAGATTGCGGAATTAAAGCAATCGATAAAGTTGATTATGCTAATGATAAAGAAATTGATTTTATCATTTGTGATCATCATCGTCCGGGAAATCAAATTCCTAATGCTGTAGCGGTTTTAGACCCAAAACAGAACGATTGCAATTATCCATACAAAGAATTATGCGGTTGTGGAGTGGGGTTTAAATTTATGCAAGCGTATCACCAAAAAAAAGGTGGTAATTTTTCAGATTTATTGGTTTATTTAGATTTGGTAGCAACAGCAATTGGAGCAGATATTGTACCTATAACGGGCGAAAATCGAATTTTAGCCTATCACGGATTAAAGCAAATTAACACAAATCCGCGTCCCGGTTTCAAAGCGATTATCGATTTAACCAAGAAAGAAAGTCTAAGCATTACCGATGTTGTTTTTTTAATCGGACCCAGAATCAATGCCGCTGGTCGAATGAAACACGGTTTGTATGCGGTTGGATTGCTTACCGCCAAAACAGAAACAGATGCGGTAGAATTAGCGAAATCTATTGAAGAATTGAATACCGACCGAAAAGGAACCGACCGAAATATAACAGCCGAAGCTTTGCAACAAATTGAAGACAATAACGAGCAGGAACGATTTACGAGTGTTGTTTATCAAGAAAATTGGCACAAAGGAGTAATAGGAATTGTGGCGAGCAGATTAACAGAAACCTATTACAGACCAACCTTAGTTTTCACCAAAAGTGGAAATAAATTAGCGGCATCAGCGCGTTCTGTAAAAGGATTTGATGTGTACAATGCACTCGAAGCAAGCTCAACTTATATCGAACAGTTTGGCGGACACAAATACGCTGCTGGATTGACATTAGAAGAAAAAAATTATGCTGCTTTTAAAGAGAAATTTGAAACTGTAGTAAAAACTACAATCGATCCAAAATTACTCGAACCTGAACAAGTTTACGATTGCGAGCTAAATTTTAAACAGATAACTCCCAAATTACTCCGAATTTTGAATCAATTTGCGCCGTTTGGACCGGGTAATTTGAGTCCTGTATTTTACACAAAAAATGCAAAAGATACAGGTTTTGCGAAAGGTGTTGGAAAAGATGAAGAGCACCTAAAATGTATGTTGTATCAAGAAGCTCCTGGAAAGCGATTTGGAGGAATTGGTTTTGGTTTGGCCGAGAAAAAGAAGTTGTTAGAAAATCATTCTCCTGTAGAAGTTTTGTATAATTTAGATGAAAATGAATGGAATGGAAATGTTAGTATTCAGCTAAAGTTGAAAGATATTCGCTAGTAGAACCATAAAAATAAATTTATTTTTCTTTTTTTTATTTTCAATTTGAACAAATGTTATGTTGCAAGATGTTTTATCCGCTATTCCACTAGGATTATTTTTAGCCTTTTTGTTGGGCCCGGTTTTTTTTGTTTTAATTGAAACAGCTGCTATCAAAGGTTTTAGAGCTGCTTTAATTTTTGATATTGGGGTGATTATTGCCGATATTGTTTTTTTAGCAATTGCTTATTTTGGTACTTCTAAATTATTGATGCAATTAAAAGATGATCCTGCATTGTTTTTATTTGGCGGAACAGTCTTAACTACTTACGGAATTATTACGTTTATTAAAACCAAAAAACGAGCCTTAAATCCAGCTACATATCAATTTCAAAAGCTGAAAAGAAAAGATTATGCAGGAATATTGGTCAAAGGCTTTTTACTAAATTTTGTAAATGTTGGTGTTTTAGGATTTTGGTTGGGAGTAGTTTTTGTTTTTGGGCCCAGTTTAGAGATGAATCCCAGCCGATTGATTACTTTTTTTTCTACGGTTTTATTAACCTATTTAGCCGTCGATATTGCTAAAATCCTATTAGCCAAAAAGCTCAACAAAAAACTAACGCCAGTTCGAATTGCTATAGCTAAGAAAGTGATAAGTATTGTAATAATTGTTTTTGGTGTCGTGTTGATTTCAAGGGGAATTTTTCCCGATCAAGCAGCTCAATTCGATCCAAAAGTAGAAGATATGATGACCGAGTAGTTGTTGTGATTGAAACTACTCGGCCTGTATATTTTAAAGTAATTTTACTGCATCTTTTGCAAAATAACTAGCAATTAAACTCGCTCCAGCTCTTTTGATTGCCAACAGCTGTTCTAGCATAACCGCATCGTGGTCCAACCAACCTTTTTCAGCCGCAGCTTTAATCATAGCATATTCGCCACTAACTTGATAGACAGCAGTAGGAATAGTAACAGCAGAAGAAATATCTCTTACGATATCCAAGTAGCAAAGTCCTGGTTTTACCATAACTATATCGGCTCCTTCTTCAACATCAGATAAAGTTTCCTTTAGTGCTTCTTGCCTATTGGCAGGATCCATCTGGTAAGTTTTTTTGTTTTTAGGAATGTCTTTTGCATCTACTGGAGCAGAATCTAACGCATCTCTAAACGGTCCATAAAAAGCTGAAGCATATTTTGCAGAATAACTCATTATGCCCGTATTAAAAAAACCTTCTTCCTCTAAACTCGATCGAATAGCTAAAATTCTACCATCCATCATATCGCTGGGCGCAACAAAATCAGCTCCAGCTAGCGCGTGACTTACTGCCATTTCGCTAAGTGCAGTATTGGTAATATCATTTTTAATTTCACCGTTTTCTACAATTCCGTCGTGACCAAATTTTGAATAAGGATCTAAAGCAACATCAGTCATTACAAGCATTTCTGGAGTTGCATTTTTAATCGTTTTTATGGCTTTCTGCATCAATCCATTTGGGTTGGTAGCTTCTTTTCCCGTATTGTCTTTTAGCTGCTCATCAACTTTTACAAAAATCAAAACAGACTTTAATCCCATTTGCCATAGCTCTTTTACTTCTTTTTCAATTAAGTCTAAACTCATTCTAAAATAACCTGGCATAGAAGCTATTTCTTCTTTAGTATTTTTCCCTTCAACAATAAATAAGGGTACGATAAAGTCATTAGGAGTAAGGAGGTTTTCTCTAACTAATGCTCTAACAGATTCATTTTGTCTTAATCTTCGATGTCTTCGGTATGGATACATAGGATTTTGTTTTTACACCCAATTTTGAGGTGATTTTAATACGTTTTCTAATTTTTCTTCTTCACTGCCTTTTTCTGGTGAATAATCATATTTCCACTGAACGTGAGGTGGTAAGCTCATCAAAATACTTTCTATTCGACCGTTGGTTTTCAATCCAAAAAGCGTTCCTTTATCGTGTACTAAATTGAATTCAACATAACGACCGCGTCTTATTTCTTGCCAATTTCTCTGCTCACTAGTATAATTGATATTTTTTCGTTTTTCTACAATAGGAACATAGGCGTCTAAAAAACGATCGCCTACTTCAGTTACAAAATTATACCAATCTTCCATAGAAGTTGTTGGTGTAGCTTTGCAGTAATCAAAAAACAAACCGCCTATTCCGCGTGCTTCATTTCGATGCGAATTCCAAAAATATTCATCGCAACGTTTTTTGTAATTAGGATAAAAATCTTGGTTGTACACATCGCAGGCTTGCTTACAAATTTTATGAAAGTGCTTGGCGTCTTCTTCAAAAAGATAATACGGCGTTAAATCTTGTCCGCCACCAAACCACTGATCGATAATTTTCCCATTTTTATCGTACATTTCAAAATACCTCCAATTAGCGTGAACGGTAGGAACCATTGGGTTTTTTGGATGAAGAACTAAGCTTAAACCACAAGCAAAAAAATCACAATCATCTACTTTAAAATAGTTTTGCATAGAAGCTGGAAGTTGACCGTGTACGGCAGAAATATTTACACCTCCTTTTTCAAAAACAGCACCGTTTTCTATAACGCGAGTGCGCCCGCCGCCACCTTCTTTACGTTTCCATAAATCTTCTTGAAATTTGGCTGTACCATCAATTTGTTCAAGCTTGGTGGTAATTTGATTTTGTAAATTTTCTATGTACGAATAAAACTTGTCTTTCATTTATTGATGCATTAGGATACAAAGATAAATTTTCAGCAGAAGAAATTCATTAAATCAAGCATCAAGTTAATACATCGAGCTGTTAAACTATATCTAAAGCAAATAGCGAGTTTGTTTTTAGCTATGTGGTCGGTTACATTTGTATGCAAACTATTTTGAGAATGAAATAGTATTTTAGTAGAACAAAATTCACTTTTAAAAGAAAAGCAAATGAAATTTAATACAAAAACAATTCACGGAGGACAAGAAAATATCGATCCTGGTTACGGTTCGGTAATGCCGCCAATTTATCAAACTTCAACTTATGCTCAGACTACGCCAGGTGCTCATAAAGGATTTGAATATTCACGAAGTGGAAATCCAACACGTTCGGCTTTAGAAAATGCATTGGCAAGTATCGAAAACGGTCAATTTGGATTGGCTTTTGGTTCTGGGCTTGCTGCCATCGATGCTATTTTGAAACTCCTGAAACCTGGAGATGAGGTTGTTTCTACTAGTGATTTGTACGGGGGTAGTTACCGACTTTTCTCTTCTATTTTTTCTGATTTTGGAATAAAATTTCATTTTGTTGAAATGGAAGATGCTACAAGTGTAGAGCAGCATATCAATTCTAACACCAAACTGATTTGGGCTGAAACACCAACCAATCCAATGATGAATATTATTGATATTGAAGCCTTATCAAAGCTTGCCAAAAAACATCAATTATTGTTGGCGGTAGATAATACTTTTGCCACGGCTTATTTGCAGCAACCACTAGATTTAGGTGCAGATATTGTAATGCATTCGGCTACCAAGTATTTGGGCGGACATAGTGATGTTGTTATGGGTTCGGTTGTAGTAAAAGACAAAGCCTTAGCTGATAAATTGTATTTTATTCAGAATGCAAGTGGAGCAGTTGCTGGACCAATGGATAGTTTTTTGGTTTTAAGAGGAATAAAAACACTTCATTTACGTATGCAACGTCATTGTGAAAACGGTAAAGCAGTAGCAGAATTCTTGAAAAATCACCCTAAAGTTGAAAATGTATATTGGCCTGGATTTGAAGATCATCCAAATCACTTGGTAGCAAAAAAACAAATGAAAGATTTTGGAGGAATGGTTTCATTCACGACAAAAGGGAATCAATTAGCTGATGCAGTTCGTTTTGTAGAAAATGTAAAGGTTTTTACCTTGGCAGAATCCTTAGGCGGAGTAGAATCGTTGGCTGGTCATCCAGCAAGTATGACGCACGCCAGTATTCCTGAAGAAGAACGCGAAAAAACAGGTGTTGTAGATTCGTTGATTCGGCTAAGTGTTGGAGTAGAAGATGAAGCTGATTTGCTTGCTGATTTAGATCAAGCCTTAAATTCGTAAGTACTTTTTACTGATAATTTCGCATTAAAAAAGCCGTATCTAATTCTGATACGGCTTTTTTGATGTTGAATAAACTTGTATTACCAAATTCTAACTCGATCTTCTGGAGCGATGTACATATCTTCTCCTTCTTTGATGTCGAAAGCTTCGTAGAAAGCATCAACATTTTGAAGCGGAACATAAGCACGATACATTCCAGGAGAATGTGGATCGGTTTTTATTTTAGTTTTTAGCGCTTCCTCTCTAGTTTTTGTTCTCCAAACGGTAGCCCAAGAAATAAAGAAGCGTTGTTCAGGTGTAAACCCATCAATTTCACCTGGACGGCCTTCTTTTTCTAAATGCATTTGTAGCGCGTCATAAGCTCCTAAAACACCACCAAGGTCACCGATGTTTTCACCTAAGGTAAAATCACCATTGATGTAAACATCATCTAAAACTTCAATATTGCTGTATAAATCAGCTAATTTTTTTCCCCTAGAAGTAAAGTTTTCTAAATCTTCGTCAGACCACCAATTTTTTAAGTTTCCGTGTGCGTCAAAACGAGCTCCAGAATCATCAAAAGCGTGCGAAATTTCGTGTCCAATAACAGCACCCATTCCACCATAATTTATGGCTGCATCTGCTTTGTAATAATAAAACGGAGGTTGTAGAATTGCTGCTGGAAAAACAATTTCGTTATTCATTGGATTAAAGTAGGCGTTTACTGTTTGAGGCGACATTCCCCATTCTTTTTTATCTACTGGCTCCCCGATATCGTTAAGCGTTTTTTGGTAATTCCAGTGGCTTACCGCTATGCGGTTTTCGTAATAGTTTTTATCAGCGCTAACTTCCATTTTGCTGTAGTCTTTCCATTCGTCAGGATAACCAATTTTTACAGTGAATTTATCCAATTTTTCAATGGCTTTTTCTTTGGTCTCTTCTGTCATCCAGTCCAGGGCTTCAATTCTATTTTGAAAAGCTGCAATTACATTATCTACCATTTCTTCGGCTTCAGCTTTTGCTTCAGGAGGAAACTTTTCATCTACATAGAGTTGACCAACAGCTTCGCCAATAGAACCATTTACAACGCTTAACGCACGCTCATCGATAGGTTTTCTTTCTTTGGTACCGTTAAGGGTTTTGCTGTAAAACTCCCAGTTAGCACGGTCGATTTCTGTCGATAATTTGCTTGCTGCAGAATTTAGAGTAGCCCATCTAGTAAGCGTTTTCCAAGATTCTACATCATTTTCTTCAAAAATATTTTGAAGCTCTTTCATGTACTTAGGCTCCATAACCAGTAAAGTGTCGATTTTATCTTCTACACCAAGATCGTTGTAGAATTTTTTCCAATCTACAGCTGGCGTAACTTTTTTTACATCATCAGCCGCAAAGCGATTATTGTAATTTCTAAAATCTCTTCGTTCTACTTTAGTAAGTCTAGGTTCAGCTAAACGCGTTTCCATTTTAAGAATAAGTTCGGCTTGTTCTTTTGCATCTTCCTCGCTATCACCTAAAAACTGCAACATTCTAGTAATATGAGCAACATATTTGTCTCTAGTGTCTTCATCTTTTTCGTTTAAGTAATAATCGCGATCAGGTAAGCCAAGTCTACCACTGCTTAAGTAGGCAATATTAGTGTTGCTATCGTCTGGATCGGAATGAGCAGAAAGTCCAAAAAACGGTGTTGAGATTTCAGATGGATTTTTGGCAATTAACTCTTGCAAATCAGTAATGTTTTCTACTTCTTTAATTTTTTGAAGAATAGGTAAGACAGGCTCGATTCCAGCTTCATCTCTTGTTTTGGTATCTTGGTAAGATTCAAATAAGTGAAGTGCTTTAGCTTGATCAGATTTTTCATCGTAATTGCCAGTTTCTTTTGCTTTATTAAGAATTTTTAAAACATCTTCATCGGTTTGTTTTCTCAACATTTGAAATCCACCCCAAGTAGTTTGGTCATCAGGAATTTCGGCTTCTTTCATCCAATTTCCATTAACGTAATTGTAAAAATCTTCTCCAGGATTTAAATTACGATCCATATATTGTAAGTCTAGACTAGCAACTTCTTTTTTTTCTGAATCGCTTTCCTTGCTTTCTTTTTCTTTAGGTTTGTTCTCACAGGCAGTAAAAATAAGTCCTGCAAGTGCCAAGTAAGCCCCTTTTTTCCAGTTAATAATCATTTCTTGTTTTTTTAATTGAGAGCGTTAAAGTAAGCTATTTTTATCAGTTGTGCAAAAAGCCGATTTTGTGATTATAAATCAGCTAGCAAACCAATGCTTATCACCGCTTGATCGTAGGTGTTTATAATATATTTTGCTTCCACAAAAGCACGCAAGTTATCTTTTAAGATGTAATCTGCACCTACGCCAACATTTGCCCCAACACCAGAATCTCGCAATTCACTATAATCAGAAGAAGAAATACTTTGGTCATCTAGTCGTTTATCGACATCGGTATAATTTGCTCCGGCAATTAAGTACAATTGTGCCTTTGGAATGTATAAATCTAAACGGTAATGAAAGTCTGCGTTGAAGAGTACTAGTCTAGTTTCTATTTCTGGACTGGCTTGAAATTCTTCTAAAAAAATATTTCTGTTGGAGGGTAAGAAAACAGAAATTTCAGGAGAAAAGGAGAAGTTTTCATTGATGTTTAATACACCTCTTAACCCCGCTCCAAAACTTTCAATTTCTGAAGCATAAGCAACTTTAGCACCAAGTTGATGTTGGCAATATACGCTGCTTGATGTTAGTATAGCTAGCACTACTAGTATCTTTTTCATATCAGTTGTTTTTGCTAAAATAGGAAAATCAATTAGTTTTTTGCTTTCATTACTGAATTTTGTCTTAAATTTGATTGTCTATAAATTAGAGTTATTTTTACTAGACAAAATTGGTTCGTTATGTTTCACGTTATTTGGTCTATTCTTAATCTTACGATTCTTCTGTACTTTTCTTACCTGCTTGTTGGTTTCATGATAAAAGGTAGCGCAATTTTCACAAAAAAAATAAGATCAGTTTCAATTTTTATACTTGTGTTAGGCGTGTTTCAGATTATTTCTGCATCAGATAATACTTCCGATCGAATAACCATTTCAGCAGAAGAAAGTTTTCCTGCATCTGCTATGCAAAATGTAGTTTTAGAAGAAAATGCTAGTATTGACATTCATTTATTGGTTTTATTTTCAGCAGAAAATGATACGTACATTCCGATAGAAGCAACTAGTTTTTTGGAGGGTTTTGTTAGTGGTTTTGAATGGGAGTTTAATTCAATTGAAGTTTCTCCGCTTCAAGAAAAAAATAAATTCGAGTATATGGCTACAGGAATTTTAAAATGGAATTTGTTTGGAGTTACGATTACTAATGACCACAAATCTTATCGAGGTGTTTTTACAGTGAGTGAATGATTTTTTTATAATGATAAAACTTATTTCACTTTAAACAATTGGCGAATAAAAAAGGCTGCTCTTTTTTCAGAGCAGCCTTTTTTTATAAAATAAAAAGTAGAATTACTTACTGCCAGAAAGACTAGCGCTTAAGTATTCTCTATTCATACGTGCTATATTTTCTAGTGAAATACCTTTTGGGCATTCAATTTCACAAGCACCGGTATTTGTGCAATTTCCAAAACCTTCTTTATCCATTTGGTCAACCATATTCATAACGCGATCGGTTGCTTCAATTTTACCTTGTGGTAGCAATGCATACTGCGAAACTTTAGCTGAAGTAAATAGCATAGCACTTGCGTTTTTACAAGCGGCTACACAAGCTCCACAACCAATACAAGTTGCTGCGTTAAAAGCTTTGTCTGCCTTGTCTTTTTCCACAGGGAGTGCATTTGCATCTTGTGTGTTTCCAGAGGTGTTCACCGAAATATAACCACCAGCGTGTTGAATTCTATCAAAAGCAGAGCGATCTACTACCAAGTCTTTGATAACAGGAAATGCTTTAGCTCGGAATGGCTCTATGGTAATTGTGTCTCCGTCTTGGAATTTACGCATGTGCAATTGGCAAGTCGTAATTCTTCGATCTGGACCGTGTGGTTCACCATTAATTTGAAGTGAGCACATACCGCAAATACCTTCTCGGCAGTCATGGTCAAATTCAACAGGTTCAATTCCTTTTTCGACTAGCTCGTTGTTAAGTACATCAAGCATTTCGAGGAAAGACATATCACCGTGAATTCCATCTAATGGATAGTTTTCGAATCCTCCTTTTGCGTTGGCATCTTGCTGACGCCATATTTTTAAATTAAGTTTCATAATGTCAACTTATTTGTAACTTCTAGTTTTTAATTCAATGTTATCAAACTTCAATTCTTCTTTATGAAGTACCGCATCTTTAGGAGCTCCTTTGAATTCCCAAGCAGCTACATATCTAAAGTTTTCGTCATCTCTAAGCGCTTCGCCATCTTTGGTTTGGTACTCTTCTCTAAAGTGACCTCCACAAGATTCGTTTCTATGAAGCGCATCTTTTGCAAACAATTCTCCAAGTTCCATAAAGTCTGCGACTCGCATCGCTTTTTCTAGTTCTTGGTTTTTGCCTTCGGCTTTACCGGTTACTCTTACGTTATTGTAGAACTCTTCTCTTAGTTGGGCAATTTCTTCAATAGCCTCTTTTAGCCCTTGTTCATTTCTTGACATTCCACATTTGTCCCACATAATTTGACCGAGTTTTTTGTGGTAATAGTCAACTGGCTTACTTCCTTTAGAATTGATGAATTTGTCGATGCTATCTTTTACAGATTTTTCAGCTTCTTCAAATTCAGGAGAGTCGGTTGAAATTTCTCCAGTTCGAATGTCATCAGAAAGATAATCCCCTATGGTGTAAGGTAAGACAAAATATCCATCGGCTAAACCTTGCATTAATGCAGAGGCTCCAAGTCTGTTGGCGCCATGATCAGAGAAGTTGGCTTCTCCTGTAGCGTAGCAACCTGGAATGGTTGTCATTAAGTTATAATCTACCCAAAGTCCGCCCATTGTGTAGTGTACGGCAGGATAAATCATCATTGGTGTTTCGTATGGATTTTGATCGGTAATTTTTTCATACATTTCAAACAAGTTTCCATACTTGTTTTCAACTACTTTCTTTCCGAGTGCAATAATTTCGTTGTGAGAAGCGTCTTTGTTACCTGAGCTAAAAGCAGCTTCTTTACCATATCGCTCAATAGCGCTTGAAAAATCTAAGTAAACAGCTTGCCCTGTTTTATTTACACCAAATCCTGCGTCGCAACGTTCTTTTGCTGCTCGAGAAGCAACATCTCTAGGAACTAAGTTACCAAAAGCAGGGTAACGTCTTTCTAGGTAATAATCGCGATTTTCTTCTTTTATTTCGGTAGGTTTTAGTTTTCCTTCTCTAATCGCCACCGCATCTTCTTTTTTCTTTGGCACCCAAATTCTACCGTCATTTCTAAGCGATTCAGACATCAAAGTCAGTTTGGCTTGCAAGTCTCCAGAAACTGGAATACAAGTAGGGTGAATTTGTGTGTAACAAGGATTTGCAAAGAACGCACCTTTTTTGTGTGTTCTCCAAGCAGCGGTAACATTGCTGCCCATTGCATTGGTAGATAGGTAGAAAACATTTCCGTAGCCACCAGATGCTAATACTACAGCGTGAGCCGAATGTCTTTCAATTTTACCAGAAACCAAATCTCTAGCAATAATTCCTCTCGCTTTGCCATCAACTAGTACTAAATCCATCATTTCGTGACGAGTGAAAGATTCAATTTTACCTCGATTGATTTGACGATTCATAGCTGAGTAGGCACCGAGTAAAAGCTGTTGACCTGTTTGTCCTTTTGCATAAAAAGTTCTAGAAACCAACACCCCACCAAAAGAACGGTTGTCTAACAGGCCTCCGTATTCACGAGCAAAAGGAACACCTTGAGCAACACATTGGTCAATAATATTTCCAGATACTTCTGCAAGTCGATAAACGTTGGCTTCGCGAGAACGATAGTCGCCTCCTTTTACCGTATCATAAAACAAACGATAATTAGAGTCGCCATCACCTTGGTAATTTTTTGCAGCGTTGATTCCTCCTTGAGCAGCAATAGAGTGTGCTCTTCTTGGCGAATCTTGAAAGCAAAATGTTTTTACGTTATAGCCTAATTCTGCTAAAGTAGCAGCTGCACTGGCGCCAGCAAGACCAGTTCCTACAACAATAACATCTATATTTCTCTTGTTTGCTGGGTTAACAAGATTGATTTCGTTTTTATGTTTTGCCCATTTTTCGGCTATTGGGCCTTCGGGTATTTTTGAATCTAATACTGACATATAACTAGCGTATTAATGGTTTAGGTAATGAAAAATAGCAATAAAAATAAAGCCTAATGGAATAATGATAGCAAAAGCTTTAGTGATTTTCTTTACTGCTCCCGTGTATTTGTTGTTAAACCCTACCGATTGGAATGACGATGCAAATCCGTGCAATAGGTGTAACATCAAAAAGATGAATGAAATAACATACAAACCAACACGAATAGGTTGGTTAGCAAATTTCTCTACAGTCTCTTGGTAGTAACGGTACTCGCCGTTGTGCATACCAGACATATCTCCTTCAATAAATTTTGTGTTGATTTCTGGAATCCAAAAATCATAAAAATGAAGTCCTAAAAATGCTAAAATAACAGCTCCAGAAATAATCATATTTCTAGAAACCCAACTTGAGTTGGCATTTCCTTTATACTGACCATACTTTACGTCTCTTGCATTTCGGTTTTGAATCTCAAGAGTGAAACCCATAATGAAATGAAAAACGACTCCAAAAATTAGTACGGGTTGTAAAATAGCCTGTACCAAAAAGTTGGTTCCCATAAAATGAGAAATCTCATTAAAAGTGTCTGGGCTAACTACAGATGTGAAGTTAATGGTAAAATGTTGCAGTAAAAAAAGGACTAGAAATAATCCTGAAATTGCCATAGCAAATTTCCTCGCGATAGAAGTCTTTATTCCTCCCATTGAATTTATTTTTTTATAAAATTTTCCCCAAAAATACGCCTCCACGAGTTTACTCACAAATAATACCTTGTTTTTAGTACTTATTTAGAATTGATTTAAGTGAATCTGACCCTTATTCATTACTTCAATTCATTCAATCAAAATATTTTATTTCATTTTGGTAAGCTTTACTTTTTAAATTGAAGCTGTTTTAACTTCTATAGTAATTACGGAATCCTTATTTTTGAAAAAATTCAAATTAATATGCGTTACGAACCTATTTCAAGAGATTTATTTATCCATAACAGAAAGAATTTTACAGCCGAAATGAAGCCCAATTCATTAGCGGTTTTCAATTCTAATGATATTTATCCAATCGGTGCTGACAGTACAATTCCTTTTCAGCAAGACCGAAACATTTACTACTTAAGCGGTGTCGATCAAGAAGAAAGTGTGTTGGTGCTTTTTCCTGATGCTCCTAAAGAAAAGCACCGCGAAATTTTATTTTTGAAAGAAACCAATGAGCACATAGCTGTGTGGGAAGGCGAAAAACTTACCGCTGAAAAAGCACTGGAACAAACGGGAATAAAAACCGTTTATTGGTTGAAAGATTTCCATAAAATCTTTAATGAATTGATGGCGCAATGCGAAACCGTTTACATCAATACCAATGAGCATTATCGTGCCAATGTTGTAACCGAAACACGCGAAATGCGCTTCAATAAATGGTTGCGAGAAAATTACCCTGCTCATCAAGTCGCCAAAAGCAATCCAATTTTGCAGCGTCTTCGTTCGGTTAAACACGAGCTCGAATTAGAAGTAATGCAAAAAGCCTGTAATATTACCAACAAAGCATTTAGAAGAATTTTAGATTATACCAAACCAGGTGTTTGGGAGTTTGAGCTTGAAGCCGAAATTATGAACGAATTTTTAAGAAATCGCTCTAGAGGTTTTGCTTACACTCCAATTATTGCTTCTGGAAAAAATGCAACCGTTCTCCATTACATTGAAAACAAACATCAATGTAAAGAAGGCGAACTTATTTTGTTTGATGTTGGTGCAGAATATGCAAATTACTGCAGCGATATGTCTAGAACAATTCCAGTTTCTGGTAAATTTTCAGATCGTCAAAAACAAATATATAATGCAGTAAATCGCGTGAAGAAAGAAGCAACGAAAATGCTTACACCTGGCGTAATTTGGGAAGAGTATCACGTAGAAGTTGGTAAACTTATGACTTCAGAATTGTTGGACTTAAAATTACTAGACAAAGCTGATGTTCAGAATGAAAACCCTGAATGGCCGGCTTACAAAAAGTACTTTATGCACGGTACTTCTCATCATATTGGATTAGATACGCACGATTACGGATTGTTGCACGAGCCAATGAAAGCCAATCAAGTGTTTACCGTAGAACCTGGAATTTATTTACCAGATGAAAATATCGGTATTCGTTTAGAAGATGACGTAGTTATTCAAGAAAACGGAGAACCGAAAAATTTAATGGGCGATATTCCTATTGAAATTGAAGAGATTGAAGATTTAATGAACAAATAAGTTCAATTGAATCTTTTTTATACCAAGCGCCTCGCAATTAGAATTTAGCTAGTTTCGAGGCGTTTTTAGTTGATTTCTTCTGCTTCAAATAAATTAAAAAAGTGCTTTTTTAGTTTGCTTTTCACCTCTTCTAAATCGACTTCCTTTTTACCGAGTTCAACATTTAGAGAAGTTACGGCTTTATCGTCGATTCCGCAGGGAATAATGTGGTCGAAATAACCTAAATTTGCATTTACATTTAGTGCAAAACCGTGCATTGTAACCCAACGCGACGCGCGAACACCCATTGCGCAAATCTTGCGAGCAAATGGTGTGCCTACATCCAGCCAAACACCAGTTTCGCCTTTGCTTCGCTCGGCTTTCAATCCGTATTCAGCTAGGGTTAAAATCACCATTTCTTCTAGCAATCTTAAATATTTATGAATGTCGGTAAAAAAATTTTCGAGGTCTAAAACCGGGTAGCCAACAACCTGTCCAGGACCGTGATAAGTAATATCGCCACCACGATTAATTTTATAAAAAGTTGCACCGTGTTTTTGTAATTGATTTTCGTTCAACAATAAGTTAGCAATATCGCCACTTTTTCCTAAAGTATAAACGTGCGGATGTTCTACAAACAAGAAATGATTAGCAGTTGCTAAGGTGCTATTTTCTCTTCTGTTTTTGATTTTTGTATTCAGAATTTCTTGAAATAACTCTTCCTGAAAATCCCAAGTTTCCTTATAATCTCTTACGCCTAATTCCTGTACTTTTATTTGCTTGTTCATACGGCAAAGTTACAAAATACTTCGCTATTCTATTTGAAGTTTGCAGGAGTTCATTCTTGACTGTTAATGGATAACACAATTTTAGTATTGCTACTCTTTATCGAATAGGAATTTGCTAAACGATTATCAAAATTCTCAATACAAGAAAGTGATAAAAGGTTTCTAACTAAACCAAAAAGCGATTATCGTTAGTGTGATAATCGCTTTTTGGTTTGTTTCAGCTATGTTTTTTGTGATTTTTAAACTTACAGTACTTTAATAATTTCAGTAAATAGTTTAACTAACTTAGGCTCTGCTTGATTTGCTACAGCAATAATTTGTTCTACATTAACCGGTTGTAAATTGTCTGGATCACATTCGTCGGTAAGGACAGAAATTGCCGCAACAGGAAGTTTTAAATGGTTGGCAACAATAATTTCTGGAACGGTGCTCATTCCAACGGCATCGGCGCCAATAATGCTTAAATAACGATATTCTGCACGCGTTTCTAATTGTGGGCCAACTACCGAAGCATATACGCCTTCGTGAATTTTTATGTTTTGCTGTTGAGCAATTTCTTTAAATTTCTGATTCATTTCTTGGTCGTAAGGTGCCAGCATATCTACAAAACGCTCGCCAAATTGCGAAACGCCTTTAAACGCTAATGGCGATCCGCCTTGTAAGTTGATATGATCGTCTATCAACATCAAGTCTCCTTTTTTGAACTTTTTATTGATTCCGCCAGCAGCGTTAGAAACCAAAAGTTTTTCGATGCCTAATTCTTTCATTATACGAACTGGATATGTAACGTCTTGAAGTGAATAACCTTCATAAAAATGAAACCGCCCTTGCATAACTACCACTTTTTTGCCGCCCAATTCTCCGTAAATAAATTTACCTTGATGAAATTCTACCGTCGCAGTTGGAAAATGTGGAATGTGATTGTAGCTAATTTCAGCTTCTATCGCAATGTCGTCTACAAGTTTTCCTAAACCGGTTCCAAGAATAATCCCGATTTCAGGTTTTTGAAATCCTTTTTCTACTAAATATTCTACCGTTTTGCTTAATTGTTCTTTCATATTATGTGTAATTTTCTAAAATTGATGTTGGAATATATTTCTGAAATGACTGATGTGGAACTAAGTCTTCAACTACATCAATATCGTTTTTGGTATCTAGAAATGCTATTTTTTGAGATTTAATTTCAGCTAAAGTACATGATAAAACACTTTCGCTACCCCATTTTTTTACTTTAAAAATAGGTGGATGAATTTTTTTCATTCCCATTAAATAATAACCGCCATCTTCAGCTGGGCCAAAAACCAAATCGTTGAGATGTAATTTTTCAAAAGCTAACCGAATATCAGCTGATTGTAAATCGAATAAATCGCTGCCAATAATGCAAATTTGATGGTATTTTTTTTGAAATCCCCATTCAAATGCCGCTTGCATCTTTTCGCCTAAATCGCCTTCAATTTGTTTTTTCTTGATAAAAATGTCATCTGACCAATAATCTTTTTTGCTTATTTCTTCTGAATAGAAAACCGCCACATCGAGCGCTTCTTCTCGTATCGATTTTTCGGCTACCAAAGCTGTATGTTGAATCAGTTTTTTGTAGATCTGCAGCGCATTTTTGTCGCCAATACTTTGAGCAAGTCGAGTTTTGCATTTGCCCAGCTCAGGATTTCTGGTAAAAATTATCACTAATTTTTTCATATATAGTGCATTTAAACTACGCTGCCTTGGCAAGAACTTCCTGCGCCAGCAGTGCATCCGTAACAATGTTGACCAACGCGAATTTTCCTGTTGCTTATTTCTTCAGGATTAAATTCACTGATGTGTTTGGCGTTGGCATCAATTTTCATTTCTAACATTTGATTAAAATCGCAATCGTACAGCCAACCATTCCAACTTACCGATAAGGTGTTTTTGCACATCACATTTTTTAGCGTTGCTGGATTAAAAGCTTCAACTAAACTAAACATATAATCTTCGTAGTTTTCTGAAGCGATTAAATAATCTAAAAATCTTGAAATCGGTAAATTGGTTATAGTCATCAATTCGTTGAACACAATTCCGAAGTCATTCAGCAGATTTTTTTTAAAATCCTTTTCTAGACTTTCTTGATTTGCTGGTAGAAATGCACCGCTGGGATTATACACCAAATCGAGCTTTAAATTTGAATCGGACTGACCGTAACCTACTGCATTCAATCGCTTCAAGGCTTTTATCGATTGATTGAAAACACCATTGCCGCGCTGCTTGTCGGTTTTTCCTTTGGTATAATGCGGCATAGAGCTTACCACGTGAATGTTGTGCTTTTTGAAGAAATCAGGTAAATCATTATACTTTTTGTTGGCCTCAATAATGGTTAAATTCGATCGTACAATAAAATCCTCAACCCCGATTTTTGCCGCTTCTTCTACAAACCATCTAAAATTTGGATTCATTTCTGGTGCACCACCCGTTAAATCTATGGTGTGAACGTTTGTTTTTTGAAGCAAACCTAAACATTCTTGCATGGTTTGTTTTGTCATGATTTCCTTTCGGTCAGGACCAGCATCAACATGGCAATGCGCACAAACTTGATTGCACATATAACCCAAGTTGATTTGTAAAATTTCTAGTTGATTGGTCTGCATCGGAAATTCGCCAGACTCCTGAACTTTTTCAGTAAAAGTAGGAAGTTCGCCATCACTAAAAATTCCACTAGACAAAAACCGAATTTGTTCTTCGGCTTTTGCCATTTGCTTATCTCTTGCTAACAGTGATTTTGTTGCCATTCTTTAGTGACTTAATTTGTTGTGTTTTTTCATCATTTGAGTGGCGTGAACCAAGTTTGCTCCTGCCTCAATAGCTGCACCCGAATGAACCGCTTCCATCATTTCTTCTTTCGTAATTCCGCGTTCCAGCCCGTCTTTTGTGTACGCATCGATGCAATAGGGACACTTTACTACGTGGGCAACAGCAAGTGCTATCAATGATTTTTCTCTGGCAGACAAAGCGCCGTCTTCAAAAACTTTTCCGTAGTAATCAAAAAATTTCTCTCCCAATTCTTCACTCCATTCTGTTATTTTGCTAAAGTTTCTTAAGTCTTTTGGGTCGTAATATGAGTTTGACATTGTAAACAAGTTTAAGGACCAAGGTAAATTGCAAAGGTCTGTTTTTAGGTTTTTTTATTGATTTCGATTTGAATAAATAATTTTAGCTAAAAACCGGAGGAGCTTTGTTTATGTTTGCGAAGTGTTTTTTACTCGTTTTAAAAATCAAGTAAAAAGGAGGTTGAATTTTGATTCGATTCAACTGCGTTATAAAATCCTTTAACGCAGCATAAAGTTGAAATGTTTTTTGTTTGATGAGTGATAAATCTGCAGCTGAATTTACATCAGTATACACCTGAAGTTTTTCAACTGAATTTTTTTGTTTCAGATAGGAATAAACTTCACTGTAAGTATTGTTAGCGTTCCAGTTGAAATTTAAAAAAACATTGAAATCAAAAACTTCTTTTTGCAGCCCTAGTAAATAAAATCCACCATTTGCCGAAGGGCCAATAACCGCTTGGTTTGCTTCAACACAATCAATAGCTTTTTTGAGGTTGGAAATTTTTAATTGCGGCGAATCGTTTCCGATGCAAATAATATTTTTGTGTCCTTGGCTGAAAATGTGTTGAATGGCGTGGCAAAATTTTTCGCCAAAATGCTTGCCCACTTGTTGATGCTCATCAATCCAGTAAAAATCGATCGGCAATTGCTTAGCTATTTTTTTTACCCGTTGATTTTGGATTTCAAAAAACAATTGAGATCCTTTAAAACGCTTGTATTTGCTTTCTTCAGAAGCAGAGCGTGCAAAAATTAAAAGTGCAGTATTGGTCTTCATTTACGAAGACTAACTTACAAAAAAATAATGAATACTGGGAGTTAATTTCTGCCAGGCTTTAAAATAAGTGCTTTTTCAAATTCTTCTTTCAGTTTAACCAAAGCTCTATCGGCTTCTAAGCGATTTCTGAAATGACCAACCCAAACTTTATAATTCGGTGTTTCGTAAATAATTGTAATGGGGTATTCAAAATCAAATTCGGTTTCGTATTCTTCTTTAAGTTTTTCTGCATTTTCAATTCTTCCAGAAAACAACTGTATTCGGTAGCTTTCTTTCAGTTGATTTCGTTCGTTCAATTCTTTTTTGATTTCAATTAACTCTTTGATTGTCGATTCGTCTTCAATGGGCTTAGCATCGTTGTTTTGAGCCCAAGAAAATAAAGAGATAAGAAATATCAATATAAAAGCGATGTGTTGGTATAACTTAGATTGCATAAGTTGCTGTTTTTGATTAGCAAAGCTATAACAAAGTTTTGAATTAACATTTCTAGCTTTATTTAGAAATGGTATAAATTAGGTTTTAATCTAAGTTGATATTCCAGAAATGTTTGATTTGTCTTACTTTTGTAGTCAATTTTTTAAAGTCTAAGGAGATAAAATATAGTTTAGGCTTGCAGTCAAATGTTAATAATTAGCAATATGAAAAAGGTGTTATTTCGCCCTTCAGGATTGAAGTTTGCATTACTTGTATTATTACTTACATTCACCACTACTTTGTTTAGTCAAGATGAACCTGATGTTTCTGATGGAGATGTTGAGGAAGTTATTCCTGGTGCAGATCCACAGAAAGGTAAGGAGTTGTTTAATTCGCTTTGTGCTGCTTGTCATAAGCCGTACAAAAAAGCAGTTGGACCTGCCTTGCACGGGGTTTCGGATCGCCATGATATGGAGTGGATTTATAAGTGGACAAAGAATAGTAAAGAATTGATAGATTCTGGCGATTCTGAAGCGGTAAAAATTTACGAAGAATACAATAGACAGGCAATGCCTGCATTTCCGCAGTTAAGCGAACAAGATGTTGAAGATATTGTGGCTTATGTGGAGCAACCAAAACCTGAGAAGAAAAGCGATCAAGCTGGTGGAGCTGGAGAAGACTTAGCAGACGCAGGTTCTTCAGGAGCTGATATGAATTTAGTTTTGGGTGTCTTGGCTTTTGTTTTGTTGATGCTTTTTGTTGCTTTGTTTTTAGTAAACAAAACATTGAAGCGTTTTGCTGAAGCAAACGGAGTTGAGGTGTACAAGCGTGAAAAGTCTAAGCCGATCTGGGTTGCGTTTGCAGAAAATCAGTTTTTAGTAATTGTTGCTGTAATTGTGGTCTTGTTAGGTGTTGCTTATGGAGGTTATGGTTACTTTATGCAGGTAGGCGTCGATCAAAACTACGAGCCGATTCAGCCAATTCACTACTCACATAAAATTCATGCAGGCGACAACGAGATAGAATGTAAATATTGTCACTCTTCAGCTCGTGTTTCTAAGCATTCAGGAATACCTTCTTTAAATGTTTGTATGAACTGTCATAAGCAGGTGAGCGAGGTTGCTGAAGAAACTGGTAACGATGAGTATTCTAAAGAGTTTTACGATAAAGAAATTCAGAAATTATACGACGCTACTGGGTGGGACCCTGAAACGCAATCTTATACTGGTGAGAAAAAACCAGTTAAGTGGGTGCGTATTCACAACTTGCCAGACTTTGCGTACTTTAACCACTCTCAGCACGTGAGTGTTGGTGAAATCGAGTGTCAAACTTGTCATGGTCCAGTAGAGGAGATGGAGGTTATGCGCCAAGATTCGCCATTAACTATGGGGTGGTGTGTGAACTGTCACAGAGAGACTGATGTTAAGATGGATGATAATCCTTACTATGAAAAGATTCATGAAGAACTCTCTAAGAAGTACGATGTTGATAAGCTTACGGCTGCTCAACTAGGAGGTTTAGAGTGTGGTAAGTGTCACTATTAATTATTAATGAAAGAAAATTGAATCGAGATATGTCATCAGAAAAAAAATACTGGAAAAGTGCTGAGCAGCTAAAGGAAGATAGTCCTGTTGTAAATGCACTTGAACAAAATGAGTTTGTAGAACATATTCCTACAGATGAGTTTTTAGGTGATAAAGAAAAGCTAGATAGTTCGAAAACTTCACGTCGTGATTTTCTTAAATATGTAGGTTTTAGTACAGCGGCAGCATCGCTTGCAGCTTGTGAAGGACCGGTTATAAAATCAATTCCTTACGTAGTTCAGCCAGAGCGATTAGTTCCAGGTGTAGCAGATTATTATGCGACTACTATTGCTGATGGATTTGATTTTGCAAGTGTTTTGGTGAAATCGAGAGAAGGTAGGCCTATTAAGATAGAAAGTAATAAAGAGGCTAGCGTAATGACGGCTGGAAAAGCGCGTGTGCATGCTTCAGTACTTTCTTTGTATGATATCCAGCGATTGCAGAACCCTGTAATTAAAGGAGAATCTGCTACTTGGTCTGCGTTCAATAAGTCGGTTAAAACCAAGCTTGATGCGTTAAATGGAAAGCCAGTTGTGTTTTTAACGCAAACAATGGCGAGTCCTTCTACGTCTAAGTTAATTCAGGAATTCTCAGAAAAATATCCTGAAACTAAACATATAGTTTATGATGCTGTTTCTGAAAATGCTTCATTAGATGCGTTTGAGAAGAAATTTGGCACTCGTGCCTTGCCTAATTATGATTTTACAGAAGCTGAAATGATTATTTCTGTAGGAGCTGATTTCTTAGGAGATTGGTATGGGGGCGGATTTGATACAGGTTATTCAAAATCTCGTGTTCCTAAAAACGGTAAGATGTCTAAGCACGTTCAGTTTGAAGCTAATATGACTTTATCTGGAGCTAATTCAGATAAGCGTATAGCGACCAAGCCGTCTGCGCAAAAACATATTCTTGTTGAAATTTATAACCAAATTGTTGGTTCAGCAGGAAAAACAAATTTGAATGAAAAGCAATCAGTTGCTGTTAAAAGCGCAATAAAACAACTTAAAAAAGCAGGAAGAAAAGCTGTTCTTGTTTGTGGTATTGATGATGTTGATGCACAATTGATGACCTTAGCTATCAACGAAAAGTTGAATAGTAAAATAATGGATGTTAAGAATCCTAGAATGATTCGTCAAGGTGATGGAAAAGCTGTTGCTCAGTTAATTCAGGATATGAATCAAGGGAAAATAGGTGCTTTAGTAATGTCTGGTGTAAATCCAGCTTATACGCTGCCAAATACCGAAGAGTTTGAGTCTGGACTGGGTAAAGTTGACTTAGTTGTCGATTTTGCAATGAAACAAGACGAAACGGCAAAATTAGCTGAATTTGTTGCGGCAACTCCTCATTACCTAGAAAGTTGGGGTGACGTTCAGTTTACAAAAAATGAATTTAGCTTAATGCAGCCTACGATAAAGCCAATTTTCAATACTAGACAATTTCAAGATTGTTTGTTGAATTGGATGGGTAGTAACGAATCTTATTACGATTATTTGAAAGCAAGCTTTGCTAAAAATAACGCTGGAATGTCTTGGAATAAAACCTTGCACGATGGATTTTATTCAAACAACATTTCCTCTGAAGAAGAATCAACCAGTGTTGAATTCAGTTTTAATGCACAGCAAGCAGCCAAGAACTTGTTGAAAAAAGCAGATGGACTTGAGTTGACATTATATACAAAAGCTGGATTAGGTGATGGTCAACAAGCTAATAACCCTTGGCTTCAAGAATTTCCAGACCCGATAACTAGAACTTCTTGGGATAACTACTTGACTATTTCAAAAAGCGATGCTGAAGAAATGGGTATCGAAAACAGAAATGTGGCAAATGGAGCCCTAGATGGTGATTATGTAAAAGTTACTGTTGGAGGAGTTACATTAGACCAAGTTCCGGTTTATATTCAGCCAGGTCAGGCAAAAGGTTCTGTCGGTTTAGCTTTAGGTTACGGCCGAAAAGAATCGATCCAAGAAGAAATGCAAGTTGGAGTAAATGCTTACCCATTGTATAAAGATTTCAATTCTGTTCAAAATGTTCAAATTGAAAAAGTAAGCGGGAACCATAAGTTTGCTTGTGTTCAGTTGCATAACACGATGATGGGTCGTAAAGACATCATCAAGGAGACCACACTCGAAATATTTAATACTAAAGACAAAGATTTTTATAACAAAGTTCCTGAAGTTTCATTGAACCATATTGAAACGCCAGTTACTTCACCAGATGTTGATCTATGGAATGAATTTGATCGTTCTGTTGGGCATCATTTCAATTTATCAATTGATTTGAATGCGTGTACTGGTTGTGGAGCGTGTGTAATTGCTTGTCATAGCGAAAACAATGTTCCAGTTGTTGGTAAGTCTGAAGTTCGTAAAAGTCGCGATATGCACTGGTTACGAATTGATAGATACTATTCTTCAGAAGAAACTTTAGGCGAAGATTACGCTAAAAAAGATAATATTTCTGGACTAGGAAGTGCTTTGAGCGAGTTCGGAGAGTTAGAAATACCGTCTGAAGAATCTGTTGAAGTTGTTTTTCAGCCTGTAATGTGTCAGCATTGTAATCACGCACCTTGTGAAACAGTTTGTCCTGTTGCAGCAACAGCTCATGGTAGACAAGGTCAAAACCACATGACCTATAACCGTTGTGTAGGGACAAGATATTGTGCAAACAACTGTCCTTACAAAGTAAGAAGATTCAACTGGTTCCAGTACAATAAGAATGACGAGTTTGATTACCACATGAACAATGATTTAGGTAGAATGGTGCTTAACCCTGATGTAACAGTTCGTTCGAGAGGAGTTATGGAAAAATGTTCTATGTGTATTCAAATGACTCAAAAGACAATACTTGATGCTAAACGTGAAGGTAGAGTCATTAAAGACGGTGAATTCCAAACGGCTTGTTCAAATGCATGTGATAATGGCGCAATGGTATTTGGAGATGTAAATGATAAAGAAAGCGTGGTTTATGAAAAATCACAAGAAGATCGCATGTATCATTTACTAGAATACCTTGGAACAAAACCGAATGTGATGTATCACACAAAAGTTAGAAACACAACTGAAGCTTAATTAATAACAAGAATAATTTAAAAGAGTATTATGTCTCATTACGAAGCACCTATTAGAAAGCCTTTGGTTACAGGAGATAAGAGCTACCATGACGTTACAGTCGAGGTAGCTAGACCTGTTGAGGGTAAGGCTAATAAATCTTGGTGGATAGTTTTTTCGATTGCACTCATCGCTTTTTTATGGGGATTGGGTTGCATTGTTTACACTGTATCTACCGGTATCGGAACCTGGGGTCTTAACAAAACAATTGGTTGGGCTTGGGATATTACTAACTTCGTTTGGTGGGTTGGTATTGGTCACGCTGGAACCTTAATTTCTGCAGTTCTTTTACTTTTTAGACAAAAGTGGAGAATGGCGATTAACCGTTCTGCTGAGGCGATGACGATATTCTCTGTAGTCCAAGCAGGCTTGTTCCCAATTATACATATGGGGCGTCCTTGGTTGGCTTATTGGGTGCTTCCGATTCCAAACCAATTTGGTTCATTATGGGTTAACTTTAACTCGCCGCTTCTGTGGGACGTGTTTGCAATTTCAACTTACTTGTCTGTTTCGCTTGTGTTCTGGTGGACAGGTTTGTTGCCTGACTTTGCAATGCTTCGTGATCGTGCAATCAAACCTTTTCAAAAGAAAATATACGGAATTTTATCATTTGGATGGAGTGGTAGAGCTAAAGACTGGCAACGTTTTGAAGAAGTATCCCTTGTTCTTGCCGGTTTAGCAACGCCTTTGGTACTTTCTGTACATACTATTGTATCTTTTGACTTTGCCACTTCTGTAATTCCAGGATGGCACACGACAATTTTCCCTCCGTATTTTGTTGCAGGAGCTATCTTCTCTGGATTTGCAATGGTGAACACCTTGTTGATTATTATGAGAAAGGTGGTTAGCTTAGAAGACTATATTACAGTCCAACATATCGAATTGATGAATATCGTAATTATGATTACGGGTTCTATTGTTGGTGTCGCTTATATTACGGAGCTTTTTATGGCATGGTATTCAGGTGTAGAATATGAGCAGTACGCATTCTTAAATAGAGCAACCGGTCCTTACTGGTGGGCATACTGGGCAATGATGACCTGTAATGTGTTTTCACCTCAGTTCATGTGGTTCCCTAAACTTAGAAGAAGTATTATGTTCTCTTTTATTATATCAATTGTTGTAAACATTGGTATGTGGTTCGAACGTTTTGTAATTATCGTTACTTCTTTACATAGAGATTACATGCCATCTGCTTGGACTATGTTCTCACCAACTTTTGTTGATATTGGAATATTTATCGGTACCATTGGTTTCTTCTTTGTATTGTTTTTACTTTACGCAAGAACATTCCCTGTTATTGCTCAAGCAGAAGTAAAATCAATCTTGAAATCTTCTGGTGAAAAGTATAAAAAATTACGAGCTGAACACGGTGACGATGTAGATCACTTTGTTATGCCAGAGCAAAAACCACTTCCAGATTTTAAACAAATGCTGGCAGAAGAAAACCTTGAACAAACAAGTGTTTCAATATCTAAGGATTTACAAAACCAACTATTAGAAATGATAGGAGTTAGTAATAAAGATCAGGCTGATGACCTCAAGAAGATTACCGGTGTAGGTCCTGTGTTAGAAGAGAAGCTTAATAAAGTTGGTATTTATACATTCGCTCAAGTTGCAAAATTAACGGCGTCTAGTATCCAGCTTTTAGAAGAATTGTTAAACGGTTTGCCAAACAATGCGAAGGCATCTGATTGGGCTGAGCAAGCAAACCAACTTAAAAACAGTTAATTATGGCATCAAAAGTTTTAAATGCATTTTACACAGATGATGATATTTTGATGAATGCGGTAAAACAAACCCGCGAGAAAAAATATCATATTGATGAGATTTATACGCCCTTTCCAGTACATGGACTAGATAAAGCTATGGGCTTAAGTCATACAAGACTTGCAATTACATCTTTTATTTACGGATGTATTGGATTAACTGTTGCACTTACTATGATGAATTTTATTATGATTGAAGATTGGCCGCAAAATATTGGTGGTAAACCAAGTTTTAGCTTAATTGAAAACCTTCCTTCATTTATACCTACTGCTTTTGAAATGACTGTATTTTTTGCAGCTCACTTAATGGTAATTACGTTCTATATGAGAAGTAAACTTTGGCCATTCAAAGAAGCTGAAAATCCAGATGTTCGTACAACTGATGATCACTTTTTGATGCAGGTTGATGTAGGTTCAAATGATATTCAAGAAGTAGCAGAATTTCTCCATAAAACAGGAGCAGTAGAAATTGATTTAAAAAGATAAGTAGACAGATATGAAACGCATAATTAGCATTTTATCATTGGCTTCCATAACCTTGCTTATGAGTTCTTGCTTCGATGAAAGCAAGCCGAATTATCAGTATTTTCCTGATATGTATGAGCCAGTTTCTTACGAAACTTATGGAGAATACGAAATATTTCAGAATGGACAGCAAGCGCAAGAACCTGTAGAAGGAACTATTTCTCGTGGATGGTTGCCATACGACTATGAAAACACTCCAGACGGTTTTGATAACGCAAAAGCTGAACTTAAAAATCCATTAGCTTATACCGAAAAGAACTATAATGAAGGTCGCGAGTTATACGAAATTTATTGCGCAACCTGTCATGGTGGTGATGGTGGAGGAAAGGGAACTCTAGTAGAGCGCGAAAAAATACTCGGAGTCCCTAGTTACGACGATCAAGGTAGAAACATACAAGAAGGTGGTGTTTATCACGTTATGTATTACGGAATTAATACAATGGGTTCTTATGCAAGTCAAATGAATGAAAAAGAGCTTTGGCAAGTAACTCACTATGTTATGACCTTAAAGGATCTTCTTGAAGGAAAGGAGCAGAAAGAGTTTGTAGATGAAGATGCAAAAGTAGCTGATTCTGAAACCGATAAAGATAATGATGAAGATTCTATTTCAGACGAAACTGAAGAATCTGAAGAATAATTAGAAATAGATACAATTAACGACAAGCAAGCACACTATGTACACAATGTCTAGCAAAATAAAGCTTACAGCAATCATACTTATGGTTGTTGGCGCTATAGGATTAATTTATGGATTTGTTTCTGTACCTGATTCTGTTGATCAAGTACAAGAAATGTTAGCAGCAGAACATAGCCATCATGCAGCTGCAGATGCTTCAGCTGATGCTCATCACGACGACACAGAACATGCAGAGCACGTTTTGCATCAACTTCAAAACAAGCCTTGGGCTTCGATTTATACAGCGGCGCTGTTCTTTTTCTTAATAGCTGTTGGCGCTTTTGCTTTTTATGCAGTTCAAAACGCTTCTCAAGCTGGCTGGTCCCCACTTTTATTTAGGGTGATGGAAGCTATTTCAACTTATATTTTACCAGGAGGTGTTATTGTTTATGTGCTTTTGGTTTTATCTTCATTAGAGTTTAACCACCTTTTTGTATGGATGGATCCTGAAGTGGTCAAACACGATGAAATAATTGCAAATAAAACAGGATACCTTAATGTACCTTTCTTTTTGTTACGAGCAGCTATTTATATTGGAGGCTGGGCATTTTTCTCATGGTTGATGCGTAAAAACTCACGAAAACTAGACGAGCAAAATGATATGAGTCTTTTCAAAAAGAACTTTAAAGTATCTGCTATATTTTTAGTATTCTTTATTGTAACAGAATCAATGATGTCTTGGGACTTTATTATGAGTATCGATACGCACTGGTTCAGTACCTTATTTGGATGGTTTGTTTTTGCAAGTATGTTTGTATCTGGTATTACAGTTATTGCTTTAGTAACTATATATCTCAAGTCTAAAGGATATTTAGAAGAAGTTAATAACAGCCATATTCATGATTTGGCCAAGTTTATGTTTGGTATTAGTATATTTTGGGAATACCTATGGTTTTCACAATTCCTATTAATTTGGTATGCAAATATTCCGGAAGAAGTGGTTTATTATGTAACTAGAATCGAGGATTATCCACTGTTATTTTTTGGATCATTTGCTCTTAACTTCGTTTTCCCAATGCTTGTCTTGTTAAATTCTGATTTCAAACGCGTGAATTGGATTGTAAGTTTAGTTGGAATTGTAATTCTTATCGGACATTATGTTAATTTCTATGTACTAATTATGCCAGGAACCGTTGGAGAATCATGGTCATTCGGTGTGGCTGAAATAGGATCAGTATTGTTAATCGGAGGATTGTTCTTATACCTAATATTTAATGGATTAACTAAGGCTCCGTTAATTGCTAAAAACTATCCTTTACTTAAGGAAAGTAAACATTTTCATTACTAATTAAAATAATAACAAACGTTTAGAAGATGACAGCACTCTTAATAATAATTGTAGTCGCATTGCTAGGGGTTACCCTTTGGCAAATCTCAAAGATTTTTCAACTATCTAAGCCTGTTGATACTGTCGATGTCGAAATTGCTAACGATAAAGACAACGATACTCAAGGTAAAATAATGCTCGTTTTTATGGCATTCTTTTACGGGTTGATGATTTTCTCTTTTTGGAAATACAGCAAACTCTATTTACCCGAAGCTTCAGCTGAACACGGCGCTGATTACGATCGTTTGATGTTTATTTCTATTGGCATCATTATGATTGTTCAGGTTATTACCCAAGCTTTGCTACATTGGTTTAGTTTTAAATACCGTGGTAAAAAAGGGAAGCGCGCTTTATTTTATGCTGATAACGATAAATTAGAGTTTATTTGGACAATCATCCCGGTTATTGTTCTTGCAGGGCTTATTATTTATGGCTTGTTTAGCTGGTCTGAAATAATGAATCCTGAAGAAACAGAAGACACTTTAGTTGTAGAAATATATGCTTATCAATTTGATTGGCGAGCTCGTTATGCAGGAGAAGATAAAACGCTTGGAAAAGCAAATGTACGCTTTATTGAAGGGGTAAACCAGCTTGGTGTAGATGAATCTGATCCTTACGCTGAAGATGATGTAATCGTTAATGAATTACACTTGCCTGTAAATAGACCAGTGCTATTTAAGTTTAGATCTCAAGATGTGCTTCACTCGGCTTATTTTCCACACTTTAGAGCTCAGATGAATGTTGTGCCAGGTATGATTACTCAGTTTGGATTTACACCAAATAAAACTACCGAAGAGATCAGAAAAACCGATTATATGGTCGACAAGGTTAGTACAATCAACGAAATTCGTAAGGAAAATGATGAGTTGTCTGATGATGAAAAGCATTACGAATTTGATTACTACTTACTTTGTAACAAGATTTGTGGGGTTTCTCACTACAATATGCAGATGAAAATTGTTGTTGAAACTGAAGAAGAATTCAATGAATGGATGTCAGAGCAACAAACTTTCGGTGAATTAATGGATAATTAATAAGAAAAAGAATTTTAGATATGTCAGCAGCAAACGCACACATAGATGATCATGCTCACGAAGAAGGGCATCACCACGAACAAACGTTTATAGAAAAGTACATTTTTAGTACAGATCACAAAATGATTGCCAAGCAATACCTAATAACAGGTCTTGTTATGGGATTCATAGGAATACTAATGTCCTTGTTGTTTAGAATGCAATTGGCTTGGCCTGACCAGTCTTTTTGGATTTTTGAAGCACTTTTAGGTAAGTTTGCTGAAGGTGGTGTTATGGATCCAGGAGCTTACTTAGCTTTAGTTACTATTCATGGTACAATAATGGTATTCTTCGTGCTTACAGCAGGCTTAAGTGGTACTTTTAGTAATCTACTTATTCCATTACAAATTGGAGCGAGAGATATGGCTTCCGGATTTTTGAATATGCTTTCTTACTGGTTGTTTTTCTTATCTTCAGTAATTATGCTATCATCGCTTTTTGTTGAATCTGGACCTGCTTCTGCTGGATGGACTATTTACCCACCGCTTAGTGCATTACCAGAAGCTATTTCTGGTTCTGGTATGGGAATGACTTTATGGTTAGTTTCAATGGCAATTTTTATCGCCTCTTCTTTACTCGGTTCATTAAATTATATCGTTACAGTTCTTAATTTAAGAACTCAAGGAATGTCAATGACAAGGTTGCCGCTTACAATTTGGGCATTTTTTGTTACCGCTATTATTGGTACAGTCTCTTTTCCAGTTTTATTATCAGCTGCTTTAATGTTGATTATGGATAGAAGTTTTGGTACGTCTTTCTTTTTAAGCGACATCTACCTTCAAGGCGAAGTTTTAAGCCACCAAGGTGGATCACCAGTTTTATATGAACACTTATTCTGGTTCTTAGGTCACCCAGAGGTTTATATTGTTTTGTTACCTGCACTTGGTATTACCTCAGAAGTTATTGCCACTAATGCAAGAAAACCGATTTTTGGTTACCGCGCTATGATTGGTTCTATCTTAGCAATTGCTTTCTTATCAACAATTGTTTGGGGACACCACATGTTCGTTTCAGGAATGAACCCATTCTTAGGGTCTGTCTTTACATTTACTACTTTATTGATTGCTATTCCTTCTGCGGTTAAAGCTTTCAACTATATTACCACACTTTGGAAAGGAAACCTGCAAATGAATCCTGGTATGTTATTTTCCATCGGACTGGTTTCTACGTTCATTACGGGTGGTTTGACGGGTATTATTCTTGGAGATTCCACACTTGATATCAACGTACACGATACGTATTTTGTAGTTGCTCACTTCCACTTAGTAATGGGTATTTCTGCATTATATGGATTATTTGCTGGGGTTTATCACTGGTTCCCAAAAATGTTTGGCAAAATGATGAACAAAAATTTAGGGTATGTTCACTTCTGGATTACCGCTGTTGGGGCTTATGGAGTTTTCTTCCCAATGCACTTTATCGGAATGGCCGGATTACCTAGAAGATATTATTCAAATACAGCTTTCCCGTATTTTGACGATTTAGCTGATGTAAATGTTTTGATTACGCTATTTGCTTTCTTAACAGCTTTCGCACAGTTGTTCTTTATCTATAACTTTGTTTACTCCATTTTCTATGGGCAAAAGGCAACCAAAAATCCTTGGAAATCCAACACTCTTGAGTGGACTGCTCCAGTTGAACACATCCACGGAAACTGGTATGGTGAATTGCCAAAAGTTTACAGATGGTCTTACGATTATAGTAAATTGAATAAAGATGAAACTGATTACGTTATTCCTGGGCAGGATTTCATTCCTCAGAATGTTCCGCTCCAAGAAGGAGAAGAAGAATCAGCTCATTAAATATATGTTTATCTTATCAAAAAAAGTCTTCTGCTACAGAAGACTTTTTTTTGTTTTACCTAGTAGTAATCTTAATCTAATCAGTAAGCTTACTAACTTCTATTACTAGACTTTCAGATTTATTTTTATTATTTGATTTCAGACCCTTGTATTATTTATATTTGTGGTTATGAACGAACATTTAGATCCAACTGGTGATAATTTTTCAAATGAAGAGTTTGAAATTGAAAGAGCGTTGCGCCCGCTCAGTTTCGATGATTTTGCTGGTCAACAAAAGACGCTAGAAAATCTACAAATCTTTGTCAAAGCAGCAAACTTACGTGAAGAGGCCTTAGACCATACGCTCTTACATGGTCCTCCAGGGCTTGGTAAAACTACTTTGGCGCATATTCTTGCCAACGAATTGGATGTTGGTATAAAAGTTACTTCAGGGCCAGTGATTGACAAACCTGGGGATTTAGCTGGTTTATTAACTAACCTTGAGCCTAGAGATGTGCTTTTTATTGATGAAATTCATCGCCTGAGTTCTGTAGTAGAAGAGTATTTATATTCTGCTATGGAGGATTTCAAAATTGATATTATGATTGAAAGCGGTCCCAATGCTCGTACGGTACAAATCAATTTAAATCCGTTCACTTTAGTCGGCGCAACCACTCGTTCTGGTTTGCTTACCTCACCGATGCGTGCCCGTTTTGGTATTTCAAGTCGATTACAATACTATTCTACTGAATTGTTATCGTCTATCATTTTACGTAGCGCTTCAATTTTAACTGTTCCCATAAAAGAACAAGCTGCTATAGAAATTGCTGGTAGAAGTCGAGGAACACCTAGAATTGCTAATGCTTTGCTTAGACGAGTTCGAGATTTTGCACAAATAAAGGGCGACGGAAAAATTGATTTAGAGATCTCTAAATACGCGCTAAAAGCATTAAATGTCGATGCGCACGGATTAGATGAAATGGATAACAAAATTTTGACCACGATTATCGATAAATTTAAAGGTGGACCAGTTGGTTTAACAACTTTGGCTACAGCTGTTAGCGAAAATGCCGAAACAATCGAGGAAGTTTACGAGCCCTTTTTAATTCAAAAAGGATTTATTATGCGTACACCTCGTGGCCGCGAAGCTACCCAGTTTGCTTACGAACATTTAGGAATTACTAAGCCTTCTAATCAACAAGGTTTATTTTAGGTTTAAATAAAATTTATTGATTTGAATAGCTCTGCTAGCACATACAAACGCATCATCAAAAATGAAGCTCTAGAGCTAGGCTTTTTATCTTGTGGTGTAAGTAAAGCTGAATTTTTAGAAGAGGAAGCGCCAAGACTTGAAAACTGGCTTAATAATAACATGCACGGCGAAATGAAGTACATGGAAAATCATTTCGATAAGCGTTTAGATCCTACTAAACTTGTAGATGGAGCTAAGTCCGTAGTTTCTTTGCTCTATAATTATTACCCGGCTCAAGAGCAACGGAATGATTCTTACAAAATCAGTAAATATGCCTACGGAAATGATTATCACTTTGTTATTAAAGATAAACTGAAATCATTGATGAAGTTTATCCAACAAGAAATCGGAGAAGTTGGAGGGCGTGTTTTTGTGGATTCTGCTCCTGTGTTAGACAAAGCTTGGGCAAAAAAAGCTGGTTTAGGATGGATAGGCAAAAACGCTAATTTATTAACCAAACAAGTAGGCTCTTTTTATTTTATAGCTGAATTGATTATCGATCTAGAATTAGAGCCAGACACTCCTGTTACCGATCATTGCGGATCTTGTACTGCGTGTATAGATGCTTGTCCAACTCAAGCTATTGTTGAGCCTTACGTTGTAGATGGAAGCAAATGCATCTCTTACTTTACTATTGAATTGAAAGATGATTTACCTGCTAGTTTTCAAGGTAAATTTGACGACTGGATGTTTGGTTGCGATGTTTGTCAAGATGTTTGTCCTTGGAATAAATTCAGTAAAAGTCATAATCAGCCGCTTTTTGATCCGCACCCTGATTTGTTGGCGTATTCAAAATCAGATTGGAGAGAAATGACCAAAGAAGTGTTTAATGAAATATTTAGAAAATCTGCAGTAAAACGAACTAAATATACTGGTTTAAAAAGAAATATTGATTTCTTGGATAAAAATATTACCGACAACTAATTAAAATCACATAAAATCCCAACATAGATTTAACGCTAATAATGCGAGTTTAAAATTTTAAAAAAGTTAAATTTGTTTTAGAACAAAGTATTCATATGGACATTAACAAAAAAAGATTAAGAAGGCACTCATTGGTTTATCACTCAAAACCAAATCCGGGCAAAATTGAAGTTGTTCCAACCAAAAAACACACTTCACAACGAGATTTAGGCTTAGCATATTCGCCTGGTGTTGCCGAGCCTTGTAAAGAAATTGCCGAACATACAGACGATGTTTATAAATATACCAACAAAGGAAACCTGATAGCTGTAATTTCTAATGGAACAGCAGTTTTAGGTCTTGGCGATATCGGTCCAGAAGCTTCAAAACCCGTAATGGAAGGAAAGGCCTTGCTTTTTAAAATCTTTGCCGATATCGATGTGTTCGATATCGAAGTTGATGCAAAAGATCCTGAAAAATTTATTGAGACCGTCAAAAATATTGCCCCAACTTTTGGAGGCATCAACCTTGAAGATATTAAAGCGCCCGAAGCTTTTGAAATTGAAGATCGATTAAAGGAAGAACTCGATATTCCTGTAATGCACGATGACCAACACGGTACAGCAATTATTTCTGGAGCTGCGCTTTTAAATGCCTTGGAATTGGCTGATAAAAAGATAGATCAAGTACGTTTAGTGGTTTCTGGCGCAGGATCTGCAGCAATGGCTTGTACTGATTTATACGTGCTATTAGGTGTAAAGCGAGAAAATATCCTTATGTTCGATAGCAAAGGGCTAATTACAAATGACAGAAAGGATATTTCCCAAAGACAGATGGGCTATGCAACCGATAAAAATTACGACTCTCTAGCTGATGCTATGAAAGGAGCCGATGTATTTTTAGGACTTTCGGTTGGCGGTATAGTAAATGCTGAAATGCTAAAAACAATGGCTGATGATCCTATTGTTTTTGCAATGGCAAATCCAGATCCAGAAATTGATTATGATACCGCTATCGAAACTCGTGAAGATGTCATTATGGCAACAGGAAGAACCGATTTTCCTAATCAAGTAAATAATGTACTCGGGTTTCCATTTATTTTTAGGGGTGCGCTAGACGTAAGAGCAACCAAGATAAATGAAGAAATGAAAATGGCTGCAGTAAATGCTTTAGCAGAACTAGCTCGTAAACCTGTGCCAGAACAAGTAAATATTGCTTATTCTGAAACAAGATTAGCTTTTGGCAGAGATTACATCATCCCAAAACCATTCGATCCACGATTAATCGGCGAGATTCCTCCAGCTGTTGCAAAAGCAGCTATCGAAAGTGGCGTTGCACAAACTACTATCGATGATTGGGAAGCTTATCAAAAAGATTTATTAGAACGAATGGGTAGCGAAGATAAGATTACGCGCTTACTGCTTAGAAGAGCACGTTCCCACCCAAAACGAATTGTCTATGCAGAAGCCGATCATCTTGATGTATTAAAAGCTGCACAAATTGTTTATGATGAAGGAATAGGGCAACCAATTTTATTAGGAAGAAGAGAGGTGATAATCGAATTGATGAATGAAATTGAATTTGATGCAGACGATATTCAAATTATCGACCCTAAATCTGATGAGCAAAGAGAACATCTAAAAAGATATGGAAAATCACTTTGGGAAAGTCGACGACGAAAAGGAATTACACTATACGAAGCCGAAAAAATAATGCGTGAGCGCAATTATTTCGCCGCAATGATGGTGAAAGAAGGAGATGCTGATACGATGTTGTCGGGTTATTCACGTGCTTATCCGTCTGTTTTAAAACCAATTTTAGAGATCATCGGAAAAGAAGCCGGTGTTTCTAAAGTTGCTGCAACCAACTTGATGAACACTACAAAAGGGCCGATCTTTATTAGTGACACTTCTATCAATATAGACCCAAGTGCAATTGAACTAGCAAGAATTGCACAGATGACTGCCTTTACCGTAAAAATGTTTGGCATTGAACCGATTGTAGCAATGGTTTCATATTCAAATTTTGGATCTTCTAAAAATCCAATGGCAAAGAAAGTCAATCAAGCGGTTGAATATTTACATGAAAATTATCCTGACATAAAAGTCGATGGCGAACTGCAAGTTGATTTTGCCTTGAACCGAAAAATGAGAGCAGATAAATTTCCTTTTACTAAACTAGATGGAAGAAAAGTGAACACCTTAATTTTCCCTAACTTAGATGCAGCTAATTCAAATTATAAATTGATAAAAGAATTGAATGACTCTGATTCTATTGGACCAATTTTAATGGGATTATCCAAGCCTGCACACGTTTTTCAATTAGGAGCAAGTGTAGATGAAATGGTGAATATGTCTGCCGTTGCCGTTGTCGATGCGCAACAAAAAGGAAAACGCAAAGAGCATTAATACCAGTTTACATTATTTTAAAACCCCAGATTTGTTTTCATAATTTGGGGTTTTGTTGTTTAAGAGAATATCTAAGGCTATGTATTGTTAATTTCTTTCAAATATTTTGCTACATTTGAGCGCTAAAAATGAGTTAGGTATGATTACTCAGTTAAAAGGAAAGTTAGTCGAAAAAAATCCAACTTATGTGGTTATCGAATGCCACGGAGTTGGCTATTTTGTAAATATTTCGCTGCATAGTTTTGATTTAATTCCAGATCAAGAAAATATAACTTTATACACTCACTTGCACATTAGAGAAGATGCGCATACACTATATGGCTTTGTTGAAAAGCCTGAACGAGAGGTTTTTAGGAAACTGATATCCGTTTCAGGAATAGGAGCAAGCACTGCTAGACTGATGTTTTCCTCTTTGTCTCCAAAAGAAATTATTCAAGCGATAGCTCAGGGTGATGTAGATACCATAAAGAGTGTTAAAGGAATAGGAGCCAAGACAGCACAGCGTGTCATCATTGATTTAAAAGATAAAATAGATAAAGTTGAAACTGATTCTGATATTTTAACATTTAAAAGCAATACTAACCGTGATGAAGCGTTATCTGCATTAGAAACATTGGGCTATACTAAAAAACAAGCTGAAAAAGTAATCGCTAAAATTGTTAAAGCTGAGCCAGATGCTTCTAGCGAAACGATAATTAAATTGGCACTAAAAAACCTGTAAAGTAACTTGAATACAAGAAAAGCTTCATTCGATAAGTCAACCATCCTATTTGTGCTTGTTTTTTTGCTTTCTACTTGTGCATTGTTAGCACAAGAGGAAGGAGAAGATGAGGATCAAGATTCTATTCCTGAAGAAGACTCTTTTGGTTCCGTAAAGCCTCCCAAGATTAGGAGTATTGAAGAGAAATATACCTACGACCCAGTTTTAGATCGTTATGTATATACAGAAACTATTGGTGATGTAAATATTAGTTATCCAATGGTGCTTACACCAGAGGAATACCAAGACCTTGTTTTAGAAGAACAAATGAAGCAATACTTTAAAGACAAAAGCGATGCTTCCCGAGGAAAAGAAGGTAAAGATGATAAAAATTTAATTCCTGCTTTTTATGTAGATAACAGCTTTTTTGAAACTATTTTTGGTGGGAATAAAGTAGAGATAGAGCCTAAAGGTCAGGTGGCGATGGATATGGGTGTTTTGTATTCCAAACAAGATAATCCTTCTTTATCCCCTAGAAATCAAAGCAATATAACTTTGGATTTTGATCAGCGAATCAATTTGAGTTTAGATGGTCAAGTCGGTGAACGCCTAAATATTGCTGCACAATACGACACGCAATCTACTTTTGATTTTCAAAATCAAATACGATTAGAATATACACCAGACGAAGATGACATTCTTCAAAAATTAGAAGTAGGTAATGTAAATATGCCGTTAAATAGCTCACTTATACAAGGCGCCGAAAGTTTGTTTGGGGTGAAAGCACAATTCCAATTTGGAAAAACAACAATTACGGGTGTGTTTTCTGAAATGAATTCTGAACGAGAAAATGTAAATGTTGAAGGCGGATCGAGAGTAGAAGAATTTGATAAGTTTGCACTTGAATATGATGAGAACAGGCACTTTTTCTTAGCACAAACATTTAGAGATGAATATGATAAAGCACTTCAGAATTACCCGTTTATCAATAGTCGATTTCAGATTACTAGAGTACAAGTATGGGTGACCAATAGAAATAACAATCCCCAGACTTTACAGAATGCCAGAAATATCGTTGCAATTCAGGATTTAGGGGAATCGAACCCAGATAAAATAGGTTTGTATTTGGATAGTGATGGCAACCCAACAGCTCCACCAATTCCAAACTTTATTAATCAACCCAATGCACTGCCTGACAATGCAAACAATGATTTTAATCCATTTGGAATAAATGGAGGCGGATCTACTGTTTTAACACCTGCCATTAGAGAGCAAGCAACTGTAATACAAGGATTTGGTGCTGCGTCCCAGTTTGTTCAAGAAGGGAGAGATTATGGAATGCTCGAAAATGCTAGACAACTTTCTCCAAGCGATTATACACTACACCCACAATTAGGTTATATCTCGCTGAATCAACGCTTATCTAATGATGAAATTTTAGCAGTTGCTTATGAATATACATCAAATGGGAATGTTTATAAAGTGGGTGAATTTTCAAATGATGGCGTAGATTCGTCTCAGCCTATACAAGATCCCAATCAACAACCAGGAGAGGAAGAAGGAAACGCTATTTCCTCTAATCAAAGTTTAGTGGTGAAAATGATTAAAAGCCCAGTTACAAATGTCGAAGAACCGATTTGGGATTTGATGATGAAAAACATTTATAGTATTGGTGGTTCTCAAATTGAAGAAGACGGATTTCGATTCAATTTATTATATACCGATCCACAGCCGGTTAATTTTTTGGAACAAGCGCCAGGGTCGGATACAGAATTGCCAGAAGATGTTGATAATGCCAACTTACTTCAGGTGTTTGAACTAGATCGATTGAATTCTGGAGGCGATTTGCCAGGAAGTGATGGTTTCTTTGATTTTGTTCCTGGAATTACTATTGATACCGAACAAGGTTTCATAAAATTTACAAAAGTAGAGCCTTTTGGTGAGTTTTTATTCAACAAGTTAGACAATAACCCTGGAAGTGGAACAGAAGACTATGATGACAGAGATACTTGGAATGATAACCAATCGCAATACGTTTTTAAAGCGATTTATGAAACTACTAAAACGCAAGCAAAACAAGTTGATGCGGACAAAAATAAATTTCAGTTAAGAGGGCAATTTAAAGCAGGGCAACAAGATGGAATCCCTATCGGAGGACAAAATGTTCCTAGAGGTTCTGTAACAGTAACAGCTGGAGGGCGAGAACTTCAAGAAGGTGTAGATTACCGAGTAGATTACGAATTAGGAAGAGTGCAAATTTTAGACGAAGCCTTATTGGCTTCAGATACACCTATAAAAGTTTCTACCGAAAACAATTCAGTTTTTGGGCGTCAAACCAAAAGATATACAGGAATCGATGTTCAACACGAGTTCTCTGATGAGTTAATTCTTGGAGGAACTTTTTTGAATATGAATGAACGTCCCTTAACTCAAAAGTCGAATTATAATAGCGAGCCAACTAGTAATAGCATGTACGGAGTTAATCTGAACTACAATACAACGGTTCCTTTTTTTACTAGAATTGTAAATAAGTTGCCTAATATCGATACAGAAGTAACTTCAAATTTTTCATTAAGAGGTGAATTTGCTTACTTAAGACCTGATTCCCCAAGTGCTGATAATTTTGGTGGTCGAGATGCATCTTATATTGATGATTTTGAAGCGTCACAAACTTCTATTTCACTTTTAAATCCAGAACCCTGGCGTCTCTCAAGTGTTCCTGTTGGTTATAGAGGTCCAAACGACTCTAATGGAAACTACAACACCAATGATGATATTAGTATTAATGATTACCGTGCTAAATTGAATTGGTATACTATAGACCCTATTTTTTATGGCTCTCAGCGACCAGCTGAATTAACAGAAGAAGATGTGTCTCAATGGTATTCTAGAAGGGTTTTAATTAACGAAATATTCCCTAACAGAGATATTGTTCCAGGGCAATTTCAAACTGTTTTTACGTTGGATTTAAGATTTCAACCAGATCAGAGAGGAATGTATAATTACAACCCATCAGCAGCATCAAATAATATCTTACCTAATCCGTCACAAAATTTCGGGGGAATTATGCGAGGCTTAGAAACTACCGATTTTGAACGCTCTAATGTTGAATTTGTTGAGTTTTGGGTAATGGATCCTTTTATTTACGAAGAAAATCAAGGAAATAATGGAGGGAAATTAGTTTTGAATTTAGGGAATATTTCTGAAGATATTCTAAAAGACGGTCGTAAACAATATGAAAATGGATTGCCTGAAGATGGAGGAGAATCTGGAACGATTACAACAGAATTTTCGAAACTACCTTCCAACCAATCTTTGGTCTATGCTTTCGATACGCAAGGCGACGAAAGAGCTAATCAAGATGCTGGGCTAGATGGCCTTACGAACCAAAATGAAGCGGCAAAGTTTCAGCAGTTTGCTAATTTTGAAGATCCTTCTCGAGACGATTACGAATTCTACCTGCAAAGAGAAGGTGATGTGCTTACACGTTACGAAAAATATAACGGCATGGAAGGGAATAGCCCAGAAGAAGTTACTGAAAACTTCCGGGGTAATTCTACTTTTCCAGATGTAGAAGATGTAGATCGTGATAATACAATGAATACGATAGACAGTTATTTTGAATATGAGATTCCTGTGTACCCTAATATGAGTCAGGACAATAACACCAGTAATGTAGCTGGTGTAGAGGAAGATTATATTACTGATGTTAAAGAAACAACAACGACTTTAGAAACTGGTGAAGAAATTCCTGTGCGATGGATTCAGTTTAGAGTTCCATTACGTACCTCAGAAGAGTATTCAGTAGGTGGGATTTCAGACTTAAGAGCAATTCGCTTTATGCGAATGTACATGACAGATTTTCAGCAAGAAACCTTGTTGCGTTTAGGGTCGCTAGACTTAGTTCGCGGCGATTATCTAACTTATGATCAACCCGTAATGCCAGAAGGATCTGACCCAGAATTAGATTCAGAAACCTCCTTAGATGTAACTCCAGTAAGTGAAGAAATAACTTCAGATTATGTTACTCCTCCTGGAGTAGTTAGAGAGGAGTTAATAAATAATAATGTTCCAATTCGGGAAGATGAACAATCTTTATCGCTAAAAGTAAAAAACCTTAAGCCTGAAGATTCAAGGGCTGTTTTTAAAAATTTCCAGATAGATATGCGTCAATATACCTATCTAGAAATGTTTTTGCATGCTCGTGCATTGCCACCTCCAGCAGCTCAATTGCAAGATAACGAGATGGTAGCTTTTATTAGAATGGGAACCGATTTTACCAACAATTATTATGACATAGAAGTTCCTTTAAAAGTAAGTGACCCAGGAGAATTAGATCCAAGAGCTGTTTGGTTGCTCGAAAATGACTTAGAACTTCCCCTAGAATTGCTTCAACAGATTAAATCGATTGTTGTTTCTGATGATAACTATAGCAACTTAGAGTTAAATTATTTTGATGAATCGCTAACTCCTGCACCAGATTTTGTTGAAGACGGTTTGCGGATTGGTATAAAAGGAAATCCTAGTTTTGGAAATGTTAGGGTGTTAATGCTTGGTCTTAGAAACGCTAGCGAACAAAATATTTCTGGAGAGGTTTGGTTCAATGAATTAAGAATAAGCGAATTAAAAAATCAGGGTGGTTGGGCAGCTATGCTTGATATGGATACCAATGTAGCTGATTTTGCCACAATTTCTGCTAGCGGTAGAAGAAACACAATTGGTTTTGGAGCAATTGAAGATGGTCCTAACCAACGAAGTCGAGAAGATTTACAGCAATATGATGTCGTCACGGCTATTAATATGGGGCAATTGTTACCCAAAGATTGGGGAATAAAAGTGCCTTTTAACTACAGTAGAGGGGAGGAGCTAATTACTCCACAGTTCGATCCTGTTTTGTTAGATGTAGAGCTAGAAACGCTGCTAAATAATACACCAGATGCGCAAACTCGAGCCGATTTTGAAGAACGAGCAGAAACGTATACAAAACGGCAAAGTGTAAGCCTTATTGGTTTGCGTAAAGAAAGAACTTCTGAAAGTAGCATACCAATGCCTTATGATATTGAAAATTTTGCTTTTTCAGGAACTTACAATCAAGTCGATCATCGTGATTTTGAAATTAAAGAATCGCTCAATCAAAATATCGATTTAAACGCAACCTATCGTTATAATTTCACTAAAGCAGAGTTAGAACCTTTTAAAGAAATTTCGTTCCTAGAAAACGATTACTTTGATTTATTGAAAGATTTTAATATCAATTTCTTACCTAACACTTTCGATGCTCGAGCAGGAATTCAAAGACAATACAGCGAGCAGCGTTTTAGAGAATTTAACTTACCGCCGGGAAGCGTTGGTTTACCTAAACTTTATCAACGAAATTATTTTTTCGATTCTCAATACGCCATCGATTGGGACCTAACTAAAAACCTATCTTTCAATTTTAGCTCTGGAACTAACAGAATTGTTAGAAATTTTATTGATGAGGATATGGAAATCAATAATAATATCGGAATTTGGGATGGTATTTTAGATACAGGAACTCCAAATGTTCATAATCAAACTTTGCAAGTAAATTATTCGATGCCTTTCGATAAAATTCCTTTATTGAAATTTATTCAAGCTCAATATGCTTACACTGGAGATTTTCAATGGCAAAAAGGATCCGAAATACTGCGTAATCTTGAAGACATACCAAGCCTAGGAAATACTATTCAGAATTCAGCTCAACATCAAATCAATGGGTCTTTGAATATGTCTCGGTTGTATAATTACCTCGGACTAAAAAAGAAAAAAACGAAAAGCGCAAGTACTTCAGCAAGACAACGTAGTACAGATCGAAGACGTGGTCGTGGGCAGATTGCAAGACCTAATAACAATGAAGAAGATGATGATAATACAAAAGACGAGCTTACATTTTTAGATAACTTACATAATGTGGGTGTTGGATTAATAACAATGTTGGACCGTGTGCGATTAAATTATTCTGAAAATAGCGGGATATATTTACCAGGCTATACCAATGATATTGGCTTTTTAGGAACGCTTAAACCTTCGCCCTTCTTTACCTTTGGCGGTCAGGAAGATGTTCGTAATGCTTCAGCAATGAACGGCTGGCTTACAAGCTATCAGCAATTCAATGAACAATATACCTATACAACCAATGAGCAATTCGATTATAGAGCAGAATTTAAACCAATACCAGGCTTAACTATAGATATTACTGGTATGAAACAACACAACGAAAATTTCACCGAAAACTATAGAGTAGATCCAGAGTCTTTACGCTATCAATCGTTAACGCCTAATACTTTTGGGAATTTTAATATCTCAACTAATATGATTAGTACTGCTTTTACTAGTAGTACGAGAACAAATTCACCTAATTTCGATCAATTTAGAGCCAACAGACTTGTTATTGCTCAAAGACTTGCACAAGAAGCAGGAATCAACCTTAACGACCCTAACAATATTGATGAAAACGGATATCCAATTGGTTTTGGTCGAACCAATCAGGCGGTTTTAGTACCTGCATTTTTATCAGCTTATACTGGAGAAGACCCAAATAGCGTCAGTTTAGGAACGTTTAGATCGACGCCGTTGCCAAATTGGAATTTAAAATATACTGGCTTAATGAAATTGAAATGGTTTAAAGACCGCTTCAATCGATTTTCTATTCAACATGGTTATGAATCTTCCTACACCATCAATCAGTTTCAGTCAAATTTAGATTATGATAGGAGGGATCCTTACGGACAATTTAATCGCGATCAAAATGGAAACTTCAAAAATGAATTGTACATTGCAAATATGAATTTAGTTGAACGGTTTAGTCCGTTAATAAAACTCGATTTTGAAATGAAAAATTCGGTTAGTATAGCTACAGAAGTAAGACAAGATAGAACCTTGTCGCTAAGTTTTGATAACAATTTGCTAACTGAAATGCAACGAGATGAGTATGTTGTAGGTTTAGGATACCGAATTAAAGACCTGCGAATAGTTACCCAATTTGAAGGAGCAAGAAGAGTTTTAACAAGCGATTTAAACTTAAAATTAGACTTAGCTTTAACCAGAAACGAAACAATTATTCGGGCATTAGATGTTACTAACAACAGAACAACAGCAGGACAAAATATTTGGAGAATAAACTTTACAGCAGATTATTCGCTTACCAAAGCTTTAAATGTTATGTTCTTCTACGATCATAATTTTTCAGAAAATGCAATTTCTACTGTTTTCCCACAAACAACTATAAGAACAGGGTTTACAGTAACTTATAATTTTGGAAACTAATAATTTATAAATACACAATTAAAATGAATCTACCAGAAAATTTAAAGTACACAAAAGATCACGAATGGGTGAAAATTGAAGGTGATGTTGCAACCGTTGGCGTAACCGATTTTGCGCAAGGCGAGCTAGGCGATATTGTTTATGTTGAAGTAGAAACGCTTGACGAAACATTAGACAAAGATGAAGTTTTTGGAACCGTTGAAGCCGTTAAAACAGTTTCAGACTTGTTTATGCCAATCTCAGGCGAAATTGTAGCCTTTAATGAAAGCCTAGAAGACGAACCAGAAAAAGTAAACGAAGATCCTTACGGAGAAGGGTGGATGATAAAAATAAAAATAGCTGATAAAGAAGAGCTAAACAACCTTTTGGATGCAGAAGCTTATAAAGCTCATATTGACGGCTAATTTTACCTTATTTGTAGCCATTTCAATCACAATCATAATTCTGTTTTTATCGCTTATAAAAACCGATAATCTACCAGAAACAACTATCGATCAAGCCGATAAGTTTTATCATCTTTTGGCTTATTTCGGTCTTAGTTTTACTTGGTTTATATACGCTTCTGTTGGAAGAAACTGGAAGCAAAAAAAATCTTTTTTTGTGATTGCCTTGGTAATAATAACTTTTGGCATTATTGTTGAAGTTCTTCAACTGATGGTAACTTCATACCGCTCTTTCGATTGGTATGATGCACTAGCAAATAGTTTTGGAGTACTTTTAGCTTTGCTGTTTTTTATTTTTCTTAACTCTAAAATAAAGAGATTACAAAACAATGCTTAAAGCTATTTCAAATAATATGTTTAATTTAGTCGCCAAATAAGTACAGATTTATGGAATCAAAGAAGAGTTCAAAAGCTGACATCAAAAAGAAGAGTTTTCTTTATTTTCAGCTCGGTTTAATTTTTATGCTTTCTCTATCGCTTTTCCTTATAGAATGGAAAACTTACGAGAAAACTGAAATTGAAAATGACGTTGTTGAGTTAGATATGATTGAGGATGAGGATGTTCCTATTACTCAGCCAATGAATCAGCCACCGCCACCGCCACCGCCACCGCCTCAACCTGAAGAAATTGAAGTTGTTGAAGACGATGAAGAAGTTGAGGAAGATGTTATTGAAGATACAGAAACTGAAATGGACGAAATTGTTGAAGTTGATGAGGTTGCTGATGTAGAAGATACTTCTGGTGAAGAAATTGAAGATGTTCCATTTCAGAGTATTCAAAATGTACCCGTTTTTCCTGGTTGTGAAAAATATGATACTAATGAAGAGCGTAAACAGTGTATGAGTCAGAAAATTCAAGCTTTTGTCAATAAAAAGTTTGATACAAGCATCGCTGACGAACTTGGTTTATCTGGTGTCAATCGTGTTTATGTTCGGTTTACAATCGATCAAAATGGTGATGTAATAGATGTTCAAGCCAGATCTACTCACTCTAGATTAACGAGAGAAGGTGAGCGTGTTGTTAACAAATTACCAAGCATGACGCCTGGTAAACAACGCGGAAAAAAAGTTCGTGTAATTTATAATTTGCCTATCACGTTTCAAGTCAATTAGAATTTTTTAAACAATTTATTTTATAAAAAGCCCGAACTTTATCTAAGTTCGGGCTTTTTGTCATATTCAAATTTTCGGTTCGATTCTTGTAATTTAGCTAACTATGAAATCAGTATATAAAGTTAAGTTTTCTTGGTCTGGATTGCTTTATCCGCTACTCTTTGTGTTTATGATTTGGACCGTTTATTGGGTTGAAATTAAGTTCAATTTTTACTTTAATGAATTTGGAGTTGTACCACGCAGCGTATCTGGCTTAAAAGGGGTTTTCTTTAGCCCGTTTATTCATTCCAGTATAGAACATCTTGCAAGCAATAGCGTGCCGCTTTTTGTCCTAAGCGTGGCCCTTTTTTACTTTTATAAACCAATTGCTTGGCGTATTTTGCTTATCGGGCTTATCTTATCTGGAGTTTTTACTTGGTTAATAGGACGACCATCTACGCACATCGGTGCAAGTGGAATTATCTATTTGCTCGTTTCGTTCCTTTTCTTCAAAGGAATTTGGTCTAAAAATTACCGATTAATTGCGGTTTCTTTAGTAGTGGTGTTTCTCTACGGAAGTATGATTTGGGGAATTTTTCCTCAAGAGCCTAAAATCTCCTGGGAAGGGCATTTTTCTGGACTTGTGGCTGGAATTATCATCGCAATTTATTATCACAACTATCAAATTGAATTATTCGATTCTAGGTTAATTCAACCAAAACCTAAAGAAGTGGACGACGCTTTTTTACAACAATTTGATGAAAACGGAAACTTTATACCTGCATCAGAATTGGATGACGATCGAGATTTTAGCAACGATATAAGTCATCCAACAATTACAGATGTTACCTATGAAAACGCATCAGATTCTAAAAAAAATTAAATTATTTAGGATTGAAACGATCGTTGCCTTACTACTTCATAAAGAATAGCGCCACACGCTACAGCTACATTTAATGATTCTGTTGACCCTAATATTGGAAGTTTGATTCGCTTATTAACATTTTTTAAAACATCAGCGCTTATTCCTTTTCCTTCATCGCCCATAACAATTCCTAATGATTCATCGATACTTGAATTGTAAACATATTCGTTGGCTTTTTCGCTTGCTGCTACGACTTTTATACCTGAAGATTGTAAGTAAAATATAGCATCTTTGATGTGATTTACTTTGCAAATTGGGATTTTAAAAATAGCTCCTGCCGAAGTTTTTACAGCATCTTCGTTAAGCGCCGCTGAATTATTTATCGGTAATATGATGGCATCAACACCGGTACATTCAGCTGTTCTGATTATACTCCCCAGATTTCTTACATCGGTTACCCCATCTAATAACAAAAACAAAGGTTTTTCCTTGTTCTCTATAATAGCTTCAATAGTTGCCTCCATTTCTTGATATTGAATAGGTGAAATGTAAGCAATTACATCTTGATGATTGATTTCTTTAAATTGATTAAATTTACTTGCTGGGACAAAACTAATTTTAACTGAACGAGCTTTAGCCAATTGAATAATTTTTTCATAGGCTTCATTTCTCATTCCTTTGTTTAAAAGAATTTTGTCTATTGCCTTTTCTTCTTTTAACGCTTCTGTGACTGCGTGTAAACCGTATATGTATTTATTTTTGCTCATGTTATCTTGTGAAATTTAAATAGCCCTCAAAATATTTGAAGGCTATTTAGGTGGATGTACTTATTTAATTAAAGCGCTGTTATTTCTTAATAATTTTTTCTCTATAAACACCTTCATTTGTATTCACTTTTAAAATGTAGTTTCCGCTATTAATGTTGCTTAAATCAATCTGTTGACTTTGACGTTTTTCTAAATCTCCCGATTGAATTCTTCTTCCCGTAATGTCAAACAACTCATAACTAATTTCGTTAGGAACATTTGAAAGTGATAAATTTATGTAGTTATCCGCAGGATTAGGCCATACCGAAAGCTCTTCTTTTTCGATGTCGTTTGTGCTAAGTGTATTTTCTGTTCCTGTAACAATGATACTAATCATTTGAGAGTCGGATGCGAGTGTGCCTTTATGAGTTATTTCAATTGTGTACAAACTATTATCTTGGTCATCAACTTCAACTACTTCAATATTGTCTACTGTATTATCGCCTTTTTGCGCACCGCTGAAAAGATTGTTTAAATTAAGTCTCCAAGGTAAGAATTCTTCGTCAGTGTCTTCGTTGATAATTCTTAAATCGATATCATTTACTAATGCTGGAGTATCGTCATTTGCAGAGCCGTCATTAACCTCACCTCTTCTGTCAGTCCAAGTTACAGAAGCTTTTAATTCTCCATCTCCTTTTGCTCTAACGGTAAAACTATAAGTTTCACCATCCTGAAGCTCATATTCTTCAATTTTAGTTTCGCTGTTTGTCGATTTTAGAATGGTTTCTGCAGCAAATTTTGCATCAACGATTCCCCATCCAAATTTGGGATCTGGTCCTGTGTCTCCCGCATCTGTGGCAGTATGACAGGTAAGTCCTCTGAGTGTAGAAGAGAGCATATAATTTCCATCATACTCATCTCCGTAAAGCTCTTGAAGGAGAATTAGAGTTCCCGCAACATTTGGTGCAGACATAGATGTTCCTGTTGCGGATCCATAAGTTCCAGGATTCTGATTAGAAGTAGAGAATACTCCTTGTCCGTTTCCAGCTACATCGGGTTTAATTCGCCCATCATCTGCTGGTCCTTGGCTACTTCCTGGATTGATATTAGGCGAAAATGCAATATCGCCGCTACCATTATTCATAAGAGTTACATCGTTAGCATTGGCAATTATAAGTGCATTTTTAGAAACTTTGTTTCCTATCAATTTATCATATCCGTTTGCTAGTGGATTACTGTTGCTTGTCGTACCATCATTTCCTGCAGATATAACAGGTAGTAAGTAAGGTAAACCATAGGTCATTAAATCCCATGCTCTTGATTCAAATGTATATTTTCCAATATTTTCGGGACTTGTGTTTTCTACTGGTTGACCATAAGAATGATTGCTAACAAGTAGTCCGTCTATTGCTTCGTTCGATAATTCAGATGCATCGCTTCCCCAGTCATAGCTGTGAACGGTTACTTCAGTTGCCATTCCTTTTGCATCGTCGTTAAATCCTGCTGCAGCTATCGTTCCTGTTACATGTGTTGCGTGGAAACCATGATTAGTTTCAAAACCGTCTAGCATTTCTATTCTTGAATCACCATTTTCATCAATAAACTCAACATGCTCACTGTAAGCCATTTGTTGGTCCCAAACACCTACAGCCATATCTTCACCTCTAAGATCTAGTCCAAGTCCACCGTTTTCGTATAAAAATATTGTTCTGGTGCTGGTAGCTGCATCTGCATTATCAGTAAAGTAATAAATGGGATTCCCATCTCTATCAACTCTAACAAGCTCTCCTTCTTTACCTTTACTGTTTGTAATAAAACGTTCAGCTATACCACTTTCAATTAATTCTTCTACTTTTTGGTTTTGTTCAGCCATATATTGGCTGAGTTCTTCTCGGGCTTCGATTAACTCTTTTTTGTCGTAGGCTTCTCTAATTTTCCTCTTTTCATCATCGGTCTGACCAAAAGCACTAAGCCCACAAAGTGCTAAAAGTAATAATCCTTTTTTAACTTTCATTTTTTAAAATTTTTTCAAATGTAACTTTTTTTTATATTATAACAGCTTTCACAAATTATAAATTGTTTTAACTACTAATAAAAAAAGCGCTCACATTAGTGAGCGCTTCTATTATAGTTAAACTACAACTGAAATTTATTCAGCAGGTCTAATAATATTTGTTCCTGTAAAGAACGTTCCGACTACAGTGCCTTCATCAATTCCTTGCTCTTCGTTGGCTTCTGCTGTAATAGCTTGAAATTCATAAGAAACCTCAATTTCTCCAGTTGATACATCGTAAAAACCAGTAGCAGAGTATTGACCGTTAAGTGGACCTAAATCTTCATCCTCACTAACGCCTTCAATGATTTCAGAGGACCCTTCTACAGTTCCTGTACTTCCATCAGCAGAAGCGCTATTAAAAATAAATGTATAATCTGTGTTTGCAAAGTCTATGAAATCTGTGTCATTGAACAATAATACATCACAGGCAGCATCTTCTGTAGTTTCCCCAAATGCTTCAACTGTAGCAAATCCAACATCTTCTACTTCAACATCACCTAACCACTCATAAAATTGAGTATCACAGTTAGCTGTTTCAAAAATGCTAATTCGTTTGCTTTTAGTTCCTGGGTCACCTAAACCAATTTTGACATCTTGGTTTACACCTACTATTTCGATGTTGAAATCGACTGTAGTTTCTCCTTCAGGTGCTGTAGTGTCTTCAAGAACATAGATAACACCTTCAACAGTGGTTTCTACTTCACCGGCAGGAATTACTATAGGTCCTTCAGGAGCTTCGTAATTTAAACCTTGCTCTGCAGTATTGTCTGTTATTTCAAGCTCGATAACTAAATCTTCATCTAGCGGTTCTGCAATAGCAACGTCTAATTCATATTTCTCCAGTACATCTGGGAATAATTCTTCGGCATCAATTCGTGTAAATGCTACGAAGTTTCCATCAGAATATACAGGATCATCTGGACTACATCCTACGAAAAACATTGGTAGGGCTAGTAGTATTAAAAATATTTTTTTCATAGTTTATAATTTATTAGTAATTAGGGTTTTGATCTTCTTCTCCTATAGCCTCATTTGGTATTAATTCTGATGCTGGAATAGGTAAAGTATATCTGTAGTCATCAATAGGGATTGTACAAGCGTTGTATTCCTCACAATCCATAGGGTCTCTATCGATAGACTCTTGAGCTTTAAATCTCAAGCGTTTCAAGTCTAACCAACGGTGACCTTCGTAAGCTAATTCAACTCTTCTTTCGTCAAGAACAGCAGCCCAAGCTTGTCTTTCGTTATTGTAAGTATCCAAATCAGTTTCATCTGCAATGCTTCTAGCATCTCTTAAGTCTTTGAGTGTTTGAGCAGCTCCAGGTAAATCACTATTTCCAATTTGGGCTTCAGCTTTAATTAAGTACATTTCAGATAATCTAAAAATTTTAATATCAGCTAAGTGATTAAATTGTGTGCCAGGATACTTGTTGATTAAGAGAATATCGCTGTTTCTGTAATCAGGCGAAGTTTCGTAATTCGGGTCTGGTTCAGAAGTTGGGTGAACCAAAACGTCGTAACGAATATCTTCCCCTTGCTCTAACTCATTGTATAAAGCTCTGCTCATTTCGTAAAAAGGGGAACCATCGATAGTTGCATCAACAGACGCAAATAAGCGACCAATTCTACTATCTCCTGTTACTCTTCTAAGTTTAAAGAGAACTTCACCATTAGCTTGGTCTAACCAAATATTTGCATATTCACCTGGTTGAGAAAGTGAGTTGCTGCCAATTAGATCATCAGCATACTGCTCAGCTAAGTCGTACTGTTCTCTATAAATAGCCATACGAGCCCTTAAAGCAGTTATGAAATCAGGATTTACAAAAGTAACATCAGTTGTCGTAAGGTTGTCTTCTGCAAAATCCAAATCATCATCAATGAAGTTGAAAATATCTCCATTGGTTCTTCTTGGGTGATGATCTTCAGTTTCAGGTACAAAATCAAGAATGATTCCACCTAAAGCGTTATCATCAGTGATGTCTGTTGAAAAGTAAGAAACTAGTCCAAAGTGAGCATACGCTCTAATTGCTCTAGCTTGCGCAACAATATCTGCAACTGTAGCTTCTTCACCTTCTTCAATTTCAATACGTTCACCTCCGTCAATTAGACGGTTGGAGAAATTTAACAACCTATTGTAGTTTAGCCAAATGTTTGAAGCAAAAGCAGAACCAGAGTTCATTTGGAATAGGTATGAGCCACCTAGTCCTTGACCGCCATTACCAAATCCTATACCTACTTCATCAGTCCATACAGCAGCATGTTCAATTTGAGCGGTATGATTAAATTCACCCATCAAATAGCTAAGGTTCAACTCTAAATCATCAACACTGTTGAAAGCATCTTCTTCTAAGAGCAATCCGGGTTGTTCGATGTCGATAGCATCATCACATGACGTAAAAGTCATTGATGCCATAACAACACTAAGTAATAAAATGTATCGTTTCATATTTCTTAAAATTTAACTTCAATTCCTACGTTATAAATTTTTGGAGTTGGGTATTGGTACTGATCGGCAGCACGTGTACTTTCAGCATCCCATCCTCTCCATTTACTCCATGTTAGAAGGTTTTCTCCTTGAACAAAGATTCTTAATCCGTCTAGGTTGTTTCCTAGCATATTTTTAGGGAAATTGTATCCAACTGATAAGAAACGAAGTCTTAAATAAGACGCATCGCTTAAGAATCTGTCAGAAAACTCTTCTAAACCTCTATTGTTTGCATTAAGAGCTGGTACATTAGTAATTCTATTATCTGGAGTCCAGTAATCCAAAATATCTTGTGAAAGGTTAAAGGTGCCTAAGTCGTTTGGATCCATAAGACCTGCGTAGTCGTAGTCATATCTTAATACATCAGCTACATAGCTAAATTGTGAAGATAAAAACCATCCTTTGTAATCTACATCAAGACCGAATCCACCTTGAACCCGTGGAATAAATGATTTATCGGTGAAGTAACGATCGGTAGCTGGATCTGGGTTTTCTGTCAATTCTCCTTCGTTGTTTCTAAACAACAAGTTACCATTTGTTGGGTTAACACCAGCGTACTCTAACACGTAGAACTGGTTAAGAATTCCTCCTTCAAAATTAGCAGTTAGTGACTCACCGTCCCAAGAATTGCCTGCATCAGTTGGTAACTTAGTTAGCTCATTATCATTATAAGAGCCATTAAATTTCAACGTAATTACTAATTCGTTTTGACGATCTCTTACAATGTCGTAGGCAGCTTGTAATTCTATACCGTTGTTTTCCATGTCTCCAAAATTTTGATTTAGAGAAGTGATACCATTAGCCGCTGAAATTGGTCTCGACTGATACAAATCCAGACTTGTTTTTCTGTAGATGTCCATGGCGCCTCTTAAACGTTGCTTGAATAGAGCAAAGTCTATACCAACATTTGTTTGACGTATTTCCTCCCAACGTAATGCTGAGTAACCTAAAGCACTTATACCCAAACCTGGTGCTCCTGCATATCCGCTAGCTCCAAATCCGTAAGTAGTAAATTGACGATTCGGGTCACTAAATAGTGATGGACCAGCAATATTTTGATTACCTGAAAGTCCATGAGAAGCTCTTAGTTTTAACATGTCAAATGCAGAGTTTGCCATAAAGTCTTCTTCAGTGATGTTCCAACGTCCAGAAAGCGAGTAGAACGTCCCCCAACGATTAGTGTCACTAAAACGGTATGAAGCATCACGTCTTACACTACCTGAAAAACCAAATCGGCTGTCGTAATCATAATCAACGAATCCAAAATAAGAGAAAAGCCCCCCGTTTGCGGCGTTTGCGCCAATACCTGGAACATAAAAATCGTTAGATGGATCGTAAGGAACGTACCCAGTACCAAAACCAGATTCTGTTCTTGGGTCTAAACCAGTTTGTGATGCACTAAAACCTCTTGAATGAGCTTTGATATATTCTGTAAACAAAGAAGCTTGTACAGTATGAACTTCATCAAAAACTTTGTCATATCGAAGTTCATTAGTAAAGTTTGCAATAAGCTGTCTTGAAGTTACATTATCTTCAAATCCACCGAACTCTTGGTCGGTTTCTAAGAATAGTAATGTGTTGAAAGAATTTGCACTTTGGAAAACATTTCGGTTTCCGTGTGTGTAGTCAAAACCTAAGCGTGTGTTGAATGACAATTCATCAGTAAATTGATATTTAGCATCAAGATTTAAAATTGCTTTTAATTCGTCTGATTTATCATGGAATTTACGCATTTTGTCCATCAACATTAATGGCGTGTAACGAAGCGTTCCGTCTTCATTGTACAAGTCAGTAAGTTGCTGAGATCCTTCGTATTCGTCTGTATCAATGTATGGAGCACCAGCATTAGCACCTAAAACATAGTTTTGGTTTACACTACCCGTACCAGTAGAGTTCATCTCTGTACGTTTTGAGTAGTTTACGGTTAAGCTAGTTCCATATTCAAATTTTCCGTCATCAGACTTACCGTTTAAGTTATTTCTGAACGTAAAACGCTTCAAACCTGTGTTCTTTAACATACCTTCTTGCTCAGTATAACCTAACGAAGTAAATGAACGTAAATTTTTAGAGCCAGAAGTTAGGTTAACAGTATGACTTTGTGTAAGACCTTGACGGAAAAATACATCTTGCCAGTCTGTTTCGACATCATACTCGTCAATTTCTTGCTGTGATAATTGAGCTCCACGACCTACTCCTCTGCTATTTTCAAGACTTAGAAGTTGTCTTGAAGACATCGTGTTGTAGCTGTGCTCCTGCATGTCGTTGAAACCCATAGTCCCGTTGTACTCTATTTTCAGTGCTTGCTCATAATTACCTCTTTTAGTAGTTACAACAATTACACCGTTAGCACCACGGTTACCATAAATAGCTGTTGCCCCTGCATCTTTTAAGACCGAAACATTTTCAATTTCGTTAGGGTTCAAACTTCTAAAGTTTTGACCGTCTTGAGGAACACCATCAATAACATAAAGCGGTTGAGTGTTACCATTAATAGACCCCACACCTCTTAACAGTACTTGACTTGAAGCACCAGGTTGTCCTGATCCAGTAGAAATGTTAAGACCAGGTACTTGCGACTGTAAAGTCTGCATAAAGTTGGCATTTGGTCTTGCTTTAATTGTTTCGGAAGTTACGGTACTTTGAGCAACATTAGATTTTTTCTTGCTCGAAGTACGATATGCCTCCACAATTACTTCATCTAAATCAGCAGAATCCTCTTGGAGTTCTACATTAATAGTTGATTGATTTCCGACTTGAATTTCTTGTTCTGAAAAACCTAGAAATTTAAACACTAAAATATCATCAGCTGATGCTTCAATGCTATAATTTCCATCAAAGTCGGTTTGGGTACCTTGGTTGGTGCCCTTAACCAAAACGTCTGCGCCAGGCATGGGCAGTCCGTTTTCGTCGGTTACCGTACCGGTAACCGTCTTTTCCTGTGCGAACGTAAGTTGCACTACAAACGCTAGCATTAGCGTCAGAATTCCATTTAACTTTGTTCTCATTTTTTAAATTTATTTGAATTAGCCAACGCCAAAAATCAAAATTAAAAGTTAATTACACAACTATTTTCCCTTTTAATTTTTGTTTTGTAGTGTTAAAACTTTTACTAGGTGGGCTTAAACAATATTATCTTAAGGTTAAAAATAGGTATTTAGACTTAAATGTACTTGCGTATTTTCGAATGAAAAATCTTGCTGTTTTGATGCGCCATTTGCGAAAATGAGTCGCAGTACTCCACTGTTAGTGCTTAGTCCAAAGCCAAAGCCAAAGCTGTATAGTTGGTCGGCTAAATTTTCTTGACTATTTTCGTAGTAACCATAATCTAATACTGAGTGAGCGTATAGTTCGCTTGAAAGATACACCCTGTATTCAGTTTGTAGGTTTGCGTATAACGATGCTACTAAGCTGTTTTCTGCAAATCCTCGGATGCTTCTTAGTCCGCCAAATCGAAATAATTCATTATTTAAGTAGTTGTTGGAGTTGATTAATGCTGCATTGATGTTTCCAAAAACATAATTAGTATTGTTTATTCTGAAATGATGTTGTGCGAGTAGCTCGGCTTTCCACTGATTTGTGGTTTCGTCTGTAGTTTTCCTCTTTCCTTTATTGATTTCTAAGCTAGCAGAAGTTGTACTTTTAAAATCACCGATAATTTTTTTTCTTTTGCTATACGTTATTCCTGCGCCATAAAAAAAAGCATCAAAATTAGCTCTTTCTGCTTCATTGATTTGATTTGTTTCTTCTGAAATGGATGAATTAAGAAAACTTGTTTGAGCGGAAACTTTTGTGTTCCCAGTAACTTGATACGATAGTTCTAGGTTTTGATTGGTGGTTGAAAAAAGCGTATCTTTTCTAAAAATATCAATACCAGCGCCAACAGAAAAAGGTGATTTAAATAGATATGGTAATTCACCGCTTGCTATAAAACGTTGTTGTTCGTTACCGTCATTCTTGTAGTTTATGATTAACGACTCGCCTAAATTCAGGTTATTGATTAGTTGAAGGTCAACATAACCATTTATTTCTAAATTATTACTTTCGTTATTACTGAAACCAATAAAGCCATCAAACACATTGCTGTTGCTTTTTTCAAGATACATGAATATGTTGGTAGAGTCTTTGGTGAATTGTGCTTCTGGATCTTTAATGGGAGCAGCAAAACTGATGTCTTCAAACCTGTTGCTTTTAGCTAATATTTCCGCCTTGTTGAAGGTTTGACCTTTTCGGATTCTAATTTTATGTTCGATAAATCCACTAGGGAAATCCTCGTACCCTTTAAGGTATACATTGTTGATTATTCTCTTTTTTCTTCTAGCGATTTTTAATTCACCTTTAATACTTTGTTTGCCGGTTTCTTCGATGTTTGTTAATTTAACCTTACTAAAAGCTTCACCGCGTTCAGATAGCTCGTAAAGAATTGTGTTGATAAAACTTCTGTATTGCTCAAAACTTATTTCGATTCGGTTGTCGTCATTCAGCAGTTTTTGGTAACTGCCTGTAAGTTGTTGAAATTGTGGCTTAACTTTTATGTCAAAGTATTTTATGAGTTGATTTAATTCAATCTCTAAAATAAATTTTTTTTCCTCCGTTGATTTCAGGGTTATTTTTTTTGCATTGATATAGCCTTTTTTCTGAAGGTTTGAGATTAATTCATTTGAAAACTCTTCTATTGACTTAGCGTTTTCAAAAGTAATATCGTCGACTTGAAGTGAATCAACAATCTCTTGGTTTTCTTGTTCTTTGGTGAGAATTTTCAAGCTTAATTCTTGGCTTATAAGCATTGTGTTTGGTGCAATAAAGCACAAAATGCAGAGTGTTTTAATTAGAGTAGTTGCTTTGGACATATGATGTGTAAACGTAACAGCCTTCAAATGTATTTTAGATTTTTTAGAAAAATAACACTTACTCGGTTTTTTAATTTATTCTCCATGTGAAACTATCTTTTGAGTTTTATTTTTGGATTCCCTTGTAAATTAATCGATTATAGTTTGTTTGGTAAAATAAAATTTCTACATTTGCAAACCCTAAAAAATAGGATGAATTAATTTAATATTTGTAGTAAACAATATGCCAACAATTTCACAATTAGTTAGAAAAGGAAGACGCACGATGACTAAGAAGAGTAAATCGGCTGCCTTGGATTCTTGTCCTCAGAGACGTGGAGTTTGTACGCGTGTTTACACTACTACGCCAAAAAAACCAAATTCAGCAATGCGTAAAGTTGCTCGTGTTAGGTTGACAAATGGTAAGGAGGTGAACGCATACATTCCAGGTGAAGGACACAATCTTCAAGAGCACTCGATAGTATTAGTTAGAGGCGGGAGAGTTAAGGACTTACCAGGTGTAAGGTACCACATTGTTAGAGGTGCTTTAGATACGGCTGGTGTTGAAGGAAGATTGCAACGTAGAAGTAAGTACGGTGCAAAACGTCCAAAAAAATAAGTTTAAACTTTTAAAGTAAAGAAATGAGAAAAAGACAGGCAAAAAGTAGACCTATTCTTCCAGACCCTAAATTTGGTGACCAATTAGTTACCAGGTTTGTTAATATGTTGATGTGGGACGGAAAGAAATCGGTTGCCTTTAAGATTTTTTACGATGCTATCGATATCGTAGAAGAAAAAAAACAAGACGACGAGAAAACTGCGTTGGAGGTGTGGAAAGATGCTTTATCTAATGTAATGCCTCACGTTGAAGTTAGAAGTCGTAGAGTAGGTGGGGCTACTTTTCAAATCCCATCTCAGATTAGACCAGATAGAAAAATTTCAACAGCTATGAAATGGTTGATTAGTTTTTCTAGAAAGCGTAACGAAAAAACGATGGCTGCAAAGCTTGCGGCTGAGATTTTAGCTGCAGCAAAAGAAGAAGGTGCTGCGGTCAAAAAACGTGTTGATACGCATAGAATGGCAGAAGCTAATAAAGCATTTTCACACTTTAGATTCTAAGGATAATGGCACAAAGAGATTTAAAATATACAAGAAATATAGGTATCGCTGCTCACATTGATGCCGGAAAAACAACTACAACTGAAAGAATTCTTTACTATACAGGAGTAAGTCACAAGATTGGAGAAGTTCATGATGGTGCTGCTACTATGGACTGGATGGAGCAAGAGCAAGAAAGAGGTATTACAATTACTTCTGCTGCTACGCATTGTACTTGGCCGTATAGAGATAAAGAATACGTAGTGAATATAATTGACACTCCTGGTCACGTTGACTTTACGGTAGAGGTTGAGCGTTCATTGCGTATCTTAGATGGTGTGGTTGCATTGTTTAGTGCAGTTGATGGTGTCGAGCCTCAGTCAGAAACAGTTTGGAGACAAGCTGATAAGTATAAAGTTCCTAGGCTCGGTTTTGTTAATAAAATGGATCGTCAAGGAGCTGACTTTTTTAACGTATGTAAGCAGGTAAGAGAAATGCTTGGAGGTAATCCTGTACCATTGCAAGTTCCTATCGGTGATGAAGCTGATTTTAAAGGTGTGGTTGATTTGATTTCTAAAAAAGCCATTATCTGGAACGAAGAGGATATGGGGATGACTTACGAAGAAATTGATATTCCAGCCGAACTTGAAGAAGATGTAACTAAATACAGAACACAACTTGTTGAGGCTGTAGCTGAGTATGATGAAGAATTGATGGAAAAATTCTTTGAAGATGAAGACTCAATTACAGAAGACGAGATTATTGCAGCCTTAAGAGCAGCAACAATCGATATGTCTATTATCCCAATGATGTGTGGTTCTGCTTTCAAAAATAAAGGTGTTCAGGCAATGCTCGACGCTGTTATGCGTTTCTTGCCATCACCTGTTGATGTTGAAGCTATTGAAGGAGAGAATCCTAAGACTGGTGAAATGGAATCAAGAAAACCACATGTTGATTCTCCGTTTTCAGCTTTAGCCTTCAAAATTGCTACAGATCCGTTCGTAGGTAGATTAGCTTTCTTTAGAACATATTCTGGAGCACTTGACGCAGGTTCTTATGTGCTTAATAACCGTTCAGGAAAAAAAGAACGTATTTCAAGAATGTATCAAATGCACTCTAATAAGCAACAGCCAATCGATCGTATCGAAGCTGGAGATATTGGTGCAGCAGTTGGGTTTAAAGATATCAAAACTGGTGATACCTTAACAAATATGGAAAATCCGATTATTCTTGAATCAATGACTTTTCCAGATCCTGTAATCGGTATTGCTGTTGAGCCTAAAACTAAAGCTGACGTCGAAAAAATGGGTAACGCTTTAGCAAAACTAGCTGAAGAAGATCCAACGTTCGTAGTTAAAACTGATGAAGCTTCAGGTCAAACAATTATCTCAGGAATGGGAGAGTTGCACTTAGATATTCTTATTGATCGTATGAAGCGTGAGTTTAAGGTTGAAGTTAATGTTGGTGAGCCTCAGGTAGAATATAAAGAAGCAGTTAAACAAACAGCAGATCACCGAGAAACATATAAGAAACAAACGGGTGGACGCGGTAAGTTTGCTGATATTGTATTCGAACTTGGGCCTGTTGATGAAGATTTCGAAGACGAAGGACTTCAATTCGTAGATCAAATTAAAGGTGGTAGAATTCCAAAAGAATTTATCCCTTCAGTTCAAAGTGGTTTCCAAGAAGCAATGAAAAACGGTCCTCTAGCTGGTTTCCAAATGGATACGCTAAAAGTAACTCTAAAGGATGGTTCTTTTCACCCTGTTGATTCTGATCAGTTGTCATTTGAGTTGGCTGCTAAACTTGGTTACAAGTCAGCTGCTAAAAAAGCAGGAGCTGTTATTTTAGAACCAATGATGAAAGTTGAAGTAGTTACACCAGAAGATAATATGGGTGATATTGTTGGAGACTTAAACAGAAGAAGAGGTCAGGTAAATGATATGTCAGATAGATCTGGAGCAAAAGTAATTAAAGCCTTAGTTCCTTTATCTGAAATGTTCGGATATGTTACTACTTTAAGAACACTATCCTCTGGTCGTGCCACTTCTACAATGGAGTTTTCACACTATGAAGAAACCCCAGCTAATATTTCTGAAGAAGTAATTGCAGCTGCAAAAGGAACGTCAAACGAATAATAAGAACTTATCATGAGTCAGAAAATAAGAATCAAATTAAAATCTTACGATCATAACTTGGTTGATAAGTCAGCTGATAAAATTGTAAAAACGGTTAAAACTACCGGAGCTGTTGTTACTGGACCAATTCCATTACCAACAAAGAAAAAAATCTTTACAGTTTTACGATCTCCTCACGTCAATAAAAAATCGCGTGAGCAATTTGAGCTGAACTCATTCAAGCGACTGTTAGACATCTATAGTTCGTCTTCAAAAACGATCGATGCGCTAATGAAACTTGAGTTACCAAGTGGTGTAGAAGTAGAGATTAAAGTATAATTTTAGTCAATTAGTAAACATAATTCAGGGCAGATTAGCTGTCCTGAATTTTTCAATAATTAATAATTAAATAAATAGTATGTCTGGGTTAATAGGAAAGAAAGTAGGCATGACAAGCATCTATGACGAGAATGGAAAAAACATTCCATGTACCGTTTTAGAGGTTGGACCATGTGTAGTTACCCAAGTCAGAACCAATGAGGTTGACGGGTATGAAGCTCTTCAGCTTGGTTTCGATGACAAATCAGACAAGAATGCTACTCAAGCTGCTCAAGGGCACTTCAAAAAAGCTGGTACTTCTGTCAAAAGAAAAGTCGTTGAATTCCAAGGTTTTAAAGAGCAACACAAATTAGGTGACCAAGTCACTGTAGATTTGTTTCAAGAAGGTGAATTTGTTGACGTCGCTGGAACGTCTAAAGGAAAAGGGTTTCAGGGAGTTGTTAAACGTCACGGATTTTCAGGTTCAGAAAGAACACACGGCCAGCAAAGTATGCTTAGAGCGCCAGGTTCTATTGGTGCGTCATCTGATCCATCTCGAGTATTCAAAGGGATGAGAATGGCTGGTCAAACCGGAAGTAAAAGAGTTAAAGTTCAAAACCTTAAAGTGTTAAAGGTAGTTTCTGATAAGAATCTACTGGTGGTTAAAGGATGTGTTCCTGGTCACAAAAACGCTTTTGTAACGATCGAGAAGTAATGAAGTTAGCAGTATTAGACACTCAAGGAAAAGAAACAGGCAGAGAGGTTAATCTTTCTGAAGCTGTTTTTGGAATAGAGCCTAACGATCATGCCATTTATTTAGATGTTAAGCAACACCTTGCTAATAAAAGACAAGGTACGCATAAAGCTAAAGAACGTGCAGAAATCGTAGGTAGTACAAGAAAAATAAAGAAGCAAAAAGGAACAGGTACAGCTCGTGCTGGAAGCATTAAGTCTCCGATTTTTAAAGGTGGAGGTAGAGTTTTTGGGCCTAGACCGAGAGATTATCACTTCAAATTGAACAAAAAAGTGAAACGCTTGGCTAGAAAATCAGCCTTATCTAAAAAGCTTAACCAAAATCAGATTCTAGTTGTAGAGGATTTCAATTTTGAAACCCCAAAAACGAAAGAATTTAAGCAAATGCTTCAAAATCTGAATATAGGAGGTAAAAAATCTGTCGTAGTATTGTCAGAATCAAATAATAATGTATATTTGTCCTCCCGTAATTTAGAGAAGTCTAAAGTTTTAACTGTCTCGGAATTAAACACATACAAAATTTTAGATAATAAAATTTTAGTGCTTTCTGAGTCATCTTTAGGGAAAATTGAATCGAATTTGACTAAATAAACGCTATGAGTATTTTACAAAAACCTATAATTACCGAGAAAGCTACAGCTGATAGTGAGATGAAAAACACTTATTGGTTTGAAGTTGATGTTAAGGCGAACAAGGTTGAAATAAAAAAAGCAGTTGAAGCTGCTTATGGCGTTTCAGTAGAGCAAGTTCGTACGATGAGAGTAAATCCGAAGGTGAAAAGCCGTTTCACTAAGACTGGTGTAATTACTGGTCAAACAAAAGCTGTTAAAAAAGCTGTTGTAAAAGTGACGGATGGAGAAATAATAGATATATATAGTAATCTTTAAGATTGAAAAATGTCGGTTAGAAAATTAAAACCAATTACACCAGGACAGCGATTTAGAGTTGTTAGCGGATTTGACGCTATAACAACTGATAAGCCGGAGAAGTCTTTATTGGCTCCGAAAAAAAGATCTGGTGGTAGAAACAATCAAGGAAAAATGACCATGCGCTATATTGGTGGTGGTCATAAAAAACGTTATCGTTTAATAGATTTCAAAAGAGACAAGTTTGATGTTTCGGCTGAAGTTAAATCTATTGAATACGATCCGAACAGAACTGCATTTATTGCGTTGTTACAATATGAAGATGGTGAAAAGCGCTATGTTGTAGCTCAGAGTGGTCTGAAGGTTGGAGACAAGTTAGTTTCTAGTTTAGAAGGTGCTCCTACAGAAATAGGTAACGCAATGCCGTTGTCGAAAATTCCTTTCGGAACCATTATTTCTTGTGTAGAGTTAAGGCCTAGTCAAGGTGCTGTTATGGCTCGTAGTGCTGGGACCTTCGCACAATTGATGGCTAGAGAAGGAAAGTATGCTACAATTAAGCTGCCTTCAGGAGAGACAAGAATGGTCTTGGCCTCCTGTGTAGCAACTATTGGGGCTGTTTCTAATAGCGATCATCAGTTGTTAGTTTCTGGTAAAGCTGGTCGTAGTAGATGGTTGGGGAGAAGACCAAGAACACGTCCAGTTGTTATGAATCCAGTCGATCACCCAATGGGTGGTGGTGAAGGTAGAGCCTCTGGAGGTCATCCAAGATCTCGTAAAGGAATACCTGCAAAAGGGTTTAAAACCAGATCGAAGAAGAAGTATAGTAATAAACATATTGTAGAACGTAAAAAGAAATAATATATGGCACGTTCATTAAAAAAAGGACCTTACGTTCACTATAAGCTGGAGAAAAAAGTAGCTCAGAACGTTGAGTCGGGTAAAAAGTCTGTTATCAAGACTTGGTCTAGAGCTTCTATGATTACTCCGGATTTTGTAGGCCAAACTATTGGTGTACACAACGGAAAGCAATTTGTACCAGTTTTCGTTACTGAAAATATGGTAGGGCATAAATTAGGTGAATTCTCTCCTACTCGATCTTTTAGAGGTCATCAAGGGGCGAAAAATAAAGGAAAAAAATAATTAGGCATGGGAGTACGTAAGAGAAATAGAGCAGAGATGCTTAAAGATGCTAAAAAGAATTTAGCTTTCGCTAAGCTTAATAATTGTCCTACTTCGCCAAGAAAAATGCGCCTAGTTGCCGATCTTGTTCGGGGTAAAGATGTAGAAAAAGCTTTACAGATTTTAAAGTTTAGTAATAAAGAAGCTTCAAATCGCGTAGAAAAACTTTTGCTTTCAGCAGTTGCTAACTGGCAAAGCAAAAACGAAGACGCAGATATAGAGTCTGCTAATTTGTATATAAGCGAAATAAAAGTTGACAGTGGTAGTATGTTGAAGCGTTTGCGACCAGCTCCTCAAGGAAGAGCGCATCGAATTCGTAAGCGTTCAAACCACGTTACACTTATATTAGGAGAAAGAAATAACACAGAAAGCTAGGATAAACTATGGGACAAAAAACAAATCCAATCGGTAATAGATTAGGGATCATCAAAGGTTGGGAATCCAACTGGTATGGTGGTCGCAATTACGGAAATAATCTAGCTGAAGATGATAAAATACGTAAGTATATTCATGCTCGTTTATCCAAAGCTAGTGTTTCTAGAGTAATTATTGAGCGTACACTTAAGCTTGTAACCGTTACTATCACTACTGCAAGACCTGGTATTATTATCGGGAAAGGTGGTCAGGAGGTAGACAAGCTAAAAGAAGAGCTTAAAAAGATTACCAACAAAGAGGTTCAGGTAAATATATTTGAAATTAAACGACCTGAACTAGACGCTCAATTAGTGGCTACCAGTGTGGCCCGTCAAGTTGAAAACAGAATTTCTTATCGTAGAGCAATCAAGATGGCTATCGCTGCAACGATGAGAATGAATGCTGAAGGAATCAAAATACAGATTTCTGGAAGGTTGAACGGTGCAGAAATGGCACGTGTAGAAACTTATAAGGAAGGGCGTATTCCGCTTTCAACTTTTAGAGCAGATATCGACTACGCTTTAGTAGAAGCTCATACCACTTATGGTAGACTTGGAATTAAAGTGTGGATTATGAAAGGTGAGGTTTATGGTAAAAGAGAGCTCTCTCCTCTCGTAGGACTTTCAAAAAAAGATGGAAAAGGTAAATCAAGACGCGGTGCTAAACCACAACGTCGTAGAAAGTAATTTTTAAAGCATAAGAAATGTTACAGCCAAAAAGAACAAAGCATCGTAAACAACAGAAAGGTAGAATGAAAGGAATCTCTCAAAGAGGACACCGCCTTTCTAACGGTACTTTTGGTATTAAATCACTTGATGCATCTTTTATTACTGCAAGACAAATCGAAGCGGCGCGTATCGCTGCAACTCGATACATGAAGAGAGAAGGGTCTTTATGGATTAAAATCTTTCCAGACAAACCTATTACTAAAAAACCTTTAGAGGTTCGTATGGGTAAAGGAAAAGGTGCAGTAGAATATTATGCGGCCGTTGTAAAACCTGGTAGAATTATGTTCGAAATTGGAGGCGTACCTTTAGCAATTGCTAAAGAAGCACTTCGATTAGCTTCTCAAAAGCTGCCGGTTAAAACAAAGTTTGTCGTAGCTAGAGATTATCAAGAATAATTTGAAATCATGAAACAGTCAGAAATCACAAAATTATCTGTAGCCGATCTGCACGAGGAAATTGAAAAGACTCGCAATAGCTATAATAGCTTGAAGATGACCCACGCTATAAGTCCACTGGATAATCCTGCTGAACTAAGAGCCTTACGTCGTACAATAGCTAGATTAGCTACAGAAATCACAAAAAGAGAATTAGAATAATTCTGCTTATAATGGAAAAAAGAAACTTAAGAAAAGAACGTGTCGGTGTTGTGACTAGCGCAAAAATGCAAAAGTCAATTGTCGTTTCTGAAACAAAGAAAATGAAGCACCCTAAGTACGGAAAATTCGTTTTAAAAACGAAAAAGTATGTTGCTCATGATGAAGCAAACGACTGCAACGAAGGTGACACCGTTAGAATTATGGAGACTAGACCGCTTAGTAAAAACAAATGCTGGAGATTGGTCGATATAATTGAAAGAGCTAAATAATTATGGTACAACAAGAATCAAGATTAAAAGTAGCCGATAATACTGGTGCAAAAGAAGTTTTGGTTATCCGTGTATTAGGCGGTACCAAAAAACGCTATGCATCACTAGGCGATAAAGTTGTGGTTAGTGTAAAAGAATCAACACCCAATGGAAATATCAAAAAAGGTGCTGTTTCTACTGCTGTTGTTGTAAGAACTAACAAAGAAGTAAGAAGACCTGATGGCTCTTACATTCGTTTTGATGATAATGCTTGTGTCTTATTGAACCCAACTGGTGAAATGAGAGGTACTCGTGTATTTGGACCCGTTGCTAAAGAGCTTCGTGATAATCAGTTTATGAAAATCGTTTCACTAGCACCTGAAGTGCTTTAAACCTATTTTAGTATGGACAAAGTAAAATTAAAAGTAGGAGACAACGTAGAAGTAATTGCTGGAGAACATAAAGGGCAACAAGGCAAAATACAACGTATCCTTAGAGATAAGAATAAAGCTATTGTTGAGGGAGTTAATTTGGTAAAAAAACACCAAAAGCCTAGCGCTAATAATCCTCAAGGTGGTATTAAAGAACAGGAGGCTCCGCTGCATATTTCTAATCTTTCACTGTTAACTAAAGATGGTCAAAAAACCAGAGTTGGTTACAAAATGGAAGATGGAAAAAAAGTAAGAATCTCCAGAAAAACTAAAGAAGTAATTTAATTATGAGTTACGTACCAAGATTAAAAGAAGAATACACCAATAAAGTCCTTCCTGCATTAATGGAAGAGTTTGGCTATAAGAACAAAATGCAAGCTCCTAAGCTTTCTAAAATTGTTTTGAGTAGAGGTGTTGGCGAAGCTATTGCTGATAAGAAATTAATCGATCACGCAGTAGATGAGTTAACCCAAATTACTGGTCAGAAAGCCATTTCAACTAAATCTAAGAAAGATGTTGCATCTTTTAAACTTAGAAAAGGAATGCCGATTGGTGCTATGGTAACTCTAAGAGGTCATAGAATGTATGAATTCTTAGACAGATTGGTTACTTCTGCACTGCCAAGGGTAAGAGATTTTAATGGAATTAAGGCTACCGGATTCGACGGTAGAGGGAACTACAATTTAGGGGTGACTGAACAAATCATTTTCCCTGAAATTAATATCGATAAAGTGAACCGTATCTCTGGTATGGATATTACTTTTGTAACTACAGCAAATACTGATAAAGAGGCTAAATCTTTACTAACTGAATTAGGATTACCGTTTAAAAAGAAATAATTATGGCAAAAGAATCAATGAAAGCCCGTGAGGTTAAGCGTGAAAAAATGGTAGATAAATACGCCGAAAAAAGAAAAGCGCTTAAAGAAGCCGGAGATTATGAAGCTTTACAAAAATTGCCTAAAAATGCATCTCCTGTTCGTTTACACAACCGTTGTAAATTAACTGGAAGACCTAAAGGATATATGCGTCAGTTTGGTCTTTCTCGTGTGATGTTTCGTGAAATGGCAAACAAGGGATTGATTCCTGGTGTAAAGAAAGCTAGCTGGTAATTTTAATATTAAAGGGAATTAAAAATGAATATAGATCCTGTTGCAGATTATTTAACAAGAGTTAGAAACGCAATTTCAGCTTCGCATAGAACTGTTGAAATTCCTTCTTCTAATCTGAAGAAAGAAATAACCAAAATCCTTTTTGATCAAGGTTATGTTCTTAGTTACAAATTTATTGATGATAACAAACAAGGTATCATCAAAATCGCTTTGAAATACGATAAGCAAAACAATGATCCTGTTATTAAAGATATTCAGCGTATCAGTAAACCTGGTTTACGTAAATATGCTGGTGCAGATGAATTGCCTAGAATTTTGAACGGATTGGGAATTGCCATCGTTTCAACTTCTAAAGGTGTAATGACAGACAAACAAGCAAGAAAAGAGAACGTTGGGGGCGAAGTCCTTTGCTACGTTTATTAATTTTTAAAGACTATAAAAATGTCAAGAATAGGTAATAGTCCAGTAAATATCCCTGAAGGAGTAACAGTATCAGTGAAAGACAACACCATTACTGTGAAGGGTAAATTAGGGGAGTTACAGCAAGAATTTAGCGACGTTAATGTTCGCGTTGAAGAAAATCAAGTAATTGTTGAGCGCCCTTCTGATAAAAAACAAATCAAATCTAAACACGGTTTGTATCGAGCACTTATAAACAATATGGTGAGCGGTGTTTCAGAAGGTTACACGAAAGAGTTAGAGTTGGTAGGTGTTGGTTATAGAGCATCTAATCAAGGTCAAAAATTAGACTTGGCGATTGGTTTTTCTCACAACATTGTAATCGAACTAGCCCCAGAGGTTAAAGTCGAAACTGTTTCTGATAAAGGAAAAAACCCAATTGTAAAACTAACTTCTTTCGACAAACAGTTAGTGAATCAAGTAGCTGCTAAAATTCGTTCGTTCAGAAAGCCTGAACCTTACAAAGGAAAAGGTATTAAGTATGTTGGCGAATACATCAGAAGAAAAGCAGGTAAATCAGCTTAACAATAATAATTATGGCATTTTCTAAACAAAAAAGAAGATTAAAGATAAGAAAGCGTATCCGTAGAACTATTACTGGAACGGCTTCAAAGCCTAGATTGTCTGTTTACAGAAGTAACAAGGCTCTCTACGCGCAATTAATTGACGATACTGAAGGCAAAACACTAGCTTCTGTTTCTTCTTTTCACCTTGGCGACCAAGCTAAAGGAAAGACTAAAGTAGAACAATCTGAACTAGTTGGAAAAACCCTTGCAGAAAAAGCATTGAAGCTTGGTATCGACCAAGTATCATTCGATAGAGGTGGGTACCTTTATCACGGAAGAGTAAAATCATTAGCAGAAGGAGCTCGTGAGGGCGGACTAAAATTTTAAATCATATGTTTCAAGATTATAAAAACGTAGAATTGGTAAAACCAAGCGGCCTAGATCTTAAAGATCGTTTAGTTGGTGTACAACGTGTTACTAAAGTAACCAAAGGTGGTAGAGCTTTTGGATTTTCTGCTATAGTTGTTGTCGGAGATGAAAACGGTGTAGTTGGCCAAGGCTTAGGAAAATCAAAAGAAGTTGCTGATGCAATCGCGAAAGCTGTTGAAGATGCAAAGAAAAACTTAGTTCGTATCCCACTTCATAAAGGCACTTTGCCACATGAGCAACTTGGTAAATATGGAGGTGCACGCGTTCTTTTACTTCCAGCATCTCCTGGTACAGGAGTAATTGCCGGTGGACCTGCTCGTGTTGTTTTAGAATCAGTTGGTGTACACGACGTACTTTCTAAAAACCAAGGTTCTTCTAACCCGCACAACGTTGTTAAAGCTACTTTTGATGCCTTGCTTCAACTTAGAAGCGCAGAAACTGTTGCAAAACAGCGTGGTATTACTTTAGATAAATTGTTTAACGGATAAGATATTTGGCAATGGCAAGTATAAAAGTAACGAAAGTTAGAAGCGCAATCAAAAAAACCAACAAGCAAAAGTTAACACTTGAAGCTCTTGGTTTGCGTAAAATAGGTCAATCGGTTACTCATAACGATACCCCTAATATTTTAGGAATGATTGATAAAGTTCAACATTTAGTTTCTGTAGAAGAAATAAAATAATATAACAGATGGAATTACATAATTTAAAACCAGCTAAAGGATCTGTCAAGTCTCAGAGTAAGCGCCTCGGTAGAGGAGAAGCTTCTGGGTCAGGTGGAACCGCAGGTCGTGGGCATAAAGGTGCAAAATCTCGTTCTGGGTACTCGAAAAAAATTGGATTTGAAGGAGGTCAAATGCCGCTTCAAAGAAGAGTTCCTAAATTTGGTTTCAATAATCCGAACAGAATTGAATATAAAGGTGTAAATTTGGACACTCTTCAGCGACTCGTAGATGAGAAAATTATCGCTGACTCAGTAGACCATCAGGGTCTTGTTGATGCAGGTGTTATTAAAAAGAAAGACCTTTTTAAAATTCTTGGAAGAGGCGAATTAAAAGCTTCTTTAAAAGTTTCTGCTAACAAGTTTACTAAGTCAGCTAAAGAAGCTATCGAAGCTGCGGGTGGTGAAGCAATAACCCTTTAAATCTTTATTAATGAAGTTTATTGAAACCATCAAGAATATTTGGAAAATAGAAGAGCTTAAGAATCGTATATTGTTAACGCTTGGTTTACTGCTTGTGTACCGTTTTGGCGCACAAGTAGTTTTGCCTGGTGTTGATGCTGCCCAACTTGCTAACCTTTCGTCTCAAACAGAAGGTGGATTGCTTGGCTTGCTTAATGCATTTACAGGGGGTGCGTTTTCTAACGCTTCTGTTTTTGCTCTGGGTATTATGCCTTATATTTCTGCTTCTATTGTGGTTCAGTTAATGACTATTGCAATTCCTTATTTGCAAAAACTCCAAAAGGAAGGCGAGAGTGGTAGAAAGAAAATCACTCAAATTACTCGTTGGCTAACAATTGGTATTACATTAGTTCAGGGACCTGGTTATATTTATAACTTATATAACATTCTGCCGAGTTCGGCTTTCCTCCTTGATGATTCGTTTACCTTTGTTGCTTCGTCTGTAGTCATTCTTGCAACTGGTTGTATCTTTGCGATGTGGCTGGGCGAGAAAATTACTGATAAAGGTATCGGTAACGGAATTTCATTGTTGATTATGGTTGGTATTATTGCAACCTTACCTCAATCTTTTATACAAGAACTAGGTTCAAGAATGTCTGAATCTAATGGTGGTTTGATATTGATTTTAATCGAATTGGTAATATGGTTCTTGATAATCCTTGCATCCGTAATGCTTGTAATGGCTGTTAGAAGAGTACAAGTTCAGTACGCAAGAAAAAATGCAACTGGTAAATATGAAAAAAGTGCAGTTTCTGGATCAAGGCAATTTATCCCGCTACGTTTAAATGCTTCGGGAGTTATGCCAATTATTTTTGCGCAAGCAATAATGTTTATACCTGCTGCAGTAGCTGGTCTTTCTGATTCAGAAATGGCTCAGGGTGTAACAGCCGCTTTCCAAGATATGTTTGGATTTTGGTACAACCTTGTTTTTGCACTTTTAATTATCATCTTTACTTACTTCTATACCGCAATTACTGTTCCTACTAATAAAATGGCTGACGATCTAAAACGTAGCGGTGGTTTTATTCCTGGAATTCGACCAGGTTCTGAAACATCCGAATATTTAGACCGTGTAATGTCTCAGATTACCTTGCCAGGTTCTGTCTTTTTAGCTTTAATTGCAGTATTTCCTGCGGTTATTGTATCGCTATTAGGCGTACAACAAGGTTGGGGATTATTCTTTGGAGGAACATCGCTTTTAATTATGGTTGGAGTTGCAATTGATACTATTCAGCAGGTAAATTCATATTTACTGAATAGAAGATACGATGGATTAATGAAAACGGGTAAAAATAGAAAAGCAGTAGCATAATATGGCAAAACAACCTTCTATAGAACAAGACGGCACAATTGTTGAAGCATTGTCGAACGCAATGTTTCGAGTTGAGCTCGAAAACGGTCATATTGTGACCGCACATATCTCAGGTAAAATGCGTATGCATTACATTAAGTTGTTGCCTGGGGATAAAGTAAAATTAGAAATGAGTCCTTACGATTTAACAAAGGCTCGTATAACCTACAGATATTAGTACATTATGAAAGTTAGAGCATCTATAAAAAAGAGAAGCGCTGATTGCAAGATTGTCCGTAGAAAGGGCAGACTTTATGTAATTAACAAGAAGAATCCTAAATTCAAACAAAGACAAGGCTAGTTATGGCAAGAATTGCAGGGGTTGATATACCAAAACAAAAAAGAGGGGTTATTGCATTAACCTACATCTTCGGAATTGGCAGAAGTACTGCCAAGAAAATTTTAGCAAACGCTAAAGTTGATGAAAATAAGAAAGTAACTGATTGGTCTGATGACGAAATTGGTAAAATTCGTGACGCTGTTGGTCAGTACACTATTGAAGGTGAGCTTAGATCGGAAGTTTCTATGAATATCAAACGTTTGATGGACATTGGTTGCTACCGTGGAATACGTCACCGTACAGGACTTCCGCTTAGAGGTCAGCGTACGAAAAACAATTCTAGAACAAGAAAAGGTAGACGTAAAACAGTTGCTAACAAGAAAAAAGTAACGAAATAATTTTAATTTATGGCTAAGTCAACAAATAAAAAGCGTAAAGTATCTGTTGATGCTTTCGGAGAGGCTTACGTTACAGCTTCTTTCAATAACATCATCGTATCTTTAGCAAATAAAAATGGAGATGTTATCTCATGGTCTTCAGCTGGTAAAATGGGCTTTAGAGGAAGTAAGAAAAATACTCCTTATGCTGCTCAGCTTGCTGCTGAAGATGCAAGTAAAGTTGCTCACGAACTAGGTTTACGTAAAGTAAAAGTTTATGTAAAAGGTCCTGGAAATGGTAGAGAATCTGCTATTCGTGCAATCCATAATTCAGGTATTGATGTTACTGAAATAATCGACGTAACTCCAGTACCTCACAATGGATGTAGACCTCCTAAAAGAAGAAGAGTTTAATTTATTTTTAATTGGTTATCGAAGGAATGACCTTAATTCATAACCTAAAATTTATATAAATGGCAAGATATACTGGTCCTAAAACTAAAATCGCTCGTAAATTCGGCGAACCTATTTTTGGAGATGACAAATCTTTCGAAAAAAGAAACTACCCTCCTGGACAACACGGAAACAACCGTAGAAGAGGGAAGAAATCTGAATATGCAGTTCAATTAGCTGAAAAACAAAAGGCTAAATATACCTATGGTATTCTAGAACGACAATTCAGAAATATGTTTAAGAAGGCTAACAGAGCTCCTGGAATTACAGGTGAAGTTCTACTTCAAATGTGTGAAAGTAGATTAGATAATGTTGTTTTCCGTTTAGGTGTTGCTCCTACTAGAAGTGCAGCTAGACAATTGGTATCACACAAACATATAACCGTTAATGGCGAACTCGTTAACATACCATCTTATCAAGTTAAGCCTAACGATGTAATTGGTGTCCGTGAAAAATCTAAATCACTTTCTGTGATTAAAGATTCACTAGACAACTCTAAGCAAACCTATGAATGGATGACTTGGAATTCTGAGAAAAAAGAGGGTACATTTGTAAATATACCTGTACGTACTCAAATTCCTGAAAACATCAACGAACAGTACATCGTAGAATTGTATTCTAAATAATTAATTAGCAGAACTCAAATTATGGCATTATTTAATTTTCAGAAGCCCGATAAGGTTATCATGATTGAATCCACCGATTTCGAGGGCATTTTCGAATTCAGACCTTTGGAACCTGGTTACGGTCTTACCGTTGGTAACGCATTGCGTAGAGTACTGTTATCTTCTTTAGAAGGCTTCGCGATTACTTCAGTTCGAATTGAAGGTGTTGAACACGAATTTTCTACCATACCTGGTGTTGTAGAAGATGTTACTGAAATCATCCTTAACTTAAAACAAATTCGTTTCAAGAAACTAGTAGATGATCTTGATAATGAAACAGCTACAATTGCTATTTCTAATCAAGAAACGCTAAAAGCTGGTGATTTTCAAAAATTCGTCAACGGTTTTGAAATCCTTAACCCAGATTTAGTAATTTCTAATATGGATTCTAATGTATCCTTAAATATTGAAATTACTATTGAAAAAGGAAGAGGTTACGTTCCCGCTGAAGAAAACAAAACCGATAAAGCTCCGATTGGAACCATTTTTATGGACGCTGTTTTTACTCCGATCAAAAATGTTAAATATAGCATTGAAAACTTCCGAGTAGAGCAAAAAACAGATTACGAAAAATTGGTTTTTGAAATTCAATCAGACGGATCAATTCACCCTAAGGACGCTTTAACAGAAGCTGCCAAGACTTTAATTCATCATTTCATGTTGTTCTCTGACGAGCGCATTACACTCGAAACCGAAGAGATGTCGCAAGCAGAAACTTATGATGAAGAGTCTTTACACATGCGACAGTTGCTTAAGACAAAACTAGTTGATCTCGATCTTTCTGTACGAGCTCTTAATTGTTTAAAAGCTGCTGAAGTTGATACGCTTGGCGATTTGGTTTCTTATAATAAAAACGACCTGATGAAGTTTAGAAACTTTGGAAAAAAATCGTTAACCGAGCTTGAAGAACTTGTAGCAAACAAGGGTCTTGATTTTGGAATGGATCTATCAAAGTATAAATTAGATAAAGACTAATTATTGAGTCTTAAAATATATAGTCATGAGACACGGAAAAAAAATCAATCATTTAGGGCGTAAAACAGCACATAGGAAGGCAATGCTTTCTAATATGTCTTGCTCCCTAATCGAACATAAGAGAATAAATACTACTGTTGCTAAAGCGAAGGCGCTGAAGCAATTTATCGAGCCGCTTATTACTAAGTCTAAGGTTGATACTACGCACAACCGTAGATTGGTTTTTTCTAAACTAAGAGATAAGTATAGCGTCTCTGAACTGTTTAGAGAAGTTGCCCCTAAAGTGGGCGATCGTCCTGGAGGCTATTTACGTATTATCAAGTTGGGTAACCGTCTTGGTGATAACGCACAAATGGCTATGGTCGAACTAGTAGATTTTAACGAAATTTACGACGTAAACGGTGGAACTAAGAAAAAGAAATCTACTCGTAGAGCTGGAAAAAAAGCTAAATCTACTGAGACAGAATCTTCTGACAAAGCACAAGAATCTAAGAATGAAGAGTAATCTTTTTCATATTGCTAAATAATTTTACAAAGGGATAAACTTTCGGGTTTATCCCTTTTTTTTAAACTTTGCTCCATGAAATATACACAAAAATTAAATGCCGTTGTCTTGTTAAGCGATGGTACTGTTTTTAACGCCAAGTCTGTTTCTAATGTTCAAGGAACTGCTTTTGGCGAAATCTGTTTTAATACCGGAATGACAGGTTATCAAGAAATTTTTACCGACCCGTCTTATTTTGGTCAGCTAATGGTCACTACAAATGCCCATATTGGTAATTACGGAATTAATAAGGATGAATCAGAATCTGATGCTGCCAAAATAGCTGGATTAGTTTGCAAAAACTTTTCTTACAATCCATCACGTGTTGCAATGGATGAGTCGCTTGAAGATTTCTTAAAACGCCATCAGTTAATTGCTGTATCAGATGTAGATACACGTGCTTTAGTAGAACATATTCGAGTAAATGGCGCTATGAATGCTGTTATCTCTACTCGTGTAGATGAACTCGATCAACTTAAAATAGAGCTCGATCAGCAACCATCTATGAAAGGACTTGCTTTATGCTCCAATGTTTCTACGAAAGAAGCCTATACCATTCCTGCTGAAAATGAAGCTTATAAAATTGCCGTACTCGACCTTGGTGTGAAGCATAACATTCTTAGAAATTTCTCTAAGCGTAATTGTACAATGAAGGTTTTTCCTTGGGATACTTCTTATGAAGAAATGATGCAATGGGCTCCTGATGCACTGTTTTTATCTAATGGACCAGGTGACCCTGAACCCTTAACAAATGTGGTTGATGTTGCTCAAAAAAGTCTAGCTGATAATTTTCCGACTTTTGGAATTTGCTTAGGACACCAAATTATTTCTCAAGCTATGGGTATTCCTACTTTCAAAATGCATCATGGCCATCGTGGAATTAATCACCCAGTAAAAAACTTACTTACTGGAAAAGCTGAAATTACATCACAAAATCATGGGTTTGCAATCGATAAAAAGACAGCAGAAGAGCATAAAGATATTGAGATAACTCATTTACACTTAAATGATCACTCTGTTGCTGGAATGCGCATCAAAAATAAAAAGTGCATGTGTGTTCAATACCACCCAGAAGCAGGGCCAGGACCAAATGATGCAACTTATTTATTTGATGAGTTCTTGAAAATGCTAAATTAATATTCAATTTTCAAATTTTTGAAAGCAAAGACTACTCACAAATTAATGTAGTAAATTGCAACCCAAAATAATCTATTCAAAATGAGTTCAATATTAGATATACACGCGAGACAAATATTCGATTCTAGAGGAAATCCAACAATAGAAGTTGATGTGGTAACAGAAAGCGGTGCTATGGGCCGATTTGCTGTTCCATCCGGAGCATCTACTGGAGAACATGAAGCAGTTGAATTACGCGACGGTGGAAATGATTACCATGGAAAAGGAGTGCTTAAAGCTGTAGATAATGTCAATAATTTAATTTCAGATAAATTATTAGGTTTTTCTGTTTTCGAACAAGCAGATATCGATCAAATGCTGATTGATTTAGACGGAACGCCCAACAAAGCTAATCTAGGAGCTAACGCTATTTTAGGTGTTTCTTTAGCAGTTGCT
>JBNJHC010000010.1:0-91090 GCA_051748125.1 Bacteroidota bacterium
TTGATTGTCATCATCAAAAATTAAACCTGATGTAAGGGTAACAAATTCCAATCCACCAGAAGCTGAAGATTCTGAGCCATCTATAAATAGCTTTTCATACTCATTAATATTGTTAGTGTCGGCGTAAGTGGTTTCTCCGTCAATTTCAATCTTTTCGGTAGTCCAGTAATCGGGCTCTAGCAGAGGTTCTATTTGGGCGTTTGTGCTATAAATAACTAGACAAAATAGGATTGAAAATGTATTTCTAATCATTTTAAAATTGTTGAATTGTTTCATAATTAATTTAATCTAGGAATGCTTATCAAAAATACAAACTTTTACCTATTAACAAAAATTTATCACACTAAAATCTATTTTTAAGCTAATGCTTGTTCAAATTGAAAAAAACTATTGGTTCAGTTATACCTAAATCAAGTTTTCGCTATCTATAAAAATTAAAATTGACATCAGCGACAGATTTTTTTCACAAAAGATGGTTATAATAATTTTTTGAAATTATATTTGCGTTACAAAAACTAGTTATGAAATTTATAGTATCAAGTCAAGACTTATTGAAAAAGCTCCAAATACTGGGAGGTGTTATCAATAACAACAATACCATGCCGATTTTAGATCATTTTTTATTTGATTTAAAAAATGAAGAGCTAAAGATATCATCCTCAGATTTAGAAACGACAATGTCTGCAATTGTTCAAGTAGAATCTGACTCTGAAGGACAAATTGCAGTTCCTGCAAAAATCCTTTTAGACACCTTAAAAACTTTTCCTGAGCAACCGCTTACCTTTATTGTACAAGATAACAATTCGGTTGAAATTAGTTCGAATCAAGGTAATTATAAATTGGCTTACGCCGATGCCGAAGATTTTCCTACAGCGGTAGAAATTGAAGAACCAAGCAGCACTGTAATTACTGCCGATATTTTGGCTACAGCCATCAACAAAACAATTTTTGCTACTGGGAATGATGATTTAAGACCTGTTATGAATGGTATTTTCTTTCAATTTTCTACGCAGGATATTAAGTTTGTTGGAACCGATGCGCATAAACTAGTTAAATACACTCGCGAAGATATTTCGGCTTCTGAAGATGCTGAATTTATTATGCCTAAAAAACCGCTTAACTTACTGAAAGGAATTTTGGCGGGAGATGAAGCTGATGTATTGATTGAATACAACGATTCTAACGCTAAATTTACTTTTGATACTATTGAACTTACTTGTCGTTTAATTGACGGGAAATACCCGAATTATGAAGCGGTAATTCCTAAAGAAAACCCAAACAAATTAGTTATCGATCGTTTGCAGTTTTTAAATTCTGTTAAGCGTGTTGCTATTTTCTCTAACAAAACAACGCACCAAATTCGATTAAAAATCGCTGGTGCTGAACTCAAAATATCTGCTGAAGATTTAGATTACTCCAACAAAGCCGAAGAAAGATTGGTTTGCGATTACCAAGGTGATGATATTATAATCGGTTTTAATTCTAAGTTTTTATTAGAAATGCTGAACAACCTTACTTCAGATAATGTTCAACTTGAAATGAGTTTACCAAATAGAGCTGGTATTTTAACTCCAATAGACGATTTAGAAGAAGGCGAAAAAGTAACTATGTTGGTAATGCCTGTAATGCTAGGCGATTCATAACACTAGGAAATACTTGATATTGATACCTCTCAACAACTCCAAAGAAATGTAGTTTTTTAAGTAAAAAAAACTACATTTCTTTGGAGTTGTTTATTTAGGCTAATTCATTAAGAAGCTTCACATAATCTTCTCGATTATTCACAAAATCAATTTCAGAAATATCTATAATTTTAGTATTTAGGTGTCTTTGACCTCGAATAAAATTCAAATAGCCATCGTTTAAGTTTTCCAAATATTCAGGTTGAATATCTTGCTCGTATTCGCGTCCTCTTTTTCTGATGTTTTCTAATAATCGCCCTGTATTTTGATACAAATAAACGTACATATCTGGTTTGGGCAACTCTTTATACATAATGCCAAAAATCTTTTTATAAAGTAAATATTCATCTTCGGCAAGCGTAACTTTGGCAAAAATTAAGGATTTGTAAAAATCATAATCGGCTACAACAAATTCTGAAAATAAATCGTATTGCGAAATATCATCTAGCAACTGCTGATGCCGATCGGCTAAAAATGACATTTCCAACGGAAAAGCAAAACGCTGTTGGTCTTTATAAAATTTAGGTAAGAACGGATTATCTTTAAAGCGTTCTAAAATCAATTTAGCGTTATAATCTTCAGAAATCATAGTTGCTAAACTTGTTTTTCCAGCACCAATATTGCCTTCAATAGCAATGTATTTATTGTTGATTTTAGGCAACTCAGGAAGTTTTAATTTTTGCTGAATTGGTTGTATACTGGATGTATCGCTACTATTTTTAAAAAGTGACTGTATGCTTTGCTGAAAAGTTGGATGGATCAATTCTGGTGCGATATCAAGTAATGGAAGCAACACAAAATTACGTTCGGCCAACTTTGGATGCGGAATTTGCAAGGATTTAGAATGCACGGCAACTTCACCAAAAAACAGAATATCTAAATCTATTGTTCGGTTTTGGTAGCCGATTTTAATTTCTCTTTTTCTCCCCAAATCCAATTCAATTTGCAGTAATTTTTCGAGGGTTTTTTCTGCACTAAAGCGGGTTTCTACCAGAATGCAAGCATTCAAAAAATCATTGCCATCAAAACCCCAAGCTGGCGATTTGTATACTTTTGAAATACTTACAACTTTACCTATTTTAAAAAAAATAGCTTGAATAGCTTCTTCTAAGTTTTGAAAGCTGTTTCCTAAATTACTGCCTAACGAAATATAAACGGATGTAGTTGATTTCAATACGCTCAAACGAGATTTATTATATAGTTAAAATAAAATCAGAAAAATAAGCTCAACTAAAAAATGAGCCCTTAAATTTGTAAACAAATATATTATTCAATTTGTTTTATTTTGAAAAAAACCGATAAAGATTTCGCTTTTAAATTGTACTTTATTTTAGGAGGATTGTTTATAGCATCGTTAGTTGCTTCCAATTTAATCTTTCAAAAATTTTTCTATTTTGATTTTTTCGGCGTTTATACTTTTGAGATTTCGGTGGGAATTTTACCTTATCCCATTACTTTTTTAATCACAGATTTAATCAGCGAAATTTATGGAAAGAAAAAAGCCAATTTGGTGGTTACGGCAGGAATTTTTGCCTCATTTTTTTCTTTGTTTATCGTGTATTTGTCTGATGCGGTGCCAGCAACCGACTGGTCGCCGATAAGCGATTCTTTATTCTCCAAGGTTTTTGGCGCAACGGGAATTGCTGTTTTTGCATCTATGATAGCTTATCTTTTGGCGCAATATATCGATATTTCTGTTTATCATTTTTGGAAAAAAATAACCAAAGGGAAACACCTCTGGCTACGAAATAATTTTTCAACTTTTACCTCACAATTTACAGACACTTTTACGGTTTTATTTTTGCTTTGCAGCTTTGGCAAAATCGACTGGGCAAATTTTTCGGCATTGTTGTTAAGCGGATTTCTTTTTAAAGTCTTGATTGCTATTTCAGACACTCCACTACTCTATTTAGGAGTTTACAGTTTGCGTAAAAAATTGAAACTCAAAACCAATGAAGAAGTCGATTTTTAGGAAGATTTTTTCCATTTTATTCCACAACCCATCGATGGTTTTTGGTGTTTTGGCGCTGCTTGATTATTCAACAAAGCATCCAGAGCTTCTCTTACACTTCTACCAGAAGTAGGAATGCCATTTTTAGGACGAGAATCATCCAATTGCCCTCTATAAAACAATTCATCTTGGGCGTCAAAAACATAAAAATCTGGCGTGCAAGCAGCTTTATAAGCTTTGGCTACAGATTGATCTTCATCAAATAAATAAGGAAATGGATAATTTAATTTTCTTGCTGTTTCCCACATTTTATCAGGATGATCTTCAGGGTAGTTTTCTACATCATTGCTTGAAATTGCTACAAAACCAAACCCTAAAATACGATAATCATTTGCCAGGCGAATAATTTCATCATTAACGTGTTTTACATACGGACAATGATTGCAAATAAACATAATCACCGTTCCCTTTTCTCCAGCAATATCCTTATAACTATAGGTTTGTTTGCTTACGCTGTCCTTAAGCAAAAAATCTGGAGCTTTGGTTCCAAGCTCAAGCATATTTGAAGGTGTTAATGCCATTTTTTATGGTTTAAAATTATTCTTTAATTGAATTTACTTTGTCTGTAATATACGAAATTATAGCACCAAAAGCTGCAATTCCTGTGGTTATTAAAATTACTGATAAAATTTTTCCTTCGGGTGTAACCGGGTAAAAATCGCCATAACCAACAGTTGTAATGGTAACAAAAGTCCACCACAACGTGTTTTCAGCCGTTTTGATGTTTCCTACTTCGTGTTCTACATATAAAACTCCTGAAGAAGTGGCAATAATGGAAACAATTACAATAAAAATAATAAAACTAAAGAAAGATTCTTTCTTGTTTGTAGTCAAAAATTCGAGTAATTTTCTAGTCGATCGAATAATTTTTATTACCCGAAAAACACGAAATACTCGTAAAAACCTAAACTCAGCTACCACTGGAACTGAGGACAAAAAATCTAACCATCCGATGGTGAAAAAATATTTCAGTTTGTTGTTTTCTTCTCTTAGCTGTTTAAAAAAATCATATAAAAAGAAAAAACAAAGTCCAAAATCGTAGTAACTAATCAACTTATACAATTCTGATGAATCATCGATAAAAAACGTCAAGCTCAGTAAAAAAATACTGAAAATGGAAAGCAATAAGATGATTAGTTTGTTTGCAGTTATCATTGCTAGCTATCTAAAACTTTTACTTTAGCAAATTTCAACAAAAGGCTTTTTATGCCACTATTTTCAAAATCGATTACGGCTTTTTTATCTTGACCAACACCTGTAACTTCAATCACTTTTCCCATTCCGAAGCGTTGATGTTCGATTTTTTGACCTTGTTCTAAAGAAATAATTTTTCTGGTAGGACTAGGTTGATTCCCTTCAGGTTTCACTTTTCGCAATCGCTTTACGTTAGGTTTGCCATCTTCCTGTTTTGGTGGTGGCGTACCATTTTTAGGTTTCGTTGTCCTTAATTTTGATTTATCAGGTTCATCAAAAATATCTTTGTCAATTAGAGGCTGAAATTGATAATCATCTTTAGGAATCATAAAATCTAAATACTGATCATCTATTTCTTCGATAAACCGACTAGGTTCTGCGTCGATTAGTTTTCCCCAACGATATCGAGAAATAACATAAGTTAAATAAGCCTGATTTTCGGCCCTGGTTAAGGCGACATAAAACAAGCGCCGTTCTTCTTCTAAATCTGACCTCGAATTCATACTCATTGCTGAAGGAAACAAATCTTCTTCCATTCCAACAATATACACAAACGGAAATTCCAGTCCTTTGGCTAAGTGAATGGTCATTAAAGCCACGCGGTCTTCATCATCGGTTTGCTTGTCTAAATCGGTTGCCAGAGCAATATCTTCTAAAAATTCTGCCAAAGATCCATCTGCATCTGCCAATTCTTTTTGTCCTTCTACAAAATCTTGAATTCCGTTTAGCAATTCTTCAATATTTTCTAATCGTGCAATGCCTTCAGGTGTTCCATCTTTTTTAAACTCCTGAATTAATCCTGTTTTTTTAACAACGGTTTCAGCCACCTTAAACGCATCGTTTTGTTCAGCAAATACCCGAAAACTTTTTATCATATTGGTAAAGTTTTTGAGTTTGGTAACAATGCCTTTATTGATGGGTAAATTTATTTTTTCAATATGTTCGATTACCTCAAAAATGGAGCGCTTATAATGATTAGCGGCTAAAGTTAATTTATCGAGCGTAGTTTGTCCAATCCCTCGTGTTGGATAATTGATAACGCGCACCAAAGCTTCCTCATCTTTTGGATTGACAATTAATCGCAAATAAGAAAGTACATCTTTGATTTCTTTGCGCTGGTAGAAAGACAATCCGCCATAAATACGGTAAGGAATATCTTTTTTACGCAACGCATCTTCCATAGCTCTACTTTGTGCGTTTGTTCGATATAAAATAGCAAAATCGCCGTTTTTCAGGTTATTTTGCATTTTGTTTTCAAGGATAGAACTCGCTACAAAACGTCCTTCTTCAGCATCATTTATCAAACGATTTACGCGAATTTTTGGGCCGTCATTATTTTGTGTCCAAACCACTTTATCCAATCGGTTTTTGTTTTTTTCGATAACCGAATTTGCAGCTTGAACAATATTTTTGGTAGAACGGTAGTTTTGCTCCAACCGAAACTGTTTCACTTCGCTATAATCGCGTTGAAAATTTAAAATATTATTGATGTTTGCTCCGCGAAAAGCATAAATACTCTGCGCATCGTCTCCTACTACACAAATATTTTGAAAACGATCACTTAAGGCTTTTACAATCAAGTATTGTGAATGATTGGTATCTTGGTACTCGTCGACTAAAATATATTTAAACCGGTGTTGGTATTTTGCCAAAACATCAGGAAAGCGAGTTAATAGCTCGTTGGTTCTCAGCAGTAAATCATCAAAATCCATTGCACCAGCTTTAAAACAACGCTCTACGTAATGTTCGTAAATTTCGCCCATTCGAGGTCGTTTTGCCATGGCATCGGCTTCTTGTAAGTCGAAATCTTTTTTGTAGGCCTTTACTGTTATCAATGAGTTTTTGAATGAAGAAATTCTGGATTGAACTTGTTTGTACTTATATACATCTTTATCGAGCCCCAAATCTTTAATGATATTTCGTAATAATCGTTGCGAATCTTGGCTATCATATATGGTAAAATTAGACGGATATCCTAATTTATCGGCTTCAATACGAAGTATTTTTGCAAAGACAGAATGAAAAGTACCCATCCACAAATTTTTAGCTTCCGAATTACCAACAATTTCAGCGATACGCGATTTCATTTCACGCGCAGCTTTATTGGTAAAAGTTAAGGACAGAATATTGAATGGATCGACGCCTTGACTCATCAAATAAGCAATTCGATATGTTAACACCCTGGTTTTTCCAGATCCGGCGCCAGCAATTACAATCATCGGGCCGTCTTTTTGTAAAACGGCTTCGCGTTGAGCCTCGTTTAGTTGTTGAATATATTCTTGCAATGGAAACTAGATTTAATTGAAATTTTCGACCTTCAAAAGTATAAAAATATAGTAAGAAATCGAGCTTAAAGCAAGAGCAATTAAACTTGCCAACCCAAAAAGATAAAGTATATTTGAAACTCAAAAAATCGACTTAGTTTTATGGAAGAGTTTTCTACTGTTTTATCTTATTTAGCCTACTTATTACCTGCTTTGTTGGCGGGTGGAATTGCCTATTATTTTTTTAAAACACACACCGACCATCTTGAAAACTTGCATTATCATGAATTGCATATAAAAAATCAAAAAGAAATTTTGCCACTACGCTTGCAAGCCTACGAGCGACTTACATTATTTCTTGAACGCATTTCACCAGGAAGTTTGGTTCCTCGTGTGCAGCCGTATAACAGCGACCAACATGATTATGAAACCTTGCTTATCAAAACTATTGAGCAAGAATTTGAACATAATTTAAGTCAACAGATTTATGTTAGTCCAAAATGTTGGAATGTGGTGAAAGCTTCAAAAAACGCAACTATTTCTTTGATTAGACGTGCAAATATGAACGAAAACATCAAGGATGCCAATAAACTTCGTGAAGTAATTCTGTCTGATTTACTTGATAAAGAATCGCCTTCAGATACTGGATTAGCTTTTGTAAAAGATGAAGTTGGAAGTCTTTGGGGGTGATTGGTTTAAACAAATAACCCTGCAAGGTTTTGGAAACCTTGCAGGGTTGAAGTTATTTGGTAATGCTCACAAAAAACTTATTCCACTTTTTCTAAAACAATGTCTTGAGGAACTACAAATCTTGTTGGTGTATTTGGGTCTTCGTGGGCTACAACAAGTCCTTGAGAGTGTTTTAACTGCCAATGTATTTTTGGTGTTGGCGAGGTTTCTATTAATTCTATTTCTAAATCTCCGTGCCTTGAAGAACCTCCAGTATGTAACTCCTGAAATCGTCCTCTTAAAATTGTTCCATTTTCATAGGTGAACCCTCCAAAAACATGATATATATCTATTACCTGATCCAATTTTTCCTGAGGCAATTCATAAGGAATAGATGAATAAACTCTTTCTTCTTCTCCATTTACTATTTTAACTAGTTCATAGTTTCCTCGTAAAGCTGCCTTTTGTAAATTCTCATGATAATGTTGTTTATCTAACATTACCCTAAAGATAAAATCTTCTCCATCCTCTTGATATTCATACTCCCAGACACCATACAATTGCTGGTTTTCTGGATATACTACTTGGGCACTTACATTACTAAAAATAATTAATGTGAAAAGTGCTATTATCATTTTTATTTGTTTCATTATTATATGTTTTAGTTGCAGCTTTTTAAAACCCTGCAAGGTTTAAGAAACCTTGCAGGTTAAAATAAATATAGCGCTAAAAAAACTTATTCCACTTTTTCTAAAACAATGTCTTGAGGAACTACAAATCTTGTTGGTCTATTTGGGTCTTCGTGGGCTACAACAAGTCCTTGAGAGTGTTTTAAACGCCAATGTATTTTTGGTGTTGGCGAGGTTTCTATTAATTCAATGACAAAATTACCTCGTCTTACTGAGGAATTTTGATGTAGCTCACGAAAAACTCCTCTAAGGACTGTTCCGTTTTCGTGCGTAAAACCTCCAAAAACATTATATTCATCAATAATTTGATTATATGTTTCTTCAGGTATATGATAAGGTATCGAAGAGTAAACAATTTCTTCTTCTCCATTAACCATTCTTATCAATTCATAATTACCACTTAACGAATATTTTTGATGCATTTCTGAAAAACGCTGTTTATCAAGTATTAATCGAAAAATGTAATCATCTCCATCCTCTTGATATTCATACTCCCATACACCATACAATTGCTGGTTTTCTGGATATACTACTTGGGCACTTACATTACTAAAAATAATTAATGTAAAAAGTGCTATTATCATTTTTATTTGTTTCATTATTATATGTTTTAATTACAATTATTTTCTCTACTTACTTCGTCGTTGTTATCTAACTCTAGTTTAGTAAATTCTTCAAAATCTTCGTCAGTTTCATAAAGATTCACTCCTGCGTCAATATCCTTTAGGAAATTCAGAAAATTTTCTAATGTCTTTTCGTTATCAGGTTCATTTTCTGATATGTGATACTCAGAACCTGAATATTCAAAATATTTTTCATTAATATCTTTATGCAAACCTTGTTGCATTTGAGTAATTTCCTGATATTCTACAAAATTTTCTCCTGCCAAGTCTAGTAACTCACTGTCAGTAAGAATTGCTGGATAGAAAAAATCGTAAAGTTTATCGGCATCTTCAATGGTTAAGGCATAGTATGTATCATCCCCTGTTGCTAAAAAAGAAACAAAATTATTAGAATTTACTACTCCGTCTTTCATCAAACTTACAATAGCTTCAAAATCAGAAGGAGAAAAAACAGAATATGTTCCACCTTCTATTCCGCTAGGATGAGTATGTGCTAAAGCAGTTAAAAGACCATTAGCTTCAATCATTACTTCTGGCTCACCAGAATTTCCAGATTGTTCACTCACGTTTTCGCTGCTATTAAGCAAAACAGCTTTTTCATAGTCTGCTGTTAAGTTTTCATTACTAGTTAAGTCTAGTAATTTTTCTTTAAACTCAGAATCTTCCTCATCTTCATCCTCTAAATGGTTTTTAATTTTTTCACAGTCATCTTCATCATCTTCTGGTGGTTCTGGTAGCTCTATATTAGGAAATGAAATTATTGTCCCGTTTCCATCTGTTAAAATAGGAAACTCTTGACTAGGATCTTCAGGATCCGGATAACCTTGGCCTGGAGCTGTTGGATCACCTCCTGAACCTCCTCCAGAGCTCCCTCCTCCTGAAGGTGGTACTCCAGGGAAGCTAGGGCCTGGACTACCTCCGTAGCCATCTCCTGGATTATCTCCAGCTCCTCCTCCTGATAAATGACAAAAATAATCTACTAAAACTAAATCTTGAACTGTATGTTCTAAGTCTCCATTACATCCATGGCTCTCCGAACCAGTCCAACTGTAAGGGTCGCTACCATCATATGGGTAACATGTATGCAGTGTCGAACCCGCATCAGGAATCGTTATCAGACAATCATCTTCATTTTCTGTACTTAAAAAACTGAATGATTCGTATAAATGAACATCTTCATTTAAAGTCGTTCCAACACCAATAAGTCCTAGTTTATCTGAAAAATTTCTAATTAGATTCCTCTCTATAATTGAGGACTTGTCATTTTCATCAAAGTCATAACGCAGCCAACTTACATACTCTTTTCTATCATAATATCTGGTATAAACCATATTATCAACAAACTTATTCTCTGGTTGATCAAGAAATTTGATTCTAAAAACATAACTAGTTGCTGAGTCAAGTTCTATTTTATTAATCTTCTTGAGGTCTATTTCCAACATATCGTTACCACTATCTGCAGATCTTGTATTTATGCTCTCAAGACTCTGATATAAAGTTGGATTTTCTCGTTGCAAATCACTTTCGCCTATTGTATTTACAAAATTTAACCTGTTATTGTTTTTAAGACTGTATGACAAATTTTCTTCTTTAAAATCATCATCGCTACAAGACATTAAAAACATTAATACCATCAAGGGCAATAGCCCTAATATTTTTTTCTTCATTATTAATTGGATTAAAATTAGTATTCATTATTTTTTATTATAAAAAAACAAAAAACACCTAAGTAAATCCTAACCAATTAATCCAAATAAGCAGTACTAAGTAAAACCACAATACACCATAAACCCAGCAACGCTGTGTGTGTGTGTGTGTGTGTGTGTAGTAAAGTTAATCATATTAATAAAGCCATTTATTGGATATATTTTCACTCAGAATCTTTCTTCTTTAAAAGTTCATACTCAAACATCCATTCTAGATTATCTTGGTCTTTACTAAAGTCTACTGTTTTAGACTCAATAAAAATGTCATGATATATATAAGTTGGATAAACTGTAATTATCTTTTCTTTATTGGTAGCAGAATTGCTGAAAACTTTATACAGCTTTTCGGGTTTACAATTTTTACATATCACACTATCTTTTGTTACTCTATATTCATCTGTATTGGGTTTTTCCTTATGAAACTTCGTAATATAATAACCCTGAAATTGAGAGTTTTCGATCTTATTTATCTGACCGTCTATACTGTTCAACCCAAAGCTAAAAATAGCAATTATTATAGAATTAAAAACGCTATGAACAAAAACGGAAACTGTGTAATTATAATTAAGAATAACCCATGTAAACAAAAAAGTTACTGATAAATGAAAAAAACTATAAAAAAAACCATTTAACGAAGACAAGTCATTAATTGTATAATGACTGTATGCAAACATAAATATAGTTGAATAAATGAGAATTCTTTTAGTAGCTTTAGGTCTTAAAAAGAAAAACAAAACTATTAAATCAAAAACAGCTAGTAATATGAGTGAAAGTAAATTTTCAAAATAAATCAAAAAAACATTTACCAAGACTACAGATAATCCTTTAGCTATTTTAGATTCAATAAAAACTCCTCTAAACAAAAACTCTTCTAATAGTGGTCCTATAAGGATAGTATAAACTACAAAATAGTAAAACGAAGAGTTCATTGAAAAATTTTCTCTTGGATTAATATTTTCAAAACCTTCAAAATATGCATAAATCAAAGGAACAGCTATCAATAAAGCAAATAATATTAATAGCTCATTAAATTTCTTATTTTTAAATCTAGTTATTGCTAAAAACATAAAAAAGTGAATTACACCCCAAAAAATCAATATTTTTTGGGGTGAGTGAGTTCTTTAATTTATTAATTACTATTCATCGTCTTTACATGTTATTTTGCATCTTCCTGGTGATCCTCCAGCAAATAGGCCACCATCTACTGGCTCAACTGACTCAAAACTTTCAACATTCCCCTCACCACAACTTAAGACTGCAGCTTCGGCACAATCTTCAGCCTGGGTGTCGTCCAAGGCATCTACAATATCTGAAAGCACTGGTACTAAGGGCCCCACAAAACACCAAGGACAACTTTTTTCACTCGTATGAAATTCTAAATCATAAATATTCTTACCATCTGGATTTATTAGATCAAATACATATAGACCATTACTATAAGACTTTTTCCTTACAATTAGTTTATCATCACTTTGACTATCAGGTGTGATTTTGATAACTGAATAACCATCTGAATCTTCATATTCATTTAGAATGATTTCGTCTGAAATTACTTTTTTTCTTTCAAAAAGAAGGCTGCCATTTCTATAGTGCAATAACGAGTTTGTGTCTGTTAACACAAAAACATCATCATCTCTTATAAATTTAGGTCTAGTATCATTAGTCAAATGATTTGACTTTTCATTATCTATAGAGTTTATTGATTCATCTTTTTCACATCCAACAAAAAATGTTACACAAAAAACTAGAATAAACACTTGTAATATATTAAAATTCAATCTTTTCATCACTTAAAATTTTTACATCATTATTAACTTACAAAAGTTTCCATTAATGGTTGGTTAGTTCTCGTAAAAAACAAAAAAGCTAAGTGAATTCAAAACAGCGTAAAAACCTATAAACCCAGCAACGCTGTGTGTGTGTGTGTGTGTGTGTGTAAAGTTAATCATATTAATCTCAATAAACGATCGTTAACAGGTTGCTAATATAAACATAAAAATTAATAATACAAGAATAACATTGATAAATCAAAATATTTAATCCTTTAAAAAAGACAAATACGTAATTAAAAAACCTACAAAATACACTGCTCATAAGAGATTTAATAAATATATTCAGCATAAAAACAAACCTAATATTTTTTATAAGGCAGTTTTATCAGTTTTTTCTTATTAATATCATCAGAAAAAAGATTAATACCTTTTTTATTAAAAACGTAATTTTAAAACCCTGCAAGGCATTGAAAACCTTGCAGGGTTGATTTTAAACAAATAGTTAAATACACTAAGTATTTACAACAATTTTATTTTGTGGGTGTTTATTATTTTACAAAGTGTTGTTTATAACGGCCAGAAATACAGTATTAGTGGGATACTTGCCAAAATAATTAGTATTTGCATCGGGATTCCCATTTTTAGGTAGTCTGAAAATTTGTACCCTCCAGGCCCCATTACTAAGGTGTTCGATTGGTGACCTATTGGTGTCATAAATGCGCTAGAACCTCCAATTGCTACTGCCATTAGAAACGGATCGATAGAAGCATCAAGACCTTTTGCTATCGTTATGGCTATTGGCGCCATTAAAACTACGGTGGCTGCATTGTTTACCAATGCCGAAAGCAGCATTGTTACGGTTAACAAAACGCCTAAAATTAACCACGGAGGCAAGGTGTCTTGACCGGCAAGAATCAAGTTGGCAATTTGGTCTGCTCCACCACTGGTTTCTAAGGCATTTCCTGCAGGAATCATTGCTGCCAGTAACACAATAACCGACCAATCGATACTGGTGTAAGTTTCTTTTAAAGGTATAATTCCAAATAATGCCATTGCAACAGCTCCCATTGTAAAAGCAATTTCAACTTGTAAAAAACCAGTGATTACACTTAATACAGCTAATAAAAAAACACCTAAAGCAATGGGGATTTTCTTTTTGTAATCTAGTTTTAAGCTTGGCTTTTCAAGTGCCATACACCCCAAGTTACGAATACTCTCGTTAACGGCATCGGTTCTACCTTGCAGTAAAATTAAATCACCGGGCTGAAAAGTTACTTTCCCGATTCGTTTTCTAATTTTCTTTTCCTTTCGAGCAATAGCTAATAAATTAAAATCATATCGATGGCGCAAACGCATACTTGAAGCCGAATTACCTACTAAAGGTGAATCGCTTAAAACAATGGCTTCAATCAAACTAATTTTATCAGAACCTTCGGCATCTACCCGAAATTTTTTGTCGCCAACAATTTTAGTGCCGGTAGCAATCAAAAAAGTATTCAAATCTTCTTTATCCGATTCGATAATCAAAATATCGCCTTCTTCCAATTTTTCTCGCCGCCGTGGAGCGTGAACCCGTTTGTTGTTTCGAACTAAACCTAAAACTTGAATATCGGCATCGACATCGGTTTCCAATTCACTTAACTTCTGATCGATTATTGAAGATTTTGAAGTAATTTCTATTTCGGTGATATATTCTTCAATTTGAAACGTATCGTTATCAGGAATATGCTTGTTCCTTATCGGTATAAGTCGCCAACCTAACAAGGAAATATATACAATTCCAACCACGGACAATACAATTCCGACAGGAGCAAAATCAAACATCCCAAAAGCCGATGCAGCTTCTTCTGAACGAAATTGTGCAATAATAATATTTGGCGGCGTACCGATTAACGTAATCATTCCGCCTAAAAGTGAAGCAAAAGCAATGGGCATTAATAAAAGTGAAGGCGAGCGTTGGCTTTTTTTGGAAAGATGAAGTGCTATCGGAATCATTATTGCTAGCGCTCCTACATTATTCATAAATGCTGAAGAAATAGCAACAATAAGAGATAAAACAGTAACTTGTAGTATAATATTGTTTCCTATTTTTAGCACCCATTGACCTACCACATCTATCAAACCAGAAAGTTCGAGCGATTTGCCTATCACTAAAACCGAAGCCACTGTAATTACTGCCGGATGACCAAAGCCTAAAAATGCATCTTCAGTTGGTACTAAGCCAAAAACAACGAGTAAAAAAAGTGTTAGAATAGCAACAACATCGTGGCGTAATTTTCCCCAAACAAACATTACCAATGCAAATGCCAAACTGATATAGACCAATATTGCTTCGCTTAACATATCATAATTTTGGTGGATTAAAAAATATACAGCAATGTAAAAATTAGCGCTAAATATATAAACTTTACCGCTAAAGTGTAGGCTTGTTAACTTTTTTAATAATTGAATTTAACTCCTGCTAAAATCAAGACTTATTTGTCTTTTAAATCTGATTGTTTAAAACGCTCTTCATATTTAACTGCGGCATAATCAAAGCCTTGTTGCCACCATTTTTTCATCAATTTTTTATCAAAAATCAAGGAATTTTCTGTTAGTTTACTGGGCGTGTAGTACAAATTCAACTTAACATTTTGTTGCGAGGCAAAGAGTTTTCCTTCACGAATATCGTGGCGCTCAACTTGATCGAGCATAAATCCGTATAAATTAAGCATTAAAGCAAACGGGTTTTTACCTAAAACTTTTTCTTGTTCAAGCGCTTCAGCTTCAAGAATAATAGCATCAATTTCTTGAGCACCGCGGTTTATGGCTTCGCGAATCGGCACCATACTGCCAAAACCACCATCGGCATATTCGCAATTGTTTTTTGTTGCTAAACTCATAAATGGAACCAAATTGCAAGAAATCCAAATCCAATCTACAAATTCTTGATAGCTAAAATCGTGTATCGATTTATATTCAATTTTGTTCCTGGTCAAGTTGGAAACCGTAACGACAATATCATCTGCTATTGTTCTTGCTTGCAGAAAATCATCTTCTGTAAAATAAGTATAAATTGTTTTACGCAAATTTTTACTTTCACCAAAAGTACGTTTGCTCTTGATAAATTGTAATACGGTATTGAAATAGTTTATCGCAACGTATTCTCGATTGTCTTTTTTCTTTTTAACAAACGGATTCAGGCTAAAAATATCTGATTGCGTAACATTGGTATAAATAGATTTCAGCTTATTGATATTTCCCAAAGCCAAGTGTGGAATTAAAATACTTCCGGTTGAAGATCCTACATAAATATCATATTTTCTCGAGCGTTCTTGCATTAAATACTGCGCCACGCCGCCCGCGTAAGCACCTTTGCTTCCTCCTCCTGAAATGACTAATGCTTTTTTCAATTTTGATTTGCCAATTTTTTTTCTAACAATTCACGTTGACGCTCAGGTAAATCTGGTTCTAAATATAAGTAATTATTGCGATGCGTTTCAGCTCTTAGAAGTTCTTCCAATAATTCATTACAAAATTTTCTAAAACGCCAGTTGGGATGCATACAAGCATCTAATAAGTTTTGATAACTCGCTACCGTAAATCGATCGAGTTGATAGAGGTAATTAAAGGCGTTTTTACGGATATAAAACGAATAATCGGCTGCGGTATAATTGGCTAATTGATGAAAATATTGTTGTGTTTTTTCGGGTTCAAAATCAGGTGTGGCCAAAGCCAACATCAGCCAAAGTGTTTTGATGTTTTTATCTTGAAAACCTTCTATTCCGTTTGTTTCTTGAAGGTAACTTACACGCTTTTCAGGAAAATTCATCCACAAGTTGAATAAGGCTTTTTCTTGCGTTAAATAAGAGTCATCAGCTAACAAAGACTCGTAATCTGCTTGTAATTCTGGTGGAATTTTAGCCATTGAAGTTGCAATAGCTTGCCGGGCTAAATGATGCTTACTACGAAAAGCTTTTTGATACAATTTTTTAGTGATTTCAAAATCTTCTCCTGCTAATTGATAAACAGCTTCTTGCGCCATATAATCATTTACAGGAAAGTCTAAGGCTTTGCTTAATTCATCTTTTTTCTCTGAAACAGGGACTTCCCGAAAAGCTATCAATTGAAGAAAGTCCTTCATAAATAAGGATTTTTTCAAAGAAGCCAATGCTTGATCGGCTTGAAAAGCAACTTGGTGCAACCAATCGGTTTCAAATTCTTCTAAATCAACATCGGAAACCTTACGCATTTCAACTAAAAAATCTTCGGTAGTTACATTTTTAAACTGATTATTTAGCACGTAATTTTTAACGCCTTTTCTAAAATTTTCGGCGCCAACTTTTTCTCTTAAAATATGAAGTGCCCAAGCACCTTTTTGATAATAAGTGAGTGAACTCGCTCCCTCAGAGAGTAGTTTTTCTCCTTTTCCTTGATCGCTTAATTCTTTTAATTGTTCTGCCGATTCGTATAATTTATAGTAAAAATAATCTTCCCCAAAAATCTCTCTTTCCGCTAATAATGCATAATAAGTAGCAAAACCTTCGTGCAACCAATGATGTTTAGATTCGGTTTCGGTTACTAAATTTCCAAACCATTGATGCGCCAATTCGTGAGCATTAACGGTAACGTAATTTTTATCTTCAAAACCGATAGAATCCGTTATAAATTGATCAGAAAAAAGCGTTAATGAGGTGTTTTCCATTCCTGCATATAAAAAATCGCGCACCGAAACTTGCTTATAATTCTGCCAAGGATAAGCAACATCAATTTCGTTTTCCAAAAAATCGAATAGTTCTTTAGAATGCCGAAAAGTTGGTTCTAAATGAAGTGAATCTGATTCGTTGATATAAAGTTGAATTGGAACACCACTGGAAGATTCAATTTCTTTACTATGAAATTTTCCAACCGCAAGCGCCAATAAATAGCTACTCATAGGTTGTTGCATTTGAAAATTTTGTTTTTTTCGTTTTCCAGCTTCAGTTGAAATAATTTCAGCCGAATCAGTTTGTTTTCCATTCGCTAAAACATCAAATTCAGCAGGTGCTTCAACACTCAAATTAAAAATGATTTTATCGTTCATATCATCGATGCTCGGCAACCAATGAGAGGTATATTTTCCTTGTCCTTGCGTCCAAATTTGTGGATTATCAGAATCAATTCCGAAGAAATATAAAGCCTGTTGGGGTTGTGCTTCAAACGAAAGACTGACGTTGTACCGTTTTCCTTTTTTGAAATTAGACCGTATAAAAACTTTATTATCGGTAGTTTCAAGTTTCAGTTTGGAAGAAGTTGAAACTAAATCAACCTTCATATTTTTAGCATCCAGAAAAATTTTCTTAGTTGATTCTAGAATTTCAAATTGATAGGTAACCACACCTGTTATTTTTTGTTGCTCTGGGAATAAGCTCACTTCGGCATCAGCCTGAATAAAATCGACATATTCCAGTTGTTGACCGATTGCGTTTTGGAAAGATATGACAAGAGAAAAAGTAACTAAAAAACAGAAATTCTTCATAAGCAGGAAGATTTATTCATCAAAAGCAAGAATATCCTTGGAGTTAAAACCGATTTTAATTTTGTCTCCAAGCACAGCTTCATTCGTAACAACAGTAAGATTTTCGCCATTTTCTAATTTTAGCAATAATTGCGAATGCGTTCCTAAAAAAGTTCGTTTTAGGATTTTAGCATTGGTTACATACTCGCAATCTGAAGCATTAATGGTGATATTTTCGTTTCTTATGGCGTGGCAACAATCTTCTTTTAGCGGACAACGAAATGCTTTTTTGAGCCCTTTATTCAACTGAACCGTATTTCCAAAAAGCGATGCTACATAAATTGATTGTGGCTTATTGTACAACTGAGAAGCTTCGTCTTTTTGTACCAATTTGCCGTTCTGTAAAATAAGAATTTCATCAGCTACAGCAAGCGCATCTTGCGTGTCGTGGGTAACAAAAATTGCCGTGACACCTGTTTTTTTTATAATATTAAAAACTTCATTTCGCAATTGATTACGCATCATTGCATCCAAATTACTAAAAGGTTCGTCTAAAATTAGAAGCGACGGTTTCGGCGCTAAAGCACGAGCCAAAGCTACACGTTGTTGCTGACCTCCAGACAATTCGTGTGGATAACGATTTTTATAGGCTTTTAGTCCAACCAATTCGAGTACTTCTAACGCGCGATCTTTTTTGTTTTTAAGCTTGCTAAGTCCGTAAAGCACATTATCGATGACGCTTAAATGCGGAAAAAGTGCATATTCTTGAAAGACCATTCCGACATTTCTTTTTTCAGGAACGACCACTTTTTTTATAGAAGAAACCTCTTTTCCGTTGATAACAATACTGCCGCTATCAGGATGTTCCAACCCAGCAATTAAGCGAATAAGCGTAGTCTTACCACTACCACTTTCGCCAACAACTGCACAAATATCGCCACGTTGAATCCAAAAATCGACATTGTCGATAGCAAAGGATTTTCCTTTATCGAAGCTTTTTGACAGTTCGTTTATTTCTAGTATTTTATCCATCCTTAAGCAATAGTTTGTTCAAAAAAATAACGGGTATAACAGCCGTCAATATAATAAAAAGCGACGGAATAGCCGCGTGCATTACCATTTCATCGCTGGCATATTCAAAAGCTTTGACAGCGAGCGTGTTGATATGATATGGTTTCAAAATTAACGTCAAGGGTAATTCTTTCAGCACATCGATAAACACTAAAATAAATGCACTTAACATTCCTGTTTTAATAAGTGGAAATTCTATTTTAATAAAGGTTTTCAGGTTTCCTTTACCAAGAATTTTGGAAGAATCAGGAATGCTGTCATTTACTTTTAAAGCTGAAGACTCTAAAGGTTGATAAGCAACCGCTAAAAACCGAACAACATAAGCGTAAATTAAAGCGATTAAAGTTCCGTTGATAATAAATTTTGTCGCTATCCCTTTTGCTATTAACCATTTATCTACACCAAGTGTTGGAATCATAATACCAATAGCAACAACTGCTCCCGGAATTGCATAACCCAAAACGCCTAATTTTGCTGCACTTTGCAGGGCATAAATTTTGTTCCATTTTGAAAAATACAAGAGTAATAAAGCAAAAAAAACCGTACACAAGGCCGTTATAAATGCTACTGAAAAACTCTGAAAAGAAAGCCAAAACAGCGATTCATTAAACACTTTTGAATAGGTTTTTATCGCCCAAAGAATGAGTTGAAAAACAGGAATAAAAAAACCAAACAAAACAGGTAATCCTACCAAAAAAGTAAATAATAATTGTTTAGACCGAGCTAATTTAACCCTTAAAAAAGGTTTATTGGTGGTAGCTTTTGCAGAAGTATATTGAATTTTTCGACGTTGCCATTTTTCAAATAAAATAAGACCAAAAATCAACACCAACAATAAAGCCGATAAATAGATGGCGGTTTCTGGTTCCTCTAAAGAAAACCAAGACCTAAAAATACCTGTTGTAAAAGTATTGACGCCAAAATATTGTGCAGCGCCATAGTCGTTTAGCACTTCCATTAAGACCAAAATCATTCCGGCAACAATAGCTGGTCGAGCAATAGGTAAAATCAATTTAAAAAAAGATTTAAATTCACCTATACCCAACATTCTTGAAGCTTCTAACAAATTTATGGCTTGTGTTAAAAAAAAAGCGCGAGAACTTACATATACATAAGGGAATAATGAAATTGAAAGCACGAAAGACAAACCGACAACGTGCATAATATCAATTTTGAAATTTTCGACTCCAAACCATAAAGCTACATCAGAAATCAACCCTCCGTAATCTAAAAAACCCGCATAGGCATACGCCATAATGTAAGCTGGAACTGCCAATGGTAAAATTAAAAGCCATTCGTAGTATTTTCGGAGGGGAAATTCATACCGAGTAACAATCCAAGCAGAAGCCACACCAAAGAAAATAGTGAGCACACTGCATAAAATCACTAAGTAAAACGAGTTTTTTAAGTAATCGAATAAGAGGAAATTAGAAATATGGGACCAACTTTCGCCGGGGCCATCAAAGAGTTTTACGCCAATAGTAATAACAGGAAGCGCAATTAAAAAAAGAATCAACAGGGTAAAAATAGACCATCTGTTGATATCTCTTTTAGTTCTTCTGTAACTATCGCGAAAAGACCGTCTTGGTTTATTTCCAGCCTGCTTCATCAAATAAAATTACTGCTTTTTTATTGTTTTCACCAAGCAAATTTAACTGAAGCTTATCTTCTTTAAAATCGCCCCATTCTTTTAAAATATCAGCTTTTTCAACATTTGGGTTGACTGGATATTCATAATTAGATGACGCAAATATTTCTTGCGCTTGCTCGCTGAGCAAATAGTTTATAAATTTTTCTGCAGCTTCTCGGTTAGGCGCGTGTTTTGCGATTCCGATTCCACTGATATTGATATGTGTTCCTCTATCATCTTGATTTGGGAAAAATATACCTACTTTATTAGCCGCTTCAAGTTCAGCAGAATCTTCAGAATTTAGCATTTTCCCGATATAATAGGTGTTTACAATCGCCAAATCACCTTCACCAGAAGCAACCGCTTTAACTTGGTCACGGTCATTTCCTTTCGGACTTCTCGCCATATTTTCAACCATTCCTTTTGCCCATTTGGAAGCAGCATCTTCTCCATTATTAACTATAATCGAAGCCATTAGCGATTGGTTATAAATGTTAGAAGAACTTCTTACCAAAATTCTATCGTTCCATTCTTCATCTACTAAATTTTCGTAAGTAGAAAGCTCTACAGGATCAACATTTTCTTTAGAATAGGCAATAACTCTTGCTCGTTTTGTAAGTGCATACCATTGATTATCTTCATCTTTTAGGTGATTTGGAACGATTGAATCTAAAGTAGGATTAGTAAAAGATTGCAACAAATCTTTAGATTTTGCGCGATGCAAACGACCTGCATCTACGGTAATTAAAACATCTGCTGGAGACTGTTCGCCTTCGAGCACCATTTTTTGAATGAGCTCATCAGCACTAGCATTGATAACATTAACTTGAATCCCTGTTTGTTTTTCAAACCGATTAAAAAGTTCTTGATCAGATTCGTAATGTCTATGCGTATAAACATTTATCGATTGAGATTCTTCAGTTGCATCCGATTTTTGTTTGTTATCAGATTTACAAGCAAATAAGGTCAAGACTAATAGGAGAGATAAAAAATTAGTTTTCATTATATGGTATTTTTTTTTGAAAAACAAAGGTACAATTTAGCGAACTATTTAGAATCATTTTTAATAAAAGATTTAGTTTACAGATTCATATTCAAAATCAGTTGTAAAATAAGTGTTTACATTACCCTCTTCAGCATAAATAAGCATAGCTTGCACACCTCCAATTTCTTGGAGTAATTTGACGGATTTTTCAAAACCCATTGCCATAAAAGCAGTTGCATAAGCATCAGCAATCATGCAATCATCAGCTAAAACAGTTGCGCTTAAGACGTCGCTTTTTGTGTTTTTACCTGTAATAGGATTAACGGTATGAACGAATTTATTGCCAGCGCTATCGGTTTTAAATTTTCTATAATTTCCAGACGTTGCCATAGCTTGATTATTTAAAGCAACAATGTAGCTATACGAGCGAGAAGAATTATTTTCAACCGGATCATCGATTCCAATTTTCCAAGGCTGTTGGTTATCAAGGTTCTCTCCACTTGCAACCAATTCGCCACCAATTTCAACTAAATAATTATCGATTTGATGGTTTTCCAAAAGCTGTGCAAGGCGATCGACCGCATAACCTTTGGCAATAGCATTAAAATCTATAAAAATAGATGGATGCTCTTTTTTGATGGTTCGGTCGGCTGCCATCGAAACTTTATCGAAACCAACTAGATTCCGTAAAGAATCTAAACTATGCTGTGAAATTTCATTTACCGTATTTTCAGGACCAAATCCGTAGGCATTTACGAGCACACCAACTGTTGGATCAAAATAACCCTGGGTTTGTTTATGAATGTGTTTTGCAGTTTTAAAATTATCTACAAATTGATGATCTACTTGAATCGTCGAATCTCCTTTATTGATTTTACTAATATCAGAAGTAGAAATATAAGTACTAAGTGATTGATTTATGGTTTGAAAAGTAGAATCTATTTTAGTTGATAAATCAATCATTTCATCATTAAAAAACTGTACTTGAAACGTCGTACCAAGTGCTTCACCAGAAAAGACCTGTACTTTTTTATGAGTTGAATTTTGACAAGCAACAAATGAAATTGCTAAGAAAAGAAGAAGAATTTTTTTCATCGGAAATTATATTTCAATTAGACCAGAATATTGCACAACATAATCGTCTTCAGAATCTACTGGTTTGTCATAGTTGACATTATTAGCTAAACCAACGCCAGCCCAAAAGGTTTTAGCATTAAATTTATCGGCGTGTTCTTTTACTTTTCGAACAAGCTGTTCGTCATAAACTTTAGGGTCATCGGGGTAGCTAATTGCGCGAACGACTACAAAATGGAGCTTTTTGTTTCTCAACGCAACAAACTGTGGGTTTTTCTTGAATTCGCTATTAACGCCCAAAAACTCATAGCCTTGATTTTCTAAATCTTTACCGACAATATTCATCGCAAGATTATGCAATTGTTGTCTATCTAATTGTGCCATACTGTAAAAGAAATAAAAATACCCGAGCATCAAAAATACTCGGGTATAATTTAAAATTAGTTTATGGTTTACCCACCAAAGTCATCAAAACGGATGTTTTCATCTGGGATACCAAAGTCTTCTCCCATTTTTTGAACGGCTTGGTTCATTAAAGGAGGACCACAGAAATACAATTCTATTTCTTCAGGTTCTTCATGATGATTAAGGTAGTTATCGATTACACATTGGTGAATAAACCCAACAAAGCCATCGCCTTCTTCATCATTAATATCTTTCATTTCCTTCCAGTTATCTTCCTCTAGAGGTTCAGAAAGTGCAAGGTAAAATTTAAAATTAGGAAAATCTTTTTCTAAGGCTCTAAAATGATCGATATAGAAAAGTTCACGTTTAGAACGACCACCATACCAGTAGGTTACTTTTCTTCCAGTTTGTAAAGTTCTGAAAAGGTGATATAAATGCGAACGCATAGGAGCCATTCCAGCACCACCTGCAACATAAAGCATTTCTGCTTCACTCTCATTGATGAAAAATTCTCCGTAAGGACCAGAAATCACACACTTATCGCCTTCTTTCAAATTAAAAATATAAGAAGAAGCTACACCAGGGTTTACATCCATCCATCCATTTTTATTTTTATCCCAAGGTGGCGTAGCAATACGTACGTTAAGCATAATTCTACGTCCTTCAGCTGGATAAGAAGCCATGGAATAAGCACGCTCTAATGTCTCATCGTTTTTCATTACAAGCGGCCACAAATTGAAATCATCCCACTCTTTCTTAAACTTATCAGGTTGCCCTGGATGTTCTTCTGGGTGAGCTTTAATATCCATATCTTCAAATTTAACTTCACACTTAGGAACTTCAATTTGAATATAGCCACCAGCTTTGTAGTCCATATCTTCTGGGATTTCAACTACAAATTCTTTAATGAAAGATGCAACATTATAGTTAGAAACAACGGTTGCATCCCATTTTTTAATTCCAAAGATTTCTTCTGGAATTTCAATTTTCATATCTTGTTTTACTTTGACTTGGCAGCCTAGTCTCCAACCTTCAGCGATTTCTTTACGTGTAAAATGAGGTTTTTCGGTAGGTAAAATAGCACCACCACCTTCTTTTACAATACATTTACACTGAACACAGGTTCCACCACCACCACAAGCAGAAGGCAAGAAAAGTTTGTTGTCTCCAAGCGTTGATAACAAAGTTGAGCCTGAATCCACTTCCATATCCTTTTCTTCATTAATATTGATAGTGACAGGACCAGAAGGTGAAAGCCTAGCTTTAGCTGTTAGAAGTATAATTACTAATAACAAAACCAAAATCATAAATACAGCTACACTAGCTAAAATAACAGTAATATCCATAATAATATTTTTATAAATCTATAAATCGATTCCCATGAAACTCATAAACCCAATCGCCATTAATCCGGTAATAATAAAGGTAATACCGAGACCTTTAAGCGGAGCAGGAACATTTGAATAAGCAATTTTTTCTCTAATTGCAGCAATAGAAACAATAGCTAAGAAAAAGCCAATTCCACTTCCTCCGCCATAAACAGCAGCTTCATGAATACCCACAAAATCTTTTTGCTGCATAAAAAGCGAGCCTCCTAAAATAGCGCAGTTAACGGCTATTAACGGTAAGAATATTCCCAAAGCACCGTAAAGAGCAGGGGCAAATTTTTCAACCGTCATTTCAACTAACTGAACCATAGAGGCAATTACAGCAATAAACATGATATAACTTAAAAAACTTAAATCTACGTTAGCAAAATCGGCACTAACCCACGTTAAGGCTCCATTTTGAAGAATGTAGTTATTAATTAAGTAGTTAACAGGAACCGTGATTAATAAAACAAATATTACAGCGGCACCAAGTCCAACGGCAGTTTTTACAGTTTTAGAAACCGCCAAATAAGAACACATTCCTAAGAAATAGGCAAAAACCATATTCTCAATAAAAATACTCTTGACAAACAAATTAATTAAATCCATTTTTTTGATTTTAGTGTCTACACAGACGGTTTAAATTAGTTTTCTTCGATTAGTTCACGGTTTCTAGAACGTTGAATCCAAATAACGATACCTACAACGATGAGCGCCATTGGAGAAAGTAAAAAGAAACCATTATCTACGTAACCTAAAGCATACAAGCCAGTCGAATCGGCTGCATCGGCTGCATTTGTTCCTAAAATTTCATAACCTAAAAGTTTTCCCGATCCAAAAAACTCTCTAAAAAAAGCTACTATAATAAGAATTAAACCGTAACCAGCAGCATTACCTATACCATCTAAAAAGGATTTATAAACGCCATTACCCAAGGCAAAGGCTTCTAATCGACCCATAATAATACAGTTTGTAATAATTAAACCGATAAAGATGGATAGTTCTTTACTGACATCATAAGCATAAGCTTTCAGGATTTGATCAACCAAAATCACCATCGATGCTACAACTACTAACTGAACAATAATTCGAATTCTACTAGGAATAGAATTTCTTAGAACAGAGATAATCATATTACTAAATGCCATAACAAACATTACAGCGATAGACATTACAATTGCAGGTTTTAGTTGAACTGTAATTGCCAATGCAGAACATATACCCAATACTTGAACAGTAATTGGATTGTTATCGTTAAGCGGATCGGTTAATAATTTCCTGTTAGCTTTTGAAAGGAAATGTTCTTTTTCTTCTGATTTAGAGAGAAAGAGAATCATTTCTTTTTTCTTCTCTTCAGCTTTAATAGCTTCGGATTTTTTATCTTTAATATCTTCCATAACTACTGAATTGCTTCTTTATTATTTTTTATTTCATCAAAAAAAGGTTTGTACTTTTTAAGTCGCTCTTCAAACATATCTGAAACTCCGTCGCCAGTAATAGTTGCTCCAGAAATTGCACTAACTTTGTTATCCCCTTTTTGATTTGCACTATATCCTTTGGTCACTTTTACACCGACCAATTCATTTTTGTCATTATAAATATGTTCATCTTCAAACCGTTCCTTAAACCAATCATTAGTGATTTCAGCTCCAAGTCCTGCAGTTTCACCTTTGTGGTCGAATGTTACTCCTTCGATGGTATTGACATCTTCTTTAAGTGCAACATAACCCCAAATAGCATCCCAAAGACCAACGCCTCTTAATGGAATAACGTAAAACGTATCACCATCTTTTTCTGCTATATAGATAGGAAAAGTTTGTTCTTCAACAGGTTTTTTAAGTTCTCTAGCAAGGTTCACATCAAAAGCATTTACATCATCCTTTTCCTCGCCTTTATGGTTTAATGAAATCTGTTTTTTGATGTTTTCATTAAAAAGCTCTTCGGCTTCAGCTCTTTCTACATTAATCCCTATTGTAGAAAGTATATCTTGCATTTTTTCTTGTCGTACGTTTTCTGCTTGCAAAGGTTGCAAAGAAGTTGCTGCAAATGACAAGCCAGCTGCTACTACAATCACCATTACAATAGCAAAAATAAACGTATATGCATTACTATTCTTATCCATTATTATGCTGTTTTTACGGTTTTCATTCTCTTTTTACGTCTCTTAATATTACCTTCAATAACGTAATGATCGATAGTCGGAGCAAAGACATTCATCAATAAAATTGAAAGCATAATTCCTTCAGGGTATGCTGGATTCAGGGTTCTTATTAGTATTGCTAAAAAGCCGATTAATAATCCGTAAATCCATTTACCTTTCATTGTTTGAGCAGCACTTACTGGATCGGTTGCCATAAAGACAATTCCAAATGCAAGTCCACCTACAATTAGGTGATTGTACCAAGGGAAGTTAGTAAGTGCATTACCGTCTACTCCCATAGCTGGAAGTGCGTTAAGCAAAAGCCCCATTAATGCAGCTCCTACAAATCCACTAATAATAATTCTCCAATCGCCTACTTTTGTAAGAATCAACAACAATGCTCCTGCAAGAATACACAGTGTTGAAGTCTCTGAAATTGATCCAGGAATCAATCCTGTAAACATATGCATACTTTCATAAGCAATATCTTTTCCTTCAGCTAGTGAACCTAAAATTGTTTCTCCTGAAATACCGTCAACTTTTGATGCTTCCGAAACCCAAACCTTGTTTCCTGACATATAAGTTGGGTATGCAAAAAATGCAAATGCTCGAGCAGTTAGCGCAGGATTCAAAATATTCATTCCTGTTCCTCCAAAAGCCTCTTTACCGATTAACACTGCAAATATTACTGACAAAGCCACCATCCACAGCGGGATATCTACCGGCATAATCATCGGTATCAATAGTCCTGTTACTAAGTAACCTTCGTTTACCTCATGACCTCTTTTAATAGCGAATAAGAATTCGATACCAAGTCCGACACCATAAGAAACAACAATAATCGGAACCACTTTATAAGCGCCGTGTAAAAACGCTTCCATAAAACCAACCTCTTCTCCTAATTGAGAAAAATGCTGGTAACCTGTATTCCAAATTCCAAAAATTAATGCCGGTATAAGTGCAATAACAACTGTAATCATTGTTCTTTTCAAATCGACCGCATCTCTAATGTGCGCACCTTTTTTTGTAGTATGATTTGGCACAAACAAAAAAGTATCCAACGCATTTATGGCCGGACGATACTTTTCGAGCTTATTTCCTGGCTCAAAAGGTTCTTTTATTTTATCTAGTTTTTTTCTAATCCAGTTCATAGTTATATTTTTTAACCTACTTCGGTAATCATTAAATCTAATCCTTGTCTGATAATATCTTGCGCTTCAATCTTAGAAGTGTTTATATAGTCAACCAAAGCAAAATCTTCCGGAATCACCTCATATATACCAAGGTTTTCCATTTTTTCAATATCGCCTGTCATACAAGCTTTAATCAATTGCATCGGATAAATATCAAAAGGCATTACTTCTTCCATTTCACCTGTTACCACCAAAGCACGCTCTTCACCATTCAAATTGGTATTTACTTCATACTTTTTATTTGGGAATAACCAAGAAAGCGATGTTTTAGACATCGAGTGAATATGATTATCTTTAAACGGCAACCAACCGAACATTCTATAATTATTCCCTTCTGGAATAACAGTCAATTCGTTAGGATAAAAACCAATGTAACCGTCATAATTAACCGCTTCACCAGTTAACACGTTACCAGAAATAATTCGAGCATTTTCAGGCTTGTCTTTTAAAATCGATTTCACCTCTGCTCCAATTAAAGTTTTATAATAAACCCTATCCTCTACAGCATTTCCTGTAACAGCTAAAATACGCTCTGCATTAAATTTACCTGTAGCAAACAATTCCCCAATGATTGCGACATCTTCCGGATTAACCGTCCAAACTCTTTCTTTAGCATTCATTGGTTCAGTTTCATGAATTTGCACTCCTACATTTCCTGCTGGATGTGGCCCACTCACGTTAAGCAATTCAACATTTTCTACTTTTTTCAAATCACTGGCTGAATGCGCATCAACACCTAAATAAACCTTACCTTCGGTAAGCTTAGTTAGCACATCAATCCCTTTCTGAAAAAATTCCATCTTATTTTTCAGCACAAACTCAACCGAAGCACTTAAAGGCGCTGTACTAATAGCTGAAACGTATATCGCCTTTGGCGTATCGTTGAAGTCTGCAACCACATCATAAGGGCGTTGATGCAAAAACGCACCACAACCAGAACTAAATATATGATTCTTCACTTTTTCAGCATCTGATTTTTCAGGATCAACTACTTCAAAATCACGATATTCAATCTCATTATCGGCTTCAATAACAATCTCCAGAATTTTTCGTTTTGCTCCACGAACAATCTCTTTCAAAGTTCCGCTTACAGGCGAAACAAAGCGAGTCTGATCTGAGTACTTAGAATAAAAAAGTTCGTCACCAGCTTTTACTTTTGCTCCTTCTTTGACAACCATCTTAGGTACCACAGAGTGGAAGTCGTCTGGCTTTATGGCGTAGGTTTTTGATTGAGGGGCATCTTTCAAGATTTTATCTGCTTCACCTTTTAGATTCAGCTTTAATCCCCGTTTAATCTTAACGTCTTTAGGCATTTGATTTAACGTTTAAATTTTGAACCGCAAAAATAACAATTTAATATTCATTTACTGGGTAAACAATTATTTATATCTTCTTATTTTTAATTGTTCTAAATAAGATTTTTTAATGCTGATTTTATTTAGATTTGTAACAAATTTACCTTTATGAAAACATTCATTTTTCAGCTCCTTATACTTTCTGTTTTTTTTGTAGATGCTCAAGAAATTGAATATGAGTTGCCGCCTCCAGATTTCATTAAAACAATACAATTCACAGGTGGATACACCGAATACAACGGTACTCCAATTATTCCAATCAATGGAAAGATCCACTTAAGTTTTGACGATATTAATGCTTCTGAAGCCGACTACTATTACACCGTAGAGCATTATAATTATGACTGGACGCCTTCAAAACTTTCTAAAAATGAATACATCGAAGGTTTTGATAATTTGCGAATGTTTGATTATGTAAATTCGTTAAACACATTACAGTCTTTTTCTCATCATAAATTATCAATTCCCAACAAAGATTTGCGGGGATTTAAAGTTAGCGGAAATTACATGCTGAAAATTTTTGACGCTGAAAATAGACTGTTATTTTCAAGAAAATTCATTGTTTACGAAACACTTGCAAAAGTAAAAACACAAATTAGAAGGTCTAGAGATTTGAATTTCATCAAAGAAAAACAAGTGGTAAACTTTTCTGTATCAAGTGAAGATTTCATCTTCAACAATCCAGAAGAAACTGTCAATGCTACCATCGTTCAAAACAATGATTTTAATGAAGCTATTAGAGGTATAAAACATTCTTTTACTTCTGGCAGGGAACTCATTTATCGCCATGACCAAGAAACCGCTTTTTGGGGCAGTAATGAGTATTTGTTTTTTGACAATAAGGAATTAAGAATGGCTACACGCCAAATAGATCGGGTTGAACTTGGCGCCGATTTATACCACACATTCCTAACACCAGATATTGTAAGAGATGGTAGAAAATACATTTATAATCCAGATATTAATGGTGGTTTTAAACTCAATACCACCCAAGGCACCAATACTCGTGAAGGCGAATATACTAAAGTGCATTTCTACCTCAACAACTACAAACCATTAGAAGGTGGCGAAATCCATCTTTACGGAAGATTCAACAATTATATTCTAGACGATTCTACTCACTTGAAGTACAACAAAAAAACTGGCTTATACGAAACTGAATTACTCCTAAAACAAGGTTTTTATAACTACAAATACGTTTACCTCGATGCTGAAGGCAATTTTGACCCAGGATTTGTTAGCGGCAATCATGACATTACTGAAAACGAATATATTGTCCTTGTATATTATAAAGATATTGGCGCTCGTTACGATCGGTTAGTAGGTATTGGCGTAGCTAATAGTAAAAACATCATCAATTAACACTAATCATTTATTAATTAGCATTTTAACAAGTTTAACACGCCTTAATAAAAGCTTAGTTTTCTATTCTTTATTTTTCTACTAAAATACCTATCTTTATGCAGAATTTAAAAACAAGATAAAACATTATGGGAAAAGGATTTTTTCACGTACCACCGGCGGTAAATGAACCGGTAAAAACATACGAACCAGGATCTCCAGAACGCGAAGAAGTTTTGAAAACTTATCGCGAAATGTGGAATTCCAAAGTTGAAGTTCCATTGTATATTAATGGGGAAGAAATTAAAACTGGTAACACAAAAAGTATTCGACCTCCACACGACCACCAACACGAGGTTGGAGTTTATCATAATGCAGAAGAAAAGCACGTAGATTTAGCTATCAAAACAGCCTTAGAAGCGCGTAAAAAATGGGCTGCTTTACCGTGGGAACAACGTGCTGCTGTATTCTTAAAAGCAGCTGACTTGATCGCTGGACCTTACCGCCAAAAGCTAAATGCAGCTACTATGATTGGTCAGTCTAAAAACATTTATCAAGCTGAAATTGATTCTGCTTGTGAATTAGCCGACTTTTTACGTTTCAATGTAGAATACATGTCGCAAATTTATGATGAACAACCAGAATCTGATGCTTCGGCATGGAATCGCGTTGAACATCGTCCATTAGAAGGTTTTGTGTACGCCATAACTCCTTTTAATTTTACTGCAATTGCTGGTAACTTACCTTCTAGCGCAGCATTAATGGGTAACGTAGCGGTTTGGAAGCCAAGCGACAGCCAGATGTATTCTGCTGAAGTGGTAATGCAGGTTTTTAAAGAAGCTGGCGTACCTGACGGCGTTATTAATATGATTGTAGGTGATCCGGTTATGATTACCGACAAAATTCTTGCTCATCCAGATTTTGCTGGTGTTCACTACACTGGAAGTACCGAAGTTTTTAAAGGATTATGGGCAAAAATAGGAAGCAACATCAATACCTATAAATCTTATCCAAGAATTGTTGGTGAAACAGGCGGAAAAGATTTTATCGTTGCACATCCATCTGCCGATGCAAAAGTTGTGGCTACAGCTCTTTCTAGAGGTGCTTTTGAATTCCAAGGGCAAAAATGTTCGGCTGCTTCTCGGGCTTATATTCCGAAAAGTATGTGGCCAAAAGTAAAAGATTTTGTTACCGAAGATTTAAAATCGTTCAAAATGGGATCACCCGAAGATATGAGAAACTTTATCACAGCAGTTATTCACGAACGTTCATTTGATAAGTTAGCAAAATATATCGATCAAGCTAAAGCTGCAGATGATGCTGAAATTATAGCTGGTGGAAATTATGACAAATCTAAAGGTTGGTTTGTTGAGCCTACAGTTATTCTTACAACAAATCCTAAGTACGAAACAATGGAAACTGAATTGTTTGGCCCAGTTCTTACAATTTATGTTTATGAAGATGAAAAGTACGAAGAAACATTACATTTAGTTGATGAAACTAGTATTTACGCATTAACTGGATCTATTATTTCTACCGACCGTTATGCGGCAACCTTAGCTACTGAAATTTTAGAAAATGCTGCTGGTAACTTCTACATCAACGACAAATGCACTGGCGCTGTTGTTGGTAGACAACCATTTGGAGGTGCTAGGTCTTCAGGTACAAACGACAAAGCTGGTTCCAAATTAAACTTACTGAAATGGGTTTCACCTAGATTGATAAAAGAAACCTTTGTTCCTGCTACAGATTATTCATACCCTTTTATGAAAGAAGAGTAAGAATAAGTTAGCAAACAACTATCCATAAAGCACCTTTCAAATTTGAAAGGTGCTTTTTTTAGTAGTTACAACCTTCACCAAACATCTCCTAGCTTCAAAATTAAGTTGTTTTGCATATTTTTTGTATTTTTAAGAAAACACAAAATCAATATGAACAAAAAACTACTTCATCTAGTATTTTTTTTGTTTGCAACACAATTGACTGTATGTCAAGAAACAGAAGAATCCGATTCAAAAGACAAAACGTATTTTTCTGAACAGATTGCGCTACACCATAATCACTTCACTAAAAAAGCCAAAAGAGCAATTAAAATAGGTAAGAATGAAAAAGCCGTTGCTTATTACAACACTCTCATCAACGAGTATTTAATCGGGAGTTATATGGATAATTTTAATGTGGATTGTCTCAACACCAATAAATGTTGCATCGATGATTATGAAAACCCAATGATACTAATGACCTACGCATCGTGGTGCATTCCTACCAAAGGTGAAATTCCTGCCGTAAACGAATTAGCAAAAAAATACGATGGAAAAATAGATTTTGTCGTGTTGTTTTGGGATCATAAAAGCGCCGTAAGAAAAGCTGCTAGGCAATATCATCGGAAAGTACATATCATTTATGTTGATGAATTAAAAAACCGAGATGCATACACTATAAAAATGCTTAAACATAGCATTGGTTTCCCTTCTACTTTTATCATTGCTAGCGATAAAAAAATTCTTGAACTCACCAAAAACCACCAAAACTCACTTGATATGGAACACCTAAAGGCAACCGACAAGTGCAAAGCTGTTTTAACTGATTTTGTTTCGCTTATAAATAATTATGAAACTGAACTTTCTGTTGATTACTAGCTGGCTATTTTTCTAAAATCAGTTTTAGTGAAAGTAACAACATCAAGCCACCAAAAATCTTTTTTAGCATTTTTTCATCAATACTAATCGCCAATTTGGAACCTAAATAAGCCCCAAAAATAAAACAAACCGCCATAATCATAGCGTATTTCCAATTTAAACTACCGTCTTGGTAATAATTGTAGGCGGCAATAAATGTAACGGGAACAGCCAAAACTGCCAAGCTTGTTCCTTGCGCTTCGTGTTGTGTAAATCCTAACAAAAAAACCATCAGCGGAACCATTACAACTCCGCCTCCAACTCCCATCAAACCACTTAAAAATCCAGCTAAAACACCGATTAATATTAAATAGAAAATACTCATCTTATACTATTTTTTTGATAAGCTCATGAACTTATACTGATTCTCATTCGGAATTTCAATCCAATATTCTTTTCTCGAACTATTATTTAATTTGTTTTCGCGAAGCCAAGGATTATGTCGTTTTAAAACTTTATAACTGATATCAAATTTTCGGGCAAAATCAGCAAGATCACTCACCGCCGTATCTACTTTTACTTGACGCGTACTTACCTCATCATAAAAATGATCTTCGTCTACTTTAAACCCATATTTGTCATAATCACCAACGATTTCTTTAAGTGCTAGAATACGAAAAACATACCTCGAAGTTTCTTCTACAAGCAGCAAATCGTAGTAATTGGAAACAGACTGGCGTTCTAATTGTCGAGATATCCCCGTATTTCCAGCATTATAAGCCGCCGCCGCTAACGTCCACGACCCAAATTTTTCTTTCGATTTTTTAAAATATTCACAAGCTACCGCAGTAGCTTTTTCGATATGGTAACGCTCATCTACATTATCGTTTATTTCTAAACCGTATTCTTTACCTGTAGATTTCATAATTTGCCAAAAACCTGTTGCTCCTGCTGGCGAAACAACCGGCATCAATCCACTTTCAGCTAAAGCTAAATATTTAAAATCATCGGGGATGCCATTTTTTTCTAATATCGGCTCAATGATAGGAAAATATTTTTCAGCTCGTTTGATGAGTAAAATTCCATTTGACTGCCAATAAGTATTCACTAACAATTCACGATCAAATCGCTCCCAAATTTCAGGGTCTTCAAGCGGAACTTGTTCGCCTGCAAAGTTCATTTTTGAAGGAACTTCTAACGAAAAAACATTGTACTCATTTTCATTGTTAACCGTATTTGTTTTCACTTCTGCAATGCCTTCAGCAGAAACAAAACTGGAAATAATCAAATAACTGAGCCCTAAAAAACCGAAGCTCAGCAATAAAAGTTGAATTTTTTTAAACATAATATCTATTATTTTTTTGTTGATGTTCTATTTTTCCTTTCAGAATAAGTTCGGGTAAATGTTTGTTGAACCATCGGTACTTATTCAAAATCATAATGTGCGTACCTCCAGTAATCACGTAGCAATTTTCGATGTGTTTTATTGGAAAAACCATATCGGCATCGCCGTGAATATGAATCAAATCAGAATCACACTTTTCTTGATTCCAACAAACCATATTTTTTATTGCCCAATCTAAATAGCTTTTATCGTTTACAGATAAATATTGCTCATATAGTTCTACTCTTTTTTTGACAAAATTACCAACCGGAAGTTTTTTTATACGTGAAAGATAATCAATTAAACCTGTTGGAAACACTTTGTACAAAGAAGAATTTCTAGCAAACTTCATCCTAGATGGCAATTCATTTTTGGTTTTTACGCTAGAAATAATAACTAACCTGCTAACCGGTAGCAATTTTGCCATTTCTTGCACCAAAACGCCACCAAATGAAACGCCTACCAAAACGGGATTTTTATGTTTTATATTTTGACACATTCGTTTTGCATAAGCAACCAATGTTTCATTTTTTTTTGGTAACTTCCACTCAAGAAAGTAAGTGGCAAATTTTTCTTCAGGAAGTTGAATATATTCAAAAATACTTGGGTTGGCTGCCATACCAGGCATAAAGTAAACCGGAATCTGTTGTTGTTTTTCTGATGGCATCCTGAAAAAATTAGCTGACTATTAAACTTTTATGACTCGCAAGAGTCTAACCCATTAAACTTGTAAACTTGCTAAAATGTATTTTCTAATTTACATTTTTTGGTTGATTAACAATGCAAAATTAGGGTTTTAAATCTATATAATGATGAAGGAAGTAGTTTTAGAGGTGAAAAAAAATGAGTTTCAACGCCAGTTTGAAGCGCTTGTCGACAATGAGTTGATGACGATTGAATTTAGCGAACAAGATCGAAAAATTTTTCTTACCAAAATGATTATCAGCGATCATTTAATTGAAGCTGGTTATTCTAACAAGTTTATAAAACTCGTTTTAGACAAAATAAAAGAAGACCATAAAATGAAAGTCGTCCCTACCTGTCCTGAAGTAAAAAGTTTCATCAAACGAAACCGACTTATTTACAAAGATTTACTTCCTGTTGGAATAGCGTTATAAACTAGTTAGCTTAATACAGGTTCGCTTACAAAATCAAGTTTTACCAAACCGTCTTCAGCTATTTCGGTTAAGTTTACTTCGTGTAAAGTATTGACCAATGAAGGGTTCCACGGAAACTTTACTTTGACGTAGTTTTCAGTAAAACCGTGAATATAGCCTTCTTTATTTTCGCCTTCAAACAAAACCGTTTTGGTTTTTCCTAATTGCGATTCATAAAAGGCGCGGCGTTTCTTGGCAGACAATCCGCGTAACATTTTGCTGCGTTTTTTTCTGATTTTGTTAGGCACAATGCCATCCATTTCTGCAGCTGGCGTATTTGGTCTTTCTGAATAAGTAAAAACGTGTAAGTAAGAAATTTCTAATTCATTTAAAAAATGATAGGTTTCTAGAAAATGTTCATCGGTTTCCCCGGGAAAACCAACAATTACATCCACACCAATACACGCATCTGGCATAGTTTCTTTTATTTGATGTACACGATCTACATATAATTCGCGCATGTATCTTCTTCGCATTAATTTGAGCAACTCATTGCTTCCAGATTGCAACGGAATATGGAAATGCGGAACAAATGTTTTACTGTTAGCCACAAAATCAATCGTTTCATTTTTTAGCAAGTTGGGCTCGATGGAAGAAATTCGTAAACGCTCAATTCCTTCTACTTCATCTAAAGCGGTAACGAGGTCTAAAAAAGTATGTTCGTGCTTTTTGTTCCCAAATTCTCCTTTTCCATAATCACCGATATTTACACCCGTAAGGACAATTTCCTTGATATTTTGATCGGAAATTTCTTTGGCGTTTTTAAGTACATTTTCTAATTTATCGGACCTAGAAATTCCTCTCGCTAAAGGAATAGTACAATACGTACATTTGTAATCGCAGCCATCTTGAACTTTTAGAAAAGCTCGTGTTCTATCTCCAATAGAATAAGAACCTACATAAAAATCGGCTTCATCAATTTCGCAAGAATGCACTTCTCCTCGATCGTTTTTGGACAAATCGTTGATATAGTCGGTTACTTTGAATTTTTCGGTTGCGCCAAGCACCAAATCAACACCATTTACATCTGCTAATTCTTCTGGTTTTAGTTGCGCATAACACCCAATCCCAATCACAAAAGCATCTTCGTTGGATTTTTGAGCTTGTTTTACAATAGTTTTGAATCGTTTATCAGCATTTTCGGTTACACTACACGTATTAATAACGTAAATATCAGCAGGATCATCAAATGAAACACGCTCATAACCTTCTTCTTGAAAGCTTCTAGCGATGGTAGAAGTTTCAGAAAAATTCAACTTACAACCTAAGGTGTAAAATGCTACTTTTTTATTCATCAAACTATGTTTAAAAATTTCGATGCGCAATTCGTTATGGTCTTTATTAAGACAAATACTATCTTCGCAAATCGGGCTGCAAAGATACCAACTAAAATCTGTATTATAAAATTGAAAATCAAAGCACATTACCTAATTAATTTCTGCTTAGTAATAAGCTTAATTGCTGTTGTTGCATCGTGTACAAAACCTGCAAACAAAGACAAAGATCATTTGGTTTTTAGGTATAACGAACACGCCAACATCAGCTCGCTAGATCCTGTTTTTGCAAAAGACCAACGTAATATTTGGCCCACGCATCAATTGTACAACACCTTGGTTCGTTTAGACGATTCACTTCAAATACAACCCGATTTAGCAAAGCAATGGCAGCTATCAGATGATGGTTTGCATTACACTTTTCAGTTAAGAGAAAATGTTTTTTTTCATCCGCATGCTGTTTTTGGCAAAGATTCTACTCGCACTGTAAATGCGCATGATGTAGTCTATAGTTTAAATCGGTTAAGCGACAAAAAAGTTGCATCGCCAGGCAGTTGGATATTGCGAAATGTTAAACATATTTCGGCTCAAGATTCCATGACGGTTGCAATTGAATTAAAACAAAATTTCCCTGCATTTTTAGGCTTGCTTTCGATGAAATTTTGTTCGGTAGTTCCAGTTGAAATGGATAAAGAATCGATGGGTTTTAGAACTGCTCCAATAGGAACGGGACCGTTTTTGTTCAAGCGTTGGGAGGAAAACGAAAAACTGGTGCTTCGTAAAAATCCGTTCTATTTTGAAACTGACAAAAACGGTAAGCAATTACCTTATTTAGAAGCTGTTGCCATCACTTTTCTACCTGAAAAACAAAGTGAATTTATGGAATTTGTTCAAGGTAAATTAGATTTCTTAAGCGGTTTAGATCCATCTTATAAAGATGAAATTATAACTGCTGATGGCGTTTTAAAGCCAAAATATCAATCGGCTATCAACATGCAAACGGCACCCTATTTAAACACCGAATATTTAGGGTTTCATTTAGCTGATGCTAGCAAAGAAGTTCAATCAAAAAAATTACGTCAAGCCATCAATTATGCTTTCAACCGCAAAACAATGATTAAATATTTGCGTAACGGCATTGGCATTCCTGCAGAAAACGGATTTATTCCAAAAGGTTTACCTGGTTTTACAAACCAAAAAGGATATTCTTATCAGCCCCAAAAAGCTAAAAAATTAGTTGAAGAGTTTAAGGCAGAAAGTGGCATAAAAAACCCTGAAATAACAATTAGCACCAATGCATCTTATGTTGATTTTGTCGAGTTTATTCAAAAACAATTACAAAAAATTGGTATTCAAGCTAAGCTAAATGTAATGCCGCCATCTACATTACTTCAACAGCGATCGGCAGGAAATTTAGCTGTTTTTAGAGCCAGCTGGATTGCCGATTATCCTGATGCAGAAAATTACCTAAGTTTGTTTTATTCCAAAAATTTTTCGCCACAAGGACCAAATTACACGCATTTCAGAAATGATGTTTTTGATTCAATTTATGAAAAATCGCTAACAGAAAACGAACTTCAAAAACGCGCTAAATTGTATGCAAAAATGGATTCGATTATCATTAAAAATGCGCCTGTAATCCCGCTTTATTATGATGAAGTTGTTCGGTTTAGGCAAAAAAATATTTCAGGACTAGGGATTAACCCGTTCAATTTGTTAGAATTAAAAAAAGTACGTAAAAAGAAAACCGACAATTAAACTTAAAATCAATAATAAAAAACATTATAAACGCTAAAAAATAGATAATCAATAATTAACGCTAAAATTTAGGTTCAAAATTTTTATTTCTCCAAAAAATAAGTATATTGTCCGTGAAACATACTAGAAAAAGATGAAAGATTTTATAATAATTGGAGCTGCACAAGCCGGATTATCGATGGCCTACCAACTCAAAAAATTAGGATACGATTACTTGATTTTAGACAAGGAATCAGAAATTGGAGCATCTTGGCTTAACCGATGGGATTCTTTAAAACTCTTTACACCAAGTGAATTCAATCACCTTGAAGGTTTAGGTTTTCCTGCTCCTAAAGGATATTATCCTACCAAATATGATGTTGCCGATTATTTTAAAAAATATGTTGAAAAGTTTGACATCCCAGTTCAGCTCGACACTTTAGTAAAGAAAATAACACACGAAAATCATCAGTTTAAACTCGAAACTTCGGAAGGCGAATTTTACACCAAAAACGTAATTGTTGGAACAGGACCATTTCACATACCGTATACACCGCCTTTTTCAGAAAAAATTAGCAAAGAAATCTACCAAACACATAGTAATTATTACAAAAACCCAGATCAACTTCAAGAAGGTCCAGTTTTGGTAGTTGGTGATGGCGATTCAGGATTTCAAATTTTAGATGAAATTTCAGAAACACTCAATCGAAAAGTCTATTTTTCTGGCACCACAAAAGTTAGCACCTTACCACAAGAAATTTTAGGAAAAACACTCTGGTGGTGGTTTACCAAGTTCGGCTACTTAAGTTTTAGCAAAGATTCTTGGTTAGGCAAACGCATTAGCAATAACAAACAACCCATTATAGGTACCGATGTAAAAGGAATTTTAAAACGAAAAAATGTGATTCCTGTCGGGAAAACACTTGATGCAAAAGATCAATTAATTAAAGCTGAAAAAGAAGAAATTAACGATGTAAAAAACATTGTTTGGGCTACTGGTTACCGACCAAATTTTAATTGGATCAACGGTCTAGAACTCGACCAAGATGGTTATCCTGTTCACCAGCGCGGTATTAGCAATATAGACGGATTGTATTTTATCGGATTACCTTGGTTGCATACGCGAGGTTCGGCAACTCTTGGCGGAATTAAAAAAGATGCCGCATTTTTAGCCGAACATATTGGCACAAAAAGCCCTCAAAATACACCCAAAAAAACTGCTTCTGTTGGTTCGTAGAATCACTATTAATTTTAGCAAAAGAAATCTAAATCAATAATATTGGCTATTCATAAAGTAGTATCTTTATCGGCTATCAACAAAAAATATGAATGAAAAATTCGATATTATTTTTTTGCCTTTTTACATTTTTTGCTTTTGGTCAATCGCTTAGCGCTCAAGAAGAAGGTAATTTCATTAAAAGATATTTTAACAAAGTCCTAAACGATACGGTTGCGAAAGAAAAATCGCAATTTTTTATGTATCCAACTTTAGGTTATCAACCAGAAACAAGCTTAGAAATTGGATTCAGTCCTTTGTACGTTTATTATGCTAATGAAGACCCTTCAAACAGACTCAGCGAAATTAACGGATTTGCATTTTTTACATTAGAGCAACAATATGGGGCAAATTTCAGTCATGCCATTTATTCTGACCAAGATGAATGGTTCTTTCTTGGAGACGTCGAATTTCAACGATTTCCACTTCAATATTATGGTATTGGAAATGGTGTACCGCAAGATCATATTGCCTTAGTTGATGCTATGCAATTCATGTTTAAAGAACGAGTTTTACGAAAAGTTGCCAACAATTTTTTCATTGGTTTAGAAGCCGATTTTAGAAGTTTTAGCCGAGTAGATTTTGAGCCTGCAGAAGGCGAAGAACTCGATTTTGAGTTGCCGTTTGGCGCAGAAGGAACTACCAATTTAGGCTTAGGTGTTGGTCTAGTCTACGACGAGCGTCATAATGTACTTAATGTAAGAGACGGTTTTTTTTCTGAACTAGCATACTTAAATTTCAATCCTTTTTGGAGTAGTCAAGTTAAATACCAGTACATAACCACCGATACTCGTTACTATAAAAGCGTGGGAAAAAACAATGTAATTGCGGCCCAGCTTTTGGGAGAGTTTAATTTTGACGGTAAAATTCCTTTTAATCAACTTTCATTAATGGGTGGTCAAAATATGATGCGGGGTTATTTTTTAGGACGTTTTAGAGATAGAAATCAGATTTCTACACAAGTAGAATTCCGAATGCTCCCATTAAATTTAGGTTTTACCAACAGGTGGGGAGCTACTGTTTTTGCTAGCGGTGGAAATGTTTTTGATGAGTTTAGCAATCTTAAATCTTCTAATTTTAAATGGGCTGCTGGTGCAGGGATTCGCTTTTTATTATTTAGAGAAAAAGATATTTACGCGCGCTTAGATTATGCTTACACGCCAGACGAAAACGGTTTTTATATTACTATCGGAGAAGCTTTTTAACAAAAATAATTCCTTAAGTTTGTTGTTTAAATTCTTGTTTATATGAAAAAGATTTTAGCTTTTGCTGGATCAAATAGCAGCGACTCTATCAATCAAAAACTAGTTGATTTTGTTTGTCCAAAATTTAGTCAAATTGAAGTTAACAGCATTCAACTTACAGATTATGAGTTACCGATTTATTCTGTAAATATAGAAAACGAAAAAGGAATTCCCGCTAATGCTCAAATTCTTTGTAAAATAATTGAAGATTATGATGGTCTTCTTATTTCGGTTAACGAACACAATGGCGGTCCTTCTGCTTTTTTCAAAAATACCATCGATTGGCTTTCGCGAGCAAACGCAAATTTTTTAGCAAACAAAAAACTTTTTTTAATGAGCACTTCACCTGGAAAAAGAGGCGCAAAATCATCTTTGGCTTATGCTAACGAGGTGCTTCCTCGTTTTGGTGCAGAAATTATTGAAAGTTTTAGTTTCCCTTCTTTTTATGATAATTTTGATCCCGAAGACAAACTCATAAAAGATGAAATTTTAATGCTTGGCTTTCTAGATGTAATCACCAATTTTGAACAAAATTTATTGGAAAATTGAGACAAAAAAAATCGTTTTCAGTTGAAGATATCAACCAATTCAAAAAACAATTATTAAACTGGAGCAAACAATTTGAATCTTGTGTTTGGTTGGATAGCAATTCAACAACAGATCAATACACCCAATTCGACGCTGCTCTTGCAGTAGACGAATTCACCAGCATCAAAACCGATTTTTCTGAAGCTTTTGAAAAACTCGATGAATATCAGCAAACTACAAAAGATTGGATCTTTGGTTATTTTTCTTATGATTTAAAAAACGATACCGAAGAATTGATTTCAGCTAATGATGATGGTTTAAAATTCCCAGATTTGTATTTTTTTCAACCGCAAAAGATCATTCAGATAAAAGCTGATAAGTGCGAGTTTCTTTACCTTAATTTAGTTGCCGATGAAATGGATAGCGATTGGCAGGAAATTAATCAAACCAACCTAAAGGACGATTTTGCCCATTCAGCTAAAATCAATTTAGAAGCAAAACTAACGCAACAAGAATATATTTCTAAAGTTGAACGCGTGCTGCAGCACATTCAACGGGGCGATATTTACGAAATGAATTTCTGTCAAGAATTTTTTGCCACAGATGTACAAATTGATGCACATAAGGTTTTCAAAAAACTGAATGAAATTTCTTCGCCTCCATTTGCCAGTTTTCTAAAACTAGAACACATTCACTGTATTTGTGCAAGTCCAGAACGATTTATTCAAAAAAAAGAACGCCGAATTATTTCGCAACCTATAAAAGGAACCACAAAAAGAAGTTTAGATAAAGAGGAAGATACAGCCTTAAAACAACATTTAGAAACCGATGAAAAAGAGATTTCAGAAAATGTAATGATTGTTGATTTGGTGAGAAATGATTTGTCGAAAACTGCTCAAAAAGCAAGCGTTCAAGTTGAAGAACTTTGCAAAGTCTATTCATTTAAACAAGTACATCAACTTATTTCGACTATTTCATCCCGCTTAAAACCAGAAGTTTCACCCGTAGAATTAATCAAAACTTGTTTTCCGATGGGAAGCATGACAGGAGCTCCAAAAATTTCGGCAATGCAAATTATTGAAGAACAAGAAGCGACAAAAAGAGGTTTGTATAGCGGCGCCATTGGCTACTTTTCACCAACGGGCGATTTTGATTTTAATGTAGTTATTAGAAGTATTTTATACAATTCGCAAAACAACTATTTGTCTTATTCGGTTGGTTCTGCCATTACAGAAAAATCGGTTCCAGAAAAAGAATTTGATGAGTGTTTGGTAAAAGCGGCTGCATTAAAACAAGTCTTGAGTGAATAAAATGTCAAACTAGTTGAAATTGAGCAGAAATTATAAGAAGTAATTTATATTTGCACTATGCTGATAGCTTTTCAAAATCACCTGGAAAAAAATTACCCTGAACTATTTGATCACAAGGTCTTATTGGCAATAAGTGGTGGAATTGATAGTGTAGTTTTAGCGCATTTGCTCCATCAGCTAGAAATTGATTTCTCGATGGCACATTGCAATTTCAACTTGCGTGAAAAAGCCAGCGATAAAGACGCAGATTTTGTTTACGAACTCAGTCAACAACTCAACAGAGAATTATATTGCCAATCTTTTGACACCAAAAAATTTGCTAAAGACCAACGGCTTTCTATTCAATTAGCTGCTAGACAATTGCGTTACACTTGGTTTTATGAGCTTTTAGAAAACGAAAAAATCGATTATTTACTTACGGCGCATCATTTAGACGATGCAGCCGAAACTTATCTCATAAACAGTATTCGAGGTACAGGTTTGCGCGGATTGACAGGTATTCCAGCAAAACAAGGCAAACTTTGCCGACCTTTATTGCAATTTAGTAAGCAAGACATTTTAGCCTACGCAACAAAAAACAAGCTCAATTGGCGTGAAGATATTTCCAATGCTTCCGACAAGTACTTGAGAAATAAAATTCGCTATCAAATATTACCCATTTTTAAAACTGAAAATCCATCTTTCGATCAATCGTTTTTAGCCACACAAAATCACCTTCAACAAGCCCAAATTTTAATTGATGATTATATGGAAATGTTGTTTAACCAACTGGTTTCAACTACTAAAAATGGTTTTGCGATTGATATTTTAAAACTGAAAAAGCTTCCCAATTATAATTTTGTTTTAATTGAACTGCTAAAAGATTTTCAGTTTACAGACAAAAAAAGCCTAATTGATTTGATAGATGCTGAAAAAGGAAAACAGATAAAAAGTAAATCGCATATTTTAGCAAAAGATAAAAATCAGCTTTTATTATTAAAAAAACCTACTGAAAAACAAAAAAATAAATCAATTAACATTACAAAAAACCAGAGAATAGTTACATTTGACGACTATTTTCTTAAGCTGGAAGAAGTTACTGGTGTTCAAGAAAAAGGGAAGCACATTGCTTATTTTAATCTTGAACAACTTACTTTTCCGCTAGTTTTAAGGAATATTAAAAATGGAGATGTTTTTCAACCTTTTGGAATGAAAGGAAAGAAAAAAGTATCCGATTTTTTAAAAGACGAAAAGATACCGACAATTCACAAAAAAAATCAGTGGGTATTGTTATCTAATGAAGAAATAATTTGGGTGGTAAATTTTCGTTCAAGTGAGAAATATCGTGTTCAATCAAATTCAGAAAAATGTTTAAAAATAAGTTGTTTTCAAAAAGAATAATTTGCTCTATAGCTACTTTTTTAATAACCACTACTGCTCTATTTGCCCAGTTTGGCAACACAGAATCAGGCATTGAAACGCCTGTAAGTTTTGAAGTCAGTTCAGAGCACGTTGGCGATAGCACATTCAATGTTCTTATAAAAGCTACTATTGATCCAGGTTGGCACTTGCCTTCTCAGCGTGAAATTCCAGAAGGTGAAGACGGACCGCTTCCTACTGAATTTGTTTTCGAAAACGAAGAAAATGCTTTTGAACTTATTGGCGAAACTTCTGAACCCAAGGGAATTGAAAAATATGATGAGATTTTTAAATCAGATTTAAAATATTTTGAAAATGAAGCTGTTTTTGAGCAACAAATAAAAGTTACTGGAAAAAGTAAATCGCTGCCGTTAAGCATCAACTTTATGATTTGTGATGACGAAAAATGTTTGCCTCCAGATTCAGAATTAATTACACTCAACTTTAATCTAGGACAAAAAACAGTTACCTCCAGCGATCAACAAATTGAGGTTTCTGAAACCGATGAAAAATTAACCGAATCCTTAAAAATCAATTTGGAAGGCGATTTATCTCAATTGGAGGAAGATGAGGAAGAAAAAAGTTTTTCTACCATATTTTTGTTAGGTTTTGTAGGAGGTTTAATTGCACTCCTTACGCCTTGTGTTTTCCCTATGATTCCACTTACGGTTTCCTTTTTTACCAAAGGAGCACGAACTAGAAAAATAGGGCTTATCAATGCTGTTTTATATGCTGGTTTTATTTTTGCTATTTACTTATTGTTATCCTTACCATTTCACTTGTTGGATTCGGTTAATCCAGAAATCCTGAACAATATTTCAACCAACACAACATTAAATATTGTTTTCTTTGTCATCTTTATTGTTTTTGCCATTTCATTTTTTGGTTATTTTGAAATCACTTTACCCAATTCTTGGTCAAATCGATTGGATCAAAAAGCAACAAGTGTTGGCGGAATTTTAGGTGTGTTTTTTATGGCACTAACCCTTGCCTTGGTTTCGTTTTCTTGTACTGGTCCAATTTTAGGTTCCTTGCTTGGAGGCTCCTTAACAAGCGATGGCGGTGCAACGCAATTAACTTATGGAATGGGCGGATTTGGACTTGCTTTAGCATTGCCGTTTGGTTTGTTTGCACTTTTTCCGAATTGGCTAAATTCTCTTCCAAAGTCTGGTGGCTGGATGAATACCCTAAAAGTAGTACTCGGGTTTTTAGAACTCGGTTTAGCATTTAAGTTTTTATCAAATGCAGATTTAGTTGAGCATTGGGGACTTTTAAAAAGAGAAATTTTTATTGGAATTTGGATTGTAATAGGGATAGCAATGGCGCTATACCTCTTCGGAATTATTAAATTCCCTCATGATCCACCAAAAGTAAAACTAAAAACACCTCGCGTTATAATTGCACTTATTACCGTTGTTTTCGTAGCTTATTTGGTACCAGGACTCACCAACACAGAATCAGCTAACTTAAAATTATTAAGCGGCTTCCCTCCTCCTCTTTTTTATAGTGTTTATGAAAAAGAAAGCACAGGTCCGTTAGGGCTGAAAGCCTATAAAGATTTTGATGAAGGTATAAAAGCTGCCAAAGAACAAAACAAACCAATTCTGTTAGATTTTACAGGTTGGGCATGTGTAAATTGCCGAAAAATGGAAGAGCAAGTATGGAGTGTTCCTGAGGTTTATGAATTGATTAATGAAGAGTATATCTTGATTTCACTTTATGTTGATGACCGAAAAATGCTACCTGAATCAGAACAATTCAATTTTGAACGACCAAATGGAAGTATTAAAAAGATTAGAACCATTGGTGATAAATGGGCGACTTTTCAAACGGTTAATTTCAAAAACAACTCGCAACCCTATTATGTATTGCTAAATTCAGAGAAACAAATTTTAGCTGAAACTGTTGGTTATATGCCTAATTCTAGCGAATATTACGAATGGCTTAAAAAAGGAATTCGTCAACAAGAAAATTAAACAAAGTCTGTTTTGTCTGAATTAGCTTGGTTCATTAAAAAAATTGGTTGCTAAATTGAAATTATAAAACAAATTGAACTGAACAATATGATCGGTAAATGAATTACCTGAGCTCAATCTAGCATATTGATTCATATAACCCATTTGCACATTAAATTCAGGTGAAAATTTATAACCTAGGCCAAGAAATAGACGATTGCGGTCAAAAACCTGATTAGGTTTGCTGTCTAAGTTGAGCATAATTTCATTGTTAGCTACAGCGAATATATCCTCGAAAGCACTAAAGTAACTTGCTAATGGATGAATGATTTGATAGCGATATCTTGCTCGATATTTAGTTGTTTGATTTTTTGTTTCAAGGTTTCGGATAAACCGTTGTTCTAATCGGTACCGATGCTCCATTGACAAAATCGTTTTTTTAGTTCTTACAATAAATTGTTGCCAAACCCGTTGTTCTTCAGATTTTACTGCGTCGATATCAATTCCATCTGGTTTATTATAAATGTAAGCATAACCGAGTGTTAACATTAAACCTTCAGGCAGATAATAGTTGATTCCTGTTCGATAAAGTTGTGTTGACAGACCATCTTCTAGAAATAAACTCCTCAACTGTACTTCGGTATGGATTCCAAATTTTTCTGAAATTTTATTATCACCAAAATAACCTATCCAATAACCGTTATCAGTCGGTGGCGTTAAATTTTGTGCTGAAGTGTTTAGACTAAAAATGAATGCAATTACCAAACAAAGAATCGTTCTCATTATCATATTTTTTTAAAAAAGTAAAAAGCAAAAATACAGCTAAAGAAGTGAGATAAAAAGGAATTTTTCTCTTAATAAAACCATAACAAATCTTATGATTAATACAAAACAAGACTTAAGTTTTTCAAATGGTAAATGAATTTATAGGTTTGCGATGAATATTAATTTTTAAAAAAAGAATAATTTATGAAAAAAGGATTTTTTTTATTCAGCTTAATGGGACTTGCACTTTTAGGTGTAGTTTCTTGTAGTAGTGATGACGATTCAAACGGAGACAACAACGGTGGCGATGTAAATAGCATTATGCTAAATGCTTCTTCTACTTCTGTCGAGCCAGGTGATTCTGTTGATTTTACAGTTATGACAGACACAGACGAAGATGTAACTGATATGTCTATGCTAGAAGTAGACGGTGACCCTATTGATGGTTCTAGTTACACTTTTGATAGTGAGGGAACATATACTGTTATGGCTATTTATGAAGATTTTGAAAGTAACGAAGTGGAAATAACTGTTGAAGCTGAAAGTCAAGAAACAAATGATTATGTAGTCAACGATTCACAATCAGGAATTTTTTATTTAGGAGATTTCGATTTAGAAGGTCAAATGGTGTCTGAGTATGCTTTCTTAAATGTAGGTGTTGACGAAGATGGAAACGAAATCACTTCTCAAGTAAGTGTGATTACTCCTGAAGGTGAATTTCCTTCTGTAGACAATGCACTTGGAAGCATAATGATTATTTTCGAAGCAAATGAGCAGTCTGTTTTCAATATAGAAACCGATGATACACCTACTGAATTTAATTTCACCATCAATACAATTGATGGCAGTGAAGAGGGTGGCTCAGTAAATTATAATTATACTGCTGACCTAGTAAGCGGAGATAGCATTGAACTAAATTTTGATGGCCAATTTGAATATTCAGACGAATCTAACAGTGGTGGAGAAGGAAGAGGAACAACTTCTTTAAAATCAATGTCAGATAAATTTTAATCAAGTTTAATTCACAAACCCTTAAAGCCAACCAGAATTGTGGTTGGCTTTTTTTTTTGCAAAAGAAAAGCACTTAGGCTAAAGCTAATTTTAACCTAAAGGCACAATTTTTTTTTTATTACAAAAGTTATTATTATATTTGTCTTAAGAAATAATTAATAAATAATTTAAAACTTATGAAAAAAGGATTTTTGCTTTTTAGTTTAATGGGACTTGCACTTTTAGGTGTAGTTTCTTGTAGTAGTGATGATGACAACGGAGACAACAACGGTGGCGATGTAACTAGTATCATGCTAGATGCTTCTTCTACTTCTGTAGAGCCAGGTGATTCTGTTGACTTTACAGTTATGACAAACACAGACGAAGATGTAACTGATATGTCTATCTTAGAAGTAGATGGTGACCCAATCGACGGTTCTAGCTACACTTTTGATGCAGAAGGTACTTACAGCGTTATGGCTGTTTATGAAAGCTTAGAAAGTAACGAAGTAGAAGTTACTGTTGGTGCAGCTGGTGGTGATGCAGATTACGTAATGAACACAGAGAACTTCCTTCTTGTTTTTTGGGGTGGAGTTCAGCCAGGAGGTGAAGGAACTGAAACATTTGGTTATTTCTCTCTAATCAACTTTGAAGGTGAAGACTTAGAAGCTTCTCCAGAATATTCTGAAGTTGATGTGCTTATGCCTTTAACTGATAATGACGAGCTTCAGTTCCCAGGTGAAAATGGAATTAACCCAAATTTCTTTGAGTTATACACTCTTAGATCAGGTGGAGTTGATGTAGAAATCACAGAAGATTCTAGTGAAGGTACTGTTGTAATTAGCGATATGGTTATCCCTCAAACAGAAGAAGAAACTTCAAACATCAATTACCAAGCTGATGTTACTTTCAATGGTGACACAACTTTAGATGCTTCTTACGAAGGTGAATGGTTCTTTAGCGATCAGTCTGAACAAGGTGGTGGCGGAGAAGGTAGATCTCCTCAGTCAGTACAAGTTAGATCTATGCAAGAGTTAATTGCTAAGAAAGAAGCTTTCTTAAACAAGTAATTATCACACACTAATTTTATTATAAACCGTTCTGAATTCAGAACGGTTTTTTTATTCATTAAAATTTAGGTCACTACTTTCAATATCGAAAAATAACTATATAAACCTGTAATTATTCTTTTAACAAAATCATTTCAGCATATAAAACAAAACAACAATAACTCTAATATTTTGCTGTTAAATCGCTACTGGAAAAAGCTGCAACACCACTTCTTTTTGCAGACAAATACTTATAGAAGCTTTTATAATAAGTCAAGTAATTCTACCAAACTTGATTAAAAGTAACTCCCAAAAAAAAGTCCGTTTCCAATAATACTATTGAAAACAGACTTTATACATTTTAAAGCAACTTAAGTTATTCGCTCTCTACACTCATATTTTGGTGTTGCCACTCTTCTATTCCTCCTTCTAACTGATAGATTTTTTCAAAACCTTGTTCTTCCAGTATTTTACTACAGGTATCGCTTCTTCTGCCAGTTCTACAATAAACGGCAACAGGTTTTGATTTATCCAGTTGCTTGATGTTTTCGATAAACTCGTCATCATAAACCAGACTTTGTGCATTGATTAAATGCGCTTCTCTAAAATCTTCTACAGAACGAACATCGATTAACTGCACATTTTCTAGCTCCAATAGCTCTTGCATTTCTTGAGGAGAAATCAATCGGATGTTTTCGGATTCTTTGGTTTTGTTACCAGTATTACACGCCCCAAGAATTGCAGAAAACACAAGTATCCATAAAATGTTTATCGGTTTCATAACTTACTTTGTTTCTATTGGTCCATCCCAGGCTAAAATTCCACCATCTAGATTATTCACCTTCGTAAACCCCATATTTTCCATTACTTGACAAGCCATCGTACTTCGCTGACCCGATCGACAATAAATATAATAGTTTTTTTCCTTATCTAATTCTTCAACCGAAGAAGTAAAATTTGCTGGGTTTTGGATATCAATCAATTTGGCGTCAGGAATAAAAGCCTCATCAAATTCATCTTTTGTTCTTACATCAAGAATAACAGCATTAGGATTATCTATTGACTCATTTTTCCACTCTTCTACGCTTAAGTTTTTCATTTCTAGTTTTTTAAAAAATAAATATTTAGTTTTATATAAACTATTGAGTTGCAAAAATACAAAATTTGAATTCAAACACGCTTTCAAATCAATTTATCGAAATATAAAAAATTAACTTTACTATAAGACATTTGTACCTACAATAATCATACATTTGTACCTACAAATATGTAAAGAACATTGGAAATAGAAAAGCACATACAAACCAAAGCGATTTTACCAGAGCATAAACGAGTGTTGTTAAACATTTTGTTTACAGGCAACTGGCTAAATGATGAAATAACAGAAGTGTTGAAACCTTTTGATATTTCGACACAGCAGTTCAATGTGCTTCGAATTTTAAAAGGTCAAAAAGGCAAGCCAGCTAATTTATCGACCATACAAGAACGTATGATTGCCAAAAACAGCAACACCACACGTTTGGTTGATAAACTTATCAAAAAGGATTTAGCCACAAAAGTTCCTTGTAAAACTAACAAACGTAAAGTTGAAATTAGTATTACTGAAAAAGGAATGGAGTTTCTCGACCAAGTCAACCATTCAGTTGATTTGAAAGAGAGACAATTGACTGAAAACCTCAATCTCCAAGAGTTGGAGAGTTTAAATCAATTATTAAACCAATTAAGAGAATAGTTATGGCGACACAAAATTATTTAGAAAATTTAAAATGGCGTTATGCCACCAAAAAATTTGATCCTTCAAAACCTTTAGCAGAAGAAAATATGGAACAATTGCTAGATGCAATTCAACTTTCGGCATCTTCTTATGGACTTCAACCTTATGAAGTTATGGTTATTAAAGATAAGGAAACCAGAAAAAAATTGCATCCCGCTGCATTTGAACAACCGCAAATTTTAGATGCTTCTTATTTATTGGTTTTTTGTGCCCAAACAAAAATAGATGAAGCTTATCTAGACAAATATATCGACAATATCGTAACGACAAGAGGTATGAAAAAAGAAGACTTATCGGGTATGAAAGATATGGTTATGAATGCAGTTATTAGTAATTCTACTGATGAAAAAACAGCTTGGGCAAAAAGACAAGCTTATATTGCTTTGGGGAATTTCTTAGGTGCTGCAGCTAGTATGAAAATAGATGCGTGCCCGATGGAAGGTTTTAACCCAAGTCAGTTTGATGAAATTTTAGACCTGAAAAGCAAAAATTTAACCACCGCTGTAATTGCTACTGTTGGTTACAGAGATGAAAGCGATAGTTTAGCAACGGCCAAAAAGGTTAGAAAACCCAAAAAAGAATTATTTACTAGAATATAATTTAAACCCAATATTAATTTTAAAAACAAGTAACATGAAAAAGAGTATTTTAAAAAGCACATTCGCTTCAGTATTAGCAATTGCATTTGTAGCTATGGCAAGTTTTACAGCACAAGCACAAACCAAAGTAAAAGTAAAAGATGCTAACATCGAATGGGAAGGCGAGAAATTGACTGGTTCGCATAACGGAACTGTCAAACTTTCTAAAGGACATTTCTTAATGGAAGGAGACGAACTAGTTGGTGGTGAGTTTGTAGTTGATATGACGACTATAAACGTAACCGATCTTGAAGGTGACAACAAAAAAGATTTAGAAGGACACTTAAAGTCTGATGACTTTTTTGGTGTAAAGAAACATAAAATGGCAACTTTCAAAATCAATACTGTTGCTAAAAAAGGAGATGTCTACGGTGTTTCTGGTGATTTAACAATCAAAGGGAAAACTAATCCTATTGCATTTGATTTAAAATTGAAAGACGGAAAAGCGACTACACAATTAACAATAGACAGAACTAATTATGACGTTAAATACGGTTCTGGTAGCTTTTTTGACAACTTAGGTGACAAAACAATTTATGATGAATTTGATCTAGACATTACTTTAATGTTCTAATCAGTTATTCAAAATCTATAAAAAAGGCTGTCATAAGACAGCCTTTTTTGTTTTTAATCGCTTGCTAAAAATTGAAAATAACCTAACAGAACTTCATCATTGACAGTTCTTGGAGTAAATATTTCTAAAATAGAAGGTACTGATTTTTCTTCATTATAAAATAGTTTCAACTGTTCAATCAAATCATTCTCATTCTTAGCGCTAGCATAATTCCAGTTATACATTTTCGCTAAATGCTTTGCATCTAGTTGATGAGTTGTCTCAAAATAGGTATTGTAGTAAGTTTTATTTTTTTCGCCAGGCAAAATTCTAAAAATTCCGCCACCTTGATTATTCACAATAATCATCTTAAAATTTTTTGGCGTGTACGCATTCCACAACGCATTGCTATCGTACAAAAAACTTAAATCGCCCGTTATAAAAGTCGTTGGTTTATCATTAGCCAAAGCCGCACCAATTGCAGTCGATGTACTTCCATCAATACCGCTGGTACCTCTATTGCAAAAAACTTCTTGACCTGCTTTAAAATCAAATAAATTGGCGTAACGAATGGTAGAACTATTTCCTAGCTGAATCTGTTGATTCCTTGGTATGGCATCAAAAATATGTTCAAAAACTTTTAAATCTGAAAATGGAATTTGTTTCAAATAACGCGATCGACTTTGGTTTCTTTTTTGATTGATTTGAAGCCAAAAATCGCGATATTCACTCGCAACAATTTCTAAAGAATCAAAAATATATTCAAAAAAAACATTGGGTTTTGTTTGAATATGACTCGTTAAACAAAAAAATGTATCGTAAACTTTTTTAGCATCAATATGATAATGTTTTTGTGGACTAAATTGCCGTAAAATTGCTTTTATTTTTTTTGAAACTACCATTCCGCCAAAGCTAATTAGCATATCGGGCGCAAATTTTTCAAGCCATTGCTGTTTGTCTTTTAATTTTTCGATCGGTGCAACAACTCCATCAATGCTGGCAACAAAATCTTGATGCCTTAGGTTAGAAGTTGATTCTGTTAACACCAAAACTGAAGGATCTTTCGCCAACAAATTTATCACCTTTTCAGAAAGTTGATTGGGTTGATTAACGCCAACTAGAATCATTTTCTTTTTGGCTGAATTCCAATCTTCAATAAAGTTATCGCTTTTAAAATCTGGAAAGTCAGGCGGAACAATTTCAGCTAAAAAATCTAAATTCACATTTAAGGCTGTTGACTGTTCATATAATGGCTCATCAAAAGGTGCATTGATATGCACTGGTCCATTTTGATACAAACAAGCTGCCAGCGCTTTACTCAATTCTTTTTCATTCTTTTTTTGAACTGTTTTATTGCTTTTATCGCGTACATCTTCTTTCAAACAAGCCGAATACAAAACGTGGTTTTGTAGCACATTTTCCTGACGAATGGTTTGTCCATCGCCAACATCGATTAAATGTTTAGGTCGATCGGCGCTAATAATCAGCAAAGGAATATCGCTATAAAAAGCTTCAGCAACGGCTGGATAATAATTAAGCAAAGCAGAACCCGATGTGCAAACTACCGTCACAGGTTGCTGCAGCTGTTGAGCCATTCCCATAGCAAAAAAACCAGCTACTCGTTCGTCTACAATGCTATATGTTTTTATAGACGGATGATTCGTAAAACTCATTGTTAATGGTGCATTTCTAGAACCCGGTGAAATAACCACATGCTGAATTTGTAAACGTGCTAAAGATTCTACGATGGTTTGTGCCAAAGGTATGGCCGATATAATTTGATTCATACAACAAAATTAAGCATTGACCGCTAATTAAAGTAATATTGACAGTTCATATTAAAGTACATTTAACATGGTTTGAGACTTGTTTTCAGTTTCTTCCCACTCCTCCTCTGCTTTACTTTCAGCTGTAATTCCTCCACCGACATAAATAATCAATTGCTGGTCCGTATATTCCATACACCTTAAATTGACGTATAGATTGGTTTGTGGAACAAAAGCTTGCAAAGCTGAAACCTCTTGATTTCTTCTGGTTTTGGCTCGCATTTTTACATGCGGTACATTTATTTCACCCAAAAAACCAGTGTAAAATTTTCGATCATAGATTTCGTGTGACAAAATATAATCGATAGCAGCTTGTTTGGGAAGCCCACCAACAGCTGGAGTTGGGTGCAAGCTTTCTACAATTTCTTGTAAATCATCTGGATTAAAAGTTGCTTGAATTTCTGTATGCAAGTGAAATAATTTTCCTGCCTGTTTGGTTTTTGTCTCAGCTAATTTAAGCTGAGAAGTTTTTCCGGCTAGCGATGCAAGAATAGAATCAACAACAATTTGTTGTTCTTCTTTTTCTTTTTCTCCCCAAATTACTGCATCGGCAGAAGCTGCTACTTTTGTTCCAGCAAGCGCCATTGTTTTTAGGCGATTTCGTTCTGTAGAAAGCAATCGCTCTGGTGTTGCACCTAGCCAAGTACCGATTTTAGGATGATGCCAAAAATATACCATTGCATCTTTATAGGTTTTCAATAAATTATTGAAAATGTATAATTGTTCATTTATACTTAAGGTCGCAGGAATTTTTATCGGTCTAGAAAAAACTACTTTCTTAATAGAAGTCGTTTTTAGCGTAGCTACCAAATCATCAATCTGTTGAATGTATTCTTCTTTGGCAATAGAAAAAGCTTGATTTGCAATTTCTGGTTGCTGAAAAAACGCTGCCGATTGTTGGTTTAAAATCACTTCTTGATAATCGGCAAATTCATCAGGTATAAAAACCGATTTTTTGTCGGCATCAAAAGCTGAAAAAACAAATCCTTTTTGATTAAAGTCAACTGAATAAACTTCATCATTTTCCTGAAAAAATGCTTGTAGCGAATTGCTTTCTGGTTGATTGTAAATCACCAATGGAAGTTTGTTTTCTATATGAGAGATAACACGTTCAAAAAAAGCAGCTTCCATTTTTAGTTGTTTTTGGGTAACGCAATGGTGGTTAATTTACAAGCAGAAATCAGTTGTTCTTGGCTATCGGTAATTTTGATATCCCATACCTGCGTTGTTTTACCTTTATGTATAAAAGTAGCTATGGCAAAGACATCTCCTGAAGCTATACTTTTTATGTGGTTGGCAGAAATTTCAAGTCCACGAACAAAAAAATCTTCGGTATTAAGGAAAATAAAACAGGCTGCACTACCAACACTTTCGGCTAGAGCAACCATTGCGCCGCCGTGCAATACTCCATCAGGTTGATGCACTTTTGAAGTTACAGGCATTTTTGCCACTAAAAAATCATCGCCAACATCGGTGTAAGAAATTGAAAGTGTTTCCATTAAAGTATTCGGTACAAAACTATTGCAACGCTCGAGTATTTCGGCTTTCTTCTGATTCATAAAATGTGTTTCTTTGCACGAGTAAAAATACAAAACACAACGCAATGCCTACGCAAGAAAAACGAGTTTCTTATACTGCTTCAAATTCATATTCTAGCCTAAATAATAACACCGATAAAACAGAAAATATATGGATTGCTTGTCACGGATTAGGCTATTTAAGTCGGTATTTCATTCGGTATTTTAATCACCTAGACGCTACAAAAAACTATGTAATTTGTCCTCAAGCACCTTCAAAATATTATCAAGGAAATGACTTTAAATATGTAGGCGCTTCTTGGCTTACCAAGGAAAAAACAATAGCAGAAACCGAAAATATACTTCGTTATTTAGATGCAGTTTTTGCCAATGAAGATTTCAAAAACAAACGACTGATTTTGTTCGGTTACTCGCAAGGAGTTTCTGTTGCTATGCGTTGGATGGCAAGCCGAAAAATAGTCTGCAATGATTTGGTTATTCACTCTGGTAGCATTCCAAAAGAATTGAATCCTAAAGATTTTGAATTTCATCAAAACTTAAAAACTCATTTGATTTATGGGATAAAAGATGAATATTTAACTTCAGAAAAACTTGAATATCAGCTTGAAAAGGCCAACGCCTTATTTCCTAATAATCTGAATATTATTCCATTTGAAGGAAAACACGTGGTAAACAGAACTATTATTCAACAAATTGCAGCAGAAAATTCTTAACGATAAACTTTTTGTTTGTTCATCCACTGGCGATATTGATTCGCAAAATTGGTGTGTTCCCGCAAAGTTCTAGCAAATTTATGGTAGCCAGGATTTTCCAAATCTGCTACAAAAAACAAGTAATCGTGCTCCTCAAAATTTAAAACTGCTTCGATTGCAGAAATATCTGGCATTGCAATTTGCCCAGGTGGCAAACCTGCGTATTTGTAAGTGTTATAAGGAGAATCGATTACTAAATCTTTATTCAATACACGTTTAATAACCGTATCGTGATTGCCTAATTTTTCTTTTAAACCGTAAATTACTGTCGGGTCGGCTTGCAACTTCATACCTTTTCGTAAGCGGTTGATGTAAACTCCAGCCACGCGAGGACGCTCATCTACCATACTGGTTTCTTTTTGCACAATAGAAGCTAAAGTTGATACTTCTTGTGGTGTTAAATTCAATTTTTCAGCTTTGGCACGACGCTCCTCATTCCAAAATTTCTGAAACTCTTGGTACATTTTTTTTCTAAATTCTTCTGCTGAAGTGTTCCAGTACATTTCATAAGAATTTGGAATATACAGACTCATTGCTTCTGCTTTTTCAATATTGTTTTTTTCTAAAAAAGCAGTATCGGTAATTGCATTTATCAACGAAAGACTATCCGCTTCAATTTGCTTTGAAATTCGTTCAGCTAATAATTGCGGATGATCTTGGTTGTTGAACGTAATTCGTACGGGCTTATTTTGAGAACGCAAGGTGTTGATAATATCGTTATTGCTCATATCGCGTTTTATAATGTAACGCCCTGGTTTTATGTTTGTCGTGTATCCTTTTTTTTCGGCAACACGATGAAACATATCCGTATTTTTTAGATAAGGTTGAAGGCTTTGAAATACTTCTTGATAAGTATCATCTGATGAAATAAACAACTCTTTTTCGCTTTCAGAAAACTGTGTATTTGGCCCCATAACAGCTTTGTAAACATAATAGCTAAAGCCTGCCATTGCCACTAAACCAATTAATAAAACGGCGACTAAAATTTTTTTAATGTACATGATTTATTTTTTGAAGTAAATATTCATTTTTATAAACACCATTGCTAAAATGCCAATCTTTTTTAAGTCCAACAACTTCAAATCCAACTTTTTGAAATAATTTCAAACTCGATTGATTTTCTTCTAAAACACTGGCATACAATTGATGCATCCCTAAATGTGTAAAGGCATAATTAGACAGTAGCAGCAAACTTTCTTTTGCTTTACCTTGTCCTCTGTAATTTTTGATTAGTACAATTCCCACGCCTGCTCTTTTATGCAACGGATCAAAATCAAATAAATCGATAAAACCAATTGCAGTGCCATCTAAAAGTGAAATTACCAAGCGCAATTGTTTGGCTTCAAAAATATCTTGATGCGATTCTTCAATATATTTTGCTAATGTATATTCGGCAAAGGGTGACAAAGTGCTGCTAACATCCCAATAACTTTCATCGTTTTCGACATCGGCTAAAAAAGGTAAATCTTTGGGCTCGAGTGCTCTTAATTTGATTTTATTTCCAGTTAACTTTAGCATAAAATATCGCCTTTGAAAGCCATTTTTGCAGGCCCTGTTAAAAAAATATTTTCGTAGGAATGGGTTTCAGAATTTACCTTAAAATCAACTTTTAAGTCACCTCCTTTTGCCTGTACTGGAATTTCGTTATTTTTTAGTTTACCGCTTTTATGGGCAGCAATAGCAACCGCTGTTACACCTGTTCCGCAGGCTAAAGTTTCATTTTCTACGCCGCGTTCGTAGGTTCGAATTCGTATTGAATTCTCCTTGATTTCAGCAAAATTTACATTTGTTCCAGCTTTTCCATAAAGTTGACTTTCGCGTATGCTTTTTCCTTTTTGAAAAACATCTACATCGTTTACTGCAGCAACAAATTCAACATGATGTGGGGAACCCGTGTCTAAAAAAAATGAATGGTCTTGATAGATTTTAATTTCTGAAACATTCTGCATTTGCAAACGAACTTCGCCATACAAATTTATACTAGCTTGATGCAATCCGTCGATCGCTGAAAAAGTAGTTTGTGCTGAAATAATTCCCAAATGTTGAGCAAAAGCAACAATACAACGTCCGCCATTTCCACACATCGTACTTTCATTTCCATCAGAATTATAGTAAATCATTTTAAAATCAACCGATGAGCGCTCATCTTTTTCTAGCAAAATCAAGCCATCTGCACCAATGCCAAAACGACGGTTGCATAAAAAAGAAATTGTTTTGGTATCTTTTTTGAATGTGTTTTTTCGGTTGTCGATTAGTACAAAATCGTTTCCAGCTCCTTGATATTTATAGAATTTTAGTTGCATTCAGTTGATATTTCTGTGAGCAAATATAAGGTTTTTGTACTAAGAATAAGTAAGGTTAAAAACGAGTTAAATCAAAAAATAGAAAAGTAAATTCAGAATAATTTTGAATAAAAACTTAGGATTATGAAAAAGTATATCGGGTTTATTTTAGTAGGAATTTTTGCAAGTTCGTTTACTTTACTAGGACTTCATTTTTACAAATTGAATCAAGAAAATCCAACACAATCGTATAACACAACTGCAACTACTGATATAATTCAACCTACAAATTACCACACAAGCTCATTCAGTTCAACTGCAAAAGCTGCAATTGATTTTTCTGAGGCAGTTGACAAAAGTATTGATGCCGTAGTGCACGTCAAAAATGTAACCATCGCACGCCAACCTCGTAGTTTGCTGGAATATTATTATGGTGGTGGCCCTACTCGCAAAGCTATACAAGGACTTGGCTCGGGTGTAATAATAAGTCCCGACGGATATATTATCACCAATTTTCATGTTATAAAAGGTGCTTCTGAAATTGAAATTACACTGAATAACAATCAAACTTATCAAGCAGAATTAGTAGGTAGCGCGCCAGAAAATGACATCGCTTTACTAAAAATTGATCAAGAGGACTTACCTTATTTAGCGTTTGCAGATTCTAATCAAGCTAAAGTTGGCGAATGGGTTTTGGCAATTGGAAATCCATTTAACCTGACTTCTACCGTTACAGCAGGAATTATAAGTGCCAAAAGTCGGGACCTAAACGCTTCAGATCGAATGTTTCAATCGTTTATACAAACCGATGCAGCTGTAAATCCTGGAAACAGCGGTGGTGCATTGGTGAACACCAACGGCGATTTAATAGGAATTAATACTGCCATAACTTCTCAAACTGGCTCATTTATCGGTTATTCTTTTGCAATTCCGAGCAATAATGCTAAAAAAATTGTTGAAGATTTAATTGAATTTGGAAATGTTAGAAAAGCGGTTTTAGGAGTAAGAGGAACTGATATTAATGCTGAAAATAAAGAAAAACTAAACACAACAACTAGCCAAGGTTTTTATATAGCTGATGTAGATAAAAATGCAGGAGCTGATGTTGCTGGACTAAAAAAAGGGGACATAATTACCGAAATTGATGGTATCAAAATTAGAAAGTATGCTGATTTAGTGGGATACATTAATACCAAAAATCCTGGCGAAATGGTAGAAGTTGTTTACTTGCGTAACGGAAATAAAAAAACCACCGAAATAGAATTAAGTATTTTTGAAGTTTATAAAATTGAAGAAGTTGGCATTGAAGTGACCAACGCTAGCAAAGAAGATTTAAAGCGATTTAAAGTTGACAAGGGCGTGAAAATAAATCGTGTGCTATCCAATCGATTAGTTGCTGAAAATTTAAACGGAATTTTGATTACGGAAATTAATGAGAAAAGCGTTTCTGACATCAAGGAAGTGGAAAAAATTATTGCAAGTAAACCAGAAAGAGAGCCACTACGAATTACATTCAAATCGCCAAACGCCAATGAAAAAACCTATGTGTTTCGCTAAAAATTAGTTTGGTTGAAGACAAAAAAATCGCCTAAAGAACTAATAAATACATCAGTTTTTAGGCGATTTATAATTTATAAACCAAGTTTATTTTGTAAGGTACATTTTTCTACGCGTGTATAAATCGTAAAACTGGTCATCTTTTAAATCATCTATAAACAAAATACTCTCTCCAGTACTTTTCATTTCTGGGCCGAGTTGTTTGTTTACATTATGGAATTTATCAAAAGAAAATACCGGTTGTTTAATTGCGTAGCCTTCTAATTGTGGGTTAAAATCAAAATCGGTTAATTTCTTTTCACCCAGCATAACTTTGGTGGCATAATTCACGTATGGTTCACCGTAAGCTTTTGCAATAAACGGAACTGTTCTTGAGGCACGAGGATTGGCTTCAATAATATAAACCTGATCATCTTTTACCGCAAATTGAATATTGATTAAGCCTACTGTATTAAGTGCTAATGCAATTTTCTTGGTATGATCTTTAATTTGTTGAATAACTAAATCACCTAAATTGAATGGTGGTAAAGTAGCGTTTGAGTCTCCAGAATGCACACCACACGGCTCAATATGTTCCATAATACCAAGTATATAGACATTTTCGCCATCGCAAATCGCATCGGCTTCGGCTTCAATAGCGCCGTCTAAATAATGATCAAGCAGCAATTTATTATTCGGTATTTTACGTAATAAATCAACCACATGTGCTTCTAAATCTTTTTTATTGATAACGATTTTCATTCCCTGGCCGCCTAAAACATAAGAAGGTCTCACCAAAATTGGAAAATCTAATTCATCAGCGAGGTTTAAAGCTTCTTCAGCTGTTTCGGCTACACCAAAATCTGGATAAGGAATATCATTTTCTTTTAAAAGCTTAGAAAAACTACCTCTATCTTCTGCTAAATCTAAAGATTCGTAACTTGTTCCTAAAATTTTGATGCCGTAGCGACTAAGCTTTTCAGCTAATTTTAGTGCGGTCTGTCCACCGAGTTGTACAATAACACCTTCTGGGTTTTCGTGTCGGATAATATCGTAAATATGTTCCCAAAAAACAGGTTCAAAATACAATTTATCGGCGGTATCGAAATCTGTTGAAACAGTTTCTGGGTTACAGTTAATCATAATGGTTTCGTAGCCACATTCAGCTGCAGCTAAAACACCATGCACACAACAGTAATCAAATTCAATTCCTTGACCAATTCGGTTTGGACCAGAACCTAAAACAACAATTTTCTTTTTATCGGTGACGACACTTTCGTTTCTAACTTGCTCTTTTCCATCGGCTGTGGTATAACTCGCTTCAAAAGTAGAGTAGTAATACGGAGTTTTTGCTTCAAATTCGGCAGCACAGGTGTCAACTAATTTGTAAACTCGATTGATATTGAGTTCTTCTCTTTTCTTATACACTTCACTTTCTAAACAATCGAGCATGTGCGCTATTTGTCTATCGGCAAATCCTTTTTGTTTGGCTTCTAGCAACAATTCTTTATCTAGGGTGTCAATTTTAAAGGTCGAAATTTCTTTTTCTAAATAATGAAGTTCTTCGTACTGTTTCAAGAACCACATATCAATTTTAGTGATTTCATGAATTCTACTCAATGGAATTCCCATCTGAATAGCATCATAAATTACAAAAACACGATCCCAACTTGCATAGGTTAATTTACTAATAATCTGATCGTAATCGGTGTAACCTTTACCATCTGCTCCTAGTCCATTTCGCTTAATTTCTAAGGATTGAGTTGCTTTATGCAAGGCTTCCTGAAAAGATCTTCCAATCCCCATTACTTCACCCACGGATTTCATTTGCAGTCCTAAAGTACGGTCTGAGCCTTCAAATTTATCAAAATTCCAACGAGGAATTTTAACGATAACATAGTCTAAACTAGGTTCAAAATAAGCAGAAGTGGTTTGTGTAATTTGGTTATCTAATTCATCAAGGTGATAACCCAATGCCAATTTACTAGCAATTTTAGCAATAGGATAACCGGTAGCTTTAGAAGCTAAAGCCGAAGAACGCGACACACGCGGATTGATTTCTATGGCAATAATATCTTCTTGATCATCTGGACTTACCGCAAATTGAACATTACAACCGCCAGCAAAATCACCTATGCTACGCATCATTTTGATGGCCATGTCTCGCATTTTTTGATAAGTGCGATCGCTAAGCGTCATGGCAGGTGCGACAGTAATCGAATCTCCGGTATGGATTCCCATCGGATCCATATTTTCAATACTACAAATGATGGCAACATTATCGTTGGCATCACGTAATAGTTCTAGTTCAAATTCTTTCCAGCCCAGCAAAGCTTTATCAATTAAAACTTCATGAATTGGTGAAGCCTCTAGACCTCGAGTTAAGAGATCGTCAAATTCATCTTCAGAATGTACAAAAGAAGCTCCTGTACCACCCAATGTAAACGAAGCGCGAATAACAAGCGGGAATCCAAATTCTTGCGCAACTTCTTTACCTTGAAGGAAAGAGGTAACTGTTTTTGAAGGCGCTACTGGAATACCGATTTTCTCCATCAATAGCCTAAACTTTTCACGGTCTTCGGTAATATTGATAGCATCGATATCAACGCCGATAATCTTCACACCAAAATCTTCCCAAATTCCTTTATCATCAGCTTCTATACAGAGATTTAAGGCAGTTTGCCCTCCCATAGTTGGAAGAACCGCATCAATTTGAGGATGCTCTTTTAAAATTTCAATAATTGATTTTGTGGTCAATGGTTTTAGGTAAACATGATCTGCCATTGACGGATCGGTCATGATAGTTGCTGGATTCGAATTGATCAAAATTGTTTCAATTCCGTCTTCTCTTAAAGAGCGAAGTGACTGCGATCCAGCATAGTCAAATTCGCAGGCTTGACCAATTACAATAGGCCCAGAACCTATGATTAAAATGCTTTTTAACTGATTATTTTTAGGCATAAACAGGGATGTTTTTGGGTGGTTATTTTAGTAAGTATAAAAAAAGGTGTTACTACTAAAAGCAACACCTTTGTTTTATGATAATAAATAAATCATTTTATCGTCTTCTTAAACTTCTCTCGGAAGATACGCTAAGCTTCTTTCTACCTTTAGCTCTTCTCTTAGCTAAAACTTTACGACCGTTTGCAGACGCCATACGCTCTCTAAATCCGTGTTTATTTTTACGTTTTCTTTTCGAAGGTTGAAAGGTTCTTTTCATTTCAATGTATCTTTAATTCGTTCTAGTTCTTTTCAAAATTTTATTGCGTGCAAATATACGATTTGTTTTTAATATGCAACATTCAACACTACTTTTTTTGTTTAGATTTTGTAAGTTTGCAGCTCGCTTAAATTCATTTACAAATGTTCAATAAGAATTTTAAATTAATTATTGCTGCCTTAATCATAGCTTTTGGTGTTTACCAATTTATTGAGAGTAATATTGGAAACGGTATTTCATTGATTTTGTTTTCTGGTATCTTCATTTTATTATATTTTAAAAATGAAATGATTCTCTTAGCTTTCTGGAAATTACGAAAGCAAGATTTTGAAGGCGCAAAAAAATGGCTTGATAAAATCAACAATCCAAGCTCTGCATTGGTTAAAAAACAGCAGGGTTACTACAATTATTTACACGGTTTGATGTTGGCGCAAAACAATATGAACAAAGCCGAAAAGTACTTCAAAAAAGCTATCGAACTTGGCCTTTCGATGAGCCAAGATTTAGCGATGGCAAAAATGAATTTAGCTGGAATTGCGATGACAAAAAGAAGAAAAAGAGAAGCACAAAAGCTGCTAAAAGAAGCTAAAGATTTAGACAAACACGGTATGCTGAAAGATCAAATTAGAATGATGAAACAGCAAATGAAAAAGTTCTAATTTTAGCTATCTGGTTTTTCTAGTAAAAAAATACTTTTCTTCAAAAATACCCATTTATACAAAGTCGTGTCAAAATCAATTTGAACACGGCTTTTTTTATGACTAATTTGGTTGTTTCTGCATTACATTCAATCCACAATAAACTTTGTCAATCTTAGTTCACTTAAAACTGATCTTATTTTAAGTGATTTGGTTACAGACTCCTTATCATTTCACATTAGAATTTTATTACACTCCACAACAAAAAAAGAGTTTTTTGCTAGAAATTATTAGTTCAGAATGACTTCAGAAAACAAAACCGCTTCAAAATAAAGTTACTTTGAAGCGGTTTAACAATGAAACGTAAAACTATAAATTGTATTTACTTCTTAATCAACTTAGTTGTAAATTGTTTACCGGCGTTAGTCGATACTTTTACGATATAAACGCCTGCTGAAAAATTAAGATTATTTAAATCTATTTTGCTTGCCGTAGATTGAATATTAGATTTTGTATAAACTCGATTTCCTAGTGTGTTATAAATAGCCACCGTTAATTCCTCTCCTCTTAAATCTGATGATAGTTGAAGGCTTGCTGTGCTTCCAGCTACTGGATTTGGATACAAGCTTACCGAAGCATCTTCTACTTCGGAAACACTCATCGGTACTTCTTCAAACTGAATTTCAAAACGATTGAAAGCAACACTTGTGTTTATCGATGAATCTATATTGAATTCTACAATGTTTTCTCCTTGTGATAATTCAATCAATTCATTGGTATAATTATCTTTTAAATAAACCGTATAAGTAGGCAAGTTGTCTACATTGATTTTAAAAACGTAATTTTCTCCTCTGTATTTATTCGTAAAAAGTTGAAGATTCTCACCGTCTTGTGGCATTGCTCTACGCTCAATTGTTAATAGTTTTGAGCCGTGCATTCTTGCCAGGTTTTCGTCTAGGTTATCACTTTTATAAGCGTCTTCATCATCTATTTCATTAATTCCATTCTCATCAAACTGAATAACGATACCGTCTCGTGATTTTAATTCTTCTCCCGCAGCAAGTTCTTGCTCTTGGTCGTACATCAGCAAGCTAATAACACTAGCATTTGATTGCTCCTGACTTAAAACCTCATTTTGATCTGGATTAACTACTTTATGAGATTCGCTAAAATTAATCGTAATACCGTTTTCTGCACCATTTTCATTTACAACAAAAAAACCAGCTTGTTGCGGCATGATATACTGTGATATATCTGAATCTTCGGGTGAAGCGGAACTCTCATTTAAATCAATCACAGAATAGGCACCGCGTTCTGCCAAAGTAGGGTCCCAAATATAAAAGAAAGGTTGAATTCCTTCTGAAGAATCATCCAAAACAGCGTTTAGATTCACATTGGTTTGATATGGATTTGCAAAGAAAATATGTTCTCCTGCTTCAATATCTTCTGCATCTATCGTGATAGCATAATTGCCTTTGTGAAGTGTTCCAGTTGCACGAAGAATAGTTTGCTGTGGCGGCGTATTATTAGAAGTAACATCAATACTTCTATTTCCTCTAATCATTAAACGAAAGGGTTTTCCTACTTCAAGGTTTGTATCGTTTGTGTTATCTGTTGCATACCAACTTTGGCTACTGTGGTTAAATTCAAACATTGATGGATTTCCTGAAGGTTGCCAGTCAAATCCATTTAGACCATCTAAATTTGCAGCTGAACCAACACTACCAACACCCGTAATATGTGTTCCATAACCCGGATTTGGGTCCTCATCATAACTTTCTGGATTTTCTTGCCAGTTTTCACGAATAGAAGTTGCTGTATTGACAGAAGAAGTTAAGTATCTAAAAGCTCTTCGCCCAGAATAACATTGCTCTACGGTTACCAAACCATTAATCTCTCCTAATAATTCTCCAACTTGAGCAGTTGTGTAATTATCTTTATTAGGGTTCGGGTTTTCAAAACGACATTCTAAAGTTAAGTTATCATTGGAGTTCAACACGCCACCATTAACCGACAAAACATCAAATAGACTCAATTCATTATTTAAATTAATTGTTCCTGAATTAATCGTCAAGTTTCCAATCTCATTATCTTGCTGATTAAAAAACAACTCTGAATCATCATTAAGCGTTAAAGAAGACTCGCGGCTAGATTTTATCATTCCGCCACCAGTAATACCACCGTTAACAACTAGTGCTTCTCCATTTAAATCAATAAAAGCATTTTCTTTTAAATTTATTAAACCCACTTCTACAGCAGAATTATTAGGTAGTCTTGGGTAATTACTTAAACCAGCAGGAATAACAATAGCATCATTTTCACCAGGAACAACATCACTAGACCAGTTGTTAGCATCAGTCCAATTTTGGTTATTACTTCCAAGCCAGACAATAGCATTTGTTTCGTGATTACCGCTTCCACCGGTTACAGGTATATCACCAACCTCACCTATCACAGTTCCATTGTTTATTATCTTTCTCGATTCATTAGTATTATTACCCTGAGATTGAACATCTGAAATATCTAAAACAACACCTTCACCTACACACAAGGTCGCTCCATTTTTTAAAGTAATTGTTCCCGTAAAAACAAAGTCCCCCTCAATACAGGCTGTGTCATGGGTGCCGATCGTATAATTTCCAGATGATTGTATCGTAGTATCACAATCACAATCTTGTCCATAACTGGAAATAGCTAAGCCAAAAATCATCATTATTGAATAAAAAAGCTTGGTTTTCATAGTTTTACATTTTGTTACAAAAATAACCTCCAAGCCTGTTTGCTACCGAAAAATACTTGTAGAATGGTTTCTACATTAACATTTTGTAAATTTCACAAAAAACTGATTTTCATACAATTACATATATTGTAGTATTATTTCTACAAACCTGTAAGCTTCTTGTATTCAAAATACTATAGATTCAATTATTCGTTTTACTTTTGCGCTAAATCATTTTTTGAATGCAACATTTTCACCCTTTGGAACTCGATGATCAGCAAAATGAGTTACCGCAGAAATTTACTTTTCCTTTTTTCTATGAACCACACGACTTAGCTGTTCAGGCGGCTAATCAGCTGAAAGATTATTTGATTTCTCAAAATGAGTGGAAACATCCTTTTGGGCTGGATGACAATGGAAAAACAAGTTCAGGGATGGGTAAAATGTTTGGCGTTTTAGTAGTCAAAAATCAAGCAAATCAGTTGGGGTTTTTGGCGGCTTTTTCTGGCAAATTAGCCGATAGTAATCATTTTCGCTATTTTGTTCCTCCGGTGTTTGATTTATTAGATTTGGATGGATTCTATAAGCAAGAAGAAGCAGTTTTAAATCAAATTAATGCTAAGATTCAAAAATTAGAAAACCAAACTTCATATCGTTCTCTAAAAGAAACGTTTAATCACCAACGCAAGCAATCAGAAGATGAGATTAATCAACAAAAAAACAGCATAAAAAACGGGAAAAAAGAAAGAGATGCGCAACGCATTCAGGCTAAAAAAAAACTAAGTGAATCTGATTATAATCAATTCAATAAAGAGTTGAGTGAATTAAGCAAATCTAGCAGTATCCATTTAAAAAAAATGAAAAAATACTGGCAATATCAACTTAATTTAACTAAAAGCAGAATAGGAGTCTACGAAGCTAAAATCAGCGAATTGAAAGCTCTACGGAAGGAAAAATCGGCTGCTTTGCAACAAAAAATCTTTCAACATTATCGGTTTTTAAATGCGAAAGATGAGTACAAAAACATCAGCGAAATTTTTGATGAAAATCCGCCTGCTGGTGCTGGTGAATGTGCCGCTCCAAAACTATTGCAATATGCGTTTCAAAACAAGTTAAAACCAATTGCTATGGCTGAGTTTTGGTGGGGAAAATCGCCTGAAGGTCGCGTGCGAAAACACGGTGAATTTTATCCGGCTTGCAGAAGCAAATGCGAACCTATTTTAGGACACATGCTAAAAGGCTTAGCGGTGGAAGAAAACCCGTTGTTAAAAAACCCCGCAGAAGGAAAGGACATCGAAATTGTTTATGAAGATGATGTATTGGCGGTCATCAATAAACCGGCAGAATTTTTATCTGTTCCAGGGAAAAACATAAGCGATTCGGTTTACGAACGCGTGAAGAAACTCTATCCTCAGGCTAGTGGTCCGCTAGTTGTTCATCGATTAGATATGTCTACTTCTGGACTTTTACTCATTGCAAAAACAGAAAAAATTCACAAAAAACTGCAAGCACAATTTATTCAACATCAAGTCAAAAAGCGTTATGTTGCTTTGCTTGCTGGAAAAATTGACGGCAACGAAGGAAAAATTGATTTGCCGCTACGGGTAGATTTAGACAATAGGCCGCAGCAAATGGTTTGTTATGAGTACGGAAAACCTGCGCTTACAAAATGGAAGCTTATCGATAAAACGGAAACCACAACTCGGGTACATTTTTACCCGATTAGCGGTCGCACACATCAATTAAGGGTGCACGCAGCTCATAAAAAAGGGCTCAACACACCTATTCTTGGCGATGATTTATATGGCAAAAAAGCCAATAGACTTCACCTGCACGCAGAAAAAATCACTTTTACGCATCCAAGAACAAAAACTGAAATGAGTATCGTAAAGAATCCTGATTTTTAAACTTTTTATAGATACCTCGACTTAATCACATTTTGATGATGAATACTATGACCGATTAAAATAAACGCAATTGCGCGAACAGAAATCGGCGATTGATCGGCTTGGCCTATTTGCAGTAGCATTTCTTCATTAAAACCTTTATACAAACCGATACTAGCTTTTCTAACAGAAATAAATTCGTCTAAGAGTTGATCTAAACTTTTGAGGTTTGCAATTGAAGTAGCAACATATTTATTTTCATCAAAACCTGGCAAATCAGTCGTGTCAAATCGAGCAACTCGAAGTGCTCGGTAGGCAAAAATCCGCTCAGTATCTACTAGATGCTGAAGTATTTCTTTTGGCGTCCATTTTCCTTCTTCATATTGATAATGAATCTTTTCAACCGGAATCGATTCAAAAAAAGCACTTGTTTGATTTAAATCGCTTGTTAACCCATTTATGATTTCTACATCAGCAGCAACAAGTTTTAAGTAAGCTTCGTAATACGGATTAAATTCGTCATTTGTTAACTGATTTTTCGTCATTATTCTACACGTTTTACAAACTGACCATCACGACGGCTTTTTTCTTCAAGCAGTAAAGCTAGCTCACGCCCTGCTTCACCTTGCACTGAAGAATTTTCTTCGGCACGACGAATTAGATAGGGAACCACATTTCGAATCGGTCCAAAAGGCAATAATTTTATTGAATTGAACTTTTCTTTTCCGATATTATAGGTAATATGATCGCTCATACCGTATAATTGACCGAACCAAATTCGTTCATCGTCTTTATCGATTCCTTTTTGTCCCATAAGTTGAAGTGCCATATAGCTGCTTACCTCATTATGCGTTCCGATAAACATTTCAATATCATCAACATTATCGAGTGAGTAAGTCATTACGGCGTTAAAATTAACATCGGTTGCCTCTTTATTTTCACAAATTGGAGTTGGATAACCTTTGCGTTTTGCGCGACGATTTTCTTTTTCCATATACGCGCCACGAACAATTTTGAACCCAAGTTTATAGTTTCCACTTTGAGCTCTTTCGTGCATTTCCTTGACATAAGCAAGACGATCCCAACGATAACATTGTAAAGTATTAAAAATAATTGCTTTTTCTTTATTGAATTTCTGCATCATTTCTTCGCACAAATCATCTGCCGCATCTTGCATCCAAGATTCTTCGGCATCGATAAGGAGTTTGGTATTATGGTCATAAGCTGCTTGACAAACTTCCTCGAAACGTTCTTTAACGCGCTGCCATTCTTTTTCTTCGGCAGCAGACAAAACTTTATTTTCGGTTACTTTTTGCCAGATTTCAAATCTACCTAAACCAGTAGGTTTAGCTACTGCAAAAGGAATTTCGTCTACTTGTGCAGCAAATTTGATGATTGCAATTTTTGTCTCTGTGGTTTTATCTAACTCTTTTTCGGTTTCTTTTCCTTCAACAGAATAATCCAAAACAGCATAAACATTTTTGGTGTACATTAATTTAATCAACGGTATGCATTCTTTTTGTGTCTCACCTCCACAAAATTGTTCGAAAATGGTTTTCCTGATTATCCATTCTACTGGCAAACGCAATTTTAAAGCCAAATTGGTAAAAAAAGTAAGTACGGGAACCAAAAGCGGGATACTCATCAACTTAAAAATAAATACTGATCGCTTTAAGTCGTCATCAGATTTTAATACAAAAGCGTCCTTTGTATTGTTGAAAATTTTAGTGTCAATCATCGTCAAAAAATTAGACTCCAAATATATTAATTGAGCCGTTATTTTCCCTGATGCATTTGGCTTATTTTTGCAATATTAACACACATTTTTACTTATGAAATCGATCGGGTTAAAAGATACTTACATTCATTATGGCGAAAACGCCTATCTTCAAATCAACCGTTACCTCAAGCAGAAAAAACCAGCTAAGGTTTTTGTTCTGGTAGATAGCGAAACGCATCGGTGTTGCTTAACACAATTTTTGCAAGAAATTGAAACTACTGCCACAATTGAAATTTTAGAGATGCCGGCTGGTGAGGAAAACAAAAACTTAAGTACGGTAGAACATCTTTGGGCAACTTTATCAGATTTTGGAGCCGATCGGCAAAGTCTATTTATCAATTTAGGCGGTGGTGTAGTTACCGATTTAGGTGGATTTGTAGCCTCAACGTATCAACGAGGAATCGATTTTATTCACGCTCCTACTTCACTTTTAGGAATGGTAGATGCTGCTATTGGTGGGAAAAATGGCATTGATTTAGGTAATCTAAAAAACCAAATCGGGGTCGTGAAATTGCCAGAAATGGTGATGGTCGATCCTTCTTTTTTAGCAACGCTTTCACCTAGAGAAATGAAAAGCGGTTTGGCTGAAATGCTGAAACACGGCATCATTGATGGTGAAAAATATTGGTCCTATTTTGAAGATTTATCTCAATTTGATATTTCAATTTTAGGTAAATTGATTTGGGAATCGATTGACATAAAAACCAAGATTGTAACCCAAGACCCGTTTGAAAAAAACGTGCGCAAAACGCTCAATTTTGGTCATACACTTGGTCACGCCATCGAATCGTTTCGATTAAATCATCCAAAAAAAGAAAAATTACTTCACGGAGAAGCCATTGCAATAGGAATGATTTTGGCTTGTTTTTTGTCGCACGAACTAGTTGATTTTCCGAAGAAAAAACTCCAACGCGTTACGCAAACAATTCTTCAGTATTTTTCTAAAGAATCCTTTTCTAAAGATGAAATTGAACAAATCATCGAATTGATGAAACACGACAAAAAAAACACCAATGGAAAAGTGAACTTTGTTTTAGTAAAAGATTTTGGTGAATGCGAAATTAATTGCAAAGTTGAAAATAAGTTGATTTTTGAAGCTTTTGATTTTTATCAAAACTGCTAAAATTGATAATCTAGGGTGATTCCGCCATAATAATTCCTAGGATTTCCAGGATAATAAAATCGCGGAGATGCATCGCCAAAACCAATAGCATTAGGCAAAATACTGGCTGCATAATTTTTATCTAATGCGTTATTTACACCAAAATGAAGTTGGCAGTTTAAGGATTTTGCTAGCTTAAATTGATAAGCTATTTTAAAATTCAATAATTGATAGGCATCGGCATAAATTTCATTGGCATCGTTTAAAGGAATTTGCCCGACGTAACGCCAATTAGAATTAAATTGAACGTTTTTCCACAGGTTGAGATCAATTCCAAGATTTAAAATTTTATCAGGAACGCCGGTTAATTCGTTTTGAGCATAATCATTTCCTTGATCTACAAATTCATCAAATTTATAGAAATGAAAAGATCCAGAAAAATATGGTTTTACGATGAGATTGTGGTTCCAACTCAAAACTGATTTCAATAAAATTTCTGCTCCATTATGAATGGTTTTTCCAGCATTAACACCTACAAAACGATCTTCTGCAACTCTTCGTGCTACAAGTAAATCATCAACATGCATGGAATAAAAACTAAGCTCTGTAATAAAACTTTTTTGCCACCAATTGCCTCTAAAACCAAGTTCGTAATTCCAGCCTTTTTCAGCGTTTAAGTCAGTGTTTAAAGTGCCTTCTGGCGTCAAACTTTCTTCTACAGTTGGAATAGAGTAACCCCGGCTAATATTTCCGAAAACCTGTTGATTATTAGTTATCTCATAAACAGAACCAATTCGAGGTGAAGTAATTGTTGCATAGCGAAAACTACCAGTTTGATTGTTTTCATTATTTAGAAAACGGTCTTCAATTTTGTAACGAGTACTGTTCAAATTGATTCCGCCAACTGCTTTCCATTTCGCTGTAATTTGATAATTGATTTGTAAAAAAGTATTGGCTACACTTCTGTTTTGATCTAAATTTGATAAGGCATTTCCTTGAACACTTCCTTGGTTTTCAAAATCCTGGTACCGATTTTCATAAGTAGCAACTTGATAAAATTCCTGTAAGAATTCACCTCCAAACTGCAACTTCAATTGATTGTTTTCAGAAAAAGGTTGCCAATTAAAATTTGTACGCGCACCGAACCCAATAGAATTTTCATCGAGAATATCAAAAGGGCGTGGCTCATAAGCATTTTTAAAATTGAAAAAAACACCGGTTTTATTTTCTAATCTATCATTGAATTGATGCGTTACCGACAAGCCCATCAATCCCCTGGTGTAAGATTCATAACCTTCGGCTGCTTGCCAATTGCTAGCTGCTTGCTGAGGATTGTTTTCAAAATCAGTCAAGCTAAGAGAACTAGGTATATAAGCTTTTAAATCGGTTACAACCGTCAAGAAGTTGATTTTGGTCTGCTCATCGGCTAGCAATTCACCAGAAATCGTTAAAGATTGACGATTGTAGCTACTATTTTCTCTAAAACCATCAGATTCTAGCCTGTTGTAAGTTACTAAAAAGCGTTTTTTTTCTGAACCAAAACCTGCTTGTAAACTGTTTTTTTGAAGTCCATAACTTCCACTAACATTGCTAAAGCGCGCAAAAGAATCTTGATTATTTAATTGACTAGCAATCAATTGCATACTCCCGCCTAACTCAGCTCCATAAATACTGTTGTTAGGCCCTTTTGTCAAGATTACTTTTTGGAGACTTTCTAAGTCAATATCCGCTAAAATCGTTTCGCCATTAGCATTGGTAAGCGGGATATCGTTAAAATATGCTCGAAGTCGATTGGTTGAATATTGCGATCTTGCTCCAATTCCACGAACAAAAATTCGATTGGTATTTAGCGCTGCTTGCTGCATAAAAACACCCGGAAGTCGGTTAAGTGAATTCGTAATTATTGTTTGGTCATTTCTATTTAGTTCTGATTTAGTAAGCTGCTGCACACTACTCGTTTCATTTTTGAAAATTGGAGATTCGTTGGTTGTTTTGATAATAACTTCATCAATCTGAGTAGTATCTGCAGTAACTTGAGCTTGAATACCAGCAGTCAATAAAAAAACAAAAGTTAATGGAATACAAATTTTCATCATTGAAAAGTATAAAAAAAGCTCCAACAAAAATCGATTGGAGCTTTTTCTTCAAGATTAGTATAAGTTATTTTTTTATTACTTTTTCGTTGTAAGTTCCTGCAGAGGTTTTCAATTCTAAAATATAATTTCCTGTCGCTAGATGGCTCATATCAATCTTCCCGTCAATTAGTTCAGTATTAAATGACTTTCCATTCATATCAGATAGTTGAGCAGAAATTACACTGATGTAATCTGGGAAATCAATGCTGAGGTAATCGTTCACAGGATTTGGATACGAATTGATTTTATTTAATGCAACAGAAGCTGTAGACATCGTAGATGGCTGACCAATTACATCAATAATATATTCTTGAGGCCCAGCACCTAAATCTGAAGGATCCATCCATTCATCGAAACCACAATCAGGTGACATGAACCAAGATTGTTGCGTTTGTCCGTAAGAATTTATGCCTGGAAAAAACCATTTAAAGGTTTCTTCGCCTTCACCCTCTGCAAAAATCTCTACCATAATAATGGCATCATTTTCTACTTCTACTTCCTCATCTAAATTTACGACAATAATTGTTTCATCAGCTTGGGCAAAAATCGTTTCTTCCTGTGTATAAATAAGCGTCATTTCTGCTTCGTTAGGGTCTTCGTCATCCAACGTATAAAGATTGACATCAACTATTTTGTCTTCTCCAAGACCTTGTCCAAATTCAACTGATAGAATTTCAAAATCTCCTTCAATTTCGTAATCGGCTAGGTTATAAATACGTGCAAATCGATTATCAAAAAACTGGTTGGCAGTTTCTGCATCAGGATCATTTCCCCAACAAGCAACAGCTGTTTCTTCAACTTCGTTGGAATTTTCACTTTGTGATAGTGTAATCATTTCATCTTCCTGCGCGTGTACAACCGCACTTAAAAAGACTAAACATAAGAATAAAGTAATTTTTTGCATAAAAAATGGTTTTTAGAAGTTTTGTCAAATTTAGTAAAAAAAGCTATTGATGCTTATCTCAAAATCAATAAATTATAATTTCTATGAAAATTGATTTATGACTTTCTATAAGCGCTTGAAATCTCAAATACTTCTTCCAAAATTTCTTTATCGAATTGTGTAAATTGCTTTTTTCTACGTTGCATTACAATTTCAGCAACTTCAAAGGCTTTGTTGGTTTTGTATGTTGTCATTCCCTGGCTTCCTCCCCATGAGAAACTTGGAATAAAATTTCTAGGAAAACCTGCACCAAAAACATTGCTACTTACGCCAACTACCGTTCCAGTATTAAACATAGTATTGATTCCGCATTTTGCATGATCGCCCATCATCAGCCCACAAAATTGCAAACCAGTATGTGCAAATCCTTGGGTCTTGTAGTTCCACAACCGTACCTCAGCATAATTATTCTTTAAATTGGATGTGTTGGTATCTGCCCCAATATTACACCACTCACCGACAACTGAATTCCCTAAAAAACCATCATGCCCTTTATTTGAGTAGCCAAAAAACACAGAATTACTTACTTCTCCTCCTATTTTTGAATGCGGACCAATAGTTGTCCCTGTGTAAACTTTAGCACCCATTTTTAAGGTAGAAGATTCACATAAAACAAAAGGTCCACGTACCGAACAATTCTCCATAATTTCAGCATCTTTACCGATATAAATCGGTCCTTCTGATGCATTTAGACTACCATTATATAATTTAGCTCCTTTCTCAACAAAAATATTTTCTTTATTGACGCAAAAAACTGAATCAGGTATTTCTTGAGAAGTTTTATCCTTGGTAATTAACTGAAAATCGTCTTCAATAGCTTGGTGGTTTTTTTGGAATATATCCCAGGTGTTTTTAATTGTTAGGCACTGTTTTTCTAGGGCTATTTTCTTAAAACTATTGAAGTCTTTTGTGGCATTATTTTCTAGAAAGTAAGCCACAACCTCATCGTTATCGACTAACATTTCTCCTTTACTAAGCGCTTCAATTTGTGCTAATAAAAACGAATTTGGTAAATAAGACGAATTGATAAAAATATTTTCTTGTGCTGATTTTAGCGGAAACTTTTTAGACAAATAGGTTTCTGTTTGATAAGAAACTGATTCACCTAAATAATACTCCCATTTTTCTTTAATCGTTAAAATTCCTATTCTAATTTCGGCTATTGGTCTTGTATACGTAAACGGCAATAGAGCTGTTCTGGCTTCACCGTCAAATAAAATGTAATTCATAATTGATTTTTTATGGAACTAAAAGTACAAATTCTCTTCAAAATTGAAGTAATTAGGCATAAAAAAACCGTCTAAAATTTATTGCTTTTTAGACGGCTTTGAAATATTAATTTTGCTGTAGCTTATAAATCAGTAAAAAGGGCTTGCATTTTTTCTTCTTCTTCTCTAGCCAACTCTTGGTCTACAAGAATACGACCACTGTGTTCGTCTGTCATTATTTTACGACGCGCAGCAATTTCTACTTGAACCTGCGGCGGAATAGTAAAAAACGAACCACCAGAAGCGCCTCTTTCAATAGTTACAACAGCCAATCCGTTTTTAACACTAGAACGAATTCGGTCGTAAGCTTTAACTAAACGCTCTTCTGTTTTTTCTTTAATTTCAGCTGCCTTCTTTTGAAGTGCTTCTTCTTCTTTTTCGGTATCTTTCATTATACCGTCTAGCTCCTCTTTTTTATGACCTAAATGATTCTGACGTTCCTCTAATCGTTCTTGCGTCTCTTCAATCACTTGCTTTTTATGCTCAATCTTAGCGTAGTTTTCTCGAATATGCTTTTCAGCTAATTCAATTTCTAACTCCTGAAATTCGATTTCCTTGCTTAAAGCATCAAACTCACGGTTATTTCTAACATTATCTTGCTGAGTCTTGTACTTTTTGATCATATCTTTAGACTCATCAATAAACATTTTTCTGTCCTTGATTTTATCTTCAAGAATGCCAAGCTCATCTTGCAATTTTGTAATTCTTGTGTTGAGTCCTGTAACTTCATCTTCTAAGTCTTCAACTTCAAGAGGCAGTTCTCCACGCATGTTTCTAATTTCGTCGATGCGCGAATCTACGAGCTGTAAGTCGTATATAGCTCTTAATTTTTCTTCTACTGTAACCTCTTTCTTCTTTGCCATAATCAATAATATTGAATTGGATTGGTATTTATTTCCGATAAAACGACTGCAAAATTAGTGATTTTTTTTGAAAGATATGAATGTAAAAGGTCTTTTGTGTATTGCTCACTTTCATAATGTCCAATATCTATCAAAATCAACTGATTTTCAGCCTGATAAAAGTCGTGGTATTTTAAATCTGCCGTAATGTAGGCATCGGCTTTTTTGGCTTTTGCATTAGGAATTGCAAATGCGCCGCTACCGCCCAAAACAGCTACTTTTTTAATTTTATTTGCCTTGCCCGAATAGCGCAATGTTGGCGTTTTGAAAACTCTTTTTAGCAACGCCAAAAATTCGTCTGTTGATTTAGCTTCTTCAAATTCGCCTGTCATTCCTATACCTATCTGCTGATTTTCATTTTCTAAGGTTTCTATTTCGTAGGCAACTTCTTCATAAGGATGCTCGCGAAAAAGCGTCTGCAAAATCGGCTGTTCTAAATGGCGGTGATAAGTAATATTCAACTGAACTTCTTCCGTGAATTCGGTGGTGTTTTTTTGCCCAACTTGTGGATTCGAATCTTCATTTCCTTTAAAACTTCCTAAACCTTCAATATTGAAACTACATTCTGAATAGTCACCAATATTTCCTGCTCCAGCATTAAATAAAGCTTGGCGCAACTTATCGGCATTCATTTTTGGTACGTAAGCCGTTAGTTTTTTGATGGTTGACTGCTGCGGTACTAAAACCTGATGTTTGTTTAATCCCAATCGGTTGCAGATTTCATAATTAACGCCTTTGTGCATATTATCTAAGGCTGTGTGAATGGCGTAAATTGCAATATTGTTTTGAATGGCTTTTAGCACTACTCGCTCAACATAATTTTTGCCCGTAATCTTTTTCAATCCTTTAAAAATAATAGGATGAAAACTTACAATCATATTGCAATCCTTTTCAATTGCTTCATCAACTACGGTTTCTAAAGTATCTAGCGTAACTAAAACTCCGGTGATTTTCTCTTGTGAATTTCCAACTAAAAGCCCGACATTATCAAAATCTTCGGCGTAATTAGTCGGTGCAAATTCTTCCAGATAATCAATGACTTCTTGTACAATCATTTTTATTATTTTTTGAAAACCTAAATATAAAAATTATACTTTCGCATCTATGCAACTCCTTCGAAAAATATTATTTCCGTTTTCGGTTTTATACCGATTGATTTTGGTGCTACGCAATTATTTATATGATATTAGCGTACTTTCATCAAAACAATATCCATTTCCTGTAATTTGTGTGGGGAATTTAAGTTTAGGCGGAACAGGAAAATCGCCTACTATTGAATACCTAATTCGATTGCTGAAAAAAGATTTTTCGATTGCCACTTTAAGTCGCGGCTACAAACGAAAAACGACTGGTTTTATGGAGGTCAAAACTTCGCATTTTGCACACGAAGTTGGCGATGAACCGCTTCAGTTTAAAACCAATTTTCCTGACATAAAAGTTGCTGTAGATGAAGTAAGAACCAACGGAATTGAACAACTAAGAAAGTTATATCAACCTGAAGTTATTTTATTAGACGATGCTTATCAACATCGTAAAGTAACACCTGGTTTTTCGATTTTGCTAACCGCTTACGATTCGCTTTATGTAAGTGATTTTGTTTTGCCTACGGGAAATTTAAGAGAACCTATTTCAGGAGCAAAACGAGCAAACATTATTTTAGTCACCAAATGTCCATCGACAATTACGGCTCAAGAATGCAAAAAAATTGAAAGAAAGTTGAAACCAAAACCGCATCAAAAAGTGTTTTTTAGCACGATTGAATATGATGAAAAAATACATTCAACTACGGAAGTACTTCTACTAAAAGAGCTACAAAACTTCAACTTAGTTACCGGAATTGCCAATCCTGATCCGCTGCTAAATCACCTCAATCAATTAGGGAAAAACTACCAGCATCATCGATTTGCAGATCATCATAATTTCACCAAAACTGAAATTGAAACTTTACAAAAAGAAGACTTGATTGTAACGACTGAAAAAGATTTTATGCGACTTCAACCGCATTTTTCGAGCCAGCAACTTTATTATTTACCAATTCGATTTCGTATTATTGAAGGTGAATCTAAATTCAATAAAATGGTAATGGATTTTTGTAAGAAAAAATAAAATCAACTAAAACTGACTAATTTTTAATAGCTTGTTTTCTCGTTTTGGTTTTCAACGGAATAAGGTAGCGAATGGAATAGCCAATTCCTGCGCCAATACTGGAATTATCGTTGGTACGATTAAAACCAGGAATATTGAGGTGGTCAAAATTATTGACATCGGTTTGGGTTGCTAAGAATTTTAGCTGAACGTGTGCTCCCATAAAAATATTTCGAAACACTTCCACTCGAATTCCAAAATGAAATTCTGCCCAAGTTGCATTCAATCCGTCGTATTCACGGTCTACTTCTCTAATATCGGGTGGAAAGTAATTATTTCTAACCGTAACTGTATATTGATTTAGCGTGTGCGAAAAAGTTGAAAATGCGTATCTAAATCCGACATAAATCTGATTTTCCATTCCTATCCAATTGGTGAAAAAATTGTAGTTCCCACCGAGTTTGATATAACTTCCGTTGGTATCTGCATTTAAGTTTCCTTCTTCAAAACGGTAATTATCGTTTCCTAATTCGCCAGCTAACCAAATTCTTTTGGTGATTCTGTAATCTGCATTAAGCTCGAAGCCACCGCGGTAATCATCGCTAATCAATCCTCTAAGAGGTTTAACAAGGTCAGCGCCCAAACTCAACCCATAACGTTCTTTGTGGTAGAGCGTGTCTTGTTGCGCTTGAGCCATTTCAACAACCGCAAAAAGGCTAATGATAAATATACAAATGTGCTTCATTTTCATTTTCGATGGTACTTTGTTCTACGGAAGTATTCAAAATCCAATTGGTTTCGGGAGCTTGATCGGTAATTCGAGTAGATTCAAAATCAAAAAAATCGACTTTATAACCACAGGCTCTATTGATGTAAACACTTGTTCTGGCGTAATCGAAACGCAAATCGTCTGGATTAAAATTATCGGGATCTTGACTATTTTTTATCAACTGAACCCGCGTATTATTTTCATTTGTTCGCAATGGAATTGAAATTTGCGCGGTAGAACCCGCAAAAATCGTGTCTTCTTCTCCTACAGGAAAATAAGCTAAATCTTGAACTGGTTTTTCTTCTGTTGGATTATTAAAATCATAAAACTCTACAATTAATTGCGGAGTTACCGGAGTCGATTCTGGGCAAATATCGTCTCGTTCGCAAGCGATAAAAAGGCTTACCAAACAGACTGAAAAAACAATTAATTTTAATCTTTTCATTACTTCAATTCTAAACAAACTACATTTTCTACGTGATGCGTTTGTGGAAACATATCTACTGGCTGAACTTTAGTTACTTGATAATTATCATCTAGCAAAGCTAAATCTCGTGCTTGCGTAGCAGAGTTACAACTTACGTAAACAATTCGCTTGGGTTGAACTTGCATAATTTGTTCGACTACATTTTTATGCATTCCATCTCTTGGCGGATCGGTAATAATAACGTCTGGGCGTCCATTTTCAGCAATAAAATCTGATGTAAAAATCGTTTTCATATCGCCAGCAAAGAAACTTAAATTATCCATTTCATTAAGTTTTGCATTGGCTTTTGCGTCTTCTATAGCTTCAGGAACGGCTTCAATACCAACTACGTGTTTGGCTTTTTTGGCAACAAATTGAGCAATAGTTCCTGTTCCGGTATACAAATCGTACACCAATTCATCGCCAGTTAAATCGGCAAAACTTCTTGTGATTTTGTACAGTTCGTAAGCTTGTTGCGAGTTGGTTTGATAGAACGATTTTGCATTGATTTTGAATCGCAAACCTTCCATTTCCTCAAAAATATAAGGCCTTCCGCTAAAACAAACTACTTCTTGGTCGTAAATGGTATCGTTTGCTTTTTGATTGATAACAAATTGCAGCGAAGTAATTTCTGGAAAGGTTTCTTTTATGTGGTTCAGCAATAATTCACGCTGTTGGAGTTCATCTCGATAAAACTGAATAAGCACCATAATTTCTCCCGTAGAAGAAGTGCGAATCATCAAGGTACGCAACACGCCTTTCTGCTGTCTAGGATTAAAGAAATCGATATTGTTTTCGGTAGCAAAGCGTCTTACTTCGTTTCGAATTGCATTACTCGGATCTTCTTGTAAATGGCATTTTTTAATATCGAGAATTTTATCCCACATTCCTGGAATGTGAAAACCAAGTGCGTTTTTATCGGTAATATTGTCGCTTTCTTCAATTTCTTGAGGCGTTAACCAACGGCTATCGCTAAAGGAAAACTCCATTTTGTTGCGGTAAAAATAATCGTTTTTGCTACCTAGAATTGGTGTGACTTCAGGCAGCTCAATTTTACCGATACGCTTAAGATTTTCGGTGACTTCTTTTTGCTTAAAAAAAAGCTGATGCTCATAGCCCATATTTTGCCATTTACAACCACCACAAGTACCAAAGTGTTGGCAAACAGGCTCAACTCTTTTATCGGAATATTCGTGAAAATGCGTGGCTTTTGCCTGAAAATATCCTTTTCTCTTTTTGTAAGTTAGTACATCTACAACATCGCCAGGCACGGCATTATCGACAAAAACTACTCTTCCATCTTCGGTTTTGCCTACTGCTTTTCCTTTTGCTCCAGCATCTACGACGGGAACTTGTTCAAAAACTTTTCTTCTTCTATTGCGTTTACTCATACCGCAAAAATAATCGAATACAACTTCTATTCTGCTTTTAAAGCTACTTTTTTTAAAAGTGTGTTCTTAAATGAATTAGTAACCTGAGTTCGATTAATCTCACTTTGTCAAAACTGTTTAAAATAGTAAGATACGCACTTTTTTACGACGTAATATCGAGATATTGCGGAGTAAAAAAGTAAAGTAGATTGCTTTTTAAAACTGAATGATCTGTGTTGGTCAATAAGAACACCCATTTTCTACGTTAATTTTTTTCGTGATAGCTAAGGCTATCACGAAAAAAATTGCCTAGAAACTGAATATCCTTATTGATTTTGACTTTGTGATTATAATCGAACTCAGGTTAGTAAGTAATCAATTCAATTTTTACAGCTGGAATGTAATAGTCTTCAATTCGATAAGCTCTAGAATTGCTCCACCTGAATTTATTTTCTCCTTTTCTTATAAAAAAGCTTCCAGAATAATCATCTACAAATGTGTTTGCTTCGTGATATGAAGTCCCCATTATAATTTCAACACTATTCACATTAGTTTTATAACCAGCATAAATAAACTTTTTGGAAACATAAACCTTTTTATCTTGTAAAACTGTAATCCATTCTTTTCTAAATTTATTTTCTAATTCAAAACCTTCGTTTTCTGGATAAAGATGAGTTTTATTAGGGTCGTTTATACTATCTGCTGCAAATAAAACTGGTATAAATGAAGAGTTTTTTTCCTTATTTCTACGGATAAGAATACTGAATTTCTCAATCTTTACTGCGCTAGAATCAAGTTTAAACTGAACTAAACTACCACCTGCCTTACCTAAATTTCGAACTCCCGATTTTTTCCCAAGGTGAGACCCAATTGTTTTTGTTTTTTTATGGCTTACAACAACTTCATCTAAATCGAGTTGTTTATCTACTAGTATTTGTTGCTTACTAAAACTGGATTTAGCTATTTTTTCGTTGTACCAAGCATCATAATTTAGAACAATTGAATCTGCTTTCTCCAACCTCTCTTTTTCTACTTTTATTTTATGGTTATGATTAGGCTTATAAGTTTCTAGTTGCTCATTTTCATAAAGCAATAATTTATAATACTTGATCGTATCTGAAGTGTTTTTGTCTAAAAAGTGATAGGTTTCTTGTGCGGAGATTGTAGTACATACTAACAAAATTAAGGCTAAAAACTGGTGTTTGATTTGGTCTGTCATCTCAGAAAAATTTTCAAGCTCTAATTTAGCTAAAAATAAGGAATGTGATAAATCCTGCAAGGTTTTGGATAGCCTAAGGAGCTAGACTGAGTAAAAGCAATGAGCTTAATACCACAGAAAATTAGTTTGATTAAGTAAAACTAAGGTTAGTTTACGCCAGCATTTTGTTTAATCCTTCTTTATCGAATAAAATTCTACCGACTTTTATATCAGACCATCCTTTCTTTAATTGATAGGTAAAAGTTGGTTTATTTTCTTTAAGTGTACAATCGATGTAGTAATTTGATACATCTTCATTCGTAATGTTTTTTAACTCTTGAATATGAGTGGAAATAAAGAAATACGAATTTTTGAATTTGCTTAAACCATTGATTGTTGTTTTGCATATTTCCTGAGCGTCTTCAGCGTTGGTACCGCTAAAAAGTTCATCGAAAATAGCAAAACAAGCTTCACCGTTTGAAGCTTTTGTAACAACTTTTTTCAAATTCATAATTTCAGTCATAAAATGACTATAGCCATTTAAAATATCATCACGTCGGTTAATTTCAATAGAAAAATTTCTAAAAAAAGGGATTTCTGCAGCCGATGCCGGCACTGCAAATCCTAAATGACCAAAATAAACACAAATTCCTACTGCTTTTAGAAAAGTTGATTTTCCCGACATATTGGGTCCGTTTAGCACAACTACATTATTGTTTGAATCAAAATCATTTTTAACAGGATCATCAATTAGTGGATGATAAAGTTCGTTGATTTTGATGTGTTCAGTAGTAAAATTCGGGTAGGTGAATTTGTTTTTTTCTATCCCTAAACTTATGGACAAATACGCTTCAAATTGAAATAAATCTTCCCAAAATGACACGATTCGTTTTTCTTGTTTTAAGGAATTTATTTTTTTGGTTAGCTCGATGATATGCTTGTCTTTTAGCCGTTCTTCTCTAATAATATATTCGTATTTTGAAAGTTCAAATTCAGCAAAAAACTGTAGAATGTTGTTGATATTTGACTGGTATTTTTTAGGAAATTTCTTTAAATCTATCCCGACAAAATACTTGGTATAAAGGCGATGAAAAAGCAAAATCAACTGATTAAACTTACTTATATATCGCGCTTTTTTATTTTTTGAAGCAAACCATTTGTAGGCTAATTTCTTTTTGGATAAGTCTTCTAACTTAGAGGTGTTCAAAAAAACATAAACTTCGTTTAGGTATAAAACCGTGTAGGAATACGATTCTAAAATGGAATGATTAGCAGCAAAGGCTTGTAAAATTTTTTGTCGTGATTTTATTTCAGCTACCGATCCTAAAGGCTGATTTAGGATTTCAATAATCTTACTTCTCGCAAAATTATTCAACGAATAATCAAACAATGGCAAAAGTTCTGTTTTTAGCTTAAGGTCTTTTAAATTATGTAAATTTTGGTCAGTCATCTCAGAAAAAATTTTCAAGCACTAATTTAGCTAAAAATAAGGAATTTGATAAATCCTGCAAGGTTTTGGAAACCTTGCAAGTATCTGTGAGATTTAAAGTGTAAGTAATAAAATTTTATTCCTTTACTTCTGTTTTTTTTTCCAATTGACCCACTTTTTCCCAATTAGGATCAACTTCCATAGTTACTTTTATATGGATATCTTGATCATTTTTTTCGAATGTAGTTCCACTTTCAAAAGTACCATAAATCTCAAAAGGTTGTAACTTATACATTGCTCCAGTAATGGGATCTATGATTAGCCCTATTGGTCCAGGAAAAAATAAATTACCTAAATACCTTGCATTAAACTTACGCTGTATCACGGTGCTGTAAGTTTTATAACCTTCTATTTTTAAGGTTAAAACGTATTCTTGATTTCTTTTTAGATTCTTTTGAATAGGTGTTTTGCCTACTTCAACTCCATTCAAATAAACTCTAGCTAAAGTCGGGTTAGAGGAAATGCCTACTTTTTGCCTTGAACCAGAAACCATAGTTGCACAGCTCGTTAACAACAAAATTGATAAAATAAAAACTGCTTTAATAATATTTTTCATACGTAATTGCTTGATAATTAGAAATAATTTGAGAATTGTTACCTCAGTGCACTCATTAAGTTCTGTGAATATTTGTTTGGTTTAATTCAAAATAAAATTGTGAGGGCAATTTAATAAAAACTCAATTGATTAATCGCTTCACTTTTAGTCTTTTTTTCGAATGCGTTAAAGCAACTAAAATTTTATGAGTTAGTTGACTTGATTTTTTAAGAATTCGGGCAAGTTCGTTGTGAGATTTAAAATACAGCAAATTATTTCTCTAAAGATGATAGCTTACTTTTAGCAAAATAATTCTAGGTTGTATAAACGTTCGGCTATCGCTTACCATAAATTCGCTCATTCGGTTGTTACGCCTAAAACCAACATTCAAAATATTCATAGCATCAATACCAAATCCCCAAGCACTTCCTTCTTCTTGGTAAAAAAGTGAAGCATTTGCAATTTCAAAAGTATTGGTATTTCCGGTGGTTTGGTTATCAAAAAACGTATATCGATAATCGCCGGTGAGTATAAAATCTTCTAAAAAACGCCACCTTAAAGTTAGGTTTGGTGTTAGCTGTTGAAAATCTTGATTGTTTTGATTATCAGAACTGGTGCGCGTAATACTGTGTTGCCAATTCAACCTAATTACAGGATAATTATCACCGTCATCATAAATAATACTAGGCCTGCTAAAACTAAGTCCTATTCTATAACTGTAATTATTGGAATTAAAACCAACTTGCTCTTCATTTAAAATTCGTGCATAATCAGAAAAAGTAGCCGTTGTTGATATGTTTAAGCTCAACATTCGCCCTAAACTGCGATTTAATCCAACATTTCCAGAATACGTGTTTTCAGGTAAATCGGTTAAAATACTGGTGCTCACAAAATCAATTCCTTCAATTTGTGTTGCTGGGCGAATGCTTTCAATTCGGCTCGAAAAATTAAACCCAAAATTGAAATTGATTTCCGAAGCATAATGCCGAGTGCGATAAGTGGCATTCAGCTGATGATACATTTCATTTTCTAAATCTTCATTTCCCATGTACACATTGTTGAAATTTTGTAATCGCAAACGATTGGCAAATTGGTCGGCTTGAGCAAACGATGATTCCAAATTATAATCAAAACGGAAGTTTTTGTCTTTATTGAATTTGATTCTCGCCATCATTTCGGGTTGTACAACCCATTTGGAATTGTTCACAATTTCATCGCCAAATTGATGTGCTCTCCAACGGTAATTCCGCAGCATAATTCCGGGCCTAACAATGAGTTTTCCAAACATAGCTTTGTATTGAAAGCCGCCAAAAATATCGGCTAACCTAAAATCTAAATCATTATTAAATCCTGCCTCTTGAAAATTGTTTCGGCTACCATCTTCTAGGTTTTGGTATTCTAAACTAGAGAAGCTATTGCTTAAAAAATTGATTCCGCCAATGGGATAAATATGATTGGTGTTATTGAGTACCCAATAATGTTTTAGGTCTACTTGAGCAACGCGATTGATGCGTTTTTCGTGCTGCATAAAGTTGATGGTTTCTTCATCTTCAAAAGGAATTGTTCCTGTTAAAACAGGTTGATTGAACAACCAATCGTTGACATTTTCATTTTCTAAATACGCCAAATTGGTATTGATACTCAATCGGTGTTTGTAGGAAAATTTTTTGTTAAAACTGAGTGTATTTGCTACCTCTAAACTTTTCGGATTTTGATCGGATGTTATAAATTGTTGCTCATCTTGAGTGGTAGAAGTCGTGTTATCAACTTCTGAGGCTTCTAAATATTTTACCACAAAATCTACAATAAAATCTACATCATCAACATTATCGTATTGCAATTTAATTTTACTTAAACTCGCCAAATTTTCTGTATTATTGAATTGTTCTCGGGTTTCGTTAACCTGGTTGCTCGTAAAATAATTGATTTCATCTCTGCTTTGCGATTCTACTTTACTTCCAGAAACGGTGGAAAAAGCATCTAAAAAAAGGTATTCTCCTAGGCGTTGCGAAATATTCCCACCACCAGAATTAATGGATTTTTCAACAAAATCTCCCCTTCCAAAAATGTTTCCCATATCTTGTGCATAACTTCGTTTAAAAGTATTTCTGCCTTGCGTCATTACGCTAAATCCTCCTTCAAAATCTCGGTAAGATGAACCTAAGTTAGATTCGCCAATATTATTGAAATCGCCTAAAATATTGATACTGGTGTTTGGGCTGTAATAAAAAACATTGGGATTGACGTAATAGCGGTCTTGATGACCACCACCAACTTCAGATTCGCCGAAAGCAAAATTCTTTTTATCTTCCTTAAGTTTTACATTTAGCGTCATTTTACTGCTATCGTCAAAGCCTTTTAGAAAAGCTACTTCAGGGTCGTTGTCTAAAGCATCAATTTCATCTACGGCATCGGCGGGAATATTGTTGACACCGAGTTTGGGGTCTCCCGTAAAAAACTCCCGTCCTTCTATGGTTAGTTTTTTTACTTTTTTTCCATTCACTTTCACATTTCCTTGTCGATCTACTTCTACATTGGGTAAATTTTTAAGCAGATCTCGCAATTTACGTTCGGTGCCGTTTCTAAAATTATCCACTTTATACGTTATGGTATCCTCCTTAACAATCATTGCCATTTCTTTTTTAATGACAACCTCGTCTAAGCTTTCTGTACTTTCAAAAAGCGTGTAATTTTTTTCGGTTTTTTCTGAAATTTGTAAGGTATCGGTTGCTTTTTTAAACCCAAGATAGGTTACTTTTACCTGGTGTGGAACTTCTTCTTTCAAATCGATTTTATAATTTCCTTTTGCATCGGTGATTGAAAATGTGGTTTTATTTTCTTCTAAACCAATGGTTTTGGCAATAACATTGGCATTTTGCAGTGGGTTGCCCAGGCTATCGCTTACCTTTCCAAAAAGTTCTTGTTGCGCCTGAGCCGAAAAACAAACTATCAAAAAGAAAACCAAACATAACTGCTTGGTTATCCTATTTTTTACCAAAAAACTATTTTTATTTATTGCCATCAATTTTTTCAAATGAAAAGTTTTCAAAAATTAGTGTGTTATTTTATATGCTTGAATCAAAAAAGATAAATAATTCATTGTTACCTTGCTTTAATGTACTCCTCTAGATTGTATGCATCAAAATCATCTATGCTTTTTACTTGCATCTCTTCTTCTAGCTCAACTTCTATAGCATAGACGTATCGACCTCTTGCCTCTGTAGCTAAAATTAAGCCTGGCAAACCTATATAACCGTGTGGCCCCGCCTTGGCAGGAATATCTACTGCAAACCAAGCAGTAACATGTTCAAAGCTATCTGGGTCTTTGGTCTCACTAACAGCTTTTTGGCATTTAAACCCCGCAATAGTTTTGTATTCATCTTTAATCTGCCAGTTAATCTTACGGTCGTATTCTATCAAAACCTTTTTCTTTTTAATCTCACCAAATTGGTAAACTTCCACATTTTTTAAATCCATAAAATAATCATCAGCTTGTAATGCAATAGCTGGAACAGCCGGACTTAAAGATTCATCTACATCCATTTTAACTACTTCCTTGTATATTGCAAACTCTTGATTAAATTCTAATTGGGTAAAGGCTTCTTTAGGTTTTAAATATATCTCTGCCTCCCGTTCCATTTTTAGCGTAAAATTTTTTTCATGTTCCGACTGTAATTTTGCGGTATCTTTAGCAAAACCAACATAATCTACTCCATACATAATTTTTCCGCCACTAGTTTGAGCAAATACAAAGCCTCCTAACAAAAAAACAAAAAGTTGAATAAATTTTATCATAAATACAATATATATTAAAATAGCACTTATCAGCCTAAAATTCCATAAACGCTAGCACTGTTTACTGGCGTTTCTAGTTTTCATCATATTCTTCTTTCGTCAACAATTCAGGTTCTTCCTCAAAAATCGGTGTGTATTCTTCATCTGTTTCTATCTCTTTGGCGTAATAATAACGCCCTGAAACCTCTAAGCCTAAAATTAAACCTGGCAAACCATTAAAGCCTCTTGGACCAAATGATAGCGGGATTTCAGGCGTAAACCAAGCTATTGGATAATGCAAAGCATCAGATTGGCTATAGTCTACATTTTTAGCAACGGCTTTTTGACATTTAAAGCCCAAAATTTCTCGGTACTCCTCTTTTAACTCCCATTCTATATGATAGTTAAAATCTGTTTTAGGATGTTTTTCGTATTCTTCATAAATAGTTTTTCCCCGTTCATCATTTACAATGTCAAATAATTTTTGTTGTTGACGGTCATACAAAAAATCCCTATTCACTAACGCTATATTGAATTCTATTTCTTCACTTCGTAAATCTGGAATTGCTTTATAAGTAGCAAAATCTTGGTCGAACTCAATACGGGTAAAAACAACATCATCCTTAAGGATTCGCTTGGCTTCTTTATCCCAACTTCTATACTGCTTCTTTATTTCTTCTGTTTTAAGTCGAGCAGGATCCGCACTTGAAGCACGATACTCAACACCATAACCTATACTTCCAGAAGTTTGCCCTAATAGATTAAGGCTTAAAAATAAGCTTATAACTGTAATATATTTATTCATTAGTTTATTTTTTAAATGAGAGAGAGCCATGAAACATAGCTCTCTCATTGCTTACTTTATTCAAAATTAACCGTAAAACTCAGTTAAAAATCTTTCAAAGCTTTCCGCACTTTCCCAATTAGTAACTCCATTTTCTTGACCTGTGCAACCTCTGTAAGATGACATAGCAGAAGGCAATGCATTTTCAAATTTTACACCAGCATCCGTTTGAACCAACAAAACTTGTATAGCTACTGCATCACAATTAATACTATCATCAAATTCATAAACAATTTGATCAGAATGATTATCTGATACATTTGCATTTATAGAACTCGAAAATGCAAATAATCCAAGAGCGAAGGTTAATATTATTTTTTTCATCGTAATAATTTATTAAATATTGATTTAAGTTTAGTTTTATGTCATAAACCAAGACAACTTCATTTTTACCTAAGTAAAACGTACAGTTCTCAATGAAAAAACACATGCTATCGACTCATGGTAGACTGCCGCTTTTCCGCTTCCTGTAACCGGGTCTTATCATGCTTGAGCGCATTCGCATCGTCCTTATCGGCACCAGCCACCCTGGCAATATCGGCGGCGTTGCCCGTGCCATGCATAACATGGGGCTTGCCGACCTGGCGCTGGTGGCGCCGCGCTGCGAGGTCATTACCCAAGAGAGCATCTCCCGCGCCTCGGGCGCCGACCACCTGCTGCACAGCGCTCAGGTATTGGCGACCATCGAAGACGCCGTAGCGGACTGCACGCTCGCGGTGGGGGCCAGCGCCCGCTCGCGTACCCTGCCGTGGCCGATGCTCTCGCCGCGCGAGCTTGCCGATCGCCTACCCGGTGAATGCCAGGCGGCCACGGCCCGCGTCGCGCTGGTCTTTGGCCGTGAGGACAGCGGCCTGACCAACGCCGAGCTGCAGCGCTGCCATGCTCACGTGCACATTCCCACCAATGCCGACTTCAGCTCGCTCAATCTGGCGGCCGCGGTGCAGGTGCTCGCCTACGAATGCCGCATGGCGTGGCTGGGTCAAGCCGACTCTCAGCCACCTGCTGGCCCCCCCGCCGACGCGGCACAACCTGTCCAGGTGGCAGACGCGGACGATGAACTGGCCTCCCACGCCGACCTCGAGCGTTACTTTGAGCACCTGGAGCGCACCCTGGTGGCCATCGACTTCCACGACCCCGACAAGCCCCGCCAGTTGATGGCGCGGCTGCGGCGTCTCTATCTGCGCGCCCGCCCCGAGCAGATGGAAATGAATATTCTGCGCGGCATTCTCTCCGCCACCGAAAAGGCAACGCGGCCCGGGCATCACCGGGAGTGAACCGCTAGACTTGAAGACACCGTCGCGCGCCCCCACCATCATCTGTCAACCGCGCACAATCATTCGGCGATGATGGTCAGCACCGCCCGGTGATGAACCGCACTGCTACCGCCCAAGGGATCCCCATGTTTCAACGCCTGCGTGAAGATATAAACAGCGTCTTTGAGCGCGACCCGGCCGCCCGCAACTTTCTTGAGGTGCTGACCAACTATCCCGGCCTGCACGCACTGCTGTTGCATCGCTGCAGCCACTGGCTATGGCAGAAGAACCTCAAATGGCTGTCGCGCTCGCTGTCGACGTTTGGCCGCTGGCTGACCGGCATTGAAATTCACCCGGGGGCAACCATCGGTCGGCGATTTTTCATCGACCACGGCATGGGCGTGGTGATTGGCGAAACCGCCCGGGTGGGCGATAACGTCACCCTTTACCAGGGCGTTACGCTGGGCGGCACCAGCCTCA
>JBNJHC010000011.1:0-89579 GCA_051748125.1 Bacteroidota bacterium
ATCATAGCGTGCATCAAATAAACCTTCATCTCTTATAGTTTCCCAGTCGTTTTCTTCAAAGGTAGATTCTTTGTAGATCATAAAGCTGTAGATTTCATTTGAGTTACTGAAATCAAATGGCTCTTCCCTAGATTCATTTATATTTAAAAAAAGACCTGATCTAATCCTTGGATCCCAGTCGTAAATTGAATTTTCAGGTAATTCCTGATTTTGTTCGAACCCTCTAGAGTAATAGAATATTTTTTCATCAGAATTATTAATAATTGTTACATAAAAATCAGGTGAATCATCTAGTAGGTTTGGACATGCTTGCAACAGGAAGCATAGCATAAATAGACTTAAAATTTTAATTGTTTTCATCATTTTTATTTTTACTCACCCGTAAACTCAATAGTATAATCCATTTCAGCTAATTCATCATCTGTTAAATCATAGCGTGCATCAAATAAACCTTCGTCTCTTATGTTTTCCCAATCATTTTCTTCAAAAGTAGATTCTTTGTAGATCATAAAGCTATAAATGGTTGCACTAGTAAATAGAAAATCTAGCCTCTGAGAATCATTTATTTCAATAAACCATTCTGTAACAAAGGGGTTTCTATCTGCTAATGAATTTTCAGGTATGTCCTCAATGTTATCGAATACTCCAGAAACCCAATATATTTTTTCATCAGAATTATTAATAATGGTTACATAAAAATCAGGTGAATCATCTAGTAGATTTGGACATGCTTGCAATAGAAAGCATAGCATAAATAAACTTAAAATTTTAATTGTTTTCATAAATTTTATTTTTAAAAAATATCTAATAATAAACTTGAAGTACCATAACCAAAAGATAAATCAAAGACGTTAAAACTGGCATTTTTTATTTGGAAACCTTTTTTCTCATTGTATTTAAACTCTCTTGGATTCCTATATGGTGAAGGTGCTCCAATATTAGCATAAGAATTAATATCAAAATGGTCAGGTGAGTTTACATAGTAGTCATCTGCACCTCTACCATAGCGCTTATCGAAATATTTGTACATCTACTCCTCAACCAATTCTTCTGTTATTTTTAACGTATAAGTATTGGTGTTATTCCCAGACATTTCAAACTCCCAATAGCTCCTATCTAAAAAATCTAAGTCTATTAATACTCCGTCTTTATAAACAAATATAGAGTCGAAATCAGTCATTTGGTCTGTAAATATATCACTCGGGTCTTCGTTCCTTCCTAGGTTGCCACTCCCATGTGTGAATACTTTTTTCTCAGAAAAAGGAGTAATATTAAAACTATCTCTTTCAACGTTTCTATCTACAAAAATTTTCACTTGAATATTTTTATCAGCTAGCTTGTTTTTTACATTATAATTATAGTCACCATAATAGTCACAGCTTTGAAAAATAAAAATAAGGAATAAAAAATATATTTTTTTCATAGGCTTGTGCAGTTCGAGGTGAATAATTAACCATATTGATTAGCTATAAACACAAAACAGGTATATTATTACTAATGAAATCAAAAATATGACTTTTTTAATACAAATAAAGGTTTATTAGTTGAATTTATATTTCTAACTATTCTTATCGCTCTTTTAGCCTAATTTACATCACATTACTCTGTTGCTTATAAACAAAACCTGCTGTGGATTTATAAAAATAATGTACATTAATCAAATAAGTAATGTACATTATTTGTTATATTAATGTACATTAATTATAAAAAAGTTGAGGAATAAATTTTATAAACTACGGTTATTCTATTACAATTGCTTGCTTGAAAACATAAAAATAGAGTTGTGATCCATTTATTATAAACTATCAAAATATATTGAATTGCTTAAAGGAATAAATGGAATTCTTTTAACAAAGTACGGTCTATGGCATACACTATCTATACTTGAAGTATTGATAAAGCATAGTAAATCTATGCTTAAAATCCGTTTTGGAGACTTGCCAGATTATAGCCTTTCTTTTTTGAAAGTAAAGGGTTGGTAAATTTTAGAAGTAAAAATCAATTAGTTCTAATTTCACTGGTTTTATCGGATGATGCTAGCTATAAAAAGCAAAAACGGTTCAAGTTTAGACTCAAACCGTTTCAATAGTCAACAGTAGATAATTGATTTTAGTTTTAAATATTCTTTTTTGCTAAGTACCAATCGATCTTTTCTAAAGAATCATCATTAATTCTTTCATTTAATTCGTCTAATGTTTTTGGTGGAGAAACAATTACTTTATCTCCTTTTTTCCAGTCTAGTGGCAAGGCTACTTTGTGCTTATCGGATGTCTGTAAAGCTTCCAATGCACGTAGAATTTCATCCATATTTCTACCTACATTTAGCGGGTAATACATAACCAATCTAATCTTTTTTTCTGGGTCGATAAAAAACACAGCACGAACAGCAGCAGTTTCACTTTCATTAGGTTGTAACATTCCGTATAGCTTAGAAACTTTCATATCTAAATCTGCTATAATTGGAAAGTCAAAATAGACACCCGTATTTTCTCTAACATTTTGCACCCAACCCAAATGTGCGTGAATACTGTCTATACTTAAACCTAAAAGTTCTGTGTTTAGGGCATCAAATTCTGATTTTCTTTGAGCAAATCCGCTCATTTCTGTAGTACAAACAGGAGTAAAGTCTGCTGGATGAGAAAACATTACCACCCACTTATCTTTTGCAAAGTCTGAAAATTTAATTTTTCCCTTTGTTGTTACTGCTTCAAAGTCTGGTGCTTTATCTCCAATTCTTGGCATTGAAACTATTTCTTTTTGTATTTCATTATTCGCTTCCATAATTCAATATTTAATGGTTTGTATTAATTTCTATGTGGTAAAAATACAGTATAGTTATATGATTAACAGTAACATTAGTTACATTGAAAAGCTTTCATTTCAATTTGTTGGCAACAAGCCAGGAAGCAAAGGATTTTTAGCTGAAAAGATGTATAGCAACGTCAGAAATTATTTTTAACTGATAAACGTCGCAATATGTTGTTGATGGATTTTGAGTGGTTATTTATTCAATTTATATTCATCTATCATTTTCCGATAGACCTCATAAAATTTGTTGTTCGAACTTAAGTTTTTAATCCCGTCAGAAAAGTAGGCAAGAATTTTATCTTTTTCAGCATTACTTTCGGCTAGGCAATCGCTGTTGTTGCTATCATAAACAATTACAGATGCATAAATTTCCTCCCAATTTTCAACTCCGTTTGCAGCGATATTGTATAGCTTATCTTTATCATCAAACAATTTTATGTTTTCCCATATTAAAACAGGATGTTTTTCATTGTTAGGGCGAATTGCTTTATCCCATTTACCAAATTCATCGAACATCAATTTTTGAGTATATTTAGCAGATAGCACTGCATTGAACCTAAGTTCATTCACGTATGTTGAATCCTTATCTTTACTTGCTAAAACGGGTTTGATTTCAAAGTTTTTAAAACCATTTTTGTAGATAAAAGGAGTATTTGGATTAGTTGTTTTTTGCTTGATTCCATTTTCAGAAGCCATTTTTGAATTGGAACAACTTAAAAATCCAAAAAGAATAAAAATTAGTACAGCCAACTTTTTCATAACAACTTAAAATGTTTACGCGCAATAAGGTTTTTAACAGGCAAATAATTAGACTTATTGTAAGCGTTGTTTTAGTTTTATAAAGATAAAAAAATTTTGATTAGGCAAGTCTAATAGCCTTGAAAACATAATTTTTGTATTTCAAGGTTTCCCCAATGCTTTATTATTTAAAATTAGATTATTGTATTTTCAGCATTACACTTCAATATTATTGTGCATAATTATTTCTATTTATCAGAAAATATCTTTTTAATCGAAAGGGTCTTTGATTTATTTTTAATCAGCTATTTAATTGTTAATCAGTAAATTATATCAGCTTATAATGTCTAAAAATATAAAAACAGCTAAACTAATAAAACAACAGATATAAGCTAAATATTTTAATATTTATCAGTGAATAGGCGAATATTACTTAATAATAATTATAAATAATGAGGTGTAGTAAAATTACTACATATTTTGTATAACTATTTTTTAAAAAAAATTGTACAATTGCAGTAAATTTTACTAGATATGAAAAAATATTTATTTTATTTCTTTTCCATAGGTCTTATGAGCATCGGATTCGCTCAAAATGGACCAGGAGGTGTTGGAAGTGAAACTACACTTAACTTGTGGTTAAAAACGGACAACTTAAATTACAACGATGGGGAATTAGTTGACACTTGGGAAGACGCTTCTGAAAACGCTAATAATGCTTCTCAGGCGGAAGAAAATAATCGTCCTAGTTTTACATCAACCTCCAACCTTAATGGTTTGCCTGCATTGCAATTTGCGGGAGGAAACTCAACAGCAACAGGAGACTTTTTAAGAATTCCTGGAAGTGCTTCTAACTTTGGTGGGATTAATCAAATGAGTATATTTTCAGCTGTTAGACCAACAAATGTCTCAAATCCACTTGGTCAAGCAATAATTTCTAAAAGGCAAGATACGAATACTTCTGACAACTATTCTTTTTCACTATTTTTTTGGACAGATAATAGAACTTATTTAGACATAAGCGGAGGTGGAGGTGTTGGTAACCGTCTAGATGGTGGAAGTGAGAGTGTAGTAACAAATAACAATAATTTTTTGATTAATGCTTCATTTGATGGTACTTTGCCAGATAATGAGAAGCAAGAAATTTTCAAAAACGCCTCTTCAACTAATGGCACAAATGATATTGGGACATCATCAATCAATGCTTCAGATCAAGATGTTACGATAGGTAAAATTGATGTTTCTGATAATAGATATTTTGCTGGTCAGATTCCAGAAATTATTTTTTATAATACAGCCGTTAATCAAACACAAAGAAATATTATCGATAATTATCTTTCGGCTAAATTTGACATAGGAATCGGTTCAAATGATATTTATACCTTTGATGATAATGCTAGTGGCGACTTTGATTTTCATGTAATTGGAATTGGTCAAGAAGCCTCTACAGATAACCATATCAATTCAAAAGGTTCAGGGATTATAAGAGTTAATAATCCTACAAACCTAAACGATGGAGAATATCTTTTTATAGGTAGTGAAAGCTTAACTGAAACTGATGTTGATCTGAGTAGTATTGATTGTTCATCTTCATCAGCTGACAATATTTTGTCTCAAAATACGTGGAGAGTTGGTAAATACGGAGGCGATCTAGGAAACGTAGATATCTTTTTTGATGTAGCTGATTTTGATTACGCACCAATGAATGTTGAATTAGTAGTTAGTGACAATGAGGATTTCACTAACCCAACTATTTACGAATCAGATGACCCTTCAGGCGGAAGTACAATCGTTGCATTTGAAGGCATCAACTTTAACAATGGCGACTATATCAAATTGAGATTTGCTAGTGTACAACCTATAGTTTGGGATGGTACAAGTTTTGAAAATGGTTCTGGAACTAGTGGTGAACCAACAATAGCAGATTTTGGAAAAAAATTGATCATTAATGGAACAGGAGCAGAATTAACCGATGATGCTGCATGTTTTTGCTTGCGAGTTGAAACAAATCAATCTTTTGATATAGGTAACAATGAGCTTTCAATCCAATCTTCTTTGTCAAATTCTGGTGAAATTGATGCTTTACAAGGATCTATTAGGTTTAGTGAAAGCGAAATTCTTCAAGAAATTAGCGGTGCTGGTTTTGATATCGGTAGCTTAATTGTAGAGTCTGATGTGTCTATTAATACAGATAGCGGAGATCATGTTGGAGTAAACAACCTTCTTACTGTAGATCAAGGCACACTAACTACCAATGACAAACTCGTTTTACGTTGCGATTTTGTCAATGGAGCGGCACAAGTTGCACCAGTTTCTGGAAGTATTGTAGGAAATGTAGAAACTCAACAATGTTATCCTGCAAAAAGAGCTTGGCGATTTGTCTCACCATCAGCAACTACTACGACATCAATTCATGCAAATTGGCAAGAAAATGCTACTGGTTTTGAAAATGATCCTAATCCTGGTTTTGGAACTCATATTACAGGAGTTTCTCCTGGAAGTGCTAATGCCGACGAAGCTCAAGATGGAACTAACGGATTTGATTATAACCCATCGGGGAACCCTTCAATTTTTACTTTTGATAATGTCAATCAGTCTTGGGAAGTTCAACCCAACACAACGTCAACACTTACTGCGGGAACACCTTATCGTTTACTAATTCGCGGGGATCGTTCCATCGATATTACAAGTAATGATGCTTTGCCAGAAGATACGCGTTTAAGAGAAACAGGTGCATTAGCTGTAGGGACACAAAATTTTAGCGGATTTAACGCAGGCAATGGGGCTTTCAATATTTTTGGAAATCCATATCAGGCTGTTGTCAATATGAATGAGGTATTTTCAAATTCAACTAATATTGATACTGGCGCTTATTACGTATGGGATCCTCAAATCAATTCAAGAGGAGGTTATGTAACAATCTCTTTGCCTAATGGTGATAACTCAGTTAGTTCTGATGCAAATGCATATTTACAGCCTAAACAAGCAGCCTTTTTTATAGCTGATGGAAATGGAGCTCCAACGCTTACATTTAACGAGTCGTACAAAGCTGCAGAACAAGATCAAACAGAAGTTTTCTCTCAAGAAAATGAGGTTTACCTAAACATGAAATTACATTCGCAAGAAAGTTTTACTAATGGCGATAAAGCTTTTGATGGTTTGCGTATTCATTTCAATGAAGCATACACCAATTCAAGCGAAGATGATTATCCTAAATTAGGAAATCAAGACGAAAACCTAGCTAGAGCTAATGACAATTACTTTGCTGCTCTAGAATACAGGGAAATGCCTTTAGAGAATGAAGTTTTACCTTTGTTTATTAATCAATACAGAAACGAAACTTACGTATTTGAATTAGATATTGTAGGTGAGTTAGGTAGAGAATTGTTTATTTATGATGCTTATTTGGATGAGCAAGTTGAAGTAACTGAAACGAATTTTGTATATGAATTTGAAATTGATGCTAGCATTCCTGAAAGTGTAGCTCAAGACCGATTTGAACTGAACTTTGGTTCAGAGACCTTTAGCTCAGAAGAGTTTGAAAACAATAATATAAGTCTTTATCCTAATCCATCTAGTAATGGCTACTTCAAATTATCAGGAAGTGCTTTAGAGGGAGCAACTAAGTTGAGCATATTCGATCAACTAGGTAGAAAAGTTTATGAAACAGAAGTAAATGCTTCTGGAGCAATAGAAGTAAACGACTTTAAAGCTTCTTCAGGCTTATATCTCATACAATTAAACAACAAGAATGTAGGAAATCAAACCATTAAATTAATGGTTAAATAAAAAGCTTATGAAAAAATCAAATCAAATAATATTCAGTTTAATTATATTGCTTTTTGTAGTAATTATAAGTACAAACGCTCAAGACTTAGGGCCTATTAATTTTGATGATTCCGGAAGCATTGATGAAGCAGAAGCGCCTATAAACGGGCTTGTTTACATCGCCATGGCGATAGGAGGTTATTTAGGCTTTAGAAAGATTAATAAGAATAAATAATTTTCAAAAAATACTTTAAAAACTTCTACTGAAATATTTTCAGTAGAAGTTTTTTTATTTAAAGCTAACTTTTTAGGAGACCAATATAAGCTTATATTTTATCTTCATACCAACAACAAGTTGCGCAACACATTCTATCCGTAATAATAGTATGGGGAGTAGACGTTTCATTAGCTATTAGAAAAAATCACCCAGACTTCAAGTTGTGTTTTTAAAGTCTTTTCCGTTCAGTTAGTTTTTTTAATGACTATAGCATTTCGCAACAAGGCATCACGCTCGCTGTTTTTTTGAATAAAAAAAGCTAGTTAAGCTTGCTTAAATTAGCGATATTCGCTTCTTTTTAGGAAGAAAAACAGAATTCATATTGAATAGCTATTCGATAAGTTAAATAAATTTAGATTATGAGAAAACTCGCTCAAATATTAAAATGGTTCATCGGGATTATAATCGCTTTGGTTTTAATTTTGTACATCACAGATTACGATTATATTTTAAAAGGTATTCGGGTGGTTTATATGACAGGAAACAACACCGCTTTTATTGATGATTATACCTATTTTGATAATCGAACCATAGAGACATCCACGCCTCAAGCATTGCCTAAACATCAAGATTTTAATACGGTAGCGGCAACCAATCAACTTCAAGAATTGAACAAGAAGTATCAAACAGTTGCTTTTCTCATTATCAAAAACGATAGTATTTGGTATGAAGATTATGCAGCCGATTACGGTGTAAATTCATACACCAATTCATTTTCTATGGCAAAAAGCATAACCACAATGTTGCTAGGAAAAGCCATTTCAGATGGTCATATCGAGAGTTTAAATCAAAGAGTTGTAGATTTTTTCCCCAACCTAAAAGGTGATTTTGCCGAGCAATTAGAAGTAGGCGACTTGGCTTCTATGGCTTCTGGATTAAACTGGGAAGAAGATTATTATTCGCCGTTTTCTATGACAGCAAAGGCTTATTATGATACCAATATCCGAAACTTAATTTTAGGTCTTGAAGTCGATGAACAACCAGGGAAATCTTTTCAATACTTAAGTGGAAATACTCAATTATTGGCAATGGTAATTGAAAAAGCTACGGGGCAAAATTTATCCTATTACCTCAGTCAAAATTTTTGGAAACCAATGCAGATGAATAATCGCGCCTACTGGCAACTCGATAGTCAACAGAGCGGAATGGAAAAAGCCTATTGCTGCATTTCTTCTAATGCCGAAGATTTTGCCAAAATCGGAATGTTATATAAAAATCAAGGAAAATGGAACGGCGAGCAGCTTTTAGACGCCAGCTTTGTAGAAATTTCAACTCAACCGCGCTTTGCAGATGATTCCGAATATGGTTATGGGTTTTGGCTGAGCAATTACCGCGATAAATCGGCTTTTGTAATGCAAGGAATCTTAGGTCAATATGTAATTACGATTCCTGAAGATGATTTAGTTATTGTGCGCTTAGGACATCAAAGAGCCGAAAAACCAAAAGGCGAGCCATTTCCATCAGATTTTTACCAATATATTGATGAAGTGTATAAAATGCTGCCTAAAGTGAACTAAATTAGAAATTATTTGATATATTTAAGCTAATAATAAACCAATCTTATTATGCTTCATAAAATAAACTTAGAACATATCTTGTTTTTAGATATTGAAACCATTCCTGAATTTGATTCCTTTTCAAAATTACCCGCAACAAAACAAGCTTTATTTGCTGAAAAAACCGCTTATCAACGCCAAGAAGATTTTACTCCAGAAGCTTTTTATCAGCGTGCCGGAATTTGGGCTGAGTTTGGAAAAATTGTTTGTATTTCTGTCGGATTTTTCACCGTCAATAAAGATGAAAAAAACTTTAGAATAAAAAGTTTTTCTGGTGATGAACACGAACTTCTAACTGAATTTAAATCGCTTATAGAAAATTATTTCAAGCAACCACATCATTTACTTTGCGCGCATAATGGCAAAGAATTCGATTTTCCATACATCGCAAGACGAATGTTGGTTCATCAAATTTCCTTACCCGAAAAGTTGAATTTGTTTGGGAAAAAACCTTGGGAAGTTCCGCATTTAGATACCTTAGAATTATGGAAGTTTGGTGATTATAAACATTATACTTCACTAAAACTACTAACAGAAATCTTGCAAATTCCATCTCCAAAAGATGATATTGATGGCAGCCAAGTTGCTGAAGTTTTTTATCAAGAAAACGATTTAGATCGAATTGTTGCTTACTGCGAAAAAGATGTTATTGCCATAGCACAAGTCATTCTAAGGTTGCGACAAGAAAATTTACTTGACGACGAGCAGATTATAAAAGCTGAAAACTAATTCAAAAAACAAGGTGTTTTCTATCGTAAAACCGATATTTGCAGGAAAAATTTACCTTGAATACAGCTTTGTACATAAATGCTTATGCTTCCATTTCTGCCTTGGGCGCAACGGAAAAGGAGGTTTGGAAATCCTACCAAAACCCACACGCATTCTTCACTAAAAAAAACTTTACAAATTCAGTAGAAAAAGGTAGCTTTTTGTCTGCTAAATCAAAGCAAAAAATCAACGCTTTGCAAGCAGAAAATGCTCGGTATAAACAGCTCGATCCTTCGGTTGCTTATGCTGTTTTTGTAAATCGAGAATTGCAGAAAAAACTGAATTGGGATACCCAAGATATCGGTATTAATCTAGGTTCTTCAAGGGGAGCAACCTCACTTTTTGAAGAATATCATCAGCAATTTATAAACACAGGAAAAGCACCAGCTTTGAGCTCTCCCACGACAACTTTAGGAAATATTTCTAGCTGGATCGCGCAAGATTTAGGCAGCAATGGACCAGTTATTTCGCATTCGATTACCTGTTCTACTGCTTTGCATAGCATTTTAAATGCTGCTGCGTGGATTCGTTCGGGAATGGCAACTCATTTTTTTGCCGGCGGAACCGAAGCGCCACTCACCGATTTTACGCTCGCGCAAATGAAATCGCTTAAACTGTATTCAACGGATGAAAACGATTTTCCGTGTCGAAGTTTAGATTTTAAAAAAGAAAAAAACACCCTTATTTTGGGTGAAGCAGCAGCGAGTTTTGCTATTTCTACCCATGCAGAAGCTGCCTTAGCAAAAATTGCTGGATTGGGGTATGCTACTGAAATGATTATGCATAATATTTCAATATCAAGCGATGCTACTTGTTTTCAATCTTCGATGAAAATGGCCTTAAAAGACGCTCAAATCGACTCTGTTGATGCAATTGTGATGCACGCACCAGGAACAATTAAAGGCGATTTAGCCGAGTTTAAAGCAATTGAAAAAACTTTTTCTAAGCTTCCATTCCTAACCACGAATAAATGGAAAATTGGCCATAGTTTTGGCGCTTCGGGAGCAATGAGTTTAGAAATGGCTTTGTTGATGCTAGAACATCAGCAATGGATAAAAAATCCGTTTTATACAATGAATGATGCTCGGGGAGAAATCAATTCAGTTATGGTAAATGCCGTTGGGTTTGGTGGAAATGCAGTAAGCATTATCTTAAGCAAAATCTAGCTTATTTCTTTTTCTGAAGCTCTTCAGTACTAAGGTTTTTTATGAATAGTGCAACTGCAGCCGAAATAACAACACCCACAGAAACATTAAACAGAATTGCGTTTTTGATATAACTTTCCATATTGAATACACTTTTAGCCGCCGCTTCTTTTCCGCCGCCTATAACATATTTTTCGATAGCTATATCAAAAAAATTAGGCGATAAAAATGTGTTGAGATAATAAATAGTTGCTGGTGAAATAGCAGCAATTAACACAGAAAGAATACCACCTGACAAAAATGCTTGTTGCCAGGTGATTTTTCCATTATAATATTTTTCGCGTTTTTCTCTTAAAGCCAAGAAGTAAAAAACAACTTGTGGTAATAAAATGAGAAGCGAATAAAACATATGACCACTTATGAATTCATCGTGCCAGCCCATCCATTTTTCAAAGGAAAGCCACAGCATATTGAAAGCTGTAAAATATAGGGCGTACTTAAATTCAATTTCAAATTTTTTCATTCGCTACGCTGTTTTAAGCTTGCTTTACAAGCACCCATTCACCTTTATCAATCAATGGAATGGCTTGTTTGTACTTCACTGTTTTTTCCTCGCCAGAACCTACATTTTTGATGATAACCTTTTCATTTCTACCAATTTTAGGTTGTTCTCTAACAATGGTTTCGGTTACTTGTGGTCGATTTTGTCCAGCCTGCTGACCAGCAGCTCTGTTTTGCGCAGCTTGTTGGTCTAAATTCTGAACTTCATCTTTTCTGGTTTCTACTTGTTCTTTCGCTTTTCTTTCTTCAGCTTCTTTGATGTTTGAAGTTTCTCGCTGTGGAATTTCACCTTTAAATAAGAATGAAATGACATCTTTATTAACTTCATCAATCATTGTTTGGAAAAGTTCAAAAGCTTCAAATTTATAGATTAAAAGCGGGTCTTTTTGTTCGTGAACCGCTAACTGAACGCTTTGTTTCAGTTCGTCCATTTTACGCAAATGATTTTTCCAGGCCTCATCTATAATGGCAAGGGTGATATTTTTTTCAAAATCTGTAATCAATTGTTTTCCTTCCGTTTCGTAAGCTTTTTTCAAGTTGGTAGCTACTTGAAGTGTTTTTGAGCCATCGCTAAACGGCACGGCAATGCGTTCGTACTTTTCGCCGTGTTGTTCGTACACCTGCTTAATAACAGGAAAAGCAGCTTCTGCATTACGCTCCATTTTCTCGGCGTAATTTTGATAGGCAGTTTTGTACAATTCACCTGAAATTTTCTTTGGGGTACGTTTTTCAAAATCTTCTTTTCCTAGCGGTGGATCAATAGAGAAGAATCGAATGGTTTCAAATTCAAAATTTTCATAATCGTTATTGGCTTTGTTAGCTTCTGTAACCGATTCTGCCGTATCAAAAATCATATTGGCAATGTCGATACGAAGGCGTTCGCCAAATAATGCATTATAGCGTCTTTTGTAGATAACTTCACGTTGGGCATTCATGACATCGTCATATTCTAACAAACGCTTACGAATTCCGAAGTTGTTTTCTTCTACTTTCTTCTGTGCACGCTCTATGGATTTAGAAATCATAGAATGCTGAATAACTTCGCCTTCTTCTAAGCCCATTTTATCCATTAATTTGGCTATTCGTTCCGAACCAAATAAACGCATCAAGTTATCCTCTAAAGAGACATAGAACTGTGAGCTTCCAGGATCTCCTTGACGTCCAGCACGACCTCTTAGCTGTCTATCAACTCGTCTAGAATCGTGTCTTTCAGTACCAATAATAGCAAGACCTCCGGCGTCTTTTACTTCTTGTGAGAGCTTGATATCGGTACCTCTACCCGCCATATTGGTAGCAATTGTAACCACGCCTTTATTTCCTGCTTCGGCAACAACATCGGCTTCTTTTTTATGCAGTTTGGCATTCAGTACATTATGATGTACTTTTCTAAGTTTCAACATTCTACTAAGCAGTTCCGAAATTTCAACAGAAGTTGTACCGATTAAAATAGGTCTTCCCGCTTCAGAAAGTTTTACTACTTCATCAATAATGGCGTTGTATTTTTCTCGCTTAGTTTTATAAACTAAGTCTTGTTTATCCATTCTAGCAATAGGTTTGTTGGTAGGAATTTCGACTACATCTAAGTCATAAATTTCTAAAAACTCACCAGCTTCGGTTACAGCTGTACCCGTCATACCTGAAAGTTTGCGGTACATTCTAAAGTAATTTTGAAGGGTTACGGTAGCAAAAGTTTGCGTAGCGTCTTCAATTTTTACTTCTTCTTTAGCTTCGATAGCTTGGTGCAGGCCGTCGCTATAACGGCGTCCATCCATAATTCTACCTGTTTGCTCATCAACAATTTTTACTTTGTTGTCCATCACCACATATTCGGTATCTTTTTCGAATAAGGTATAGGCTTTAAGCAATTGTCGTAGGGTATGAATTCGCTCACTTTTTACACTAAAATCGCGGTATAATTCTTCTTTTTGAGCAACTTCTTCTTCTTTAGGAAGTCCTTGTTCTTCAATCTTAGAAATTTCCATTCCGATTTCTGGAAGTACAAAAAAGTCAGGTTCTTCTTTACCTGAAAGGAATTCTACACCTTTATCAGTTAAATCAATTTGATTGCTTTTTTCTTCAATTACAAAATACAATTCCGCGTCTACTTTTGGCATTTCGCGGTTGTTGTCTTGCATGTAATAATTCTCTGTTTTTTGGAGAATTTGTCTGATTCCTTCTTCTGAAAGGAATTTGATTAAGGCTTTGTTTTTTGGTAAACCTCTATAAACACGGAGCAATTTAAATCCACCTTCTTTTGTGTCTCCTTCAGCAATGAGTTTTTTTGCTTCAGCAAGTACGTTTACTAAGTATTTACGTTGAACTTCAACAATTTTAGCAATTTGGGGTTTGAGTACTTCAAATTCATGTACATCACCTTTGGGTACGGGACCAGAAATAATAAGCGGTGTACGCGCATCATCAATCAAAACCGAATCGACTTCATCTACAATGGCATAATTGTGCTTACGCTGTACCAAATCGTTTGGCGAATGACTCATGTTATCTCTTAAATAATCAAAGCCAAATTCGTTGTTCGTTCCGTAAGTAATATCAGCGTTGTAAGCGTTTCTTCTTTCTGCTGAATTAGGTTTGTAGTAATCTACGCAATCTACTCGCATTCCGTGAAATTCGAATAAAGGCGCCATCCAAAGGCTATCTCGTTTGGCTAAGTAATCGTTTACGGTAACCAAATGAACGCCTTTTCCTGTTAAAGCGTTAAGATAGACAGGAAGCGTGGCGACTAAGGTTTTACCTTCACCAGTTTGCATTTCGGCAATTTTTCCTTGATGCAAAGCTGCACCACCGATTAATTGCACATCGTAATGAATCATGTCCCAAGTAACTTCTTTACCAGCGGCATCCCACGAATTTTGCCAAATAGCCTGATCGCCATTTAGGCTAACATAGTCTTTTTCGGCAGAAATTGTGCGATCGAATTCAGAAGCTTTTACGCTGAGTTCTTCGTTATGATAAAACCGTTTAGCGGTTTCTTTTACAGTTGCAAAAGCTTCAGGAATAATACTGTTTAGGACTGCTTCAGAAGCTTCGTATATTTTTTCGTCTAGCGCATCTATTTCTGCGTAGATGTCTTCTTTTGCAATAATATCTTCTTCTTGCTCTGCTTTTTCTTCTAAGGCAGTTTTTTCTTTTTCAAGCTCTTGAGTAGCTTCGTTTATTTGCTGCTTAAAACGATACGTGTTTTCTCGTAATTCGTCTAGGCTAAGCTTTTCATATTCAGTTTCAAAAGATTTTATCTGCTTGATTATTGGTGTAATCTCTTTAATATCTTTCTTAGATTTATCACCAACAAATACTTTTAGTACCGAGTCTAATAATCCCATAGTTTGGAAAAAATTTTAATTGTTCAAAGGTAATGAAAAAAAAAAGTCTCTGTGCGAGACTTTTTTGAGATTGTATGTAATTGATTGCTAATATTCATCTTCGTTCCAGAGATAATCTTCATCGGTCGGATAGTCTGGCCAGATTTCTTCCATAGAGTCATACGTGTCGCCTTCGTCTTCAATAGATTGAAGGTTTTCTACCACCTCTAGAGGAGCTCCTGTTCTAATGGCATAATCGATTAATTCGTCTTTAGTTGCCGGCCATGGAGCGTCACTTAAATAGGATGCTAATTCTAATGTCCAATACATCTTTATATGGTATTATAATTTGTGCAAATGTAATTTTTTTGCTGAAATAGTCAAGTAAAAATTTTGATTTTTAAAAATCCCTTTGTAAGCCCCGAAAATGCGCTTGTTTTTTGTTAAAATATATCTTAATAATTGTTTTTCTAATCCTTTTTAGGAATCCATTTTACTTCTTCAGCATCGACATCCTTGCTTATTTTTCGTGCTAAAACAAATAAATAATCAGAAAGTCGGTTTAAATATTTCAGCACTTTAGGTTCAATGGGTTCACTTCCATTCAATGCTGTTGAAATTCGTTCGGCTCGCCTGCAAACACATCTAGAAATATGGCATTGCGAAACTGTGGGATGACCACCTGGCAAAATAAAATGTGTCATTGGTGGCAATTCTTCATTCATTTTGTCGATATCTGTTTCGAGTTGATGAATATCAGATTCGCTTATTTTTGGAATGCTTAATCGCTCTTTTCCGTTTTTCAGGGTTGCTTTTTCTGGGTCGGTTGCCAAAATGGAACCGATTGTAAATAACCGATCTTGAATTTGATTTAGTCTGGTTTTGATAGCTTCATCGCCGCTTAAATCTTTAATCATTCCGATATGAGAGTTGAGCTCATCTACCGTTCCATAAGCATCAATTCTTATGTGCGATTTCGGTACGCGAGTTCCTCCAAACAAAGCGGTTGTTCCTTCATCTCCTGTTTTTGTATATATTTTCATAGGAATAATTTTTAGTCTTTATTTTCTTGTTGCTTCTGGTAAAAATTCTTTCTAAAATTTCGCTTCTCTCGATGGTAGCGTTTTTTCTGATTGCGTTTGTTGTTCCAGAGAACCAACACAAAAAGCAGCGCAATGACTACTACTAAAATAATGAGCTGCACATCGGTAGATAAACTTTCGAGCATAGAAATTGTTTTTATAAAGATAAAACCTTAAATAGAAAATAACGAAATTGACAGGATTTTTTGTGGAAGAATAATTGATTGGTGAAATTACTTTTTGAGTTTATAAATGTATTCGTTAATAAACCAAGTTATTAGCGCGTACAAAAATCCGCTAACGGCTATAAATAAAAGTGCGATAATGAAGTAATTCATATCAATTTCGACTGATTCGTCGCTGGTAAAAGTCATCAAGATTTCTTGAAAGATAAAGAAAATAATTCCAAATTTTAGGCCTTCAATTCGGGCGTATTTCCAAAAGCCTCCTTTTCTTTTTTCTTTCCAGCGTTTAATAAAATTTTCGCTTGCCGACATTGTCTTGTTTTTTTAGAATCGGTTTCAAAATCAACTATAAACTGATTCTGAAACCGATGAGTTTAGTTATAACGAGCAAGCAGTTATTGGCTCGTTATTTTTTTTGAATTTCAATTTAGGTGAACGGCCTTTTTTGAAGATTTTGTTGCTGTTGCGTTTTCCTGCACGTAACTTTTTTTGTTCTTCATAAGGTAGTTTGATGACCTCTTTACATTCATCAGAACAACAATTATCCATTTTTTCTTTGCATTCATCACATTGAATAAACAATAAATGACAACCTTCGTTTGCGCAGTTTACGTGAGTATCACAAGCTTTTCCGCATTGGTGGCATTGCGAAATTATTTGGTAATTAATACGTTCTCCACGACGGTGATCGAACACAAAATTTTTACCTAGGAATTTGTTTTCTAGTTTTTTGTTTTCAACTTGTCTGGCATATTCTATAATTCCACCTTCCAATTGATAAACTTGTTTAAACCCTTTGTGTTTATAGTACGCACTGGCTTTTTCACAACGAATTCCGCCGGTACAATACATAACTAATTTTTTATCCTCTTTATGATCTTTTAAATCATTTTCAATAATATCTAAGGAGTCTCTAAAAGTGTCTACATCGGGCGTAATGGCATTTTTAAAATGACCGATTTCGCTTTCGTAGTGATTTCTCATATCTACCAAAATTGTATCTGGGTCTTCTATGAGTTCATTAAATTTTTGTGCGTCTACGTGCTGGCCTTTGTTGGTTACATCAAACGTTTTGTCGTTTAGGCCATCGGCAACAATTTTATTACGAACTTTAACTTTAAGTTTCAAAAAAGCTTTGGCATTATGTTCAATAGCAATATTTAATCGAACATTTTCTAAAAAATAGATGCTATCGATAAACGCTTTGAATTCATCAAACTTTTTTGCTGGGACAGAAAGTTGCGCATTAATGCCTTCATGGGCGACATAAATTCTACCTAAAACATTCATTTTATCCCAAGCGATAAAGAGGTAGTTTCTAAAGAGTTCTGGGTTTCCGATTTGGGCGTACTTGTAGAAAGAGAGTGTTAGCCTTTCTTCTCCGGCTTCCTCAATAAGAGCTTCTCTTTCTTTTGCACTTAGTTTATTGTACAGTTGCATGCTATACTAATTTTAAAAGTTAAAAGAAATTATTTTCAGCTGCAAAAGTACATGTTTTGAAATTAATTGTTGAATAAAAAAGCACGCTATAATCACAACATGCTTTAAATGGTGATTTATTGATGTTGAAGTGCTGGTTCTTCAATTTTTTTATTCAACTGGATACTCAATTTTTAAAATTTCGATTTTCCGGGTAGCAGAACCTAGTTTAAAATCGATTTTATCGGTTTCTTTTTTTCCGTTTATGGCTTTAGCGATAGGAGCTGTAAAGGCAATTTTGTTCTTTTTTACGTCTGCTTCATCAACACCAACAAGTTGAAATTTTTGAGGATTTCCGTCTATCTTTAATGAAACTTTAGCGCCAAAACGGACTTCATTTTGGGGTTGTTTTTTTAAATCGATTACTTGAGCTGATTGTATTCTTTGGCGTAGTAAATTTAGCTTTCCATCAATTAATTGAAAAGCTCTTCTTCGCTCCTTATCATTTTCAATAGTAATTTGATTACGCTCGCTTTCAAGATTTTTTTCTTCGGTTTTAAGCGCCGCTAAACCAGTAGGTGTAACGTAATTGAGTTCATTATTGGGTAAAGCTGCCCGTGGCGGAATAACCACGGGCTCTTCTTGGTCGCCTTCTTTTACAAAACCTCTACTCATAATTTATTCGCTTTTGAGTAAAGTTACAGGTATTTATTTCATATTAAAAAGAAGCAAAAGGAATTTTATTTACACATCATCATAATCAACTACTACAGAACTGGTAGTAGGCTGTGCTTGACAAGTTAAGACCAAACCTTCTTCAACTTCCTCATCTGTCAAAATTTGATTTTTGCGCATCGTTGCTTTTCCTTCTCGAATTTTTGCTACACAACTGCTACAAATTCCTCCTTGACAAGAATATGGAGCATCGATTTCTTCTTGAAGAGCAGCATCTAGAATTACTTCTTCTTGATCCATATCAAATTCGAATTCTTCATCATCTACAATGACTTTAATATGTGAAGTTCCTTCTGCAGCAATAGGCACTTCGCCATCTTCTTTTGTATGAAACAATTCAAATGAAATGTTTTCTTCTTCAACCTTATTTTCTTGTAAAACATCGCTAATATGATGAATCATTTCCTCAGGACCACAAAGGTAAAAATGATCAAATTCAAGCGCTTTGTATTTGTTTTTGATGACATAATTGATAGTTGGCTTTTCAATTCTGCCAAATTTTGCGTTTTCTGTTTTTGTCTCGCTGTAAACAAATTCAATAAACAAGCGTTCAGGATTTTCTTTTTGAAGCGATAAAAGTTCTTGATGAAAAATACTTAGCTCAGGTGATTTATTTCCGAAAACCAATACAAATTTGCTTTCAGGTTCTTGCTCTAAAACTGATTTTATCATTGCCATTACAGGAGTAATTCCGCTTCCAGCAGCAAAAGCAGCATAGGTTTTCTGATTGTTTTTATCGGTTTCAAGAATAAATTTTCCTTCTGGAGGAAAAACATCCATCAAGTCTCCTTTTTTCAATTTGCGATTAGCAAAAGTGGAAAATACCCCGTTTTCTATTTCCTTTACAGCTACCGATAAATCTTCACCAGGGCCCGAACAAATAGAGTAAGAACGTCTGCATTCTTCACCATTTAATTCTGTTTTTAAAGTCAAGTATTGCCCAGCGGTGTAGTTGTAGGTTTCGCTTAGCTCAGCAGGAACATCAAAAATAATACGAACAGCTTGCTCGGTTTCTCGAATAATATCTTTTACTTTTAAAGAATGAAAATCGCTCATTTTAATTCAAATTTTCGGCAAAAATAAAGTTTTATCTCATTCAGAATAATTCTCACTCAATTCTTTGGCTGATTTTTATCATATCAACCAAATTTTGATAGCTGAAATTAGCTTTGTAAATTTGATTAGTTTCACTGTTTTTAATTGTTAGCCATTGGTAGATGTTATATTATTGCAAATAGATTTTTAAATAGATGATAGAAATGATTTTGAGGAAGAAGTTTATACATGTGTTTTTTATGCTAATTGGATTAAACTCTGTTTTAGCACAACAAAAAGGCGAACAAGTAACTACGGCAAACCGCCCTGATGATAAAATTATTTTTAATGAATTGGTTAACGATTCACTTAAAATAATTTTGGAAGATTACCGAAAAACCATTCGGTTAGATTCTGTTTGGCAGGCAGAATTAACACAATCTGATTTGTATGAAAAAGTACACGAAAATGTAATAGCAGCGGGAAATGTTGATAAAATAAAACTTGAAATTCCTACAGCCTTGCTGAAACAACGACTTGAAAAACTAAATGCCAAAACACCCTTCAATATTGAATATAATACAAGTTTAGAAAGTGTAATTTCGCTTTATTTGAATCGCGACCGAGCATCAACAGAGCGTTTAATCAACTTGAGTTATTTTTATTTTCCATTATTTGAACAGGTATTCGATCAATATGATATTCCGTTAGAAATGAAATACCTTGCTGTTGTGGAGTCGGCTTTGAATCCGCGTGCAAAATCCAGGGTAGGAGCAACGGGAATTTGGCAGTTTATGTATCCAACAGGAAAAATGTTCGATTTAGAAGTAAGCAGTTATGTAGATGAACGGATGGATCCCGTTAAATCGACCGATGCAGCAGCGCAATATTTAAAAAAATTGCACAAAAGTTTTGGCGATTGGGACTTGGCATTAGCGGCTTATAATTCTGGTCCAGGAAATGTTAATAAAGCTATACGTAGAAGTGGTGGTGAAACTAATTATTGGGAAATAAGACGTTTTTTACCAAGGGAAACAGCCGGATATGTTCCATCGTTTCAGGCTATAATGTATTTGTTTGAATATGCTGAAGAGCACGGATTTAAACCTGAAAAGCCACAAAACAGGTATTATGCAACCGATACTATTCGGGTAAAAAGCACCCTTAAACTTGAACAAGTTGCTGAGTTAACACAATTAGAAGAAGAGTTTGTTCGGTTTTTGAATCCGAGTTATAAGCTAGGAATTATACCCGAGGACAAAGAACGCGATTATTACTTAAGACTTCCTTATCGAGAAGCGGGTGTTTTTGTAGCCAATGAAGCTGAAATTTATGGATTTGCAGAATACCTAATAGCTAAAGAGGAAAAATCTTTACCGAAGTATTTTAAGAGTTCAGATAAAATTACTTACCGAGTAAAATCTGGAGATTTTTTAGGAAAAATTGCGAATCAATTTGGTGTTCGAATAAGCGATGTTAGAAAGTGGAACAATTTGCGATCAGACCGACTGAGTATTGGTCAGCGATTGACGATTTACCCTAAAAACGCCAATGTTGCTTTAACTGAAAGCAAAGAAGAAAATAAAGAGGAAGAACGCAAAAAACAACGAGAGGCTACAACTTATATCGTAAAAGAAGGCGATTCTTTATGGAGTATTTCTCGAAAATTTCCTGAAGTAAGTATTCAAGAAATTAAACAACAAAACAGCTTAAACTCCATTCGGATTCACCCCGGAATGGAGCTTAAAATCTAATTTGCTTCAACCACTTCAGTTAACGAATCGGTAATAGCTGTATAAATTTGCTGCAATTGCTCATCGGTAATTACATACGGTGGCAATATATACACGGTATTTCCTAATGGTCGTAAAAACACGCCTTTGTCCATGAAATAGTCAAATAATTTGTCGCGTAAATTTCCATAGCGTTCCATTTCTACAGCTAAATCTAGCGCTATAATAACGCCTATTTGTCTTACTTCTTTTACTTGAGGATGCTTGTTCAATTCGGTTGCAAAAACTTGATGCGAAGCAATAATGCGATTGATTTTTTCTTGAATTTCATCAGATTGCAGCAAATCGATACCTGCAATTGCAGCGGCACAAGCTAGCGGATTTCCTGTGTAAGTATGCCCGTGAAATAATCCTTTGGCAATATCGTCATCATAAAAAGCTTGGTAAATTTTATCGGTACAACTGGTAATTCCCATAGGAAGCATTCCAGCGGTTAAGGCTTTACTTAAACACATAATATCTGGCAAAGTATCCATATACTCAGAAGCAAAGTTTTTTCCTGTTTTTCCAAAACCAGTCATTACTTCATCAGCAATACAAACAACATCATTTTCTTTGCAAAGCGCCAACATCTTTTCGAGTCCGTTGTGGGAGTAAGTTTTCATTCCTGCAGCTCCTTGAATAATTGGCTCATATATAAAACCAGCAATATTATTCTGCGATAAAATATACTTGAGTTGCGCTAGAATTTCATCATTATTATGACCTAAAGGTTTAGCAATTCTAATTACTTCAATAAAATGTTCTTCAAAAGCGCCGTTATACACAGAAAGTCCAGAAACCGACATCGCGCCAAAGGTATCGCCGTGAAAACCTTCTTCAAAAGCTAGCATTACATTTTTGCTTTTTCCTTGGTTATGGTGGTATTGTAACGCCATTTTGATGGCTATTTCGGTAGCGGTAGAGCCATTATCATTGAAAAATAATTTGGATTGATTATTCGGTAAAATGCCAATGAGTTTTTCGGATAATTCAACAGCCGGCTCGTGTGTAAAACCGCTAAATACAATTTGATCTAACTCTTGCATTTGGCGGTGTACTTTCTTGATAATTTTTGGGTGGCAATGCCCAAACATACTGGTGTACCAAGAAGCAATTCCATCAATTAACTCCTTGCCATCTTCATCTTTTAAAACCGCGCCTTTAGCCGATTTTATAGCGCGCAATTTTGGATTTAATTTATGTTGCGTTAAAGGATGCCAAATGTGATTTTGATCTCGTTCTGAAATACTTTTTTTAAAGGGATTTGAAAACAGCTTCATCTACAATTTTTTTTATCGATTAAAGGTAACTTATTGGGTAGAAAAAATAGAATTAAACAGTAGTTAGTTTCACCAAAGCTGAAGTTTTTCTTTCAGTTTTTCTGCATAAGAGGTAATTATTTCAGGACTAAATTTTTCTTCTTCATCAATTCTTCCTAGCAATTGAACCTGTGTTTTTTCAAGAATTATTTTTTCTGTGGTGGGGTTTTCATTTCCACTAAAAACAATTCCAATAGAATTTAAACCGCGACTTTTGAGTGCTTCGATGCTGAGTAAGGTATGATTTATACTGCCTAAATAATGCCTCGAAACCAATACGATTTTATCGCTTGGTGAAATTAAATCAATAATACAGTGCTTATGATTCAGCGGAACCAGCAAGCCGCCAGCGCCTTCAATAACCAGATTGCGTTCGGTTTTAGGGCGATTTATACGCGCTAAATTGATAGTTGTGCCATCTTTTTCAGCAGCAGCGTGTGGACTCATAGGCGTTTTTAAACCGTATGCATTTGGATGAAACTGCAGGTTTTTATTCGACACCAATTGCTGCACTTTGTCGGTATCCGAAAAATGTAAATCACCTGCTTGTATAGGTTTCCAATAATCGGCTTCTAAGGCTTGAGTTGCGATGGCACAAACCACTGTTTTTCCAACTTCAGTACCGATTCCACTTATAAAATAATGCTTCATTTCTATTTGCTATTTATTGAATTCAATCATCGATTTTGACTATGGTTTTAGTTTTGATAAAATAACCGATCGAGTTTGTTCTTTTAAATCTCGTTTGTCTTTTAACTCCAGTCCGTTAGTTGAAATAAATGGATGAATTATAGCAGTTAATTTACCAGGAAATCCCGTAAAAAAAGAATAAGAGAAATGTTTTTTATTATCGGGAAATGAAATGGGTACAACAGGAATTTGATGTTGAATAGCCAAGCGAAAAGCACCGTCCTTAAACTCGTCTAAAACAATGCTGGTGTCGTCTGGAATTCCGCCCTCTGGGAAAATACAAATACTCACGCCCTGATTTAATCTACGTTGACATTCATCAAAAACGGCTTTTCTGCTTTTTGGATCTTTTCTATCAACTAAAATGCAGGTTCGTTTATAGAAAAATCCAAAAATGGGCATTTTTGCCAATTCTTTCTTACCCACAAACACAAACGGATTTTTAGAGAGGTAAAGCATTAGCATAATATCCATCATACTTGTATGATTGGCAGTAAGCATATAGCTTTTTCCTTTTTCAAAATTTTCTTTTCTAATAATTTTAGGTGTAAACCCCATTCCGAATAGCATCGTACTTCCCCAGATTTTGGCTACTTTAAAAAATGCCGGATACCATTTTTCTCTTGCTGTGGTTACCAACAAAAATGGAAATAAAATAATGATGACCATCAGCATAAGTATGTAAAACCAAACTCGCCAAAATGTTCTAAGAATTGTTTGTATCCATTTCATAAGGTCAAAATTAGTAATTTGAATGGATTTCAAAATCGAAAAGCCATATCTTTGAACAAAAAATCAAATCCAAGCTTTTGAAGTATGTAAAACATACTTTTTTGAAGTCTTAAAAAGTAAAACTGCTGATTATGGCAAGAATTTTAACAGGAGTACAAAGTACTGGAACACCGCATTTAGGAAATTTGTTGGGCGCTATTATTCCCGCTATCAAAATGGCAAATAACCCTGAAAATGAATCGTTTTTATTTATTGCAAACATGCATTCGCTTACCCAGATTAAGGATGCTGAAGTGCTAAGAAACAATACTTATTCTACCGCTGCAACTTGGCTAGCGTGTGGTTTGGATGTTGAGAAAACTGTTTTTTATAGACAAAGTGATATTCCTCAAGTAACCGAATTGTCTTGGTACTTAAGTTGTCTTTTTCCTTATCAGCGATTAACTTTAGCACATTCGTTTAAAGATAAATCAGATCGTTTAGCCGATGTTAATGCAGGATTGTTTACCTATCCTATTTTAATGGCTGCCGATATTTTGTTGTACGATGCCGAAATTGTTCCTGTTGGAAAAGATCAACTTCAACATTTAGAAATTACGCGCGATGTTGCTAGTCGATTTCATACCAAATACAAAGAAATTTTTGTGCTTCCTGAAGCCAAAGTGGAAGAAAATATTCAATTTATTCCAGGAACAGATGGAGTGAAAATGAGCAAATCGAAAGGAAATACGATTACTATTTTTGATTCTGATAAAAAATTGCGCAAATCGATTATGCGTATCGAAACCGATTCAAAAGGATTAGAGGAACCCAAAGACCCGTCGACTTGTAATGTATTTAAGATTTATGAAATTCTTGCGGACGAAGCGCAAACCAATTGGTTGAGCGAAAAATACAAAGCTGGAAATTTTGGGTACGGACACGCAAAACAAGCTTTGTTTGAATTGATTGTAGAAAAGTTTAAAACCGAACGCGAGCGTTATCATCATTTTATGAATAATAAAGATGAAATAGATGCGGCACTTAAAATCGGTCAAGAAAAAGCTGCAGCAGTTGCTGACAAGGTACTGAAACGAGTTCGTGCAACTATTGGATATTAAGCGCAAAATAATGCTGATAAAAAAAGTCCGATTTCAATTGAAATCGGACTTTTTACTGCTTAAAATAAACTAGGTTTATTTATTCTCTTCATATCGCTTAGCAACATAATCCCAATTAATTACATTAAAAAATGCTTCAATATAATCAGGACGCTTGTTTTGGTAATTGAGGTAATAAGCGTGTTCCCAAACATCGATTCCTAAAACAGGAGTTCCTGCACAGCCAACGTTTGGCATAAGTGGGTTATCTTGATTTGGTGTAGAGCAAACTTCTAAGCTTCCACCTTCGTGAACACATAACCAAGCCCAACCAGAACCAAATTGTGTAGCCGCAGCTTTAGAAAATGCTTCTTTAAAGTTGTCGAAAGAACCAAAAGAATCGTCGATAGCTTTTGCTAAATCGCCTTTAGGTTTTCCGCCTCCATTTGGGCCCATAACTTTCCAGAATAAACGGTGATTGTAAAATCCACCACCATTATTTCTAACAGCAGAATTTGAAAGGTCTAAATTTTCAAGAATTTCTTCAATTTCTTTACCTTCTAAATCTGTTCCTTCAATCGCTGCATTCAATTTTTTGGTATATCCTGCGTGATGCTTACCGTGGTGAATTTCCATAGTTTTAGCATCAATATGTGGTTCTAGCGCGTCGTGAGCGTAGTCTAATTTTGGTAGTTCAAAAGCCATAATTATTTTATTTTTAGTTAAAAATCTATTTATTGGTCATCAAAATTAACTATAATGTTTGTTGATTTCAATAATTGGATGTTATAATTTACTTAAAAAAACAGTTTCTTATAAGCGCTTAAATTTTGTTTTTTGGATTTCATTTTTCTGAAAAGTGAATTTGATTTTAGTAGAATTATTCTGAATCATTTTCTGAGTTAGCAGTACTTTTTTGATTGCTTTTTTCGATTACTTTTAAATCGTCTCCCAAGATTTTTGCCCAAGGTTTTAGGTGATCAATATTTTCAAAAATAATTTTAAGGATGGCAACAAAAAGAATCGATAGGAACATTCCAGAAACACCCCATAATGCACCTCCTAAAAACACGATTATAATAGCAACAAAAGCATTGATAGAGACTTGAGAGGAAACAACTTTTGGTACAATAAAGTAATTATCAACGAGTTGAATTACAGTGTATGTTATGCCAATAATGATTGGAATGCTGATATCATTTCCACCCGTTATAAAATACACTACAATAGGTAAAGCAACACCAATAATTCCACCGATGTATGGAATTAAATTAAGGATGGCACATAAAATTCCAAGTAACACTGCATATTCAATTCCTATAATAAGAAAAGCAACAGAGTTCAAAACGGCAATAATTACCATTTCTATCATCAGTCCAACCACATAACCTTGTATAGCCGATTTAGAATCGTTTAGAATACTTTCTACACGGTACTTTTCTTTGTCATCAAAAACTTCATAGAAGAAATTCAGAAAAAGTGGTTTATAGAGTAAAATCATAAATGTGTACACAAAAATGAGCAAAATGTTACTCAATAAAGTGAAAATAGAATCTAACCACGACCCGATCGAGTCTTTACTTTTATCGATTAAATCGTTCAAAGCTTCTGATTGTTTGTCTTTTTCAAAGCCGAGTTGTTCGGTGATCCAAAACTGAATGTTGTCTTTTAATTCAATCGCTCTGTTTTTAAATTCATCGCCATATTCTGCAAAACTAGAAACCTGGCTATAGACAAAAGAAATTAACGCTACAACAATGCCAAGCGCTAGCAATAAACTAATAGTGATGGCTAAAATCTTCGGAATTTTTTTATGCCGTAAAAAGTTAACTACCGGATTTAGTAGAATTGCAATCATCAACGCAAAGCTAATCGGAATCAAAACACTGCTTAAAGTGTCTAGAATATTGAAAAACAAATAAATACCGATTAAAACTAAACTAGATTTTAGGTAAAAAGGAAGCTTAGCAACTTTTACAATGTCTAGGTTTTTCATAAATTATAAGTATTAAGTTACCAAAGGTAAGCAAACTTCTACAAGAATGGCGCTTATCAAAAAATCAGTAATTTATAATCTTTTTAAATTAACGGTTCTTTTGGTTTTGTATAAATCGAACTATATTACTTTTGCTCACTTGTATGAACAATAAACAACAATTAGTAGAAGATTTAGGGCTTCATTTTGAGCGCGTATTTTCCTTGCCCAATTTGGCAGCAAGAATATACGCTTTACTGCTTTTAAGCGATCGAAGCGGAGTTACTTTTAATGATATAAAAACCTTTACCGCAGCTAGCAAAAGTTCGATTTCAACCAATTTGAATTTGCTTCAGCAGAGCAAACGCGTAGAATACCTGACCAAACCAGGCGATCGCAAGCGGTATTTTAAACCTTCAACGCAGTTTATTAGTCTACGTATTGAAGAAAGTTTGCAAAAACTAGAAAGTGAATCTTGTTTAATCGATCAAATAATAGCGTTCAACCAAGAAGAAAAGGTAAACGGTTTTGATGCAGTTTTACCTAAACTATCGGTATACCAAACACACTTAGAAGCAATAAAAGAGAAACATCAAGAATCATTAAAAAAACTCGAGCAAATTAGCTCAGTATAGCTTATGAAGAAATTTAATTTGACATCGTTTTTTCTGATATTAATCGCAGCAATATTGGTTTCTTGTCAAGAAGAAAAAAAGCAAGAAAAAGATGTTCCTAGCACTTTCCCGGTTGTTACAATCGAAAAAAGAGATGTTACCACATATAAAGAATATCCAGCAGTTGTTCAAGGTGTGGTCAGTAGCGAAGTCCGTGCTAAAGTTTCAGGATACATCACCGATGTTTTGGTAGATGAAGGAGAATTGGTTCAAAAAGGACAAACCTTATTTAGGCTAGAAACACAATCGCTTAACCAAGATGCAGCATCTGCTCAAGCTCGAGTAAATGCAGCTCAAGTTGAGGTTGAAAAACTGAAGCCTTTGGTAGAAAAAGAAATTGTGAGCAATGTGCAACTCGAAACAGCAAAAGCTAATTTAGCAGAAGCCAAAAGCGCTTACCAAGGCATTCAAGCCAATATTGATTACGCTAATATTGTTAGCCCAGTTGATGGCGTGGTGGGGAATATCAACTTAAGAAACGGCTCTTTGGTCAGCCCGAATGACGAACAAGGATTGACGAGCGTATCGCAAATCGATGAAGTTTATATTTACTTTTCAATGAACGAAAAAGACTTTTTGGATTTTGTAAGTGAAACGGATGGCGAAACAATCGAAGAGAAATTAGCTCATTTCCCTGAAATTGATTTTGTGCTTTCTAACAAAGAAAAATACAGCCAAAAAGGAAAAATTGAAGCTGTTTCAGGGCAGATTAATCGCCAAACAGGAACCGTAAGATTTCGCTCTAAATTCAGCAATCCAAATCGATTGATTCGCGACGGAGCAAGTGGCAAAATTTCAATTCCTACCGCCTATGAAAATAGTATTGTAGTTCCTTCCATTTCAACTTTTGAAAAGCAAAACAAACGATTTGTTTTTGTAGTTGAAAACGATTCTATTTCAGAAAAATCGATTGAAGTAGAGGATGCTACAAAAAACCTTTATGTGCTTAAAAATGGACTTTCGGAAGGCGATAAAATTATGGCAGAAGGTGTAAATCGCGTAAAAGATGGAGATGAAATTCAACCAAAAGAAATAAGTTTAGACGAAGTTTTAAGCGCTTACAAAACGGTATTTAAATAACATTATGCTCAAAACATTTATAAATAGACCGGTACTTTCTACTGTTATATCAATTATTTTGGTAATGCTTGGTATTTTAGGGCTAATTGATTTGCCAGTTACGCAGTATCCCGATATTGCTCCACCAACCGTTCAAGTTAGGGCCAGTTATCCTGGAGCAAATGCAGAAACTATTATAGAAAGCGTTATCAATCCACTTGAAGAGGAAATAAATGGAGTAGAAGGAATGACTTACATAACCTCTACAGCCAGCAATGACGGTTCTGCGGAGATTAATATATTTTTCGAGCAAGAATACGATCCCGATATTGCTGCAGTAAATGTTCAAAATAGGGTTTCTCGTGCTAATGCTATTTTGCCAGATGAAGTCGTTCGGTCGGGAATAGTTACCAAAAAAAGAACCAATTCAGCATTGGTTTATATTTCAGTATTCTCTGAAAACCCAGAATTCGACGATACTTTTGTTCAAAACTACCTCAATATAAACGTAAAACCCGAGTTAGAGCGTGTAAATGGGGTGGCAGACGTAAATGTTTTTGGAGGGAAAGATTATTCTATGCGAGTTTGGTTAAACCCAAATAGAATGGCAAATTATGGATTAAATGCCGATGAAGTAATTGCAGCTATTCGCGAGCAAAGTATTGAAGCTGCAGCAGGATCTCTTGGGCAAAATGCAGGCGAAGCTTTTGAATATGTCATTAAATATAAAGGACGGTATAAGTCTAAAGAAGAGTACGAAAATATTATTATCAAAGCATTCGAAAATGGTGATGTTTTGCGCCTTAAAGATGTTGCAGATGTTGAATTAGATGCGTTTTCATATACTTCAAAAACCAGTTCTAAAGGAAATCCAGGAATGAGTTTTGGCGTTTTTCAAACACCAGGTTCAAACGCGCAAGAAATTATCGAGAAACTATACGTTAAGCTAGATGAGCTTAAAGCCGATTTTCCAGAAGGAATGGATTATATGATTAACTTCGATACCAACAAGTTTTTAACGGCTTCAATCGATAAAGTAAAGTCTACCTTAATACAAGCATTTTTGTTGGTGTTTGTTGTCGTGTTTATTTTTCTTCAAGATTTCAAAACAACATTAATTCCAGCAATTGCAGTTCCTGTTTCCTTAATAGGTACTTTCTTTTTTATGAATCTGCTGGGGTATTCCTTAAACTTACTTACTTTATTTGCTTTGGTCTTAGCTATCGGAATTGTCGTAGATGATGCCATTGTTGTAGCCGAAGCGGTTTATGCAAAGCTAGAAGAAGGCTATACTTCGGCTAAGCAAGCTTCTATTGCAGCTATGGGAGAAATTAGCGGGGCAATTATTTCAACTACTTTAGTAATGGCGGCAGTTTTTGTTCCTGTTACTTTTATAAAAGGTCCCGCAGGTGTATTCTATGAGCAATTTGGTGTTACGCTAATCATTGCTATTTTTATTTCTTCGGTAAATGCACTTACGTTAAGTCCTGCTCTTTGTGCGATTTTCCTAAAACCAAAAAATAAACGAACTAAAAAAAGTCTACTCGGTTGGTTCTATAAGGGATTTAATTCTGCTTTTAATTTTGTTAAAACCCGCTATTTGAGCACCGTGCGTTTCTTTTTGAGAAGAAGGTGGTTAAGTTTTGGTGTGTTGGGTGCTTTTGTAGCTTTTATTATTTGGGCAAACAACACAACACCTAAAGGATTTGTTCCTACCGAAGACAGAGGAGTTATTTTTATGAATGTAGAACTTCCTGTGGGAGCAACATTAGACCGAACTTTTCAAGCAACAAATGAAATTTATGAAAGCATAAAAGATATAAAAGGTGTTCGAAATGCTTCTATTACCAGTGGAAGAAACTTTTTTGCAGGTTCAGGAAGCTCATACGGACAAGGGTTTGTAATCTTAGAACCTTGGGAAAATCGAACAACAGATGAAACTTCTTCTGATGGATTGATTGCTCAAATGAAAGAAAAAACCAAACATATTGCAGATGCCGAAATCATCTTCTTTACACCATCTAGCGTTCCAGGTTATGGTAGTGCCGATGGTTTTGAAGTTCAATTAGTCGATCGAAAATATGGAGATTTAAAAGATTTGGACAATGCGGCCAAAGAGTTTGTAGCCGAACTCAATAAAGACCCAAGAGTAGGTTTTGCTTCAAATTCATTCAATACAGATTTTCCACAATATCAACTAGAAATTGATGTTGAAAAAACAAAAATTAGCGGAATAGGAGTAAATGATATTATTACTACGATGCAATCCTATATTGGCGGATTTTATGTGTCTAATTTCAATCGTTTCGGTAAGCAGTTTAGAGTTTTTGTTCAAGCCTATCCAGATGACAGAAGAAATCTTGACAACCTAAATAGTATTTTTGTAAAAACCGGTAGTGGTGAAATGGCTCCAATTTCAGAATTTGTTTCACTACATAAAGTTTATGGACCACAAACCGTAAAGCGTTTCAACCTGTATAACGCAGTAGCAATTAACGGTTCATCGTCGCCACAAACCAGTTCAGGAGAAGCTATTCAAGCAGTGCGAGATGCTGCCAAAAAACTGCCTAACAACTATGATATCGACTTTTCTGGAATTACGCGAGAAGAAATATCAGCTGGCGGACAAGCTGTTATCGTTTTCCTACTAAGTGTAATTTTTGCCTATTTCTTTCTCGCAGCTCAATACGAAAGTTATTTGTTGCCTTTTTCTGTTATTTTATCCTTGCCAATAGGTGTTGGTGGAGCTTATTTAGTAACCATACTTTCTGGTTTACAGAATAATATTTACTTCCAGATAGCCCTTGTCATGCTGGTTGGGTTGTTGGCAAAAAACGCTATTCTTATAGTTGAATTTGGAATTCAGCGTAGGCGACAAGGTTATAGTATTGCTAAATCAGCTATAGATGCAGGAAAGATTCGTTTGCGACCAATTTTAATGACTTCACTAGCATTTGTTTTAGGCTTACTTCCTTTGGTTTTGGCACAAGGTGTTGGAGCAAAAGGAAACCAATCAATTGGTACGGGAGCCGCAGGCGGATTGCTAATCGGAACTTTAGTAGGTGTATTAATCGTGCCTACTTTATTTGCTGTTTTTCAAGCTTTACAAGAAAAAATTACAGGAAAACCTGAATTTAAAGAACCTACAGGATAATGATGAATAGATTGTTTATAAAAAGTGTTTTTGTCTTCGCTAGTTTGCTTTTGCTGCAATCTTGTTTTGTGGCTAAAGATTACGAGCGCCCAGATGATTTTGAACCCGATGAGGAATTGTTTAGAACCGATCGAGTTGAAATCGATAGCACTTCGATGTCAGATTTTTCTTGGAAAGAAGTTTTTACTGATGAGGTTTTACAAAATCACATTGAAGAAGCTTTAGAAAACAATATCGATATACGCATTGCTTTTCAGCAGATACAAATAGCTGAATCTTATGCTAAAGAAGGAAAAGTTGGCTATCTGCCAGAACTTAATTTTGGCGGAAGTGTAAACTACCAACAACTTGCACCCAACTCGCAGTTTGGTAACTTTTTTACCTCGATTACCCAATACGAAACAGCTGCCGACTTAAGCTGGGAGGCTGATGTTTGGGGAAAGATTAGAAGTAATCGAAGAGCTACACAAGCCCAGCATTTGCAAAGTGTTGCTGGACATCAACTGATAAAAACAGAACTGATTGCTGAAATTGCACAGACCTACTACTCGATTTTGTCGCTGGATAAACAAATAAAAATTACTGAAGAAACAATTGAAACTCGCAAAAAAAGCCTAGAAACAAGTAAAGCGCTTAAAGATGCGGGAGATTTAACGCAAGTTGCTGTTAACCAAACCGAAGCGCAGATTTATGCTGCTCAGGCTATTTTAATTGATTTGAAAGATGAACTTCGTAGAGCAGAAAACACCCTAGAAATTCTAAAGGCAAATCAACCACAGAAACCAGCACGAAGCTCGATAGATGAAATCGAAATTGCTGTAGATGCTAAAATCGGCGTGCCTGTTAAACTGCTTAGAAATCGACCAGATGTAATTGCAGCCGAGCAAAACTTTATCAATGCTTTTGAAATGACTAATGTAGCGCGCGCTAGTTTATATCCATCTTTCAACTTAACTTCTGCTGCAGGATTACAAAGTTTGTCTTTTAGTGATTTTATCAGTCCAAATTCGTTTTTCTTTAATATGATGGGTTCGTTTGCTCAGCCAATTTTTAACCGAAGAAGGTTAAAAACCGAGCTTGAGGTTACCAAAGCGACACAAAAACAAGCCAAACTCGAATTTCAACAAACTCTTTTGACTGCTGGAAAAGAAGTTTCTGATGCGCTTTATAGTTTAGAAATGTTTTCAGATAAAATAGAAGTTAAAAAGAAGGAACACCAAGCTTATAGGAGCGCATTTCAATCTTCTGAAGAATTACTGCTTAATGGATTAGCAGATTATCTGGAAGTGCTCAATGCGCAAGAAAATATGCTCAATACTGAACTCGATTTAGTCGATAACAAACGCCAATTGCTTCAAGCTAATATCGACTTGTACAAAGCGCTAGGAGGTGGTTGGAAATAATTCAATAGTGGTTTGGTTTTATTGTTAATTGTGTTTTGATATGTTTTTTAAATTGTTATATTACTGACTTAATAATTTAAAATATATTTAAATGGGAATTAAGAGCTTTCAGGGAAAACAAGTCGGTGAGTTGCCTTTAGAAGCCGAAAAAGTTTATGTTAAGGACGTAATGAACACCAAACCAATTAGTTTTACAGAAGATATGCGACTAATTGATGCTATGAAAATTATTATTACCAACAAAATTTCTGGCGGACCTGTTATCAATTCAAACAAAGAAGTAGTGGGTGTGCTATCTGAAGGCGATTGTATAAAACAAATTTCAGATAGCCGATATTATAACATGCCAATGGAAAATCTCAGTGTGGGTAAAAATATGTCAAGACAAGTAGAAACCATCGACTCCGAGATGAATATTTTTGATGCCGCAAACAAGTTTTTAACACTTAGAAGAAGGCGTTTTCCAGTTGTTCAATACGGAAAATTAATCGGTATGGTTTCACAAAAAGACATTTTGATAACAGCTTTAAAGTTAACTGGAAATAACTGGAGCAAATAATTGAATAGTGCTTTCTAGAAGTGTTTTTGTTGGTGTAGGAAAAATAACTTCCTCTAAAAAATAAAAACTTAACCAAGATTTGATTTTTTATAAGATTTCAATAATTCAATAAAGCGTATATTTGTGCATCCAACAACAATCAACATATGCTTATAGCTGTACTTTTGGGCTTTTTGTTTTCAGCCTCATTAGTTTTTTTAGGTAAATTTTTTAAAGGAAAATGGGCGTTGCTTTCTGCTATTGTCCCGCTTTCCCTACTGATATATTTCGCTAGTTTTATACCAGCAATTGCTGAGGGTGAAGTCATTAAGCAGACCTATAACTGGATTCCGAGTTTTGGTGTCGATCTAAGTTTTAAGCTAGACGGTTTGTCATTATTGTTTTCATTAATGATTACTGGAATAGGTTTTTTGGTTTTTGCTTACACTTCAGCTTACCTTAAAAATCATCAATACTTAGATCGTTTTTACGGCTATTTAAGTATGTTTATGGGCGCAATGTTGGGCTTGGTCTTGTCTGACAACTTAATTGCTATGTTTGTTTTTTGGGAGTTAACAAGTATTACTTCGTTTTACTTAATCGGTTTCAATAATGAATCAGACTCTTCTCGAAAATCAGCTTTATTAGCCTTGGGAATTACAGGACTTGGCGGATTGCTGCTGTTAGCAGGAGCAGTGCTTTTGGGATATGTTTCAGGAACTTATACAATTTCTGAAATGCTCTCTTCAGCAGAAGCAATTCAAAATCATAAATTTTATATCTTAACGGTATTGCTGTTTTTTGGAGCAGCTTTTACCAAGTCAGCACAATTTCCATTTCATTTTTGGTTGCCTGGTGCAATGAAAGCACCTACACCAGTTTCTACTTATCTGCATTCGGCAACGATGGTAAAAGCTGGAATTTATTTGCTGCTTCGGTTTACACCAATTTTGGGAAATCAGGAAATTTGGAATTCAACTTTATTAGTCGTAGGAGCAATAACTATGCTTTATTCGGCATTTCATATAATTTTTAGGACAGATTTAAAAGGAATTTTAGCCTATTCAACCATATCGGCTTTGGGAATTCTTACTTTTTTAATCGGATTAGGAACGCAAGCGGCACTTATAGCAGCTTTGGTTTTTATTGTGGTGCATGCTTTGTACAAAGCCAGTTTGTTTTTAATAACAGGAATTATCGATCACGAAACGGGTACTCGAGATGCTACGCAATTATCAGGTTTACGAAAAGTCCTAATGCCAGTTGCCATTGCAGGGTTTATAGCAGCCTTAATTAGCGGAGGAGTTCCACCAAGTATTGGTTTTGTCGGAAAAGATTTAATTTACGAAGCTACATTAGGTTTTTCTAATCACGCAATTTGGTTAACCATTATCGCAATTGCAACCAATATTTTACTGTTTTATGGTGGGTTTTTAGTAGGTGTAAAACCATTTATGGGAAAACTTCCTGCACGTTTTGAAAAAATTCATTTACCAAGTTTTTTAATGTGGTTACCGCCTTTTGTAATGGTGATTTTAGGAATGCTTCTAGGGATATTTCCATCTTTATTAGAAGAAACGATAGTTCAACCAGGAATTGAGACACTTTTAGTACAAACAGAAAGTTTTCACCTTAAACTATGGCACGGATTTAATTTAATTCTTGGGCTAAGTGCAACAACTATGATTTTAGGTTTACTCTTGTACTTTGTTTTGAAGCCTAAACATCAATTAGAACAAGGAATTGCTAAGCTAGAACCAATTTCACCTAAAGCAGTTGTCAACTACATAACAGAAGGCTTTAGCGCTTTTTCTTCGCTTTGGACAGGTTTTTTTCAAAATGGTTTTTTACGGCATTATTTATCTACAATCGTTGGGTTTTTAATCATTGCTATTGGCTATATCATTTTTATAAATTTTGATTTAAGCATAGATTATAGCAGCTTTTCAGAACTTACCGTTTATGAAATATTTATTGTCTTGATGATGATGGTAGCTATTTTATTTACGGTTTTTTCACAATCTAGATTAGCAGCTGTTGCGTCTATGGGTGTGGTAGGATTTGCATTCTGTTTGCTCTTTTTGTTTTATAGCGCACCAGATTTAGCAATGACACAATTTTCGGTAGACACCTTAACGGTGATTTTGTTTGTCTTGGTTTTGTATCGATTACCAAAATACCTCAATTTTTCAAAAAATATGTTGCGTGTAGAGCACGGGGTGCTTTCTATTGCTTTTGGAAGTATTATTACAATCTTAGTACTTAAAGTCTTGCAAGAACCTGTAAGCAGTGAGATTTCACAATATTACGGAGAGAATTCTTACTTGCTTGCTAAAGGGAAAAATGTGGTAAATGTTATTTTAGTAGATTTTAGAGGAATTGATACTTTAGTCGAGATTTGTGTGCTAATTGTTGCAGCATTGGGCGTGTTCAGCTTACTAAAATTACGATTAAAATCGAAGGATAGAAAATAATAAAGAAGAAAACAGCAAAGTCAAAATAAGATGAAAACAATAATTTTAAGAACTGCTTCCGATTACCTTTTACCAGTATTGCTGTTATTTTCGGTATTCATTTTATTGCGCGGGCATTATTTGCCTGGCGGCGGATTTATAGGTGGTTTGGTAGCAGCAATTGCGTTTGTTTTAGATGCATTTGCAAATGGATTAGAAAACACAAAATCACTTTTAAAAATTCATCCAGGTTTTTTAATGCCAGTTGGTTTGTTAGTTTCATTTGTGAGTGGAATTTCGCCAATTTTATTTGCAGATTTGCCTATAATGACTGGTTTATGGGCAGAAAACCCAATTCCTGTAATAGGAAATATTGGTTCTGCATTATTTTTTGATCTAGGGGTTTATTTGGTAGTAATCGGAGCAGCATTAACTATAATTTTTACAATTTCAGAAGCATCCTAAAATGGAAATACTTTTAGCCATAATGACCGGTTTACTCTACGCATCAGGAATTTATATGATGTTGCGTAGAAGTTTAGTAAAATTGATTTTAGGAATCATATTACTAGGAAATGGTGTCAATTTGTTGATTTTTTTGCTGGGAAGAATAACCAAAGGAAAACCACCAATTATTCCTGAAGAAGGGAAGTTTTTTCAAGATATTTATGCGGATCCAATTCCACAAGCATTGATACTTACCGCTATTGTAATCAGTTTTGGATTGCAATCTTTTGCTATTATTCTTGTAAAAAGAACTTATAAGGTATTAAAAACAGATGATATCGATCAACTAAATACAACAGACGAAGATTCATGACAAATCAATTAATTTTATACCCGCTATTAATCCATTTGCTGTTTAGCATCTTGTTGATGTTTTTTTGGACGAACATAAAAGTGCAAAAAAGCTTGACCGTTATCGGTAATAGCCTTGCTTTAGTAGCATCGGTTTGGGTCTTTGCTGAGATTTGGCTCAATGGAACTCAAACAATTCAATCTGGGAATTGGGAAGCGCCATTCGGGATTACTTTTGTTGGCGACATGTTTTCAGCAACCTTGGTATTATTGACTGCAATAAGTGGTTTTGCAGTTTCTATTTTTTCGGTGGTTTCTGTTATTAACGCCCGATTGCGATTTGGCTACTTTAGCGTATTTCACTTCTTATTGATGGGGCTAAACGGCGCTTTTTTAACGGGTGATATTTTCAACCTGTATGTTTGGTTTGAAATTATCATTATTAGTTCTTTCGTTTTAATTAGCATTGGAGGAGAGAAAAATCAACTAGAAGGTGCGGTAAAATATTTTACACTCAACTTCTTTGCTTCAATGATTTTCCTTACGGCACTTGGCGTTTTATACGGATTGGCAGGAACATTAAACATGGCCGATTTAGCTCAAAAGATTCCTGAAATCGGCAACCAAGCTTTGGTAGAAGTTTGTGCTGTTTTATTTTTAGTTGGTTTTGGAATTAAATCTGCCGTATTCCCGTTATATTTCTGGTTGCCAGCTTCTTATCATACCCCGCCATCAGCTGTTTCAGCTATTTTTGCAGGTTTGCTGACTAAAGTTGGCGTGTATGCGTTAATCAGGGTGTTTACTCTTATTTTTCCAGGCGACTTATTCTTACAAACATTACTGATTACAATTGCTGTTTTAACTATTTTTAGTGGAGGAATTGGTGCGCTAATTCAAAACAACATCAGAAAAGCTTTTTCGTATTTAATTATTTGCCACATTGGTTTTATGGTTGGTGGTTTAGGATTATTTACAGAAGTGGCAATTGCCGGTGCTGTGTTTTATTTGATTCATGATATCGTGGTAAAGACAAACTTGTTTTTAATTAGCGGAATTATCTATCGAATAAAAAGCACAACTAGTTTAAAACGCTTAGGCGGACTTTATGCCAACTATCCAAAATTAAGTCTATTGATTGCTATTCCGCTTTTTTCATTAGTAGGAATACCTCCACTATCTGGTTTTTGGCCAAAACTATCGTTAACTCTTGCAGGATTCGAGCAACAGAATTATTGGTTTGTTGGTGCTGTTATATTTGGGAGTCTTATCACTTTAGTAGTCATAGCAAAAGTCTGGTCTGAAGCATTTTGGAAAGCAGAAACTCCGCTAAAAACAAGCAAAAAATTTATTCAGTTTAGTGAATTAAGAAACCTGCAAAAAGCACAATTTGTGGTTCCAATTGCATTTTTAGCATTGGTTTCTTTGTATATTGGATTCGGCGCAGAGCACATTCAACAATTATCGCAACGAATAGCTGGCGAATTAATGAACAACCAAGTGTATATTGATGCGGTTTTTAAAAGCGATGCCTTATGAGAAGTAAATTTTTAACCAATATATTACTAACGATAATTTGGGTTTTCTTAACAGGAAGCTACGAGGTAGCCAATTTTATGTTTGGCTTTGTGGTCAACTTTATGATTCTTTGGATCATTAGTTCAAAAGATGGAAACACCAAGTATTTTAGATATGTTCCTAAAATTATTTCGTTTTTCTTTTTCTTTTTATGGGAAGTGATTAAAGCAAATATACAAGTGGCTTACGAGGTTGTTACGCCACAACATACAATGAAACCAGGAATTGTAAGCGTTCCCTTAGATGCTAAAACAGATATAGAAATTACGTTATTAGCAAATTTGATAACACTTACTCCAGGAACTTTAAGCCTAGATGTTTCAGACGATAAAGAAGTTTTGTACATTCACACCATGTATGTTACCGATAAACAAGCTTTTATAGATGACATTAAAAATGGATTTGAACGAAGATTATTAGAAATTTTGCGATGAGTTTATACGACTATTTATACTATATTATTTTGCCTGCACTGTCGATTTCTTCAGTGCTGGTGTTTGTTCGATTTGTAAAAGGACCGAGTATTGTCGATCGGGTAGTTGCTTTAGATTTGCTCATAACTATTGGTATAGGTATTATAGCAATTTATAGCATTATTAATGACAAACCTACATTCTTAGATATAGCAATGATTCTCGCACTTATTGCTTTTTTAAGTACAGTAGCTTTTTCTTATTACTTAGAAAAAAGAAATAAAAATGACTGATATTTTAATTTACATATTTTCAACTTTAGGAGCCTTGTTTGCTATTCTTGCCGCTATAGGAACTTTGCGAATGCCAGACACATATTTGCGTATTTCTGTCAACACCAAAGCCGCAACGCTAGGAGTTGGCTTATTACTTGGTGCTGCAGCGATATATTTTGGTGATTTTTCGGTTACTACGCGCGTGCAAGCAATTATTATTTTTATTATTCTTACTGCTCCTGTCGGTGCGCATCTTATTGCTAGAACTTCCTATTTCTTAGGAAATAAGATGTGGAAAAATTCTGTTGTTGATGACTTAGAAGGTAAATATGACAAAAAATCGCATCAGCTTAAAAGTAAAAGTATAAAAAAGGTTCCGCCAAAACTTCCTAAAAAAACAACTGATGATGGAGCAGCAGAAAAATCCTGATTTGCCACAATCCTTATCAGACAAATTAGCACAAAGAAAACTTGCGGGTAATTATAGAAAATTAACGCAGCACAACAACCTAATTGATTTTGCCTCCAACGATTATTTGGGTTTTGCCAATCATCCTGAAATAAAAATAAAAGCGAAAGATTTACTTCAGCAATACAACATAAAAACCAATGGTTCTAAAGGTTCGCGGTTGATTTCTGGAAATTATCCACTTATAGAAGATACCGAAGAATTTTTAGCCAAACACTACAAAGCGGAAGCCGCCTTACTATTCAATTCTGGCTATTTGGCTAACTTGGGATTAATTTCAGCTATTTCTCATCGAAACAGTATCATTATTTATGATGAATTGGTACATGCTTCAATTCGCGACGGAATTTTACTGGGGTTTGGGAAATCGTTTAAATTTAAACATAACGATTTAACTAGCCTAGAACAAACACTTCAGCACAATTCAGAAAAATTTCCAGATACTGATATTTTTGTAGTTACAGAAGCCATTTTTTCTATGGATGGCGATGGTCCCAATCTTTCAAAATTGATTTCGATTGCGCAACAATACAATGCTTTTGTTGTGGTAGATGAAGCTCATTCCATCGGAATATTTGAGTTAGAAAACCTACTAGGGAACCATCAATTAAATGATGTTTTTGCGCGTGTGGTAACTTTTGGGAAAGCGATGGGCGTACACGGAGCTTGTGTTTTGGGAAGTAATCAACTTCGGGAATTTCTCATTAATTTTGCCCGTAGCTTTATTTATACCACAGCTCTACCACCCACCGAAGTGGCCAATATTCAGGCAGCTCATCAGTTGTTTGAAGAAGCACAAAAACCCAAAACTTATGTAAAAGAAAATATTCGTCAATTTAGAAGTTTGTGTGCTCAACTTCGTTTAGAAGAGTACTTTATTGAAAGTTTTTCGGCCATTCAATCTTGTGTTTTTACAGGAAATCAATCGGTACAAAAAGCAGAAAATTATTTTTTAGATAAAGCTTTTCACATAAAAGCAATAAAACATCCAACGGTACAAAAACAGCAAGAACGTTTGCGTTTCAGCATTCATAGTTATAATAATCCATCTGAAATAGAAGCTGTGCTTAAAAATTTAGCACTATTCATTTATAGCTAATTTTTATTGAAAAAATTTTATCGTAAGCATTTGATAATTAAGGTAAATAATTTACTATTAATTAAAAGTTAAAGAAAACTAATTTCGGTCATATTTATAAGTCATTTATTTTTATATATTTAGGGGGTAAGATAAAATGTTAATAATTTGAATTTAAATAAGAACTTCACCATACTTTTTACGGCAATAGTTGGCTTATCAACTGTAGTATTTGCTCAAGACTCTAAAATTGATAGCTTAAAAACAGCCGTAGAAAAACACAAAAAGAACTCTAAAGAACAAGTTAGTACACTTAACAAAATTGCTAACTATTACGTTAGCAATTACCCCGATAGTATTCCAATTTTTGCTGACAAAGCAAAACAAATTGCTACAGATATAAATGACGAAGAAGGTTATGCTCATTCTATGAAAGTCTTATCTTATTACTATTATTTACAAGGGGATATCGATAAAAGCATTGCTGCGCTAAAGGAAGCTCAAAAAATATTCGAAGAGAAAAAAAATCAAAAGGGTTTAGCTGATGTATTCAATAATTTTGGTATTGTATATAAGAATTATGGTGAGTATGATAAGTCTATCGATCATTTTGAAACATCCTTAAAAATAAATAAGGAGTTAAATGACACCTTAGGAGTTGTGAAAAACTACATCAATATAGCTGGAAATCATTCTTATAGGGGTGAATATGTAAAAGCAAAAGAATATTTTCAGAAATCCATCGAATTAAATGAACGATCGGTACAAGACGAAATGCAACTTGCCAATGCTTATAATGGCCTTGCAATTATTTTTGAACGTCAAGGAGAATTAGATGAAGCGCTCATTAATTTTGAGCGTTCAAAAGAAATGTATGTAAAACTCGACGATAAAAGCAATTTATTAATTGCTTATAACAATCGCGCTAATGTAATGCAGCAAAAAGGCGACCACGTAAGCTCTATTCAAAGTTTTCAAAAGGCATTAGGCTACGCTAATAAAATCAACAACAAACGTTTTCAAGGGATTTTGCTGAATAATATTGCCAATAATTACCTGAATTTGAACGATGAAAAAAAAGCCTTAGAATATTATGAAAAATCGGCAGAAATAATAAAGGATATTGATAGAAACACCTATGCTGCTGCTATTTCTAATGCAGGAATTATTTATGCCGATTACCTAGATGATTTTGAAACCGCACTAGAACTATTTGAAGAAGCTAATCAAATCCATAACGAACAAAATTCTTATGCAGAAATAGCAAGTGTGCTCAATAAAATAGGTGATATTTACTTTGATAAAGATCAAATTGATAAAGCTGAGAAAACTTACCTAGAAGCCCAAGAGAATATTGCTAAAAGTCCTAGTAAAATTACTGAAGGCTTTACACTTTTAGGGCTGTCAAACGTTTCAGAAAGAAAAAATGAAACTGAATCTGCAATTGATTATGGTGAACGTGCGATGGATAATTTTCAAAGCGCTGGTGCAAAACTAGAAATTTCTGATACCGCACAGTTGCTTTATAAACTGTACAAGAAAAATGGAAATCAAGATAAAGCATTTCATTATTTAGAATCACATTCCGAACTAAGCAAGGAGCTTTTTAACGAAGAAAAAAGCCGTGAAATAGGTCGCATAGAAGCCGAAGCAGAGTTTAAAGAACTTGCTGAAAAAAATCGATTAAAAACAGAAAATATAATTCTTCAAAAAGAGGTTGAAATTGCTACAAAAGAAAACTACCTAATTATTCTTAGCGTATCTATAGGCGGGCTTGTATTGCTTATTGTATTTATGTTTTACCTGAAGCACAATCGTGATAAATCTAACCAGAAGCTTCGTACGAGTAAAGAAAGAATTGAACTTCAAAATAAAAAATTACGAGAGTTACAACTTCAAAAAAATAAACTATTTTCTATTATTTCGCACGATTTAAGAGGGCCGTTAACTACGCTCAATACATTTTTTCAAGAAGTAGAAAGCGGAGAAATTAGTAGCGAAGAATTAAGCTATATGTTGCCCGAAATTACTAAAAACTTAAACAATACGGTCAGCCTAACCGATAATTTACTAAAATGGGCGAGCCAATCTATGGAGGAAACAACAAAATCCAAAGAAACGATTAAACTCCACGAGACGGTAGAAAAACTACGAAAATTATACAGCTCTGCTTTAGACGAAAAAAACTTAGCTTTAGAAAATAATGTATCTCAAGATTTATTGGCAAAACTGAATCCTAATATTTTAGATTTGGTGCTACGAAATCTAATTTCAAATGCAATAAAGTTTTGCAATAAAGATGATTCTATTCGCATTGATGCACAAAAAAGAGGGGAAGAAATTATTATCTGCGTAGATGATACTGGTATTGGAATGAGTCAAGAAAAAGCCGCAGAACTCTTCAATAAAAAACTTAATTCTGTGTTAGGCACGCAGCAAGAAAAAGGAACAGGTATTGGGTTATTGCTCTGCAAAAATTACATCGAGGAACACGATGGCAGAATTTGGGTAGAAGAATCTGCTCCTGAGAAAGGAAGCAAGATTTGCTTTAGCTTGCCGTTATAAAAAACTATATTTGTCAGCATCAATGTCTATCTACCGATGAAAAAAATAGTTTTTGTTTTTAGTCTATTCGCCTTTATACTATCGTTTACAGCTTGTGGAAGCGCCAAAAAAGTACGGCAACAACAAGCCCAGAAAATTGTAAATCACTCCAAACTTTATGTCGGTACGCCATACAAATGGGGCGGCACCAATAAAAGCGGTATCGATTGTTCTGGATTAATACAAAATTCCTATGCACAAGCTGGTATCGATTTGCCAAGAACTGCTAAAGAAATGTCTAAAACAGGAAAGCGAACACGCTTAAAGAAAGTAAAATTGGGCGATTTAATTTTCTTTAGCACAAAAAAACGCGGTAGAAAAATTACCCACGTTGGCCTAGTGGTTGAAGTCACTAAAAACGATATCAAATTTATTCATTCTACCACTAGTCGTGGAGTTTTAATCTCCTCAATGAATGAAAATTATTGGAATGATAATTACCGAAAAGCTAGAACAATTTTTTGATATAAGCTGTTTTCTTATCTAAATTTGGTTTTTTGTTGTGGATTGATTAGTTTTATGCGTAAAACCAATCTATTTCGTAATGCGCTTGCTTAATTTTGGCGTTATAAAATTAAGCCTGACTTTTCTAGCTGGAATACTTTCAGGCTTTTATTATCAGCCGCCAATCGATTATGTTTCTTACGCAGCAATTGCTTTTTTCATTTTGGCAATTGGCTATCATTTGTGGTTGCTCAAAAGCATTCATCCAAATTATACTTTTTCTTTTTTGGCCTTGCTTACCATTTTTAGTTTAGGGCATATGTATACTCATTTAAGTTTGCCAGAAAATCAGCCAAAGCATTATATTCATTATAAAGATTCAGGAAAAAACCAATTGGTACAGGCAAAAGTTAGTAGCATAGAAAAAGAAACAGATTACTATTACAAATACCACCTCGATGTTTTGAAACTGGACCGAAAACAATCGCACGGATTGATTTTGCTTCAACTTCAAAAAGATAGTCTCAGCCCTCAGTTAGCAGTAGGCGATGATGTTCAGTTCACGAGTGAGCTTAAAGCATTTCAATCGCCCAAAAACCCACAATCGTTTGACTATGCTGCTTTTATGAAAAGAAGGCTGGTGTACAATTACACAACGAGTCAGTTTAAATTTTTACAAGTACATCAATCCGAAAGTTTTTCACTTACCAAATCAGCTGAAAACCTAAGAAATCAGATTCGTATTCAACTTGAAAAAGCTGGGTTTAGCAAGCCACAACAAGATTTAATACAAGCTTTGCTTTTAGGACAAAAAAAAGAAATCGATCAAGAAATCTATGACAATTTTGCCAAGGCTGGTGTGGTCCATATTTTAGCGGTTTCTGGTTTGCACGTAGGAATTGTTCTGTTGCTGCTTCAAGCACTTTTTTATCCACTAATTTTTTTGAAAAACGGAAAATTGCTTCGAGCTATAATGGTTATATTTTGTTTGTGGACTTTTGCTTTGCTGGCTGGTTTTTCGCCATCGGTAACTCGCGCTGCTACGATGTTTACTTTTTTTGCTATTGCGTTCAACTCTGGTAGAAAAACAAATACCATCAATGTTTTGTTCATTTCGATGGTGGTTTTGTTGGCTTATCGCCCACAGTTTATTTTTGAAGTAGGTTTTCAATTAAGTTATGCAGCGGTATTTTCTATTGTTATGCTGCAACCAAAGTTTTATAAGTTATATCAGCCAAAATTTTATTTAGATAAGCTTTTATGGGGGATTTTGACCGTTACAATAAGCGCGCAGTTAGGCGTTTTACCGCTTTCACTGTATTATTTTAATCAATTCCCTGGATTGTTTATGTTAGCCAATTTGGTTATTATTCCTTTTTTGACAATTATTTTAGCTGGTGGTTTTGCGGTTGTCATTTTATCATTCACCGATTTTTTATTTCCGATTATCGTTGATGTGTACGGCGCTATACTCGATTTGCTGCTTTGGTTTGTACAACTAATAGCCAAGCAAGACGATTTTGTTTTTACGCAACTTTACTTAGATGAATGGATGCTCATCAGTTTAGTTTTAATGGTAGGTTTTTTTATGTTCATGGTAAGAAACCCTAAATTTAGCAATTTTGCAGGAATTATTTTAAGTGGAATTAGCTTTGTGCTAGCGCAGCAATGGAGCGATATACAGCAAAAAAATACGCAAAGCTTTATTGTTTTTAATGATTTAAGAGCTACAACTTATGGCTTTAAATCTACAGACACACTTTTGCTTTATTCTACCAAAAAAAGAAACGAAAATGCTTATTTAATCGATAATTATCAACAGCATTACAACATCCAAACTATCAAAAGTTTAGCGCCTAAAAATGCCTACAAACTTCCAGATCAGTCCACTTTATTGGTAGTCGATAGTACTGCTATATATTCCAAAAATATTCAGGAGCCAATAGTTTTGTTGACCAATTCACCTAAGTTAAACCTAAAACGATTTATTTCTGATGTTAATCCAAAACTAATAATTATGGATGCTAACAACTACAAATCTTACACAGATTTATGGAAAAAAACTTGTCAAGAAGCTGAGGTTGATTTTCATCGTACGTATAACGACGGCGCTTGGGAAAATACTGTGTCTAAAACTTTAATCGATTAATTGAGTTATAGTTTCGGTGATTTTAGCAGCAGAAATACCAGCTAAATCCTGCAATTCTTCAACGCTGCCGTGATCTATAAATGAATCTGGAATTCCAAGGTTGATTATTTTACCTTTGTAATTATTGTGTTGTGCCAAACTCGAAATTTCTTCTCCAAAACCACCTTTCAAACAAGCGTCTTCAACAGTTATAATTACCGAATATTGTTCAAAAACCGATTGAATTAATTTTGTATCCAATGGTTTTACAAAACACATATCGTAAAGCCCGAATTTTTGATTAGGAAAATCTTCAAAAGATCTTTTCACATTTTCAAGAATAGAGCCGACACTCATAATAGCTATTCTTTTACCCGATTGAAGTTTTTTCGCTTTGCCAATTTCAATTTTTTTGAACGGAGTTTTCCAGTCGATTTTGGTTCCTCTTCCTCTAGGATAACGAATGGCTATTGGTTGATTGAGCTCTTCGGCTGCCGTAAACATAATATTTCTAAGGTCTTCTTCTGAAGATGGTGTTGCTACAATAAAATTTGGAATAGTTTTAAGGAAAGCTAAATCAAAAACACCGTGGTGAGTTGCGCCATCATTTCCAACTAAACCAGCTCGGTCAACACAAAAAATAACAGGTAGATTTTGCAGCGCTACATCATGAATTACTTGATCGTATGCGCGTTGCAAAAAAGTAGAATAAATCGTGCAGAATACGCGATGTCCTTGCGTTGCCATTCCCGCAGCTAGTGTAACCGCATGTTGCTCGGCAATTCCTACATCAAAAGCTCTTTCTGGAAAAACATCCATCATAAACTTAAGTGAACTTCCTGTTGGCATAGCAGGCGTTATACCAATAATTGATTTGTTTTTTTGAGCTAATTCCAATAAAGTCAACCCAAAAACATCTTGGTATTTTGGGGGTAAATTTGAATTTGTTTTCGGAATTATTTCACCTGTTTGTTTGTCAAATTTTCCGGGAGCGTGATACGTAACTTGATCTTCTTCTGCTTTTTTTAAGCCTTTCCCTTTTTTGGTAATTACGTGCAAAAACTTTGGGCCAGAAACTTTTTTTAATTTTTCTAAAGCAGTAATTAATGCAGGTAAATCATGACCGTCTATCGGACCAGTATAACTAAAATTTAAAGCTTCAATAATATTATCTTGCTTCGGTTTATGGCCGATTTTTGCTTTGGTGAGGTAATTTTTTAGCGCTCCCACACTCGGGTCAATTCCAATGGCGTTATCGTTTAAAATTACCAGTAAATTTGCTTTGGTAACACCAGCGTGATTCAATCCTTCAAAAGCCATTCCTGCGGCAATAGAAGCATCGCCAATAACAGCAATATGTTGCTTGTTAAAATCTCCTTTTAATTGTGACGAAATCGCCATTCCTAAGGCTGCCGAAATCGATGTTGATGAATGACCAACCCCAAAAGCGTCGTAAACACTTTCGCTACGTTTCGGAAAACCTGAAATACCACCTAAACGCCTATTGGTATCAAAAACATTTTTTCGTCCTGTCAAAATTTTATGCGCATAAGCTTGATGCCCAACATCCCAAATCAATAAGTCATCGGGCGTATTGAAGACATAATGCAAAGCAATACTCAGCTCAACCACACCCAAGCTGGCTCCTAAATGCCCTTCTTTGGTAGCAACAATATCAATTATAAATTCACGTAATTCTTGTGCTAATTGACTTAAATTAGAAGCAGGCAGTTGGCGTAAATCTTCAGGAAAATTGATTTTACTTAAAATTGTTTTCGACATAGCAACAAAGGTAAAACTTGAATTTGTATTTTCGCTATATGCAAGCTGTTTTTGACGATACTTATTTTATGAAAAAAGCTATAGAACAAGCCGAAATAGCTTTCGATTTAGGTGAAATTCCGGTTGGAGTAGTGGTGGTAAGCAACCAACAGATTATTGCCAAAGCTCACAATTTAACCGAACGACTAACTGATGTTACGGCGCACGCAGAAATGCAAGCCATTACATCTGCCGCCGATTTTTTGGGCGGTAAATACCTCAAAAATTGTACGATGTATGTTAGTCTTGAACCTTGTCAAATGTGTGCTGGAGCTTTGTATTGGAGCCAGATTGAACGCTTGGTTTTTGCGGCTGCAGATACCAAACGAGGCTATCGTGCAATGGGAACAAAATTGCACCCTAAAACTAGTGTAACAAGCGGAATTTTAGAAAATGAAGCGGCACAACTGCTAAAACGCTTTTTTATAGAAAAGAGAAACCTTAATTAGGAAAAAATGAAAACATTTAAGGCGATAGTTATTTTATGCGGATTTTTTTTCTGGTCTTGTACAGACCAAAACCAATCTGATAAAGAAAATGCTACTGAAGAAATTAGTGATATTGAAGTTGAGTTAGAAACGAAAACAGGTTATGGAAATTTTTGGTCTAATCGAGAAGTTCTTTTTCCTGTTGATGAACCTATCGATTACAAAGGTGTTCCTGATGAAATAGAAACGTATGTAGTCAGGCAGTTTGTCCTTCAAAAAGATCAAAAAGTTTATCAAGATTTTAAAACAGGCAAAATTGATGAAGAAGATTACCAAGAGTACGAAAGTATATTTGGAATAGATTCTACTTCGTTAAGTAAACAACCGATAAAAACCAGCGTATTGATATTAATTGGAACACATCAAAGTGGGGATAGAGCTATCGTGGTAGATGCAAATCAAAACAATGATTTTTCTGATGATGAGCTACACCAATTAGAATATCCTATCGATTTTATCGATGAAGAAGACGAGGAGTTTTTTGAAAATGAAATACATCAATTTTTGCCAACAATAGAACTAGAAACCGATTTTGTTGTAGACGGAACTATAAAAAAACTAGCTTTTGCATTTCAACCTAATCCATACGAAGACCCGAATAATTTCAACTTTTCTGCAAACGATTCGTTAGAAAACAAGTACTTTTTGTCGGTAAGTTCGCCGTTTTATAAAACGGGAACCTTTCAATTAGCTGACCAAACTTACGAAGTTCAATTGGCAAACGATTTTTTAAGTCCGTTGTATTTAAGGGAAAATACAACTGTTCAACTAAAACCAATTCAACAGGATTCAACACAATCCGAAGAAAAATTGAAAACACGTATTGAAAAGATTCCTTACAAATTTGGAGAAATATTAAACATTGATTTTGAGGATTTTAAACTAGAATCAACATCAATTACAGGAAATTCAGTTTTACTAAAACACAAGGGACGAAATGAACAGCCTAGCGGAGTAAAAGAAGGTTTTTTTATGCCAGCTGTAGAGTTTGAAGATTTTGATGGCACTAAAACCGCTGTTCTTCAAGATTCGACGGAATATAGTTTGTTATATTTTTGGACAACTTGGAGTACCAATAGTCTCAAAAATACAGATGATATCAAATTATGGAAATCTCAGCTTGAAAATCCAGGTAAAATTACAATTTTGGGTGTGGCGGTAGATGCTAATCTTGGCGCTGCAAAACGCATGGAAGTTCGGCGTAAAATGAATTGGAAAAATTTGTATATAGATGAATCTAAACCAAGCGGACTGGAGCAAATCCAGCAGTTAAAATTAGATAGTTATCCCGTATTTATTTTGTTAGATAAAGAAGGAAAAATTTTACGAAGAACCCATCATTTCAAAGAAATTGAGAAAGAATTTAGCGCGCTTACAGACGAGACGATTTAATTTTTCTGACATTGAATATAATATTGCAAGCGATATAAATCAAACAACAACAAGGATGGATTGGTAGAAAGCAAGTTTTTTTCTATCGGTTTTGAAAACAACTTCATCGCAAAAGAAAAAATTGGTGGTAGAGAAAACCGATTCAACTTTAAGTAAGCTTGTTGAATAGGTCTAAAATTAGTAGGAATAATTCCCTTTTTTTCAAAATACACTATACTTTCTACCGCTTGTTTAGCTTTTTCTAAAAACACAGCCGATTCTTCTAGACCAAAATGAACAATTGGGTTGTTGATATGCAGTACATTGGTGTTTTTTTTCTTCAAGTTATAAGTAAACAAAACATCTAATCCGTAGCGATTATCTAAGGTGGTGTTTACTTTTTTAAACACTTCTTTTTTAATTAAAAAACATTGCGATATTACGGTTAAATGCGGTTGTTTTTGCCTAGCTTCAACAGGTTTTGCTTCTCTTGCTCTGCCGTATTTCCAGCGCAGTATTTTATTATCATCGGGCAAAAATTCGGCGTAAGAAATTCCGCCGAAAACCAAATCTGCTTTTGCATGTGGAATATCAAAGTTTTTTATAAATGAAGACGATTTAGGAATTACATCAGCATCTAAAAAAAGCAAGTAATTGTATGTTGCTTTTTCAGCAAGCCAATTTCTAGCAGCGGTTCGTCCAATATTTTCTTGTAGGCAAATATGTTGGCATTGCTCAAAATTTGTAATGCGCTTATTTTGCTGAGTAACTTTTGAGTTGGTAGAGCCATCATCCAGTACAATAATTTCAAAATCAATTTGCTCATGAAGCAGCTGTTGATGCAGCTTGCTTACTAGCGGAACAATGTTGTAATTGTATGTAGGAATTAAGACTGAAACCATATAAAGGTGTTAGAAAACAATACTGCACATTTGCAAATTAACTATTTTTTGCTTCAAGTTAGCGCGCAAGAATAGAAAATTATTGCAGCTGTTTTGACTGAAAGATAAATATAAACTTAATGCTGAATTAAACCTTATTTCTTAGTAAATTTATACCTTGGTTTTTATAATTAGCTATGAAGAAAAATCAACTGGTGTTAGACGATTATTTAGAATGCGATTTTGCCCTTATCGGCATAAGCTCTTCCATAGAAATGTATCGCTTAGCTTTTCTGATTAACCGCGAATTAGGAATCAGTTTAAAACGATTAGATTTTGATATTGATTACCACTATGATAATAAGTTTGCTTTTTATCCCATTTACGAATACTATTCAAAAGAAATAGAAAGCGAAGTGTTTTTAGTGGCAAACAAGCACATTTCAAAATCACCAAAAACCAACAGCACCGGAAGTTTGTTCTCAGAAAACAATAGTTTAGAAATAAAATACCTAATGCCGGAATTTAAGCAGTTGGATTATTTAATCAAAATTGAAGAAGAAAACGATAGCTTAAAAATCAAAAAAATACTGATAGATTTAAATAATATCAAACAAATAGCAAGCGCTTATTTTATTGAAAACAAAAACGTTAAATCTCCAGAGAACCTAATTTTTTATTAAAAAAAGATATGAGAAAAAAAACAAAAATAGTAGCCACTTTAGGACCTTCTACCAGCGATAAATCTGTTTTAAAACAAATGCTAATTGAAGGTGTTAATATTTTTAGAATCAATTTTTCGCATGCTGATTATGAAAGCATCAAAGAACGCGTAAAAATGATTCGTGAGTTAAATGATGAATTTGGCTTTAATGCTGGAATTTTAGCCGATTTGCAAGGGCCAAAACTTCGTGTTGGTAAAATGAAAGAAGATGTTCTTGTTGATCCTGGTGATGAAATTATTTTTAAAACTGGAGCAGAGTTTGAAGGAGATGCCAATCAGGTTTTTATGAATTACAGCACATTTCCACAAGACGTAACGCCAGGCGAACAAATTTTGTTAGACGACGGTAAGCTTATTTTTGAAGTTGTTTCTACCAACCAAAAAGACTCTGTTAAAACTAAGGTTTTGCAAGGAGGACCGCTAAAATCTAGAAAAGGAGTCAACTTACCAAGCACCAAAATATCATTGCCAGCTTTAACCGAGAAAGACATAAAAGATGCCATTTTTGCTTGTAGCTTAGAAGTCGATTGGATGGCGCTTTCGTTTGTAAGAACAGCGGGAGATTTAAAAAAACTTCAAAAACTTATTGAGAAAAATAGCGAGCACAAAATTCCAATTATTGCCAAAATAGAAAAACCAGAAGGAGTTAAAAATATCGATAAAATTGTAGCTTTCTGTGATGGACTAATGGTGGCTAGAGGAGATTTAGGCGTAGAAGTTCCAGCGCATGAAGTGCCTTTAATTCAGAAAAAATTAGTCCTAAAAGCCAAACAAGCTAGAATTCCCGTAATTATTGCCACCCAAATGATGGAAACAATGATTACCAGCTTAACGCCAACGCGTGCAGAAGTAAATGATGTAGCAAATTCAGTAATGGATGGTGCCGATGCAGTAATGTTGAGTGGTGAAACTTCTGTCGGAAAATATCCCGTTCAGGTAATTCAAAAAATGAGTCAAGTGGTTTGTAGCGTCGAAAACTCATCGCTTATCAACGTTCCGCACGAACCGCCACACATCAAAACCAAGCGCTATATTACCAAATCGGTTTGTTATCACGCTGCTATTATGGCCAACGAAATTAAGGCAAATGCTATTTGTACGCTTACAAATAGTGGTTATACCGCTTTTCAAATTTCGGCTTGGCGACCAGAATCAAATATTTTGGCCTTTACTTCCAATACACGAATTTTGACGCAACTCAGTTTGCTTTGGGGTGTCAACGCTTATTTTTATGATAAATTCAACAGCACCGATGAAACGATAGACGACATTAATAAAATCGCCGAATTGGAAGGTTATGTTACAAAGGGCGATTTTACAATCAATTTAGCGGCAATGCCAATTGAAGCCAAAGGAATGGTAAACACACTTAGAGTTTCAGAAATATAATTTTTTTAATAACTGAATGTGTAACTTGCTTAAAATCACTTTTTTAGCCATAAAATAATTACAATGAAAAATAATTATCTAGTCATATTTTTTTGCTTTTTTAGCGGGTTGATTTTTGCCCAAGATACTTTTGAGGGTGAGTGGAATGGCATTTTAAAAACGCAAGGTGTCGAACTTAGAATTGTGCTGAACATCAATCAAGAAAATGATTCATTCTCAGCAACATTAGACAGTCCAGACCAAAAAGTAACTGGTATACCTATTTCTGAATTGAAATTAGAAGAAAATCAAATTTCTTTTCAAGTACCAAGTATTATGGCGAGTTATGAAGGTAAACGTGCCGATGAGAAAACAATCGAAGGTAGATTTACCCAAGCAGGAATGACTTTTGACTTAGATTTTTCAAAAGATTATGTCGAAAAAAGCGGTTATAAACGTCCGCAAGAACCTAAAGCGCCTTTTCCTTATGAGGCTGAAGAAGTTAGCTTTACCAATGAATTAGAAAATTTTGATTTAGCTGGCACGTTGACGTATCCTTCCAAAGGAGAAAAATTTCCAGCCGTAGTTTTAATTAGCGGTAGCGGCGCTCAAGATCGAAATTCTGAAGTAATGGGGCATAAACTCTTTTTGGTAGTTGCAGACTATTTAACCCAAAATGGAATTGCCGTTTTGAGAGTAGATGACCGAGGAACTAATGAGTCAGGTGGAGATTTTAGTAAAGCTACAACAGCAGATTTTGCCCAAGATGTTTCTGCCGCCGTAGACTTTTTGAAAAATCACGAAAAAATAAATGCTCAAAAAATAGGACTTTACGGCCATAGTGAGGGCGGAATGATTGCGCCAATTTTAGCTACTCAACGAGATGATATTGCTTTTTATGTGTTAGTCGCTCCGCCAGCAGCTCCAATAGACGAATTGATGCTTAGGCAACAAGAATTGGTTTATGGTGAAATGGATATTTCTGATAATGAATTTGCTATTATGCAGGACCTTAATAAAGGAGCCTACAAAATCATTAAATCAAAAACAGATTTAAATGAATTGAAATCTGCTTTAAAAGATTATTTCGAGCAAAAACTAGAAGAGTACCCAAATTTGGCAAAAGAATCGGGCCAATCTGATGAAGATTTTGTGGCAAGCCAAGTTGAATCATCTTCTTCACCGTGGTTTAGTTATTTTTTGCGATACGATCCAACTGAAAATTTAAAACAACTAAAGCAACCAGTATTAGCTGTTTTTGGCGATAAAGACTTGCAAGTAGATGCCGAACAAAACGCGCCGATAATGGAAAAAATTCTAGCAGATAAAAATGATGGTTCGAAGGTGGTAACACTTGAAAAACACAATCACTTAATGCAAGAATGCGAAACCGGATCTATTGCAGAATATGCCGAAATTGAACAAACAACTTCACCAGAATTTTTAACTTTAGTAAGCAAGTGGATAACAAAACAAACAAAATAATTAAATGCCGTTTCTAAGCATTCTAATATGTGGAATACCGTCTTCTAAATAGCCTTTTCCAGAAGTCCTGAAACCGTGGCTTTCGTAAAAATTAATTAAATATTGCTGTGCAGAAAGTTCAATTTCTTTTGTTGAAAAATATTGCTCGACAGCATCTATGCTTTTGTTTATAAGTAAATGGCCGTAGTTTTTTAAGCGATATTTTTCACGCACTACAACACGGCCTATGCTAGCTTTTTGAGCATAAGTTTCTGGCGCAAAAATTCGAGCATAACCAACCAAATCTTCGTTTTCATAAATAAGGATGTGCAATGCAGTTTGATCTTGGCCGTCAATATCTTGATAGACGCAATCTTGTTCAACTACAAAAACTTCGCTTCTTAACTGAAGGATTTCATAAAGTTGTTGAATTGAAAGTTCGGAAAATTTTTTAATTATAGTGTTCATTAATCTTGTACGATTAAATTCTTATTATCTGGTTTTTCAAATTCCGGTTGAATGGTGGTGTGGTTGATCTGATATTTCTCTTTAATGATAGCTTCGATGTTTTCTAAAATACAATCAAATTCAGAAAGTAAAATATCTTCTTCAAAATCTATATGCGCTTCCAAATGGATTTCATCATCGTTGAGCTGCCAGGTGTGAATGTGATGAATTTGCTTAATTTTCGGTAAAGCATTAATTTCATCAACTAACGCTTCAACATTTAGGTCGGCTGGACTAAAAAGCATCAAAACATTGAAGGATTTTATGGCTAATTTGTAGCCAGCAACCAATAAGTAAGCAGCAATTAACAGTGTTAAAGCACCGTCGATCCAATAAATTTGGTAGTATTTCATTAAGATACCACCAATTAATACAGCAACAGAACTTAGCATATCGGTAAACAGGTGTAAGTAAGCAGACTGTATATTCATATTTCCTTGCTTGTCTTTATGCAAAAGAATTACGCTAAATCCATTTCCAACTATAGCAATAGCAGAAAGCCAAATAACTAGGTCTGCCTGTATTTCTTGCGGCTCAAACATTCTAAAAAAACCTTCGTAGATTAAATAAACAGCAATAATGAGCAATGTTGCAGCATTGACAAAAGCAGCAATAATTTCAGCTCTTTTGTAGCCAAATGTTTTGTTTTTAGAAGCTTTTTTGTTTGAAAAAACAGCCGCTACATAGCTTATAATTAGCGAAGTAACATCTGTAAGATTATGCAATGCATCCGATAATAAAGCTAAGCTGCCACTAATAAATCCACCAACAATTTGAGCTAATGTAATGCCTATATTGATGAATATAGTAAGCAGTAAATTTTTCTTTTTTCGGGTATGTCGAACGTGATGATTTTCCAATTCTAAATCGTTATTTACAAGCAATTTTTTCGACTCTTCTTTGGTGCCTGCCACCTTCAAAATCGGTATCTAAAAAAACTTTCACAAATTCTAGCGCTTCTTTTTCGTTTACAAAACGAGCAGGAATACTAAGAATGTTTGCATTGTTGTGTTTTTTAGCCAATTCAACAATTTCAGTATTCCAGCATAAAGCAGATCTTACACCTTGATGTTTGTTGGCCGTCATTGATGCACCGTTTCCGCTTCCGCAAATTATAATGCCTAGGTCGGCTTTTTTTTGCTCTACATCATTTGCAACTGGATGAACAAAGTCTGGGTAATCTACGCTTTCAGCGAAATCTGTACCGTGATTTGTAACTGTAATTCCTTTATTCTCTAGAAAGGCAACAATTTTGTTTTTATAATCTGTTCCTGCGTGGTCGTTTCCGATAGAAATATTCATAGTGTAGTGTTTTAAGCGAATTTTTATACTACAAAAATACATTTTAGTAGCTAATTATATTGTAGCTTTCTTCATAAAGTCTGCATACAATTTATAAATCCATTGAAATTTTTTTTCTCAAAAAGGATTTTTTGTGGCTGTTAAATTTTGTTTACCTTTAGCTTTTAAATTTCAGAAAAACAAAGGGTTACAAAATAGTTGATAAATAGGTAGTAAAGCTTTTAGATAAATTACCCTTATTTTAAAAGAAATAAAATATTTTTACTCGAAACTAATAAATTGGCTTTGCGAATTTTTTTGTTCTACATACTGAGTTTTTACTGCATAAGTGTTTTTTCTCAAGAGCGAGTAGAAACCATTAGCGAAACATTTAATAAAGTTAAAATTTCTAGCGGAATTATAGCTGAGGTGTACCCAAATTCTACCGAAAATAAAGTGGTTATTTCTGGTGTAGATCGCGATGAAATCAATGTAAGAATTCGGCGAGACGAACTTAGAATTAGTTTACCGTTAAATCATCTTTTTTCCAATTCAGATACCGATATAAAAATTTATGTCTCTGGAGTTGAAACTTTTGAAGCTACCAGTAGTGCAGAATTAAAACTGATGAATAAAATCGAACAAAATACGCTTCATTTTAAAGCTGTTGAAAGCGCCATTATTTATGGAGAAATTGAGGTTGAAAAACTTCATATTCAGGTGCAAACCAATGGCGGTATTCAGTTAAAAGGAAGAAGTGCTACCCAAGATGTGCTTATTAAAACGGGTGGAGAATATGACGGCGAACACCTTAAAACAAACTCGACAACTGTAGAGATTAGCTACGGCGGTGAAGCCAAAGTTCGCGCTAAACAGGAGTGTTTTGCTAAAATCACGGCAGGTGGAGAAATAAGTGTTTATGGTAATCCTAAAACGCTAGAAGAAAATACGAAGTTGGGTGGAATGGTAAAAAAAGTGGTAGTTAATAAATAACAAGCATTAAAAAAATCGCCTTGTATAAAAGTAAATCTATACAAGGCGATTTTTATAGAAAAAATTGCTTAAAATTCAGCTTTTCGCTTGTTTAAAAACGCATCGGTACCTTCTTTAAAATCATCTGTTCCAAAGGCTTCTCCAAAAGCATTTATTTCAGATTCAAAACCATTTACGCCAGCTTTATAGTTATCATTAACCGCTTTTATTGCTGCAGTTATTGCCACAATAGAGTTATTCATAATCTTTCCAGCAATTTTATTGGTCAATTCCATTAGTGCCTCTGGTTTAGTTACGTGATTTACTAAGCCGTAAGACAACGCTTTTTCTGCGTCAATCATTCCAGCGGTCATAATCATTTCCATAGCTCTTCCTTTACCAACTAATTGTGGTAAACGCTGAGTCCCGCCATAACCGGGAATTACACCTAACGAAGTTTCAGGTAAACCTAGTTTAGCATTTTTGCTGGCAATTCTAAAATGAGCTGCCATAGCTAATTCTAATCCACCACCAAGGGCAAAACCATTTACAGCAGCAATTACAGGTTTGGGGAAATTGGCAACATAATCAAACACCAATTCTTGACCTTTTGCAGCTAAATCTTTTCCTTGCTCGACACTATAATCAGCAAATTCAGAAATATCTGCTCCAGCAACAAAAGCTTTTTCTCCACTTCCCGTTAGAATAACAACTTTTACTTCATCATTATCTCTAACCGATTTAAAAGCTTCGTGTATTTCTTGAATAGTTGCACGATTAAGAGCATTGAGTTTTTTAGGACGATTAATCGTAATGTAAGCAGTATTGTTGCTTATTTCTACTAGTACGTTTTCAAAATTCATAAGATTATTTTTTTGGAAATTTAATAATAAATGTACTGCCTAAACCAACTTTTGATTTAAGCGATATCTTGCCTTTGTAGGCTTCTACAATATTTTTTACCATTCCTAAACCTAAGCCCATTCCACCGCTTTTGGTCGTAAATTTAGGCTCAAAAATTTTAGCTTGATTTTCTTCAGAAATTCCTCGTCCATTATCAGAAACACTTAAACTCACTTCTTTTTCTTCTGATTTTATTTCGACCAAAATACGAGCTTGATCTTTTTCATTGGTTGCTTGTAGTGCGTTTTTTACCAAATTGGTTACTACCCGAATCAATTGTGTTTTATCTAATTTAATGTAAATCGATTCTTCAGAAGTATGAAATTGAATATAGTCTTCATTAAAAATATCGAGTGCCAAGCGGGTGGTTTCTACCAAGTTAATAATTTCATCTTTTTGCGCAGGCATCTTAGCAAAGCTTGAAAAAGCCTCTGCAATAGAAGACATGGTGTCGATTTGTTGGATAAGTGTTTTCGAAAATTCTTTTACCTTTTCTGTTATTTGTTTGTCATTAGGATCAAATCTGCGCTCAAAACTTTGTACGCTTAGGCGCATTGGTGTCAATGGGTTTTTAACCTCATGAGCTACCTGTCTTGCCATTTGTCGCCAAGCTTCTTCTCGTTCGCTCTGGGCTAGTTTTTGGGCGCTTTGTTCCAGCTCATCAATCATGTTATTATATGCTTCAATGATCGGCTTTATTTCAGTGCTTGTGTTTTTTGAACTAATTTTTGTGTTGTCTTTTGTCAAGCTAGTTTTGGTAATACTGTCACTTATTTTTTTAAGTGATTTTGTAATGAATTTTGACAAGAAAAAAGCTAAAATAATAGCGGCAATCAACATAATAATATACACTTGCGATAGCAGAGTCAAGAATTCGCGTAATTCCCGATCCATATACCCATCATCTTCAATATAAGGTAAATTTAAAATCCCGATAGGTTTAAAGTAACCATCAGAAATATAGGTATATGAAGATTGATAACGTTGGCCATCGAGTTTAAAGTTTTCGGTATGTTTATGTTCTGGCGAATTTTTTAGTTTGTTTAAAATCGATTCAGAAATAGCATTTTCAACGGTATCTCTGCTAAAATTTGCATAAGAGGATTTCAGTAACTTTCCTTCCAAATCATAAATTTGAAGTTCTTCATTATGAATTTCTTGAATTTCAAAAATACGATTTTTAAAAATGAGACTTAGGTTCTTGGTGTCTACAGGATATGTTGTAGTTCTTAAAACATAATTTATGTTGGCTCTAATAGCTTTTTCTTTTCGATCCAGTTTTTCGAGATGCAAGGCGTTGGCCTCTTCTTGATATTGATAAATAGTTACTCCCGCAATAAGGATGGAAGCACCTAATACCAATACTATCATTGATATAAAAATGCGTAATCGAAGCGATTTTTGCAGTAGCCTCATATCAATTTGAATTGTTTTTTTGACGAATTTTTTTGTACAATCGTATGCCTAACATCAATAAAACAGCTAATCCGACCAAACCAATTAGTCCAAAAATCCAGTTGGTAGTAGATTTTGTTACCACCAAAAAGATAACAGCAAACAGGATTAAGGTTGCGCCTTCGTTCCAAATGCGCATTTGGTTGGACGTCCACCGAATATCGTTTTTTTGAAACTGCTTAAAAATTTGATGATTTTTTAGATGGTAGGCCATCAGCAAAACTACAAAAGCTAATTTGAAATGCATCCAGCCCATTTGAAGCCAACCAGGGTTTAAAACCAACAACCAAATGGCAAATAAAGTAGCCAAAATTGCTGAAGGCCAAGTAATGATATACCATAATCTTTTGGTCATGATATGGAACTGTTTTGTCAAAATATTAGCTTCGTTTTTAGGTTTTTCTAAAGCTTCAATTTGATAAATAAATAATCTTGGTAGGTAGAATAATCCTGCAAACCAAGTAATAACAAAAATTAAGTGAAGCGACTTGATGTAGTAGTAATAATCCATTTCAACTTTTTGCTTTTTTCAAAGATAATGATTTATCTGTCTGCTAGTTGTGAGCTGCTATAAAAATAGTAGCTCACAGCTGTTTTGAGTCGCATATTTAGAAAATAAAAAAACCTTTCTTATTATAAGAAAGGTTTTGTGGCTAACTCAAATACTTTTTATAAACTAATTTTCCCTTTAGTTTTTAGTTTAGCTTTTTTCATAAGTTTAGATTCACGTTTAAAATCTGGAATAAACGGTCTGCTTTCTGGGCTAAGCTCTCCAAATGAGCCTAAACTGATTTTAAATAATTCTTTTACGTCCATTTTTATCGTTTTTAGCTTCCTATTTTGAACTAAAAACGCTGGTTAGCTAGTTCAAAAATGGATTGGTTTAACATTGATAACAACTCAAATCGATTTTACTTACATTCAATTTTTAATTTCTGTTACAAAGATAAACCATAAGTTGTGAGATATATGTTATAAATTCGTTATACGATTATTATATATTAGTTAAATTATTAAAATTTTGATTATATAGAAGTAAATATATACTTGAAAAGAAAATATTTTAATTAAAAAAATCAAGTATTGAAGTGTGAAAACAATCAATATTTTGCTGGATTGCTATAATAATTCAATATTTTTGGAGATTGATTTTAATACTAAACCAATAACAAAGTGCCAGTTGAAACAAAACATAAACAGGAATGGTTGGTGTTATATTCCAAACCAAATTCTGAGAAAAAACTCGCTGAAAAACTTAATAAAATGGGTGTTGAGGCTTATTGTCCTACGCGCACGGTAGTTAGGCAGTGGTCGGATAGAAAAAAGAAAGTAAAAGTACCTGTTTTGCCGTCTATGGTGTTGGTTCGAACGTCTTTTAAAAATAGAAATGAAGTGTTTATTATTCCAACAGCTGTGCGATATTTGTTTTGGAATAATGAACCCGCAGTAGTTTCTCAAGAAGAGGTGGAGGCTCTAAAAGAGTCTTTAGAATCTAAAAAAACCATCGACCATAAGGTGGAGGAAATTAAACCTGGACAAGAATTAGATTTAACCGAAATGGGTTTTGAAAACCAAACTGGAGAAGTGAAATACGTTTCTGGTAAACAATGTTGGGTGGTGCTAAAAAATTTAGGTTTTGTGGTAAAACTTACCTTGAAATAGATAAAAAGCTTTTTTTGATTAGCAGGAATTAAAGATTAATTTTGCACGTATGAAATATTATATCATAGCTGGGGAAGCTTCAGGAGATTTACATGGCTCAAACTTAATCAAGTCCATTCGTCAGCATGATGCAGAAGCTGAGATAAGGTGTTGGGGCGGCGAGTTGATGGAACAAGCAGGAGCAACTTTGGTAAAACACTATCGCGATCTTGCTTTTATGGGATTTTGGGAGGTCATAACCAATTTATCTACTATTTTTAAGAATATTACTTTTTGTAAAAATGATATCGAAAAATTTAATCCAGATGCATTAATTTTTATCGATTATCCTGGCTTCAATATGCGTATTGCAAAATGGGCAAAAGCAAAAAATATCGCTACTCACTATTACATTTCTCCACAAATTTGGGCTTGGAAAGAAGGCCGCATCAAATCGATTAAACGCGATATCGATTTTATGTATGTTATCCTACCTTTTGAAAAACAGTTTTACGAAGAAAAACACAATTTTCCTGTTCATTTTGTAGGTCATCCGCTTTTAGATGCTATTGAAAACAGAACACATTCAGAAGAAGGTGAATTTAGAAACAAAAATAATTTAAGTCAAAAACCAATTATAGCTTTATTGCCAGGAAGCCGAAAACAGGAAATTAGCAAAATGCTATCGGTAATGTTGAAAATGATACCTCATTTTCCCGATTATCAATTTGTTGTTGCAGGAGCACCAAGTCAAGAAAAATCTTTTTATGAGCAATTTATAAAAGAAACACCTGTTGTTTTGGTCGAAAACCAAACTTACGATTTGTTGCATATTTCTCAAGCGGCTCTAGTTACTTCTGGTACAGCAACTCTAGAAACAGCGCTATATCAAGTTCCTGAAGTGGTTTGTTACAAAGGAAATTATATTTCGTATGTTATTGCTAAAAACATCGTTCAACTCGATTATATTTCATTGGTGAATTTAATTATGAATCGTGAAGTGGTAACAGAATTAATTCAACGCGATTTTAATGAAAATCAATTGAAAAAAGAATTGAGTTTAATTTTAAAAAGCAAGAAACGCGATAAAATAATTAAGGACTACAAAGAGTTGATAAAAAAATTAGGTGGAAAAGGTGCTAGCGATAAAACGGCAAAATTGATTGTTGAAAAAACGAAAACAGCAAATTAGGACTCGAATATAGCGTTGATTACATCGTAGCAAACTGATAATTCATAGCCTTTATTGGCTAAGTATCTCAAGATTTTTTGCTTGGATTTTTGATCTTTTTTGAAACCCAAATTTTCGTGTTTTTTTATAGCTAAATCTTTAGCTGTTTCATAATAAACCGATTCGTCAATTTGTTGTAAACCTAATTTAATGAGGTGTTGCGGAATTCTTTTTTGAATGAGGTGTTGTTTTATTTTCTGTTTCCCCCATTTTTTTACGTTAAACTTCCCTCTTACAAAACTTTCAACAAATCGGCTTTCGTTCAAAAAATCTTCTGCTATAAGCTTGATGATTATTTGTTCTTGAGCTTCGGGAATCATATTCATTTCACGCAGTTTTTGTTCAACTTCGTAATGACAGCGATCTTGATATGCACAGTATTGTGCTAGTTTTACCAAGGCTTCTTTTACAGTATATGATTGATGATTTTGCTTCACAATAAAATATGATTGAGTGCTAAATATAGTAGAATGTAAAAGTTTAGGCAATAAAAAAAGCCCTTTTTCAACTTAGAAAAAGGGCTTTTATGTACTTATAATTTTATTTCCTTACCATCTTGATCATGAAAATGATATTCGAGGTAGGTGTAAGCGTCTCTTGGTTGAATTTTGACCCATTTTTTGTAGTCAAAAAACCATTTGCTGCGTGGCGAAGGAAAACCTCTAGTTAAATAAGCGGCAATAAAAGGATGCGTTGTTAAAGTAATTTTTTTGAAATTCTTTTTTATGATCTTTTGTAGATCGGCATTTATTTTATTGACAACAACAATTGGTGCTTCAACTTCACCACTGCCATTAGGGTTTTGTTCACGTGTCTTAATATTCATTTCTGGTCTTACACGTTGCCTGGTAATTTGGATAAGACCAAATTTACTAGGCGGTAAGATTTTATGTTTGGCACGATCATCGCTCATTTCTTCACGCAAAAAGTCGAATAACTTCTTACGGTTTTCGGATTTATGCATATCGATAAAATCGACTACAATAATTCCGCCCATATCTCGGAGTCTGAGCTGTCTGGCAATTTCTGCTGCACTTATTAGATTAACTTCTAGGGCTGTTTCTTCTTGATTTTTTGCTTTATTACTTCGATTTCCGCTATTTACATCGATAACATGCATAGCTTCGGTATGTTCAATTACCAAGTAAGCCCCTTTTTTCATCGTTACGGTCTTGCCAAAAGATGTTTTAATTTGGCGTTCGATGCCGTACTTTTCGAATACGGGAATTTTGGCGTTGTACATAGAAACTATAGATTCTTTTTTAGGTGAGATATTACTCACATATTCTTTTATTTGCTCGAAGAGGTCTTCATCATCGACTTTTATGGAGGTAAAGGTATCGTTAAAGATATCTCTCAACATAGATGAAGCTTTATTTAGTTCTCCAAGCACTTTTGATGGGGGTTTTGCTTTTGGTATTTTCTTACACATTTTTTCCCATCGCTTCAATAAATTCTGAAGGTCTCTATCGATGTCGGCTACTTTCTTATCTTCGGCAACGGTTCGTATAATTACACTAAAACCTTTTGGCTTAATGCTTTTAACCAATCGCTTAAGTCGACTTTTTTCTTCTTTACTTTCAATTTTTTGTGAAACTGAAATTCGATTTGAAAAAGGAACTAGCACGATATATCTACCTGCTAAAGAAAGCTCAGAACTCAATCGAGGGCCTTTGGTAGAAATCGGTTCTTTAACTACTTGCACGAGTATAGATTGATTGGAATGCAGTACGTCTGTAATACTTCCGTTTTTATCTATATCTTCATCGAAAGTGTAATTATTTAATGAAAAATCGGTAATCTTTTTAGCGCCCACACCTTTGATATATTTGAGCATTGATTTAACTTGTGGACCGAGGTCGTGGTAATGTAAAAAACCATCTTTTTCGTAGCCTACATTTACAAATGCGGCATTCAACCCAGGTAAAGCTTTTCTGATTTTAGCAAGAAAAATGTCGCCTACAGAAAAGTTACACTCATCGTTTTCTTGGTGTAGCTCTATCAGTTTTCCATCTTTAAGTAAAGCAAAATCCACAGCATCGGAACTTGATCTTATTATTAATTCTTTGTTCACGATAATTAGATTTTATCTATATCTAGATTAGACACAGATGGATTAAACAATATATTTCTCTTAATACTATTTCTAATAGTAAAAGATTGTTTGTACTTGTTATTTATGTAGAAATTCGATTTTCGAATTTCGATGTCAATGAACGTTTTTAAAAACAACAAAAAAGTAGTTGAATACAACTACTTTTTCTTGTGTCGGTTTGCTCTGCTACGTTTTTTACGCTTGTGAGTAGCTACTTTATGTCTTTTTCTTTTTTTACCACTTGGCATAAACTTGTGTTTTTATAGGTTAATAATTTTATTCTTTTACTTCTACTTTAGTTTTTACACCTTCTAAAAATACTTTTGCAGGCTTGAAAGCCGGTATATTGTGTGCTGGAATTTTAATCGTAGTGTTTTTTGATATATTTCTACCAGTTTTTGCAGCTCTTGTTTTTACAATAAAGCTTCCAAAACCTCTTAGATATACATTGTCTCCACTTTCTAAAGAATTTTTAACCTCGTCCATAAAACTCTCCACAGTAGCCTGTACGTCATTTTTCTCCAATCCTAATTTGTCAGATATATTTGCTACAATATCGGCCTTTGTCATAATTCAAAATATTTAATAAGGGTTTTCTATTTTTTTGAGGGTGCAAATATACATAATTTTAATTCAATCGGCTAGATAGTAGATAAATAACTTTTATTATTGCATAAATTTAAACCCCTAAATGAATTTTTCGGCTCATATCATTCAATGGTACAAGTTGCATCAGCGCAACTTGCCCTGGCGACAAACCAAGGATCCATACCGTATTTGGCTTAGTGAAATAATGCTGCAACAGACTCGAGTAGCTCAAGGTTTGCCTTATTACACTAGCTTTGTTAAGCATTTTCCTAGGGTCTGCGATTTAGCAGCTGCAAGTCAAGATCAGGTGCTTAAATTATGGCAAGGCTTGGGGTATTACTCTCGGGCCAGAAATTTGCATTATACCGCACAGGATATTTGTTATCATAAAAATGGTGTTTTTCCTGATAATTACAAAGACTTAATAAAACTAAAAGGGGTAGGAGAATATACAGCAGCGGCAATCGCATCTTTTTCGTTCAACGAAGCGGTTGCTGTTTTAGATGGAAATGTATTTAGGGTTTTGTCGCGTTTTTTAGGAATTGAAGCACCTATAAATTCAACAGAAGGCAAAAAGATTTTCAAAGCTAAAGCAGATGAATTACTCGACCCTAAAAATCCTGCAACTTACAACCAAGCTATTATGGAGTTTGGTGCTTTGCATTGTACTCCCAAACAGCCTAACTGCCTTACGTGTTCGTTAAAAACTGATTGTGTTGCATACCAAACAGGAAAGGTAAACGAGCTTCCTATTAAATTGAAAAAAACCAAAATAAAAAACAAATATTTCGATTACTTAGTGGTAAAGAAAAACGATAGGTTTATTATTGAACAACGCCAAGGGAAAGGGATTTGGGAAAATTTATTTCAGTTTCCAGTACTCGAATCCGATCATAAAAAAACTCGTAAAGAAGTTGAACTACAAGTTGAAAATCTATTTAGTGAAGAATCTTTTCAACTAAAAAAATGGAACAGCAAACCAATTAAGCACGTGCTTTCTCATCGCAAAATTTGGGCTACGTTTTGGTTGCTAGAAATCGATTTTCATCGTTTGCAAACCAACGAAGAATGGCATTTGGTTAAACTCGAAAAAATTACAGATTATGCCGTACCAGTTTTAATTGAAAAATTTATTGAAGACTACTTTTTTAGTGGCTAAAATCTTTTTCTTACTTTTACCTAAAAATATATACTTATGGCAACTGGAACTTTAAACAAAGTTATGCTAATTGGGCATACTGGAGATGATGTAAAAATGCATTATTTCGATGATAAAAACTGTATAGGAAGATTTCCGGTAGCTACTAACGAAGAATATACCAACAAAGCCGGTGAGCGCATTAGCAATACCGAATGGCACAATGTTGTGGTAAGAAATAAAGCTGCCGAAATTTGTGAGAAATACCTCAAGAAAGGAGATAAAGTTTATATTGAAGGAAAGATTAAAACTCGAAAATGGCAAGATGACAAAGGCATCGACCGATATTCTACCGAAATTCAATGCAACGAGTTTACTTTCTTAACGCCAAAATCAGAAAGTAATAATTCTGGAACTCCTGCACCTCAAAATCAAGCAGCGGCACAAAATAATCAAGTGCAACAACAAACTTCAAAACCTGAAACTACTCCATTTGTTGATGAAGAAGAAAAAGAAGATGATTTGCCCTTTTAATCAAAAAAAATTGCTTTGGACCCCGACCTATTGATTACAAATATCAGTTTAATTGCGTTGCCGCAAATTATAGGCTTTATTGGTTTTTTGTTACTCTTGGCTTGCTCAGCTCTTATTTCTGGAGCCGAAGTGGCTTTGTTTTCACTAAAACCTTCTGATTTTCATTTAGAAGACAAAGTGAATGACCGAGAAAAAATTATTATAAGGCTGTTAGATAGACCTAAAAAATTACTTGCTACCATTTTAGTAGCCAATAATTTTATCAATATTTCTATCGTTTTGCTTTATTCGTATCTAAGTGTAGCCATTCACCAGTACACCAATATCATTTTGTTTGGTCTTAGCCTCACTTTTCTAATCGACGTTGTTTTGGTTACTTTTTTAATTTTACTCTTCGGGGAAATTTTGCCAAAGGTTTATGCCAATAGAAATAATGTGGCTTTTGCACATTTTATGGCGCTGCCTCTGCTCGCATTAGATAAAGTTCTAACGCCAATTACCATACCGATGCGTAATATGACACGAGGGATTGAAAAAAGCTTAGGGAAACAAAAACCCAACCTAAGTATCGATCAACTTTCTCAAGCATTAGAACTTACCAGAGACGAAGAAACTTCAAAAGATGAGAAAAAAATACTTCAAGGCATTGTAACTTTTGGAAATATTGACACCAAACAGGTTATGCGGCCAAGGATGGATATTTTTGCTATAAATAAAGAAGAATCTTTTTCTGAAGTTTTAGCAAAAATTGTAGAAAATGGCTTTTCTAGAATTCCGGTTTATAATGAATCTATCGATAATATTGAAGGAATTTTATACATTAAAGACCTGTTGCCGTACCTAAAATACTCAGATTACGATTGGCTGCAATTGCTTAGAAGTCCTTATTTTGTTCCTGAAAATAAAAAGTTAGACGATTTATTGAATGAATTTAAAGAGCAAAAAAATCACCTTGCCATTGTAGTAGACGAATATGGCGGAACATCTGGACTCATTACACTTGAAGATATAATTGAAGAAATTGTTGGCGATATTAGCGATGAGTTTGATGATGAAAATATTATTTTTTCTAAACTAGATAACTCAACATTTGTTTTTGAAGGAAAAACCTCACTCAAGGATTTTTACCACATTACAAAAGTAAAAGACGAAGCTGTTTTTGAAGAAAACAAAGGAGAAGCCGAGACCATTGCTGGTTTAGTGCTCGAAATTGCCAAGAGTTTTCCAAAAGTAGGACAAGAAATTCAGTTTCAAAATTATACGTTTATCATTGAAGCCGTAGATGAAAAGCGAATCAAACAAATTAAAATTAAAATTCATTAAATGAAAAAGTACATCTTATATTTATTGCCGCTATTTTTTCTGTTGAATATTGCCTGCAACAATGATGATGCACAACCAAAACCTAAAGCATTTTTGGCCTTGAATTACGATATTCAAGAATATGAAATTTTAGACATAGATTGTCCATATCAGTTTAAAATCAACAATCAAACTCAGATTAAACCTTCCAAAAATAAGCGTGATTGTTGGATCAATATTGAATACCCAAAACAAAAAGCAACCATTTATATCACCTACAATTCAATCGATAACAATTTAAAAGAATTGCTTGTTGATGCACAAAAATTGCCGATGCAACACACCATTAAAGCCGATAATATAGAAGCCAGTGTGTTTGAAAACCATCAAAAAAACACCTATGGGAATTTCTATGAAGTTGCTGGTGATGCAGCATCTCAAGCTCAATTTTACGTTACCGATAGTGTCAATCACTTTTTAACAGGTTCTATTTATTTTGAAGCAAGACCTAATTACGACTCGGTTTATCCAGCTGCAGAATATGTTAAATCCGATATCAAAAAAATTATGGAAACCGTGGAGTGGAAAGAGGAATAAGTTTTTTTTAATTGTTTTTTCCTGACAGAAAAATTTTAAGACTTCAGTGAAGGTAGAAATTCCATAAATTACGTATTTTGCCCTGCTTTTATAGTTGGATTTTTTAAAATTTAAACAACAAAATTTTATTATGATGAAAATAATTAAACTACTACTTTTTTTATTGATTCCTATTGCGGGAATCGCTCAACAAGGAGGAATGTGGATTCCTTCGCTTTTAGAAGGAATGAATGAAGAAGAAATGGCTAGTCTCGGTGCAGAAATTACCGCCGAAGATATCTATGATATCAATAATTCTAGTTTAAAAGACGCTATTGTTCATTTTAACGGCGGTTGTACCGGCGAAATTATTTCTGATCAAGGCCTTTTGTTAACCAACCATCATTGTGGTTTTGGGCAAATTCAATCGCATTCTAGCGTAGAAAATGATTACTTAAAAGATGGGTTTTGGGCAAAATCAATAGACGAAGAACTGCCTAACGAAGGCTTGTATGCTGAATTTATTATAAGAATTGAAGAAGTAACCGATCAAATGATGGTGGGTATTTCTGATGAAATTTCAGCTCAAAAAAAGCAGTCTTTACTTGATAAAAACCGCAATAAAATTGCTAAAAATGCCGATATAGAAGATTATCAGGATGTAAAAATAAAATCCTTTTATGGCGGCAACCAATATTTTATGTTTGTAACCGAACGCTACAACGATGTTCGTTTGGTAGGCGCTCCACCTTCAAGTATTGGAAAGTTTGGTTCAGATACAGATAACTGGGTTTGGCCAAGACATACTGGCGATTTTTCGCTTTTTAGAATTTATGCTGATGAGAACAATAAACCAGCAGAATACTCACCAGATAATCAACCTTATCAACCAAAACATTCCTTACCAATTTCATTGGATGGTGTTGAAGAAGGCGATTTTACATTGGTTTTTGGTTTTCCAGGTAAAACAGATGAATATTTGCCAGCAGTGGCGGTAGAGCAAATTACCCAAAAAATAAACCCTACCAATATTGAAATTCGTAAGAACGCTCTTGAAGTAATCGACCAAAAAATGCAAGAAGACGATAAAATTCGAATTCAATATGCTTCTAAACAGGCTAGAATTGCTAATTATTGGAAAAAATGGAAAGGCGAGAATTTAGGAATTGAAAAGAGTAATGCTATTCAACAGAAAAAGGAATTAGAGAAACGCTTTACGCAAGCCGTAAAAAAGCACGGAAAAGAAAAAGAGTATGGCGATCTTTTGGCTACTTTCGAAAGACAATACCAAGATTATGAGCCTTATGCTGTTAAGCGTTCTAACTTTTTGGAGGTGTTTTTGACCAATAGTGATTTAATGCAAATTGCGTTTAGACATTATCAATTAGTACAAGCAGCAAATGCTGGAGAAAATGAATTCAACCAAGCGCGAGAAGCCATCAAAAATATTCTGAAACGCACGTACAAAGATTTTAATAAAGATGTAGATCAGGCTGTAACTGCTAAAATATTTCCTTTTTATGATGATGAAGTTAGCGCAAAACAAATTGAAGAGATTTATCAAACATCAGATTTTGTAGATCAAGAAAAAGCGCTTAGCAATTTAGAAGGAAAGAAAAATGAAGTTGCAAAGCGAATTAAAAACGATCCAGTTTATCGGTTTACAGAAAAATATATCGATGAATTTTACCAAGAATTAAACCCGAATTGGCAAAAACATCAATCAGCAATTGCTGAAACTCAAAAAGTGTATATGACAGCGCAAATGGAAATGTTGCCAGAAGAGCGCTATTTTCCTGATGCTAATTCAACTTTGCGTGTAACTTATGGGCAGGTAAATGGTTACGAACCTAGAGATGCGGTTTACTACAAGCACATTAGCTACCTCGATGGCGTAATGGAAAAGTATATTCCTGGTGATTATGAATTTGATGTGCCACAGAAATTAATCGATCTTTATGAAGAAAAAGATTTTGGCGATTATGCTGATGATAATGGAAAAATGCCAATAGGATTTATCGGTACCAACCATACAACAGGTGGAAATTCTGGAAGCCCTGCTATCGATTCGCATGGAAATCTAATCGGTTTAAATTTTGATCGCGTTTGGGAAGGAACGATGAGTGATTTGTTTTACGACCCAGAAATTTGTAGAAACATAATGGTCGATGCGCGTTATATTTTGTTCATTATAGACAAATTTGGCGAAGCTGATTACCTAATAGAAGAGATGAATTTGGTGCACCCAAAACAAAATCAATCTGCCCAAAATGACCAAGATGTAGAAGAAGAAAAAAGTAAAGGCTGGTGGATTTTTGGTAAGAATTAAAGCTTTATTAGTTTCATTTTATAGCCGATTCAATACGTTATGTTGAATCGGTTTTCTTTTAATTTACTTAAATTTTCGTTCTGCATATTGACCGATAAAATAGGCTGCTAAAATTGGAAGAAGCATAAATTTAGCCGATTTATCTAACAAATCAAACTGACTTAAAGCTAATAAAAGTATTGTAAACAAGGCGATTACAATTATGTTAAAGGTTGTTTTTTTCATAGTTGAATTATTTTTTATCAATCAAAATAGAAAAAAGCATCTTCGATATGCTCGATAGAGGTACCCATTTTGTTTTCAATAATACCGACCACATCAAAACGAACTTCAACATCCAAATCATTTTCGTTTACATAGTAATCGATGGCTTTTACCAAGCGTCTAATTTGTTGAGGTTTCAAAAAGTCTTTTGGGTCGCCAAACTCAGGTGTGCTTCTTGTTTTTACTTCTACCGCTACTAAAATATCATCTTTTATAGCAATAATGTCAACTTCTGCTTTTTGATAAGTAAAGTTGTTTTCTAAAATTCTGTAGCCTTTTTCGCGTAGTAAACCTGTTGCCAAACCTTCTCCTTTTTTGCCAAGTTCGTTGTGTTCTGCCATTTTTATTGATTTTAATGCTGTTTTTAAAACTGCAATATGGTTTCTGACTGATTCACTTCAACACTCATTTCTTCGCCAAAAAGCAAGGCGCGATTATCGTATAAATGTCCAACCGGAACCTGAAATGCAACCGGATAATCATATTCGCTTACAGCTGCAGTAATAATTTCTTCCGCAGTTTTTCCAAAAGGAATACTGTTGTCGTTCATGTCAGTCATTCCGCCCACCAACAAAGCGTTTAAATCGCTCAACATTCCGTTGCGTTTCAAGTTTTGCATCATACGGTCGATATGGTACAAATACTCATCCAAATCTTCTATAAACAATATTTTTCCGTTGGTTGTTGGAGCCGATTTACTCCCGCAAAGCGAATATAAAACCGATAAATTTCCACCGATAAGTTGCCCTTTAGCTTTCCCAAATCGATTCAGCTTAGTAGAATTAAACTGGTATTTTTGATGATTTCCCAACAAGCAATTCCATAGGCTTTCTTTAGTTTCGTTCGATTTTTCATTTACTTGAACAGCCATCTGTGCGTGTAGACTTCCCACGCCCAAATTGTGAATATGGGTGTGAATTGCAGTAACATCAGAATAGCCAATAATCCATTTAGGATGATTTATAAATTGACGAAAATCGATTAAGTCTAAAAGACGAACACTACCATAACCACCTTTTGCACACCAAATAGCTTTTATTTCTGGGTTGTCTAATTGCTGCTGAAAATCGTCCGCTCGTTGTTGATCTGTTCCTGCAAATTGATGGTTTTCAAGTCCAATACTTGAACCGATTTCAACTTCAAACCCCCAAGAATGCAATAATTCAATAGCGGGATTTATATCAGTTTTTGCAACTTTTCGAGCAGTAGCTACAATGGCAATTTTATCGCCAACTTGAAGTAGTGATGGTTTTTTCATTTCAAAAAATTAGACTTTAAAAATACTATTTTTTGCTTACAACCAGTTTGGTGAACCACATTCTTTATAAAATTGCGCTAAATAATCAAGCATAAATTGGTGTCTTTCTTGTGCCATTTTTTTGCCTGTTTTGGTGTTCATCAAATCTTTTAGGTGAAGTAGTTTTTCGTAAAAATGATTGATGGTTGGCGATTTACTTTTTAAGTAATCAGATTTTCGTTGGTGCAGATTCGGTTGAATTTCAGGGTCATAAATAAGTCGATTTTTGAAACCACCATAATTGAAAGTTCGAGCAATTCCTATAGCTCCTATGGCATCTAATCGGTCGGCATCTTGCACAATTTTAAAAACCATACTTTTTTCACCTTCATTTTTATTGAATGAACTTCGGTAAGAAATGTTTCGAATCAAAAAATTAATTTCGTCGATGCTTTTTTCGTCAACTTGTTGTTGATGTAAAAAATTTTTGGCTTTTTGAGGCCCGATTTCTTCATTTCCTTGATGAAATTTTGCATCAGCAATATCGTGCAACAAACAGCCTAATTGTACTAAAAAACGATCTGCTTTTTCGGTTGCTATAATTTTGTCAGCATTCAAACAAACTCGTTTTATGTGTTGCCAGTCATGTCCACCTTCAGCTGTAAGTAATTCATTTTTTACAAAAAGACTACAGTTTTTTAAAACTTGCTGTTGATTCTGGCTTAAATCCGAATTCATTTTTCAGTTGAATATAAAAATTGAGATGTAAATTGCTTATTTGTCGCTTTTATTCTTATCGCTGAAAAGCATTTTCAATGATTGCTTCTATTTATTTTGGAATTCGACATCAGCAAAAAAATCACCTAAATTTTAGAAATAATTCTTCTTTAGGTGATTTAGATTCGTTTAGAATTATAAAGATTCAATTCCCATATTAAACAGTGTAAACGCAAAAATATCAGCGTATTCTTCAATAATTTTTGAAGTTGGTTTACCAGCTCCGTGGCCAGCATCGGTTTCAATTCGAATAAGCGTTGGGTTTTTGCCACTTTGTTTAGCTTGCAATTCAGCAGCAAACTTAAAGCTGTGAGCTGGAACAACACGGTCGTCATGATCGCCAGTTGTGATTAACGTAGCTGGATAATCCACTCCTTTCTTGATGTTGTGTAAAGGCGAATACGCATACAAATAGTCAAACATTTCAGCATTATCTTCGGCTGTTCCATAATCGTAAGCCCAGCCAGCGCCAGAAGTAAATGTATGGTAACGCAGCATGTCTAAAACACCTACTGCAGGCAAAGCAACTTGCATTAAATCGGGGCGCTGAGTCATTGTTGCGCCGACTAATAATCCGCCATTAGAACCGCCGCGAACAGCTAAACGATTGGAGCTGGTGTAGTTTTCATCAATCAAAAATTCGGCAGCAGCAATAAAATCATCAAATACATTTTGTTTCTGTAATTTGGTTCCTGCTTTGTGCCATTCTTTTCCATATTCACCACCACCGCGAAGGTTGGCAACAGCGTACACACCACCATTTTGAAGCCAAACTGCATTAGCAGTACTAAAACTAGGTGTTAATGAAATATTGAATCCACCGTAAGCGTAAAGCATCGTTGGGTTGGTGCCATCTAATTCAATTCCCTTTTTATGGGTAATAATCATTGGAACTTTGGTGCCATCTTTTGAAGTATAAAAAACCTGTTTACTTTCAAATTCTTCAGGGTTAAATTGAATATCTGGAGCGACAAACAATTCAGATTTTCTTGCTTTAATATCATATTTATAAATGCTGCTAGGGGTTGTATAATTGGTAAATGAATAGTAAATAGTTTGCTCTTCTTTTCTAGAACCAAATCCAGAAACACTACCAATTCCAGGTAAATCGACTTCTTTTATCAATTCGCCATTTTCATCGAAATGCTTAACTTTAGAAATGGCATCAACCATATAAGTGCCAAAAAAATGACTGCCACCTGTAGATGCACTCAACACATTTTCGGTTTCTGGAATAAAATCTTCCCAGTTTTCTGGCGATGGATTGTTGGCATTTACTTTTACAACACGATTGTTAGGTGCGTCTAAATTTGTACTGATATAAAGTGTATCTTTTCTGTTTTCTAACACAGATATATCGTTTTCATAGTGATCGACTACCGAAATTAAATCGCTGTTTTCATCGTTTAGTTTTTTAATAAAAAGCTTATTTCCCGAAGTTGATTTAGAAGCACTAATGTATAAAAAGCGATTATCTTCAGAAACATTTCCGCTTACATAACGGTGCTTTTCTTCTGGTTTTTCACCAAAAATAACTTGATCATTACTTTGTGGAGTTTCTAATTTATGGTAGTATAATTTGTGCTGATCGGTTTTTGCAGAAAGCTCGCTTCCTTCAGGTTTGTCGTAACTCGAGTAAAAAAAACCGTCGTTAGCTTTCCAAGAAATTCCTGAAAATTTTACATCAACCAAAGTGTCTTCAAGCTGTTTTTTGTTTTCGGTTTCAATAACGATAATTTTTCGCCAGTCGCTGCCGCCTTCAGAAATGGCATAGGCCAGTTTTTTTCCATCTTCAGAAAAGCTCATTCCGCCTAGAGAAGTGGTTCCTTTTTCGCTAAATTTATTAGGATCTAAAAAAACTTCGGCATTTTCAGGCTGTTCATCATTTTTGTAACGATACAAAACCGATTGATTTTGAAGGCCGTCATTTTTATAAAAATAAGTGTAATCACCGCGTTTAAATGGGGCACCTATTTTTTCATAATTCCAAATATCTTCCAATTGATTTTTGAGTTTGTCTCGGTAATCAATTTTTTCTAGGTAATCAAAAGTGACTTTGTTTTGAGCTTTTACCCAAGCTTCTGTTTCGGTACTTCTATCGTCTTCAAGCCAGCGGTAAGGATCTTTAACTTCTTGATTGAAATAAGTGTCTGTTTGGTCTGCTTTTTTTGTTTCAGGGTATTTAATTTCCAATTTTGAGGTATTTTTTTCTTCGTTGTTACAAGATAACAAAACGCCCACAACACTTAGGGCTAGAATCGATTTTTTCATAGTTATAGCTTTAAAAAAGTAAAGATACGTATAAGCGCATAAATTTGCGTGGTTTTAAAATCAAAAATAAGAAAAGGCTTGATTTTACTGCTGATAAATTTTTACTTTTGAAACAATGAAAACCGCCCAATTTGTTGAACAATTTTTTAAGCGATTTTTTCCATCGCCTTTTGCCTTAGCAATATTGCTCAGCTTAATTACTTTGTTTTTAGGTTTTTTGATTGTTGATTCGGAGGCTCAACAATCTAGCCTTGTCAAAGTGTTGCAATATTGGCAAAGCGGATTTTGGAACGAAGCGCTGCTGGTTTTTGCCTACCAAATGATGTTGATTTTGGTGTTAGGGCATATTTTGGTTTTAAGTAAGCCTATGCAAAGGTTTCTTGACTTTATTACTTCTTTTGTCAATAACAACACTTCAGCTATTTTGTTTGTTAGTATAACAACGCTTTTAGTAGCGTTTTTAAACTGGGGTTTAGGATTGATTTTTGGAGCTATTTTGGTCAGAAAAATTGGAGCCAAAGCTCAAGCAGAAGGTTTTAAGCTAAACTATTCATTACTCGGTGCTACTGGATATGTAGGTATGATGGCTTGGCACGGCGGATTAAGTGGTTCGGCTCCGTTAAAAGCTTCCGAAAGCAATCATCTAACCAGTCTTTTTTCTGCAGAAAAATTGGCTGGTTTTGGGGTTGATTTTCCAAGTTCAATTTCTACTTCTGAAACCATTTTTAGCCTACAAAATATTTCGATTTATAGCTTGTTGATTCTTTTTGTGCCAATTATAATGCTTGTAGTTGCTCAGAAAAAATCATATTCTAACTTTTCTCAAGATTTAAGCTTTACTGGTTTTAATCAACCGGAAAAGAAGGTTTCAGGAGCAATGAAAATTGAACATTCCCGGTATTTTACACTTTTTTTTGGTGCTTTGTTGTTGGTGGCCTTTTTTGCTAGTTATTATACTAGTATGTTGCAGCTTACCTTAACTCCAAATATGTTGAATTTTTTAATGTTGAGTTTGGGCGTATTGTTTCATCAAAATTTATTTTCATTAGTAAAAGCCTTAGGCGAAGCCATTAAAGGAGCTGGAGGAATTTTGATTCAATTTCCGATATATTTTGGTATTATGGGCGTAATGAAAGAGAGCGGTATGGTTACATTATTAGCCGACTTTTTCATCAGTATTGCTAATGAAACTTTTTTGCCTATTCTTACTTTTATAAGTGCAGGAATAGTCAATGTTTTTGTGCCAAGTGGAGGTGGGCAATGGGCAATTCAAGGACCGATTTCTATAGAAGCAGCAACAAAATCTGGAGTTAGTTTGCCTAAAATGATTATGGCACTTGCTTATGGCGACCAAGCAACCAACATGCTACAACCCTTTTGGGCATTGCCGCTGTTGGCAATAACCAAACTAAAAGCCAGCGAAATTTTGCCTTACACGTTGATTTTGTTTGTTGCTGGAAGTCTTATTTTTATTTTAGGTTTGCTGTTTGTTTTTTAAGTGAAATTATTTTTAGAAAGAAGAAGCATGTTTACACTCAATCATAAAATAAATTTTCCACATCCTGATTTAGCAGATGATGACGGCTTGCTTGCTGTTGGTGGAGATTTAAGTACTGAACGAATTCTTTTTGCTTATAAAAATGGTATTTTTCCCTGGTATGAAGACGGTCAGCCAATTTTGTGGTGGAGTCCAAACCCAAGAATGATTCTTTTTCCTGAAAAACTGCATACTTCCAAGAATATGAAGAAGTTATTCAAGAAAAATATATTTAACGTTACTTACAATCAAAGTTTTGAACAGGTAATCAATAATTGTGCAAATTCAACCAGAAAAGGTCAGTACGGAACTTGGATTACAGATGAAATGATTTCAGCTTATATTGAGTTACATAACTTGGGTAAAGCATACTCTGTTGAGGTTTGGCAAGCAGATGAGTTAGTAGGCGGACTTTATGGGATTTACCTGAAAGAATTAGGTGTCTTTTGTGGCGAAAGTATGTTTACTAAGGTTAGCGATGCTTCCAAATATGGTTTTATTTGGTGGGTAAATAAATTGAAAAGCTGGAATGTACGTTTTATTGATTGCCAAGTTTATACATCGCATTTAGCTAGTATGGGTGCTGAGGAAATTTCAAGAACTGCTTTTTTGAAATTGCTAAAACCTGTTTAGAAGATTTTCTTTGAAGAAAAAAGTTGAATTCAGTTTTTTAGGGATTCTTTTTCTTTGGGTATTCAATTTCACCATTGATATGACGAGCAAAACGCCCAGCATCAATTTCGTGTACATTTTCATATTTTTCCCACGGCCAACCACCAAATTGAGTATTTTGGTAGCGGTTAATAATGTTCATCATTTTAGCGCGAGAATTAGCAACAAACGGTCCTTGTTGAAAAACGGGTTCGCCAATAGGTTTGCCTTCAAGAAATAAGAATTCAGCTTTGGTGTTTCCATTTGTTAGGGTGAAATCTTCACTTGGGTTTAGCTCAAGCGAATGCCCTTTTTCAATTGTAAATCCATCTGCTTCGATTTGATTACCTTCATAGAAAAACAACATTCTGTTCGCTTTTTCATCACCTTTTGGTAGTGTCCATTCAGCATTTGCATCGAGAGAAATTCTCCAAATATTGATATGGTTTTCATCTTTGGCAGCAAACGAATCTGGAGTGGGTCTGATGGCTTTTGTGTTACATAATTTACCGGCAATTATTTTTACTGAAATTTGGTTGCCATTTTTATCAGCAAAAGTTTCGGTAGGGATGTCTTCGTTCCAAAACATTTTAAAATGCGGCGCTACATTTTTTGAACGTGCAGGTAAATTCAACCAAAGTTGAAAAAGCACAAGCGGATTAGGTTTATCTTGATTTACGAGCGGAAACATTTCAGAATGTAAAATTCCTTTACCAGCGGTCATCCATTGCACATCGCCATTTCCAAAACGACCTTTGGCGCCGAGTGAATCTGAGTGATCGGCATAGCCTTTTTCGACTAATGTTATGGTTTCAAAACCAGCGTGCGGATGTCCAGGAAAACCAGGAACTTCTTGACCGTGATACATTCTGAACCCATCTTTTTTGGTGAAATCATTTCCCAAGAAACGGTTTTCGAGATATTTTTCGTCAGGACCAAGATTAGGTTTTCCTTCAGGGAAATCATCTTGATGATAAGCACAAAACATAAAGGGATCCTTGGTTTCCCAATGAAAACCAAGTTCCCTAATTTTTATGATAGCTTGAGATAGCATCTTAAAATTCTATGCTAAACTCACCATTTTGAATATCGCTCCCTTCTAGACCAACAAAGTTGAATGTTCCTTCAATTAGGTTGTCTTCTAGTGTAGTGATAGTGATAGTTCCACTTTCGCTAAATTCAGGCGTGCTACCAGAAAGATAAACAGCAGTAGGTAGTACTTCAGTACTTGAATCGATGGTGTATTCACCAGTGCCATTTTCTGGATTAAAAAGCAACGAGATTGTATTTCCTTGTCCATCACTTCCAGCGATAGCAACTTGTCCGTTTTCACTGTTGACGGTAGCGGTTTCAGCTTCAAAATTTTCGCCATTTATAACAGCAGAAAAGCTAAAACTTTCAGGTTCGGGGTCTTCTGTATCGTCTCCTAAGTTTCCAAAAGGAATATCGAAAAACACCCCGTTGTTAAATGTTAATCGTTCGCCAAAACCATCTTTACGAGCGGTGAAATAAAAGTTACCCGTAACACTAGCGCTGTCAATCTTTTCAATTTCTATCATTCCGCCAGTATCTGGTCCAGCGGTAATGTATAATTCATTATCTCTTAAAAAAGTAGCTTGGCTAATCGTGTTTTCACCAATTTCGTATGTTCCTGTCGAGGTTCCAGCAATTTTTAACGTAATTACATCTACCTCAGAACCTCTAATTATCAATTCACCATTGTCGCTAATAGCAGCTTCTGCCTTAGACCTAAACAGTTGATTGTTTACTTCTCCTTGTATAATAGGGGAGTTGGTTGTGATATCATCTCCACATGAAATCATTGATACAGTTAATAACAACAATAAAATTAATCTTCGCATATGAAATGTATTTATTAGCAAACAAATGTAAAATAAAATTTTAAAACCTATTTCTTTATGTTGAGAAAATATGTTTTATCTTTGCGCTCAATTTTATTAATATTAATAATCGGAGTCGAGAACTCCAAAATTTAATTTTTATGCCTGTAAAAATCAGATTACAAAGACACGGTAAAAAAGGGAAGCCTTTTTTCTGGGTAGTAGCCGCAGATGTGCGTGCTAAAAGAGATGGTAAATTCTTAGAGAAATTAGGAATTTACAACCCAACAACTAATCCAGCTACAATTGAGCTAGATGTTGATGGCGCAGTGAAGTGGCTTAGAGCAGGAGCTCAGCCTACCGATACTGCAAGAAGAATTCTTTCTCATAAAGGAGCAATGCTTAAAAAACATTTATTAGCTGGAGTAGATAAAGGTGCAATCACCGAAGAGCAAGCTAATGAAAAATTTGAAGCTTGGTTGAATGAGAAAGAGGCTAAAGTTGATGCTCAGAAAGAACAACTTTCTAATGAGGCTAAAGCTGCTAAAGAAAAAGCACTAGAAGCTGAAAGAGCTGCTAATGCTAAGCGTGAAGCAGAAGCTAACGAAGCTGTTGCTGATGCTGAAGAAGTCAATACTGAAGCGGCAGAAGAAACTGCTGAAGAGAGTCAAGAAGAAAAAGAAGCCTAATTTTATAACGATGACCAAAGATGATTGCTTTTATCTAGGTAAAATCGTTAGTAAATACAGCTTTAACGGTGAGGTGTTAATTAAATTAGACACCGATGAACCGCATTCTTATGAAAACACGGAATCAATTTTGATCGAATTAGGGTCAAAATTGATTCCTTTTTTTATTGAAAAATCTAGCCTACATAAATCCAGCCTACTTCGTGCTAGAATTGAAGATGTTGTAACCGAACAAGATGCTGATGAGCTTATTTCGGCTTCGGTTTACTTACCTTTGTCTCAGCTGCCAAAACTCGAAGAAAATCAGTTTTATTACCATGAAATTATCGGTTTTTCTGCAGTTGATAATTCCTACGGAAAAATAGGTGTAATTAAGGGAGTTAATGACAATACTCCGCAGGCTTTATTTGAAATTGAATTTGAAGGTAAAGAAGTTTTAATTCCTGTAAACGATCAATTTATTTCAAAAATAGATAAAGCCCAAAAAGTCTTCTACTTCAATACACCTCCAGGTCTTATCGAAATGTATTTAGGAGATTCTTAAACAACATTAAAATAAGCTATTTAAGTTTGTTTTGCGACTTGGCCACGGTCATACTTACAGCAGCATCACCAGTTACATTTACTGAAGTACGAAGCATATCTAAAGGCCTGTCTACGGCAAAAATTAAAGCCAATCCAGCTTCTGGTATTCCTGCTTGACCTAAAACAATAACCAGCATAACAATTCCAGCCCCGGGTACAGCAGCCGATCCGATGGATGCTAAAGTTGCAGTACCAATAATTCCTAATTGTGCACCGATGGACAAGTCCATGCCAAATGCCTGAGCAATAAAAACGGCAGCAACAGCTTGGTATAAGCTTGTTCCGTCCATATTAATTGTTGCTCCAATTGGAAGCACAAAACTGGTAACTTTTGAGTCTACTCCTAAATGATCTTCTACACGCTCCATTGTTACTGGTAGAGTTGCTGCGCTAGAGCTAGTTGAAAAGGCTAATAGTTGAGCAGGTGCAATTCCTCTTATAAAATCTAGCGGTTTCTTTTTTGTGATGATCCAAACACCAAGGATATAAAAAATAATCATTAAAACTAAACCACCAACTACGCAGATTGAATAATATAGTAAAGCATAAAATAATTCAGCACTTGGAGCTTCAATAACCAAAGCGGCTAACAAGGCAAAAACTCCGTACGGAGCAGTAAGCATTATAATATCTATCATTTTTAAAATGACTTCATTAAATCCATCAAAAAAATCTTTTACCGGTTTGGCTCGTTTTTCAGGAATCAAAATCAGTCCTATACCAAAAAATATAGCAAAAAATATAACTTGTAGCATATTCGAATTATTTGATGCAGCACCAAAGATATTGCTAGGAACAAGATCTTCTAAGGCTTGAAGTGGTCCTGCTTCTTTTTGTTTTTCTGCGTCTAATCGTTTAGATTCAGCATCTCCGCCGTAACTTAGAATTAGTTCTTCGCGAGTTTCTTCTGAAATCGTTTTTCCAGGCTGGAAAGTGTTGACAACAACTAGGCCAATACAAACAGCGACAACCGTAGTTATTAAATAAGTGATGATTGTTCTGGCACCCATCTGTGAAAGGCTAGAAATATCTTTTAAGTCAGAAACACCTTTTACTAACGAAGCAAGTATCAAAGGAACAGCAATTAATTTAAGCGAATTGATAAAAATATTTCCAAAAGGTTTTATCCAGTCGGTTATAAAATCATTTCCCCAAGAAAAACCGCTTAGAGCCAGAGCAAATAATGCTCCTAAAACCATTCCTAAAATAATTTGCCAGTGTAATGCTATTTTCTTCATTTTATCTTTATTCGAAAGTTATTTTTTAGCTTGTTGAATCATAAGTGAATCTAAAAGTGTCATTGCAGCCATTGCTTCTACTATAGGAATTGCTCTTGGAACTACACATGGATCATGTCTGCCTTTGCCTTGCATCACCACTTTTTCGTTTTCCTGATTAATAGAGTTTTGCTTTTGCATAATTGTAGCCACTGGCTTAAATCCAACTTTAAAATAGATGTCCATTCCATTTGATATTCCTCCTTGAATTCCTCCGCTGTAATTGGATTGTGTGCTTTCATCGGTATTAAAAATATCATTATGCTGGCTTCCTAACATTTTTGTTCCTTCAAAACCGCTACCATATTCAAAACCTTTAACGGCATTGATAGAAAGCATAGCCTTTGCAAGTTGGGCTTGAAGTTTATCAAATACAGGTTCTCCAATTCCTGCATTTAGGTTTTTGATGACGCAAAACACACAACCGCCTATTGTGTCTCCTTTTTTTCTGATTTCTGAAATGTATTGTTCCATTTTATTTGCCAACTCTAAATCTGGACAACGAACAATATTCGATTCTATGAGAGAAAAATCTAAGTCTTGGTAGTTTTTAGTAACCTCTAGGCTTCCAATAGAATGGGTGTAAGCGTATAGTTGAATGTTTTTAGCACTTAAAATCTGTTTTGCAATTGCTCCAGCAACAACTCTACAAGCAGTCTCGCGTGCGCTAGAGCGACCGCCACCACGATAATCTCTTATACCGTATTTTTTTTGATATGTATAATCAGCGTGACTTGGACGGTAAACATCTTTTATGTGGCTGTAATCTTTAGATTTGGCATTGTTGTTTAAAATTTCAAAACCTATTGGTGTTCCTGTTGTGAAGCCTTCAAAAATACCTGACTTAAAAACGACTTTATCGCTTTCTTTGCGCTGACTAACTATTTTAGATTGACCTGGTTTGCGACGATTCATTTCATTTTGAATAGCGTCAAAATCAATTTCAAAACCAGCTGGACAACCGTCTATTATGCCGCCAATAGCAGCTCCATGCGATTCGCCATAGGTGGTGAGTTTAAATAAGTTTCCGAAGGAATTTCCTGGCATAAAACATATTTTTAAGCAAATGTAAGTTTTTATCCTTTGGTAGTCCAATAAGCAAGCGTATTTTTGATCAAACAGGAACGGTATAATTTTAACTTTTAACTAAGATAAATAAGCAAAAAAATAAATTTCATTAATTTAAATAAGTTTATTTTTGTGCCCTTTAGAGAAATCTATGACAAAGAAAAGAAATAAAAATAACAGAAAGCCTAGATGGAAATTACTCCATCAATATTACACCTACACAGGCTTTTATAGCTTTATCGGCAGAAGCTTAATGAAAGCAGCCGTTCCTATTATCTTGTTTGTCGCTTTGGTTTTAGGGATACACTTTTTTGTTATGGATATTAATGATATCTTGGTGTATATTACCGAAAACTTTCCGCCGACAGGAGTTTTTGGTGTGTTCTTTGCCTCAGAATCTATCTTAGGTTTAATTCCGCCAGAAATATTTATTGCTTGGGCAGGAAAATCTGATTATGCTTGGTTTTTTCTAGGTATTTTGGCTGTATTGTCTTACTTGGGAGGTGTTATTTCTTATTTTGTAGGACGTGGGTTTGCTAGCATTCCTTCTGTTTTTGTTTTTCTGGAAGTAAAGATGGCTAAGCACATCAAAAATATGAGAAAATGGGGAGGTTTGTTAATTGTTGCAGGAGCTTTGTTACCGCTTCCTTTTGCAATTTCGAGTATAGCTGCAGGAATCATTAAATTTCCATTTGGGAGCTTCCTTTTATTTGGTTTGCTAAGATTACTCCGTTTCCTTATCTATGGTTTTGTGATTTTTGGAGCTGTAACATAAAAAAAGCTGCCTTTATAAAAGCAGCTTTTTTGGTCTTAGTAAACGAACTTACTTTACTTTGTAGTTTTTTAATACCACTTGCTTGATCTCTTCACCTAAAAATTCGTCTAAATACATAATGAATTGTTCGTTAGCTTTGTTCAATTCACCACGATATTGCTCGCTTCCTTTGTCATATTTGTTGTCAATATAAGCTAGAGCGCTTTCACGTGTATGAACAGCTCTAAGCAAATAAGTGTCTTTTTCTCCTTCTAGTTCGATATTGTTGCTTACTTGTTCAACAACAGTTCGAGCTTTTTTCATTGTTGCATCTTCGTTGGTTTGTGCATTAACTGACTGCATGCCAGCAAAGACAACTGCCATAACCAAGAGACTTTTTAAAATTTTCTTCATAACTTATTCATTTTTGAAATTACGGGATAAATGTAACATTTTTTTAGCACTTGCAAAATACAGGATTTGAATGAATTGTGAAAGGGATATTAAAAAAAATATTATTCATTTCAATTTACGACTTTTTTGCCACAAAATTAAACGGTCATAATTTTGTAGGAATTGGTATTTTGAGTAATTTCAGCTAAAATTTTTTGAACTATGATAAGGAAAGACGTAGATAGTGTAACACAAGCTCTAGAAGGTGTTAACGATAACATGACCTTTATGTTAGGAGGTTTTGGGTTAAGTGGAATTCCCGAAAATTGCATTGCAGAATTGGTTAAGAAAAATGTAAAGAATGTAACCTGTATTTCCAATAACGCAGGTGTAGATGATTTTGGTTTAGGTCTTTTGCTTAAGAAAAACCAAATTAAAAAAATGATTTCTTCTTATGTTGGCGAAAATGCTGAGTTTGAAAGACAAATGTTAAGTGGAGAGCTAGAAGTAGATTTAATTCCTCAAGGTACGCTAGCCGAGCGCTGTCGAGCTGCTCAAAATGGTGTTCCAGCGTTTTTTACGCCAGCTGGATACGGTACAGAAGTAGCCGAAGGAAAAGAAGTAAGAGATTTTGATGGTAAACCACATATTATGGAACGCGCTTTTAAAGCTGATTTTGCGTTTGTAAAAGCTTGGAAAGGCGATAAAGCAGGAAACCTTATCTTCAAAGGAACAGCTAGAAATTTTAATGCAGTAATGAGTGGAGCAGCCAAAATTACTGTAGCAGAGGTTGAAGAACTTGTTGAGCCCGGCGAACTTGACCCAAATTTTATTCACGTGCCAGGTATTTTTGTTCAACGCATTTTTCAAGGTGAGAAATATGAAAAAAGAATTGAGCAAAGAACAACAAGACCTGCATAATAACAATCCTAAAAAAGAAAGTATATGTTAGATAAAAACGGAATAGCAAAACGGATAGCTAAAGAAGTCCAAGACGGTTACTATGTTAATTTAGGTATCGGTATACCTACACTAGTGGCTAATTTTGTTAGAGATGATATTGAAGTTGAGTTTCAAAGTGAAAACGGAATTTTGGGAATGGGACCTTTTCCGCTTGAAGGTGAAGTGGACCCTGATTTAATTAATGCCGGAAAACAAACCATTACCGCTCGTCCTGGCGCTAGCTTTTTTGACTCTGCAATGAGCTTCGGAATGATTAGAGGTCAGCACGTCGATTTAACTATTCTTGGCGCAATGGAGGTTGCTCAAAATGGTAACATAGCCAATTGGAAAATTCCTGGTAAAATGGTGAAAGGAATGGGAGGCGCAATGGATTTGGTTGGATCGGCACAAAATATTATTGTAGCAATGATGCATACCAACAAAAAAGGCCATTCTAAACTTCTAAAAGAATGCTCACTGCCCTTAACAGGTGTAAAATGCGTTACTAAAATTGTTACCAATTTAGCCGTTCTCGATGTAAAAGATAATAAATTCAGGCTTCTTGAAAGAGCTCCTGGAGTTAGCGTAGATGAAATTATTGCAGCTACCGAAGGTGAGCTAATCGTACCTGATAATGTTCCTGAAATGAAACTCTAAGTATACATAACCTATGAAATTATTTTCGATGCTTAAAGATTTCCTGATTGCTTTTACATTACTTTGTGGAAATCTCGTTGCTACAGCACAAGAAATGCCGCTTGCAGACGATTTTGCTCACACGTTTACCGTTGTAGCTCACGATCAAAAAAGTGGTAAAATGGCAGTTGGTGTTCAGAGTTACTGGTTTGCGGTAGGCAATATAGTTCCTTGGGCTAAAAATGGTGTTGGAATTGTTGTTACACAATCATTTACTGATGCTAAATATGGAGTAAAAGGGCTAGAGATGCTAGAGAAAGGTGTTTCGCCTAAAGAGATTTTGGCTACTTTACTTAAAAACGATCCTGGTGCGCAATACCGTCAGATAGCAATTATAAATGTAGCTGGTGAAATGGCTATTCACACAGGGAAATTATGCATAGAAGAAGCTGGTCATATCGAGTCTAGAGATTTTACAGTGCTAGGCAATATGTTGGAAAATGAAAATGTTTTGCCTGCTATGAAAACAACTTATGAAAGATCGGCAAAATTACCCTTGGAGAAACGCGTATTAGAAACGCTTAAAGCTGGAAAAAAAGCAGGTGGAGATGTTAGAGGAGCGCAATCAGCTGCCTTGATTCAAATCAGCTTAAAAAAGGACGAAGCAAATTATAATCTAACTGAAATAGATCTTCGAGTTGATGATTATCAACACCCTATTGAAGAGCTGGAGCGCTTGCTAAACTTGCAAAGCGGCTATGATTTCATGAAATTAGGCAACGAACAACTTGCCTTACAACAACCCGAACAAGCGCTTAGATATTACAAACAAGCAGCTCAAGAAATGCCTGATAGTGTAGAAGCTAAGTTTTGGAAAGCAGTAACTATGATGCAGGCTACCGATCGAGAAGAAGGTTACAAAGAGTTAAAGAAAATCTGCAAGAAAAATCCCAATTGGCGTAAACTTGTGCTTCGCCTAAAGGAAGCAGAAATTTTGAACCTTTCTGAAAAAGAGTTTGCAACCCTACAACGACTATAAGTTTATTTTAATGCAGCGCTAATCATTAAATTGGTGCTGCATTAAAAAATAGGTAAAACCTGCTGATTGATTAAATAATCGGCAATTTTACGATTAACCTCAACTAAGAAATCTTCGTCTTTTTTTGAAAATGCTTTTCGTTGATGCGAGTCGATGTCAATTTGACCAATATTTTCATTTTTGATAAAAAGCGGTACAACCAATTCAGATTTTACGTGAATGCTACAAGCGATGTAATTGTCCTGAGCTGCAACATCATCAACTAAAAAATTCTGATTAGTTTCGGCTACTTGCCCGCAAATACCTTTGCCAAACGGAATGATGTTATGATCGGTTTCATTGCCTTCGTAACACAACAATTTCAATTCTTTTCTGTCACCATTTTTGAAATAAAAACCGACCCAATCGTAATAATTAATACGATTTTCTAAAAGCTGACAAATTTTTGTGAGAGAATTTTTGTAACTGCTGTTTGATGTTTGAAGGATTTGATCTATTTCTGTAAGTAGGTTTTCGTAATTCATTTTTTTTACACAAAAGTATTTCAAAAAAAGAAAGTCAGGTCTAAATAGATTCTATAAATTTGTTAAACCAATAATTCGGTTTTGAAATGGCGCTGATCTCTAAAAATTTTTTCAAAAAGAACAAGTTAGTAATTCGCTTTCTGGTCGTTTTCTTTGGAAGTTATTTATTGTTTGCTGGATTGTATCAAGTTTATCTGAATCAAGCATCTTCAACTAAATTTTATCCCGAATGGATTACACATAATGTAGCTGTACAGAGTTATCATTTTGTCGATTTTTTGGGATATGAAGCCTATATGGTTCCTAGCGAAGTCAAACCATCAATGCGATTGGCTATCAACGGGGATTTTGTAGTTCAAGTGGTAGAAGGTTGCAACGCGGTAAGTGTTATCATTCTGTTTTTTTCGTTTATTTTGGCATTTAAGAGTTCTTGGAAAAAAACCTTGCTATACATTTTGGCAGGATCGACCATAATTTATGTATTAAATGTGATGCGAATTTCCTTGCTAGCAATAGGAATCTATCATTACCCTGATTATACCGAACTGATGCACGGCACTTTGTTTCCGTTGTTTATTTATGGAGTTGTATTTTTATTATGGATAATTTGGGTGAATCAATTTCAAAAGAAAAAAAGTGAATAAATATTTAAAAATAAGCCTGATTTTGTTGCTTTTTGTTGTCTTGGCAGCGATTAGAACTTTTGAGGGAGTGCTTTTTTACGATCCTTTAATTCAGTTTTATAAAGGCGATTATTTATTAAAACCTGCTCCAGAATTTAATGAATTAAAATTGATTTTGTTTACCGCTTTTAGGTATGCTCTTAATGCCGCAATCGGACTTTTGATTTTATGGATTGCCTTTTCAAGCAAATCGGTTATTCGTTTTTCCTTGTTTACTTACCTACTCGTTTTTTTGATTTTGATAATCCCTTTTACGATTTTGCTTTATCAGTTTAATTCAGAATTTTATTTTGAATTGTTTTATGTGCGGCGTTTTTTGATACATCCACTGTTGATCATTTTATTGCTTCCAGCATTTTATTACCAGAAAAAAATGAAACGCTAATTAGTTGTTTTTAAGCATGTCTAGCGCAACATCCATAATCATATCTTCTTGACCGCCGACCATTTTCCTGTTTCCTAGTTCTTCTAAAATAGCTCTAGATTCTAACCCATAACGTTCAGCAGCTCGTTCGGCATGCAATAAAAAACTAGAATAGACACCCGCATAGCCTAAAGACAAAGTTTCTCGATCTACTCTTACCGGTCTTTTCTGAAGTGGACGTATAACATCATCGGCTAAATCCATTAAACGATACAAATCACAATCTGTAGAAATTTCCATTCGGTTGAGCACTGCAATAAGTACTTCAAGCGGGCAATTTCCAGCACCAGCACCCATTCCTGCTAAGGATGCATCTAAGCGAGTAGCGCCAGCCTCCATCGCTCGAATTGTATTGGCAACACCGAGCGACAAATTATGATGGCAGTGAATGCCGATTTCTGTTTTGGAGTCTAATTGCTCTTTAAAAGCATTTATTCGTTCTTCGACTTCATGCATTAGTAGAGCTCCAGCAGAATCGGTTACATAAACACAATTTGCTCCATAACTTTCCATCAATCTAGCTTGTTGCGCTAATTTCTGAGGAGAATTCATATGAGCCATCATCAAAAATCCGCTCACATCCATTCCGAGTTCTTTAGCGTAACTAATATGCTGAGCAGCAACATCAGCTTCGGTACAATGCGTAGCTACACGAACAGATTTTACTCCTAAATCGAAAGCTTTTTTAAGGTCTTTTTTTGTGGCAATTCCTGGTAAAATTAACGTTGTTAAAACAGCATTTTCTAATTTTTCTGAAACACCTTCAAGCCATTCCCAGTCGGTGTGTGCGCCAAAACCATAATTAAAACTGCCGCCAGCAAGACCATCGCCATGAGCAATTTCAATAGCATTTACACCAGCTTTATCTAAATCTGTAGCAATACTTTCTACTTGTTTTTTAGAAAACTGATGGCCGATGGTGTGCATACCATCTCTTAGTGTAACGTCTTGTATATATAATTTCTTTTTCATGGTTTTAGTTCTTTTTAGCGTTTGCAATTCGTTCACCTGCCGCCATAGCTGCTGCGGTCATAATATCTAGGTTTCCAGCATATTCAGGCAAATAATGGCCAGCTCCTTTTACTTCCAATAAAATAGAAGTTTTTAGTCCGTGTACTTTTCCCAAACCTTCAATAAACACTGGGTTTTCTGGTGGGATTTCTTCAAATTGAACTTTTTGTTTTAGTTGGTATCCAGGAACATAAGATTGAACTTCTGCAAGCATTTGAGCGACACTTTCTTCAATTTCAGTTTTATCGGCAGGCTCGCTTAGCGTAAAAACTGAA
>JBNJHC010000012.1:0-76963 GCA_051748125.1 Bacteroidota bacterium
TTGACTTCTTCTAGAATGCTGTACAAGGTATGTTTACGTTGAAAGTTGCTAAGGCATCTGTCTATAATGTTGTAACGCAATTGGGCGTTTTTGTTGGTTGCCATAGTGTTGGTTATTTAACGGTTGCTAACAGCCATCAAACTTAACAAAAACCTGCGACTCCTTTGGTTGTTAACCTGAACGCTCTGTATTTTGAAAGCAACAAGCCTAAGTAATTCGCAAAAAAACTCACCCAACAACATATTTGTTTCAAAATAAACAAGTTACAACACCATAAATCAATACAAAAATTATATATTCGTTATAAGTTGTTATCGTAAATAGAACTTTACAAGTTTAAAAAACAGTCTTTAAGCGTTTTTAGAACTACTGAAAGAAGACTTACACAACGTATTAAAAAAACAATTATGAAAAAAATTACCTTTTTATTTTTTATGTTACTATCCATTTCATTTTACGCACAAGAATGCGTAGAACGTATGGAGCCTGGGTTTAATTCAATAAGTATTTTTTTATTGGAAGGCGATAATTATTCATGGGGCGAAAACGAATATGGAGAATTAGGCAATGGAACTACAGAACCACAAGAAACACCAAGCTTAAGCGTAATGAGTGGCGATTGGCAAGAAATTTCTCATGGTTGGTCGCATACCATAGCCATACATAATGATGGCACACTTTGGGCTTGGGGACGCAATTACTTTAGTCAACTTGGTAATGACGATAATGAAGACCTAAGTTCTCCTGTGCAAATAGGAACAGCAGATGATTGGGAAACTGTATCGGCAGGTCTTAATCATTCCTTAGCCATAAAAACCGATGGCACGTTGTGGGGCTGGGGAAGTAATTTTGCATATGAATTGATGAATTCTGATGTTGATAAATATTATACGCCATTTCAAATAGATGATGCTACCGATTGGAAGGAAATAAGCGCTGGCATGTATCGGTCGTTTGCAATAAAAACTGATGGTACGCTTTGGGTAAGAGGCAGAAATCTTCATGGAGGTTTAGGTATTGGCGAAACAACTGTTACCATAAGTTTTGAACAAGTTGGCAATGACAATAACTGGAAAACTGTTTATGCGCTACCAAGCAAATATACCTTAGCACAGAAAACCGACCAAACCATCTGGAGGTGGGGCGAATATTTGGACACCTCTGGTAACACAGAAACCAATACACCTCAACAAATTGGAGATGACCAATGGATGGATATAAGTTCGATGTATCTATATTCTATTGGTATAAAAACTGATGGAACTTTATGGCAATGGGGCGAAAATTATTCTTGTTTAGATAATGAAAATTCTGGAAGCGCTGAACCGGTACAAATTGGTGATGATGATGATTGGATTGCAGTTGCTGCTCCTGGAACCAACGCTTATGTTTTAAAAGATGATCATTCACTTTGGGAAGTTGATGTTTTTAATTGCCTGCCTATTGAAGATAAAACACCCGTTAAATTTATTGATTGTGATACGTTTAGCAACCAAGATTTTGATGCAGATGAAATAGCATTCTATCCAAACCCTGTTCAGGATAATTTACATTGGAAAAGCCCAAATCAAACTGATTTTGTAGCTTATGAAATAAGGAATATTCAAGGCAAAAAAGTTTTATCCAATTCTGTTGAAGGAAACAAAGTGAACTTAGCTCAGCTTAAAACAGGCGTGTATTTTATCTTTTTAGAAACGGCTGAAGGCAACTTTATAAAACACAAAATAATAAAGAAGTAAATTGACGTGATTATTTTTGAGTTGAATTCAAGATCCCAGAAAATCCCAAAACTTGATTTCAGTCATGAACTCCGCAATAAGCGATATGCAAGCGGTGTTAGCAACTGTATTTTGTTTTCAGATTAAAGAATATTGTTCAAACCTTGTCTTCCGATTATTACCATAATTTCTGCACGATTACTATCGCTTTTTTCAACCAATTATTATTTGGTTCCGTAAATGAACTACACTTCCTTCCTAAATTTTTTTGTTTTTGTGTAAAATAAACATCATCCAAAGGCTTGTTTATTTCTTCACTTGTGAAGTTGAGTTTACATAGTTTCCGACAAAGATTGAACAGTTTGGTGCTGATTGCTACTACTGAATACACACAGCATTCCTGAAATTTTCAAAACTTAGTTGTATGGTTTACACATGCAGGTATTCTCTGAAAAAAGATCAATTATTGAAGGTGTCTTGCTTACACAATTAAGCTTATGAAATGATTTAACAAAAAACCTATTTTTAGTTTATTATTCATTACTTTCACACGGTTAAAGTTAATTTGATGAACAAAAAACTAACATATTTTATTGTAACTGTTTTTTTTATCTTAATAGGATTGCTGATTCTTTCTTGGGCAGCTGACTATTATATTGAACATAAAATTGAAACGCTTCTAGCCAATAAGCAATTTGAAAAATTTGAGATTGATGATTACGAGATTGATGTAAAATCACGTTCAGGAAGTGTTTATATAAATCACCTTAGTCTTAGCGAACCTGAAAAACCACTGACAAAAATTAAAATTACAGCGCTTGAGCTCAAAGGTCTTTCGTTGTATCAACTCCTAGTTAGCAACTCCATTATCATTCGTGAATTGTCTATTGAAAAAGCACATTTATCAATCGATAAAAGCAGTGAATTCCTTCAGGAAAACAAAACAGAAGAAAGCTCTTTTTTAGCTGATTTTGAGCAAATTAAACTAGAAAAAATCGCTATAAAACAACTTTATTTTGAAATAATCACCGATGCTAGCCAACAGCTTTTTCAAATTGATAACATGTCGTTAACCATAGCTGATTTTAACGTGAATCAGGATTTAGAAAACAGTGAAATTCCTTTCGATTTTAAAGAATTTAGCCTAAAGAATGGAAAAGTATCCTATTTAATAAGTGAATTTGATGAACTTGAAGCTAAAGAAATTGAGTATCAACATAAAAATTTTAAAATAAGTGATTTTTCCATACAAACTATTTATGACAGAGTTGAATTATCCAAAATGTTAGAAACAGAGCGCGATCATTTCAACTTAAAAATTCCCAGCCTAGAAATCAAAAATTTTGAAGCTTCAAAAAACAATTCCAATTTACGTCTGAAGACTTCAAAATTAATCCTTAACCAACCGAAACTTCAGGTATATCGCGACAAACAAGTTAAAAAAGATACTAGCTTTAAAGCCTTATACAGCAAAACCTTACGAGAACTCCCTTTCAAAATAACAGTTGATTCTGCAAGAATTAATCAGGCAAAAATAACTTATGAAGAGCGAATAGAAGATGAAGAAGCTCCTGGAAAAATCAAACTATCCGAGCTTTCTGCGGATATTAGTAACCTCAGCAATACCTATCCTGCTAATCGTAAAAAAACCAATATTAGCGTTACTAGTATTTTTATGGATAAAACTCCGCTAGAAGCCAAATGGAATTTTGACATGAACAATATATCAGATGAATTCATTTTTGAAGCAAAATTGGGGAATCTTGCTGCGGAAAACTTTAATAGTTTTACTGAAAACCACTTAAAAGTTCAGCTTGAAGGAGAGTTGAAAAAAACTTATTTAACTATAAATGGAAATAATGATCGTTCTAATACAGCAATGAAATTGGCTTATAATGATTTTAAAGTTGAAATCGTGGGAGAAGAAGGCAATAAAAAAAACATCCTCACAGAACTCACAAAAATTTTTATCAGCGAAGACAATGATGCTAACAAAAATAATGAGGTACAAGCCGAAGCTGAACGCGATAAAACCAGATCGTTTTTCAATTTTATTTGGGTAAGTATAAGCGCTGCTTTAAAAGAATTGTTTTTGAATAATTAAACACCTAGCAAGCACGAATTATTTTCTTATTTTAGTAAAAACTACGTTATGAATTTACTGTGTATTTCAGGTTCTGCAAGTAAAGATAGCAGCAATTATTTTTTATTAAAAGCTATCGAAGATTTATTTCATAGAGAACACCAAGTTAATGTTTATCAAGGATTGTACAATTTGCCTTTGTTTTATCCCGATCGCCTTGAAGAAGCCTTACCAAAACAAGTTCAAGAAATAAAAAGCTTGATAAAAAAAGCAGATTTGGTGCTAATTGCTACTCCCGAATACACGCACAACATTCCTGCAGTCCTCAAAAACTTAATAGAATGGTGTACGCATTCTGGCGAGTTTCATCAAAAACGAACGCTTGCTATAACTTTTACACCAAAAGAACCACGCGGAAAATTCGCTATGCAATCGCTTATACAATCATTACAAGCCATGGAATCTAAGGTAATTGGACAACTCGATTTATATAAAACCGATGTCATTATTCAGGATAGAAAAATTAAACTCCCTCCAGAAATAGCAAGCATTTTTAAAGCAAGTTTAGGTGAATTTTAGGTAAGTAGTTAAATTTTGATTTTCTTAGATTTTATTATATTCGTGCTTAATTAATTTTTATGAAAGTCAAAATAGAAGGGTTTCATGGCACAAGCTTTGAAAATGCAAAAAAAATAATCTTAGATGACTTTAAGTTGTCTTTTGGCGATAAAGAATGGTTAGGAGATGGAATTTATTTCTTTATTAAAGGAATTAACAACAAACCGTCAAGTCAAGCTGAAAATTGGGCTATAGCGCAATCTTGGGATAATATAGAGAAAAAATATACTTATAGAAGATATTCAATATTAAAGTGTGACATTGAAGTAAATGAAGATAGTTTTTTAGATTTAACTACTAGTGAGGGAGTTGAAATATTAGACTATATAATAGATAATCATTCGCTAAAGATGAAAGAAATTAGCAAAAGTTTATCATATATTGATGGATTTGTTATTAACTTTGCACGAGGAGAGAATCTTCTTGACATAGATGTAGCTAAAGGAAATTTTTATATTAAGTTTAGTAAAGAAAGAATCAACAATCTAAATAGAAGAACTCCAAATTGTACTATTTGTTCGGTATATAACCCAGAAAAAACAATGTTTAAAAAGGAGTTATTCTTAACTAACGAAATAAATTAAAATGAAACTGAATAAAGAAATAAAGGCTAAAATCGATAAGTATTTTGCAAATATTACAGCAGAAGAACTTTATGATGTGTCTGTTCGTAAATATGGTTTTATTGAAGATACAAGTATTGAGATTACTTGTAATAAATTTGAAGTTGTTAACGTTGAATTGTACTCTTCTTCTTCTGATGAAAGTTATAACAATAATGACAGACCAAGTAACTTTGTATTAGCTGCGTAATTATGAGAATTCAATTAGAAAGTTGGAAAATACAAACTTTAAGTTTTAATATAATTGAAGATACACGGGAAGAAAATTCCTTTGCCTTAAAAATTGGTCAAGTTTTTCCTGAAAAAGAAAAAAAACAATTTGTCATTATATTTGATATAGATTTAAAAGGTAAATATTTTGATTTAGTTTTCCAAGTTGCTTTTATTTTTTCTACAGAAGAAGAAATTGAAGAAGAATTTAAGTTTTCGGATTTTCCAAAAATAAATGCCCCTGCAATTGCGTTCCCTTTTATTAGATCTTATATATCTAATTTCACACTTCAATCAGGTTTTGAGCCAGTAATATTGCCCTCTATAAATTTCGTCAAATTAGCAGAGGAAAAATAAATACATTCTGACCAACTCGATTTATATAAAACCGATGTCATTATTCAAGATAGAAAAATTAAACTCCCACCAGAAATAGCAAGCATTTTTGAAGCAAGTTTAGGGGGTTACTATTACTAAATTAAAATATAAGCATAGGTTTATTTATTTAACTATTAAGCCTTCTTGATTAAGGAAATGCAAAACTTCCTGTAAATTTATCTTACAACTATCATCTTTTTTTTCAAGATTAAGCTGATAGACCTTAAACGCTTTTTTTTGACTAAATGCTCCTACAATTGAATCACGATTTAAACCAGAATCTTCAAAAAGTTCAATATCTAAATCATCATAAAAAATAGCTTTTTCTATACCGGTAATTAAATTCAGCTTTTCCCATCTTAAGTAATCATCAGTGATTTTAAAACCAGCTAAGTCTTCAAATTTTCCAGATTCTACAAGTGTCATTTCATAACAAGATGTGCTATGGTGAACAGGAATGGTATTTATATCATTAGAAAGCATCTGAGGTAAAGTTAATATCATATTGAATGCAAAATGGATTAATATAGCCCAAAATAAACCATAGTTAACTCTTAAATAAGAAAGTATGAAACCAGCTCCCATAAAAAATAACACAAATGACAGACCAGCAAAACTAGGATTGGTAAATACTGAGTTAGAACCCGAATGATTAAAACTAAAAACTAATGAAGTGATAAGAATTTGAAAAATCAATAATTTTTGACTTGTTCTTTTTTTTACATTATAAAAACTTAACCCTATACTTGCTATTAAAGCCATCATTAATAAAAAACTAAAAAATGATTGAAATGGCTGAAGAAGAAAAAGAATCAGTAATAAATTGATTACCGTAAAAATGACTTTATTTCTAAACTTATAGTCTTTTTTTATGCCTACATGCCATCTAAAAAGAAACTCCTCTAGGGCAGGCTGTATTAGCAACACAAAAAGTATAACATACAAATTACTTGAAAAAGCAAATGATTCAGGTATATTTTCCACATCTTTTTGAAAGTCATTATTTATACCTGGCACCGAAAATATAACAGCAAAAAAGAACAATTGGGCCTTAAACAAAAGACCCAATAGTAGCATGAAATTACCTTTATTATTTCTAAAATTCTTGACTATTCGCATCGGCTATAAGGCTTACCGTTTTCATCATACCCATAAACTCTTCCCGTACCTTCTGGACAGTCTGAATACATTCCAGACAAATGCTGGCCTAAGTGTTCCAACGATTCAGCAACTTGTTTAACTGCTTCTTGAGCTCTAGTTCCTACTTCTCTAATTGTTTCCATTGTTGAATCAAACCATCCATCCCAGTCACAACAATCATCACCATTTGTTTCATTTGGAAGTTCAGGTAGCTCGACATTACTTGAGATAACAACATCATTGAAAACATCTCCATTCTCATCTTCTAAGTCAAAAATTATAGATCTTTTGTCACTACTTAACCTAATATTAAGCAATTTTTTACTTTTATTGTTAGTAGTGTTTTCAATAATCACACCTCCATTAGGTCCATCAATATTAGAAACCATGTATTCATCTGATTAAACTCTAAATTTTTCTTGATAATCACTGTCTGAATAGAATTCAATTAAATCTTGATTAGGTCGATAATTTAATTCACCATAATTAATAGTAAAAGAATTATTATTCATTTTCTCTGAAGATTCATTCAAATGTGTTAAATCTGAATCATCTGTTGAACAAGATAAAAACACTAAACTTGCTAAAAACATAGCAAAAGGAACTCTAATTAAATTTTTCATTATTTTAAATTTTGAAGTTAATAAATAGTATTTTAAGTGATTGATCAAACACTTGTGCAAATCAAAAAAAAAAAAATAATTAGCAAAGCATTTAAACTATTTTTTTTTAACAACCTCGCTTTTAAATACATTATTTTAAAAGTAAAGGCAATTTAAACTCATAATACACTTACTTAAACAACAATATACTTCAGCAATAACAAAAAAATTAAAATGAAAAAATTCCTGATTATACAACTATCACATTTTATAAATCCAGTTTTTAGGATTCTTTTTGGTCGTATTGTAATATAGCTGAAACGTAAGTGTGGTTTTCCCAGTTGAATTGCTTTTTCCTATCACTCCAATTTCGTCGTTGGTAGAAAGCTGATCGCCGCGTTTTACAAACACATCGGTTAGGTTGTAGTAAACGGTGATGTAGTTTCCATGACGCACTAAAACAGCTTTATTTCCACCTCTAATTGCGTTTACTTGACTAACTTCACCATCAAAAACAACACGCGCAACTCCGTTTTCTTCGGTTTCTATTTTAACACCATTACTCGATACTTTTGCCGATTTTACAATTGGATGAGCATGTTCACCAAATTGCATCGAAACCAATCCCGATTTTACTGGCCATGGGAGTTTTCCTTTGTTTTTTTCAAAATCCTCGGCTACAAGTTTAGCTTCAGGAGTCATTTTGTATCGCATTTCAGAACTAGAACCTGCTTTTTTATTTTCAGCTGCAATTGCCGCTTTAATCAAACGATCGATTTCATCATCAATACGATCGATTTCTTTTTGTTTTTCGGCTAACTCGGCTTCGTATTCTTTTTCCTTTTCTCGTATTTCCTGAACGAGTTTTTCTTGTGATTTTTTATCAGCTTCTAGTTCTTTTTTAGCTTTTCTATTTTGAGCCAATACCACCTCCTTTTCCTTTTTTTGTTGAACTAATTGTTGGTTGAGTTCTTCTAATTCGGTTTTCTTGAGTTCAATTTCCTCGCCTTGTTTTTTTCGATGATTGCTGTGTTGCTTCATGTATTGAATTCGCTTATATGCTTGAAAAAAACTTTCGGATGAAAACAAAAACATGATCCTGTTTTGCTGAGATTTACTCCTATAAGACTGACGAATCATTTTCGCGTATGCTTTTTTTAACGTCTTTAGCTCTTCTTGTAGCGATTCGATTTGCCGCGTATTGTTATCGATTTCTTTGGTAAGCAAATTGGCTTCTTGATTGCTTACCCGAATAAGGTTTTCGGTAGCTTTTATACGTTGATTGAGTTCTTCAACTTGAGCTAAAACCGATTTTTCTTCTGCTTGACTTTTGTTTAAGTCACCTGAAATTTGTTTGATTTGCTGCTGAATTTCCTTTCGCTGTTTTTCTAATTCAGCGCGTGTTTGCGCCATCGTAGAAAGACCAGCAAAAACAAGTAGTCCTACACAAAAAATAGCGGTTTTATAGTTAAATAGCTTCATTATAACTTCATTTCTTTATAACCGTTTGGTATAGAAAAAGGGAAACTTAATTCTTCGTCTATTTTTATGGTCCTGTATTCTAAATTCAGTTTTACAAATCGGTTTTCTTGCTGCGCTAAGATATCGATTTCCTTTGGAAATAATTTTTTGTTGATTTTAGTATAATCAGAATAGTTTACATCGACTTCTTTTGAAGAGTTTAAACTCGAAAAACGCTGTTTTGATAAGGTAAATTTTTGTCCTTCAATAAACGCTTCCTGCTGAAATTGATCGGTTATTTTGGAGGTAAAAACATAATTCCCTTCCTCGAAAGTAGCTTGTGTATTTCGTAGCGGCCAATCGAAAAGTCGCTGACCAAACAAGAGGTTTTGAAGCTTTTCAAAATTCATTTCAACACCTAAAAATTGACTAACCAAACTAAAATCGCCTTGGAAATATTCGCCGTTGATTTTTTCATAAAACTGCACTTCTTTGGGTGTAATATAGATTTTTGCAACGGTAATAAGTCCAGCAAATTTGGCGCTCATCCAAATAGCTTCATCTTTTTGAATGCGATAGGTAATCGAAATCGACTGACTTTTTTCGCCGTCATCATACTGAGCTTTCATTCTGCCGTTGATGGTTTCAAAATCAGGATTATGATCTTCTAACGAATTGATAACCGTTCGAGAAGTTTTGCGTTTTAATTCGCCTTCTGCCAAGTCTTTTTGGGGTCCACAACTGGCAAAAATCAAAAGTACTAGAAGTAAATAACTAATTTTTTTCATGTTGCTATTCAATCGATTTTCTTTTTTCAATGGCTTTATTTTGATAGTTATTTGCTTTTTTATCGTTTCCTAATTCTTTATTTGCAATGTACAACTGCTGAAAAAACTCAGCTTCCATTCGCGGATTATCGAATAAAAAATCGAGTCCGTTTTCCAGTTGAGTTACCGCATCTTTATGATTTTTGAGTGCGTTTAGAGCAATTCCTTTCAAAAGGTAAAAAACCGGTTGAGCAGGAAATACATCTTGCGCCTGAGTGGTTGTTTGCACTGCTTCATCCAATTGTTGAAGCTCAATTTGCAAGTTGGCTATTTTCGTTAGCAATTCAAAATCGTTCGGTTTATCTTCTAGGGCTTTTTGATAACTCGCCAATGCTTTTTCCTTATCGCGACTAAGGTAAAAGTTTCCTTTCTCTTCGTGACTTGCAGAATTTTGACCATCTAGAATAGCTTGATCAAGAATTCCTAACAATTCATCTTGGTATTTTGGGTAATCGCCGACAAATTCTTTGACTTGTTCCAAAACTTGCATTTTTTCTTTTTCTGAAATAGCATTGTTGCTAATTACAGCTTTAATGTAAGGTTTAGCCGTTTCAAAGTCTTCTTTTTCCAGATAAATCAAGCTAAAAATAATTTGAATATTGGCATTTTGTGGGTTAATTGCCTCGAGTTCTTTTGCAGTTTCAACCACTTTTTTCTTCTGATTGTTTTGGTTGTAAAAAGAAATAAGACGCAAATAAGTTTGCTCGGTTGCTGTTTTATTATCAACTCGATTTTGGTAATAGTTAATGGCTTGTTTGTATTCGGCTGTTTCTTTATAAATTACATCTCTTAAATCGTCGGTGCGTTCTGAAAAGCCATTTTTTTCTTCCAATTCATCTAAGGCCTGAATTGCTTTTTTATAGTCTTTGGTAACCATAAGAAGATTGGCAACCGTTTCGAGATAGGAAGGTTTTTGACGACTCAATTCTTGGGCAAGCGAAATTCCTTTTTCGTAATTTTGTTGGGCTTCATAAACTTCTAATAAACTCTGTTGGGTGTAGAATTTGCGTTTTCCTTGCAGCTTATCGATTGCTTTCAGGAAATTTTCTTCGGCTTTTTCGTAATTCTTAAGTTCAAAAAAGTTTTTCCCTAATTCAACATAAAGAACTGGTTCATCGTCCTTAATTTCAAGACACTTTTCGAGTGCTTCAATTGCTTTTTCGTAGTTTTTGATGGCTTTATGGCTAATTGCCTGAAAGAAATGCTCTTGAAATTTGTCGCTTACATTACCGAGTTCATCGACATTAACATCATCGCTCACCTCTTGCTTTTCTTGAGCAAAAGCAAAGCAAGAAATGAGTAGAAAAATGATGCTAAATAAGTGTTTCATATTATTCTAAAGTTGAATAATCTCCGATGCTAATCGAGGTAAAATTGCCGTCAAATTTAGCGTGATTTCCAATCATAGCATTATCTAAATCAGCATTTTGAATAACAGAATGCTCTTGTACTAACGAATTTTTGATTTGTGTATTATGCAATTCCGTATAGTTTCCGATAGAAACATTTGGACCAACTGTGGTGTTGACGAGTTTTACGCCTTTACCAATAAAACAAGGTTCAATAATTTTTGAATTCTCTAGCTGAACATCGTCAGCAACCAAAACTTCTGATTGATCTTGATGAATAAATTGCAAGGTTCTAGAATTGGTTTCTACGGTTACTTTTTTGTTGCCGCAATCCATCCATTCATCTACTTTTCCAGGTTTAAAGATTGCGCCGTCTTGCTTCATCTTTTCAATTCCGTCGTTAATTTGGTATTCGCCACCACGAATTAGTTTTTCATCCAAAACCTTTTGAAGTTGTTGCTTCAACACTTCAACATTTTTGAAATAGTAAATTCCAATAACTGCCAAATCAGAAACAAAATCAGTTGGTTTTTCGAACAAATCGGTAATGTTTCCTTCATCATTCATTTTTACCACGCCGTAAGCACTTGGGTTATCGACTTGCTTGACCCACATTACGGCATCGGCATTTTTGTCTAACGTAAAATCTGCTTTAAAAAGAGTGTCGGCATAAGCAATAACAGCAGGACCATTTAAAGATTCTTGCGCACACATAATTGCGTGGCCCGTTCCTAAAGGTTGGTCTTGAATATAAATACTGGCTTTAGCGTTTAGGTTTTCAGCAATTTTGGTCAAGTCTTGTTCTACTTTTTCGCCAAAATCTTTACCAATTATAAAGGCAACCTCATCGATAGGTTCGTCTAAAACGCGAGCAATATCTTCTACAAGACGTTGCACAATCGGTTTACCTGCAATTGGTATAAGCGGTTTTGGGACAGTTAATGTATGTGGTCGTAATCGCGATCCACGACCCGCCATAGGAACAATTATTTTCATAGTAAATTCTTATATAATTATTTGGTTTTGTTTTAATTATGAGTTTCCAGTGCTTCCAAATCCACCTTTACCACGTTGGGTTTCATCAAGTTCATTCACTTCAATCCATTCGGCTTGCTCGTGTTTAGCGATGACCAATTGAGCAATACGCTCGCCATCTTTCAACGTGAAATTTTCGTTGGACAAGTTAACTAGAATAACACCTATTTCGCCTCTATAATCGGCATCAATTGTACCAGGAGCGTTCAAAACAGAGATTCCTTTTTTAAGTGCCAAACCACTTCTTGGTCGAACTTGCGCTTCGTAAGATTTGGGTAAAGCAATAAAAAGGCCTGTTTTTACCAAGCAGCGTTCAAGTGGTTTTAACGTAATGTCTTGATCGATATTAGCCCTTAAATCTACACCAGCAGAAGATTCGGTTGCGTATTGTGGCAAATCGTGTTTCGACTGATTGATAATATTTATTTTCATACTGATTTAGGTTTAATGATGGCATTAATTTCTTCTCTTTCTACCCAATAAACACCTCCGATATAGATAAGAATCATTAAAATGCCGACAATATAATTTTCTCTAAAATAAAAAAACGAAATTAAGGAAAATAGTGTAGCTACGCCTAAATATGCGCTAATTTTAGTCGTTGCATACGGAATTGGATAATGTTTTTTACCAATGAAATAAGATGCTAGCATCATACTTCCATAAGCAGCAAAGGTTGCTATAGCAGATCCTAAATAACCAATATGCGGAATTAACCAGAAGTTAATTCCAAGTGTAATAAGCGCTCCAAAACTTGAAATATAGGCGCCAAATCGGGTCTTGTCTGAAACTTTATACCAAACCGATAGGTTGTGGTAAATTCCTAAAAACAGATTAGCATACAGAATGAATGGAACGATTTCGATGGCTTCCCAATAACTTTCTTGACTGATTAAAATGACTTTAAAAAGGTCTAAAAAAACCATAATAGAAAGCAAGATAAGCGAACCAAAAGCCACAAAATATTTGGTAATTAAAGCGTAGGCTTTTTCAGGGTTTTGAGATTTTGCATGACTAAAAAAGAAAGGCTCTATTCCTAATCGAAAAGCGGTAGCAAACAGGGTCATAAAAACCGCTATTTTGTAACAAGCTGAATAGGCGCCAATTTTGCTTCTAGCAATATCTTTGGGTAATAAATAATCGAGTAAAAGACGGTCAAAAACTTCATTGACAGAAAAAGCTAAGCCTGCAAAAAGTACAGGTAAAGCGTATTTCATCATCGATTTCCAAAGTTGTATATTGAAATTGAATTTTAAGCGAATATAAAAAGGGAGCAATGCTAGAAAAGTAAATGCGCTTGCTGCCACATTTGAAATTAAAATGTAACTAATTTCAAAATCGGGTTTATAGATTAGCTTTAATCCATCGAAGTTTTGAACGAGATCGGCTAAAAAAACTAAGAAGAAAACATTCAATCCTAAGTTGATGGCTACATTAATAACTTTAATAACGGTATAATGAATAGATTTTCCTCGCGCTCTTAACCAAGCAAATGGAATAACCACCAGCGCATCTAGGGCTAAAATAGAAACCATAAATTGCAGCAAATCGACAGAAATATGAACTATTTCAGCAACATAAGGCACCAAAAAATAACTAAGTACAACAAAAACAACTGTTGTTATAAGCAATGAAATGGTCGAGGTATTTATCACTTCATCGGACTTGTTTTCTTTGTTATAAAAACGGAAAAAAGCGGTTTCCATTCCGTAGGAAAGAATAATATTGAAGAGTACCAAATAAGTAAAGATGATGGAAAAATCGCCATAACCTGAATTGGCTAAAACACCTGTGTATAATGGTACTAATAAAAAAGACAACATTCTAGGTAAGACCGTTGCTAAACCGTAAACCAAGGTTTGTTGAAAAAGTTTTTTGTAGCTACTCAAAATAGTCTATTGATTAAAGCGATAAAGGTAAAAAATAGAAACGAAGCAAGGTGTGCATTTTGAAAACAAAAAAACTGCCTGAAGCAAACTCCAGGCAGTTGATAAATTTTATCAGAAAAAGTTAGTCTAGCTCACCTTCTATTCTGATGTTGTCTAAGTGATAACGAGTAGTAACGCCATCTGGATCAGATCCTTGGTATCTAAACGCAAATCGAACATTATCTAAGCAAGAAATATTAGACGCTCCAGCATCTTCAAAACCTCCAAAAGAATTACCAGGTCCGTTAGGAACAGTAATGCCAGCAAGTTCTTCCCACTCAGTAGTTTCAACATCACCCGTATAGTTTTCGGTTACTAAAACAGATAAACCATTACCATTATCATAAGAAGCTTCAATATCTAATCTTACTTCTTCTAGCGAGCTTCCTGTTAAGTCAATTTCAGGAGTGACTAACCAAGTGTCGTAGCTTTGACCAGAGTTAAAACCAGAAATTTGAGCGTAATTATTATTATTGAAATCACCGATTACCCAGCTTTCATTTCCTTCAGCGTTGATGTTTAACCATCCATTGAGTTGTCCAATATTGGTCACACCATCGAAGTCTTCTTCAAAAATAACATCACTACCACCGCTTGGTCCTTCACAAAGTGGTTCTGCTGGTTCTGGGTCGCAACGTTCACCTTCAAAGTTTAGGTCTTCTGGAGTGTTAACTTTAATGATATTTTTATCATCATCGAAGTTACGCTGAACAACACCTGCAATACTTCCTGATTGAGTTGGCAACTTTAATCCTTTAAAATCAGAAAAGGTACTTGTGGCTATATGGCCAGTAGCTTGAGAATCACAAGATTCAAATGAACGTTCTGTGTCAAACTCATCATAAGCTTCAGCTGCAAAAGATAAGTGATTTGGAGGCGTTACATCTTCTAATGGAAACTGTACATTGTTTACTTTAATAAACTGGTTATGAGAATCAGGTCCGATTTCGTTTATTGCTAATTCTTTAGGAACAATATCGGCAACCACGTTATCTCTAATAAAGATTTCATTGGCTTGACCTTCTGGAATTCTACCTAATCTATCGCCGTCTAAAATACCGATAGAAGGGTTGTTTCTATCCATTCCGTAGCTTAGTCCATCTAATTTGATGTAGACTTTTCTACCAAAGTTATATTTTGCAAAAAGCGGTGATACATCAATAGGAATACGAATTCCCGCAGTTGGGTTTTCAGGCTCATCTTGAATAACCATTTCTTTAAAGAAGTTTCCACCCTCGTCGGAGCTAACTACATAACCAACTGTGTAAATATCTTCTTCGTAAGTATAGGTTTGAATTGCACCTTCATTTTGTTCGATAGCACCAATAATAGAACTTAGTGGTATTACGTCTCCGTCTATTTCAGCTGGTTCACCTTCGCCTACATTAGGCAAATCAAAATCATCATCTTGAACACAAGCTGAAAAAGTCATTCCTATGATAGCTAGAAAAAGGAATATTGAGTAATTTGAATTGAATCTTTTCATCTTAATAATTGTTTTATTCTTTTATGTTTAAAATCTTATGTATGCGTTTAAATAATATGTTCTTCCGAAGCCGTAATAATATCGGTTACCAAAAAGTGGCCCGTTTGGTCTACTCATATCTTCTTGGCGAGATCTATAATCTGCTAGACGTGATTGTTCGAATCCACCAGTTGTGTATTCTGTATCAAACAGATTGTTGATTACAGCAAAGAACCCAATATAATAACTTCTTTTAGGTGTTGAAATTCTCCAAGATTTTCCACCTACTAAATTGAAAAGCAAATAATCTGAGAAACGTTCTTGCTTTAGCAATTGTCTTGCTTCAGTTTCGTCATATTCAGGGAAAGGCAAGGCATCGTTATCGAGTGTAAAATGTTCAGACCTTAATAGTCCGCTTGGTCTTACGTAGTTATCTGCAAAATAGTTGGCTGTAATTCCGATATTCCAGTAATCTGGATCTCTGTATTCAAAACCTAATTGGTAAGCTTGTTGTGGTCCACCAGGCACGTGTAAATCTTTCATTGAAGATTTACCGTCTCCAAAAGTTAATTTTTCTCCTGGGAAATCTCTACCTGTTAGGTATAAATCTGGGTTGCTTGTATAAGTATATTGCCCCCAAGAACCAGCTGCTTTCAAGTTGATAGTAGGTGTAACTTGGTATTCAATTCCAAATTCAGCACCTAAGTGTTGGCGATCAATACCGCTCATTACTTCTTGAATAAAGGAGCTTCCATCATTAAAATCTAATCCTGTTAAGTTTTCAGCAAAATAGAAACCTACATTCGTTTCATTCTGGAAAGTTGAATAAAAAGCGGTTGCTCTAGCTTTTACAGATGGTGATCTAAAAATATAGCTCAAGTCTGCAGAATTTACGACTATTTCTTCAAGGCCATCAACAATTTCATTGTTTTGACGAGCATTGCTGTATGAATTTCTAATAGTCGGAGCGTTTTGCATTCTAGAAGCATTAAGTTCTAACAAGTGACGTCCTGTAATTTTATAAGTAGCACCAGCTTTTATACCATAGGTAAAGAAGTCTAGTTTTTCACCTTTTCCATAAGATTCGTTTCCTGGGAAAAAACCGTTTTCATAGAAACCTTCACGTTGGTAAGTTGTTCTTCCAGCGTTTGCACCGATATAAAAATCAATCTCATTAAAGAAAAATTGAGTTTGAGCAAAAGCATCATAAACCTCCGCATCAATTTGATAATTATATTTATACTTATCGCCTTCGGTTACCAATCGGTTTGGGTTTCTAGTATCAGATTGAGCTAAGTCTTGTAAAGCTCCAACAACTGAAGGGTTTTCATCAGCAAAGAAATCGATATCTAAAAACTGATCTCCTCCAAGTAGATCGGCAACTTCTGCGAAGTTTTTACTTTTTAGATTTCGGTAATTTACCGTTCCGTTAAATAAAATATTATCAGCTAAATCTGCTTGAATAATAGAATTGAATTGCATTTGCGTATCGTCTACTCGATCTTCTTGAAGAATGTAAGTTGAGTTACCGCCATTAGCTTGGTTGTTGATGTTTGCGCTATACATCGATTCCCAATCAAATTGACCGTCATTTTCAAACTCTTCGCGAGCGAACCATGCTTGTTGGTACGAAGCTGCGCTAGGATTTGCAAAACGTAAATGATAACTTGGTAAATTTTGATAGTATATAGGTGATGGATTGGTTGCGCCTCCTAAGTAAGTTTGCTCGCCGTTAAACTCAACCATTCGCGTACCACCATTGTCGACTCTTGTTGTTCCGTAACGCCCAGTTTGGTACATAGCATTGGTATTAATCGAAACTTTATCGTTTATATCCCAATAATGGTTCAACATAAAAACGGGCTCTTCCGTTCTTCTCATTCTAGCGTTTCTTACATCCCCATTTTGGTAACCCCAGTTAGGGTTGTACTGAATTCCTTTAAGGTCTTTTGCTTCTTCTGTAATAGAAGTTCCTATACCTCTATTGTTCGGTGCATAAAAAGAAGTAAAATTTAGGGAATGATTGTCATTCAATCTTTTTTCTACGGAAATAAAGAAAGAGTTGGCATCATAAGGAGTTCCTTCTCTAAAACCTTCTTCACCATAACGTCTAGAAGCCATTACTGAGTATGCCCAACCACCGTCGAGCATTCCAGAATTGTAGCTAGCCATTAACCTGCCTTCATAGCTTCTATCGGAAGAAGCGTAAGATACACGCCCACCTTTACGCAGTTTTGACGCTCTCATAATAAGGTTAGTTGTTCCCGCTACATCACCAAACGCATAATCGTTTGCTTTAGAATACATCGAGAATTCTCGGTTATTGGAAACATCGTTTAAGCCTCCCCAGTTAGCCCATTGCGGTCTACCTGAAAATTGCTTATTCATTTCCATACCGTTGATGAGGACTTTACCATTGGCATTGTCTAAACCTCTTGGTCTAAAGAACGTAGAACTAAAATCGAAAGAGGCAGCTCTTAAGAAAACATCTCTAGAGGCTTGTAAAAGTCCAGAAATGTTAAAAGAAACATCGTCTCCTTCATCAAGTTCATTGTCGGCAATACTAATAGTTCCCATTTTAAAGTCTTCTTCTGCTAAATCTTCTTTAACATAAAGGACACCCATTTCTAAGGTTTCGCCTTCTTGTAAAATAATAGGAAAACGCTTAGTTTGGTAACCACTTTCTTCGATTCGTAGTACTTGTTCACCTTCAGGCAAATCCATTCCTTCGAATGAAAATGTTCCGTTAGCATCGGTTTTTACGGTTTGTCCTGTACTTTCAATTTGTACGGATAAACTAGGAATCGGTTCTTCGGTTGCGTCTTCGATTATCTGACCTGTAACATTGGTTTCTTGAGCCGAAACCAGTGCAGCACAAAATAATGCAAAGAGCGAAAAAATAAAACTTTTCTTCATTTGTGATTTGTTTGTTTGCTAAACTGCTTTAAGAAATGATTATGAATTTTGGGCAAAGGTATATAAATTATATTAATTGTGTATTTTTGGATTTTCAAAAACATAAGAATTTACATTTTAATAATCTACGTTTATGACCAGCAAATTAAAGTTATTCCTTGCAGTTATTGCTACGACATTGGTGGCTTGCAATGCTACTCAAGAAAATGCTCAACAAAAAAATCCGAACAAAAAAGAGTACAAAATCACTACGGTTGCTTTCTACAACCTCGAAAACCTTTTTGATACTATTAACGACCCTAATAAACAAGACCATAAAAACCCTATTGGCGAAATGGCTTCTTCTGAGCAACAGGTTGTTTATCCTAAAAAGTTAGCAAACATGGCTAAGGTAATTGCTGATATTGGTGTTGAAACTACCGGTTTCCCTCCTGCTATTATTGGTGTTTGCGAAATCGAAAACTATGATGTCTTAGAAGATTTGGTAAATCATCCGCGTCTAAAAAATTATAATTACGGTATTATTCATTATGAATCTCCTGATCTTAGAAGTATTGATGTTGCCTTGCTGTATCGAAAAGATGTCTTTCAACCTGAATATTCCAAACCGCATGAGGTTTTTCTCTATAGAGACAACGACAAGACTAAACGAAATTACACCAGAGATGTTTTGCATGTAAAAGGTAAGTTTGATGGTGAAGAAATGCATTTCTTAGTTAATCACTGGCCTTCTAGAAGTGGTGGTGAAGAAAAATCACGTCCTAATCGAGTAGAAGCAGCCAAAGTAGCTAAAGGAGTTATTGATTCTGTTCAGAAAGTAGACCCAAATGCAAAAATGATTTTGATGGGCGACTTAAATGATGATCCGCATAACGAAAGTATGAAAGAGGTAATTAATGCAAAAGAAACAATTGAAGAGCTAATTGTCCCTCAGGGAATTTATAACCCTTACGCATCGATTTATAAAAAAGGAATTGGCACTACTGCTTGGCGAGATAATTGGAATTTGTTTGACCAAATTGCAATCTCACAACCTTTAACAGAAAAAGAATATTCTACTTACAGCTACTACCAAGCTAAAGTGTTTAACCCTACTTACTTAAGAAATCCTAGAGGGAGATATAAAGGCTATCCGTTTAGAAGTTTTTCTGGAAGCAGCTGGACTGGAGGATACAGCGACCACTTTCCTGTTTATATTCATTTAATTAAAGAATTGAAAGAGGAAGAATAAAATCAATCAACTTATAACTTAATAATGGACTGCTGCTTGAATTAATTTTTGAGTGTAGTCCATTTTTGGTTGTTTATATACCATATCTGCTTCGCCACTTTCCACAATTTGACCTTGGTTCATCACTAAAAGTTGATCTGACATGTATTTTACAACAGCCAAATCATGTGAAATAAACAAATAAGTGAAGCCAAAATCATTTTTCAATTCGTTCAATAAATTTAAAACCTGAGCTTGCACCGAAATATCTAAAGCCGAAACCGATTCATCGCAAATAATAAATCGTGGATTTACAGCAATGGTTCTTGCAACACCTATTCGTTGGCGTTGCCCACCACTAAATTCATGCGGATATCGATCAAAATAATCAGCAGACAAACCTACGCGCTCTAACAAATCGATTGCTTTTTGTTTGCGCTCTGCGTTATTTTTATGCAATCGATGTACTTCCATTGGCTCCAGAATAGCTCTTCCTACAGAAATCCTTGGATTGAGTGAAGAAAAAGGGTCTTGAAAAATCAACTGAATATCTTTTCTCAGTTTTCTAAGTTCCTCTCCTTGAACTTGAGTAATATCTTTTCCTTTATAAAAAACTTGTCCTGCTGTAATTTCATCCAATCGCAAAATTAAATTCCCTAAAGTAGATTTACCACAACCCGACTCTCCTACCAATCCTAACGTTTCTCCTTCATAAATTTTGAAACTAACGCCGTCTACGGCTTTTACTGCTTCTGTTTTTCCCCACCAATTTGTTTTTGAAAAATAGGTTTTGGATAGGTTTTGGACTTCCAACAAAGGCGATTGACTATAGATTTTTTGATGTCGATTGCTGCGCTCATGGTCAGTTTCCTCTTCAAAATGAATTTCATTAGCAATAAAATCGGCTACGGTGGGCAATTTTTTAAGTCTTTTTTGTGGATCAGGTCTTGCAGAAAGCAAGGCTTTTGTATACAATTCTTGAGGCTGATTAAAAACTTGGGAAGCCGTGTTTTGTTCTATAATTTTCCCTTGATACATCACTAAAACACGGTCGCAAATTTTTGAAACCACTCCTAAATCATGCGAAATAAACAAAATACTCATTTCGGTTTCTTGCTGAAGTTCTTTTAGCAACTTCAGGATTTCATTTTGAACCGTTACATCTAGGGCTGTTGTAGGTTCGTCTGCAATCAAAATTTTAGGCTTACAAGCAATTGCCATCGCAATCATTACACGCTGTTTTTGACCGCCACTAATTTGATGTGGATAAGATTTAAAAATAGATTTTGCTCGGGGAAGTTTTACTTTTTCAAATAAAGAAATCACTTCTTTTTCGGCTTGCTTCGCCGATATCTTTTTATGCTGCTGAAGGACTTCAACAACTTGTTGACCACATTTCATCGAAGGATTTAACGAACTCATAGGTTCTTGAAAAATCATTGAAATTTCAGCCCCTCTAATCTTGCGAATTTCTTTTTCAGATAAGTCTAAAATAGATTGATTTAAAAAATTGATACATCCTTTTATCCGAGCCTTTTCAGGCAAAAGTTTCATTAACGCCAAGCTCGAAATCGATTTGCCAGAACCGGATTCTCCTACAATCCCTACAATTTCATTAGTATGAATTTGATAATTTATTCGATGAATAACCGTATTGAAATCCTTTTCTATTGGAAAGGCTATTTCTAAATCATTTACTTGTAAAAGCGGTTGTTTATTCATCTTTAATTTTGTTCAGCTAAGATAATTTTTTTGAAATGATCCGTCTTATAAAAAACAAAAAATCTCCCTCAGACGAAGGAGATTTAAATAGAGATAAAATGAAGTTTAAAACATAATAGATGTCTATGTCTTAAAAAACCAAAAACTACAATTACTTATACAAAGGTATGCCACACATTAGCCTAAAAAAATACCCCTTAACGGGTATTTTTAACTAATATATGTTAATTTTTAACTTTTTTTAATACAGGAATAGATTACAATCTAAACCCAAAGCCTATACCAAATGAGCTGTAATTAGGAAAGCGTGAAGTGGTTCGAATGTTATGATAATAAATATCAAAAATAAATTTACCAGAGTCATAACCAATTTTAGGCTGATAAAAAGGCCCGCCGTCAGGTCCGTCTAGGCCTACTGCATAGCCAGCATCCAATCCAAAAAAATAATGATTTGCCAAACGGAGCTTCCCCATAACACCTAGTTTTAAAAAACCTGCATCGGCTCCTGAGCCAATAATTTGTTCGGACACAACATCTTCTCCATTATAAATACTAATTCCTGTCATTAATCCAAAGTCAAAAACTTCTAAGGTGTTTGGAAAAAAAGTGTATCCCATTTCTAAACCGTAGACCAAATTGGAGTAACTTTCTACTTCTTCTAGCGGTAAACCGAGATGAACAGTAGTTTCAAAATGTCTATACTTATAACTTTGTGCCTGTAGCAATTCAACAGACATTATGCTTATCAGAGCTATTGCAAATAATAATTTCTTCATAGAAATAGAGCTTTAAAATTAATCAAATGTTGGTGTTTCTATAAAAACCTCGTTTAACTGAATATTCAAGTTGTAAAAATCGATTGGAATTTCTTCGGCTACTTTTTTTATTTCCATTAAATCTGGCGATTGCTGATTCGATAATTGATTCAAAAGGCTCGCCTTGGTATATAAAACTTTCAACCTCGATTCTATTGGTTTATTTTGAAATTTTTTTGGAATGGTACGTTGCAGTGTATCGGCAACTTTCTTTATCGTTGAAGCATTGCTCATTACATCGGCTACAGCATAATCCTGCATGCGCTCTACTTCAGATTGCATGGAGGTGTAATGCATCCAGTTTTCTGTAGCTTCTTTTGCTTCTTCAGACAAACCAATTGCTGTTGCTGAATTGCTTAATGGCAATTCTTTAAGCTGTTGTCTTTCTGATTGGTTTTCTGTTTCATCTTGAGATTGGTTTTGATCATTGCTATTGCATGCCATCGTCATCAATATAACAGCTAGACAATACCAAACTTTTTTTATGTGCTTACTTATCTTCAATTTTCAAAAAAATTTTATACTTCTGGTAACACCTTAAAATTTCTACCACAAATTAAGCCTATTTCATTATCCTAAAATGATTAATAATTACATTTGTGGAAAATTATTTTTTTATGACTCCAAAGATATTAATAATTGGCGCTTGCGGACAAATCGGAAGCGAACTTACACAAGAATTAAGAAACAAACACGGAAATAATCAGGTAATTGCCAGCGATATTCGAGAAGGCAGCGAAGAGTTAATGAGCTCTGGTCCGTTTGAAAACCTAGACGCAACCGACCTTAATGCTTTGGAAAAAATTATTCAAGAATACGATGTTACCGATGTATATTTGATGGCTGCAATGTTAAGCGGAACAGCAGAAAAACATCCTATGAAAGCGTGGGAACTTAATATGAATTCGTTATTTAATGTATTAAACCTCGCTAAAGAAAGCAAAATAAAAAAACTTTTTTGGCCTTCTAGTATTGCGGTTTTTGGACCAACAACTCCTAAGGAAAATACGCCACAACAAACCGTTATGGAGCCAACAACTGTTTACGGAATCAGTAAACAAACCGGCGAACGATGGTGCGATTATTATTTCAACAGGTATGGGGTAGATGTAAGAAGCATTCGCTATCCGGGACTTATTAGCTACAAAACTGCGCCTGGTGGTGGCACAACCGATTATGCAATCGAAATTTTTCACGATGCGTTAGACAACAACTATTACAAATCTTTTCTTTCTCAAGATACCGCTTTGCCAATGATGTATATGGATGACGCTATAAAAGCCACCATCCAAATTATGGAAGCCGAAAGACACGAGGTTGCTATTCGCTCATCTTATAATTTAGCTGGAATTAGCTTTACGCCACGCGAATTAGCATCAGCTATCAAAAATCATATTCCAGGTTTCGAAATTGATTTTGAAGCTGACTTTAGACAAGCTATTGCCGATTCTTGGCCAAATAGTATTGATGATTCTCGCGCTCAAGAAGACTGGAACTGGAAAAGAAAATTTGATTTAGATATGATTGTTGAAGCTATGTTGCAAGGCATCAAAGAACTCAAGAAATAAATTTGTGTACCAAAAGTGGATAAAATTCACTTCTTACAGCACCAATACTAAAAGCTGTTTGAGGTGAATTTTTTTCTCACTACTTTCGTAGAAAAAATTAGGTGAATTACGTCTCGGTAGAAAATATCTCAAAATCATACGGAATACTTCAATTGTTTGAAGGCATTTCATTCGGAATAAACAAGTCTCAAAAAATTGGCTTTGTTGCCAAAAACGGTTCAGGAAAAACAACTTTATTAAAAATTATTGGCGGAACTGAATCGCCAGACGAAGGACAAATCAATTTCAGAAAAAACCTAAAAGTTGGATATTTAGATCAAGAACCAAACTTAGATCCTAACCTCAGCATTGAAGAAACTATTTTTGCTTCAGATAATGAAACTCTTAGAGCTATAAGCAATTACGATAAAGCGCTCAAAAACCCCGAAGATGCTGAAGCTTATCAACAAGCTTTTGATAAAATGGAGAGTTTGCAAGCTTGGGATTTTGAAACTCAATACCGACAAATTTTATCTAAATTAAAGCTACCTGAACTCGATAAAAAAGTAAAACTCCTCTCGGGTGGTCAGAAAAAACGATTAGCCTTAGCTAATTTGATTCTCAATCGTCCAGATTTACTCATTTTAGACGAACCTACCAACCACCTCGATTTAGAAATGATAGAGTGGTTAGAAGAATTTTTTGCTTCAGAAAACCTAACGCTGTTTATGGTTACCCACGATCGCTATTTTTTAGAACGTGTTTGCAATTCGATTATAGAACTTGATGAAGGGCAATTATACACGTATAAAGGAAATTATTCTTATTACCTCGAAAAACGCGAAATGCGACTAGAAACCGAGGCTTCTACTACTGCCAAAGCCAAGCAATTGTACAAAAAAGAATTGCAATGGATGCGGCGCCAACCAAAAGCAAGAACCACCAAATCTAAATCCAGAATTTCAGATTTTGGCGATATTAAAAGTCGAGCGCAAAAACGCAGAAAAGAACACGAGGTAGAACTAGAAATTAATATGGAGCGTATGGGCTCAAAAATTGTTGAGCTCCATAATATTTCAAAAGCCTACGAAGAAAAACAGCTTTTCAGCAATTTTGATTACAACTTCAAAAAAGCAGAACGAATTGGTATTATTGGTAAAAATGGAACAGGAAAATCTACCTTCTTACATATTTTAACGGGCAATGTAAAACCCGATTCGGGTAAAGTTGTACTGGGTGAAACCGTTAAGTTTGGCTATTATACACAAGGTGGAATTCAAGCCAAACCTAATCAAAAAGTAATTGATGTAATTCGCGAATTTGGCGATTTTATTCCCCTGCAAAAAGGAAGAAAAATCTCTGCTCAACAATTGCTCGAGCGCTTTTTATTCGACCGAAAAAAGCAATACGATTTTGTTGAAAAACTAAGCGGTGGCGAACGAAAAAGATTGTATTTATGTACGGTTTTAATTCAGAATCCAAATTTTTTAATCCTCGATGAACCTACCAACGATTTGGATATTGTTACGCTTAATGTACTCGAAAACTTCTTGTTAGATTTTCCTGGATGTTTGATTGTAGTTTCGCACGATCGTTATTTTATGGACAAAATTGTCGATCATTTATTTGTTTTTGGCAACGGTGAAATAAGCGACTTTCCTGGAAATTATTCCGATTACAGAGATTACTCAAAAGAACTAAAAGAACAATCTTACCAAGAAAAACCCAAAGAAGCTAAGCCTGAAACTAAGGAAAAATCAAAAAAAGCGAGTTTAAGTTATCAGGAGCAAAAAGAATACAAAAAACTAGAGCGCGAAATTGAAACTTTAGAAAAGCAAAAAGCAAAATTGCAGCAAACTTTTCTAGAAGAGCTAGATCCTGAGAAGATTAAAGAAAATTCAATTCAATTAGAAAAAATAGCTACCGAAATAGAACAAAAAACCGAAAAATGGTTTGAACTTTCAGCTAAATTAGAAGCATAACTTAAAAACAATGTGGTTTCAGGTAAAGTCATTTATTTCATTTTTAGCGCAATCTAAAAACCAACACGGAATTCATTCGCCGTTTGTTTACCAATTGATAACCAAGTGTTTTTACGATAAGAAAAAACGTCCTGCTTACAAAATCTGGAAAAGTATAAAAGAGGAATATATCAATTCGAATGATTCTCTTGAAATGAAAGATGTTGGCGCTGGTTCTCGCGTATTTAAAACCCGAAAACGCCGCATTTCAGAAATCGCTAAAAATGCTGGTACTACCTATAGTCGCGCCAAATTATTGAATCGTTTAGTGCCCTATTTAGCTATCAAAAATGCTTTAGAATTGGGCACATCGCTGGGTTTAGGAAGTTTTGCAATGGCGCTAGATAATACGATAGAAATCGATAGTCTAGAAGCTTGTCCTAATACTTCAAAACTTGCCCAACAAACGGCTAAAAAATTCGGTATTACTCACATAAATTTTCATCAAACTATCTTTTCAGATTACCTTCATCAACTTTCAAACGACAAAAAATTCGATTTAATTTTTATTGACGGACACCATCAAAAAGAAGCTACATTAAGCTATTTTAGGCAACTTCTAAATCACCATCACAACGATAGTGTTTTTATTTTTGATGATATTTATTGGTCGAAAGAAATGAATGAAGCTTGGCAAGAAATAAAAAAACATCCTGCTGTAAGTCTTACGATTGATACTTTTTTTTGGGGAATGGTTTTCTTTCGAAAAGAACAAGCTAAGCAAGATTTTAAAATTCGAGTTTTCTAGCTATTTATTAACTAGAAATTGGCGAATTACGCCTTCAAATAATCGATGTAATTCTTGTATTTTTACAGCAGTTTTTAGCTTCAAAATTCTATGAGTCAGACACAACTCGACATACAGATTAAGATTTTACCCAACAGTCCTGGTGTTTATCAATATTACGATAAAGACGATAAAATCTTGTATGTTGGTAAGGCTAAAAACCTCAAAAAACGGGTTTCTTCGTATTTCAACAAGCAGCACGACAGCCGAAGAACTGCCTTGATGGTGAAAAAAATTCATCATATAAAACATATCGTTGTAGCTTCAGAAACCGATGCCTTACTTTTAGAAAACAACTTGATAAAAAAGTTGCAACCGCGGTTTAATGTAATGCTTCGCGACGACAAAACTTATCCGTGGTTGTGTATAAAAAAAGAACGGTTTCCTAGAGTTTTTTTAACGCGCAAACTCATCAAAGACGGCAGCGAATACTTCGGCCCATACCCAAGTGTAAAAACGGTAAAAACCCTTTTGGAATTAATTCGCGGCTTGTATCAATTACGCACCTGCAATTACGATTTGTCGCCATCAAAAATTAAAGAAGGAAGGTATAAAGTTTGTTTAGAATATCACTTGGGAAATTGCCAAGGTCCTTGCGAGGATTTACAAAGCGAAGAAGATTACAATCAACAAATCAGTGCAATTCGAAAAATTGTAAAAGGTAATTTTAGAGATTCGTTGAGCGATTTTGAAGAACAAATGAAAAACCTTGCTGCTGAATTACGCTTTGAAGAAGCGGAACGCATCAAAAAGAAAATAGAAACCTTACAAAATTATCAAGCAAAATCGACGGTTGTTAATCCTAAAATAAACAACGTAGATGTTTTTTCTGTAGTGAGCGATGAAGCCTATGGCTACGTAAATTATATGCAGATTTCTCACGGTGCTATTATTCGTTCGCATACCATCGAAATGAAGAAAAAACTAGATGAAACCGATCGCGAATTAATAGAGTTAGGAATTACCGAAATACGCCAACGATTCGATTCGCTTTCTAACGTAATTTACGTTCCTTTTGTCGTAAACGTAGGCGAAAACATTCAGGTTGTCGTTCCAAAGTTAGGCGACAAAAAAGCAATTGTAGAATTGTCTGAACGCAATGCCAAATACTTTAGAATGGAGCGTTTTAAACAAATAAAAATTGTAGATCCAGATCGTCATACCAACCGCTTAATGGCGCAAATGAAAGAAGACTTGCGTTTACCTGAAGAGCCACGACATATTGAATGTTTTGATAATTCTAATATACAAGGAAGCAATCCTGTTGCCGCTTGTGTGGTTTTTAAAAATGGTAAACCTAGTAAAAAAGATTACCGAAAGTTCAATATAAAAACCGTTGAAGGACCCGACGATTTTGCTTCTATGGAAGAAGTGGTTTATAGAAGGTACCGACGATTGCTAGATGAAGCCGAAAACTTACCCCAATTAATAATTGTCGATGGCGGTAAAGGCCAACTTTCTTCGGGAGTAAAAGCACTTGATCGATTAGGATTACGCGGAAAAATAGCCATTATAGGAATCGCAAAAAGATTAGAGGAATTGTTTTATCCAGGCGATAAATATCCGTTATATTTGGATAAAAAATCAGAAACCTTAAAGATAATTCAACAGTTGCGAAACGAAGCGCACCGATTCGGAATTAGTTTTCATCGAGACAAGCGAAGCAAATCTGCTTTAGGTACAGAGCTCGAAGAAATTGAAGGGATTGGAGAAAAAACCGCTTTAAAATTGCTGAAAGAATTTCGTTCGGTAACGCGAATCAAAAAAACTTCAGCTAAAGATTTATCGGAAGTAATTGGTTCAGCAAAAGCAAAAATTATAACTGATTTTTACCATCAGAAAAATGAAACATAAACTACTCTTTCTATTATTTATCATCGTTACTTTTGAAGTTATTTCGCAAGAAAAAGTTGCTGAAATACAAGATTCAGAAGAACTAAAAGTAGGTGTTGTACTTAGTGGAGGTGGAGCTAAAGGTTTGGCTCATATTGGTGCCTTGCAAGTTATAGAAGATGCAGGCGTCAAAATTGATTATATCGGAGGAACAAGCATGGGCGCTATTATTGGAGGTTTATATGCAGCAGGTTATACACCGCATCAATTAGATTCTATTTTTAGAACAACGGATTTTAACAAATTGATTCGAGATGAACTTCCTCGCAATGCCAAAACCTATTTTGAACGAAGAGAATCCGAAAAATACGGTATTTCATTGCCTTTCGAAAATTTTAAACCTAGTTTACCCTCAGGACTTTCAAAAGGACAAAATGTATACAATTTATTAGCCCAACTTACGGCTCATATTCAAGAGGATGATTTTTCTAAATTATCCATTCCTTTTTATTGTATAGCAACCAATTTAGAAACTGGCGAAGAAGTAATTATGGATACTGGATCATTAGCCTTAGCAATGTCTGTAAGCGGTGCTATTCCGTCTGTTTTTAGACCTATTGAAATGAACGGGAAACTACACACAGATGGAGGAGTTGTGAATAATTATCCGATAGAAGAAATGAAAAAACGCGGAGCTAATTTGATCATTGGTGTAGATGTTCAAGAAGATTTACACGGAAGAGAACGCCTTCAAGACGGTTTTGAAATCATGAATCAGGTCAGCAATTTCAGAACCATAAAAGCAATGCGAAAAAAACGCGCATTGAGCGATATCTACATTAGACCAGATATAAAAGATTTTTCGGTGTTGGATTTCGATTTAGGCAAACAACTCATCGAAAATGGTAAAATTGCAGCTAGAGACAATTTTGCAGCGTTAAGAAAAGTAGCCGACCAGCAAAACTTACAAGTAATGCGAACTGGGGTAAAAATACCCGATTCACTTTCTATTCAAGAAATAAGCATTTCAGGAAATAAAAATTACCCCAGAAACTACATCAAAGGAAAATTGCGACTTAATGAAAACGAGCGAATTTCATTTAAAGATATCAACAACGGATTAAACAATTTGGCTGCCACCGATAATTTTGACCGAATAAATTACACCTTAAAACGACACGAAAACAACTACGATATCAACTTAGAAGTGTTTGAGAGTAAGGAAAATAAACTCTTGCGATTTGGCATTCATTACGATGAATTGTACAAAAGTGCCGTATTGGTCAATTTTACACAAAAAAGTTTATTTGTTACTAACGATATTTTTTCTGTTGATTTTGTTTTAGGCGATAATATACGCTATAACTTAGATTATTACATCGATAAAGGAAAACACTGGAGTATCGGCTTTCGCTCACGTTTCAATAAATTTGAAAGAAATGTTGATTTTGCTTACGTAGACGAGACTATTGGTGGTGAATTAGAAGGTTATAATGTAAATAAAATACAGCTTCAAAACAACGATTTCACCAATCAAATTTATGTAGAAACCCTAATCGATAAACAACTATTATTAGGTTTGGGTGCAGAACAAAAACACCTCACTACAAAAACCGAAACTATCGTTCCGCTAGAGGAACAAGAAGATGAAGAAAATTTAGAAACAATTATTGAGCAATCAAACTTAATTAGCGCTTATGGATATTTGGAATACGACAGTTTGGACGACAAGTTTTATCCAAGCACTGGATTTTTATTCAAAGGGCAATTGAACTGGTATTTAGCATCGGTTTTAGCTGATATTAATATTACACAATTCTCGATTGTAAAAGGTGAAGTTGGTTATGTTTTTCCGATAGGAAATCGTGTTTCTTTAGGTTTAGGGTCTGAGCTTGGTTTTAGAATTGGTAATGAAGAATTAGCTTCTCTAAACTTTTTTTTAGGCGGATATGGAAATCAAAACATCAACAATTTTAGACCATTTTACGGTTATGATTTTTTTAGTCTCACCGGCAATTCCTACATCAAAGGTATGATAGATGTATATTACAACTTCTACAAAAAGCATTATTTTATTCTTAGCGGAAATTATGCTAACGTAGACACCGATATTTTAAGTACTGGCGAATGGTTTTCTTTGCCCGATTTTTCAGGCTATGCGCTAGGATATGGATTCAAAACATTTTTAGGACCAATCGACTTAAAGTACAGCTATTCGCCAGAGTTGAAAGACAGTATTTGGTACATAAGTTTGGGGTACCGGTTTTAACCTAAATCTGGGTGTTTTTTTCTAAAATTTCACGATATTTGTTGAAAACGAATAATTATGCCTTTTTACCATAAACTCGGAAAAATCCCCCATAAACGCCATACGGTTTTTAAAAAACCCGATGGCAGCTTATATTACGAACAACTTTTTGGTACCATTGGTTTCGACGGAATGTCTTCTAATTTGTACCACGAGCAACGCCCAACCCAAGTAAAAGAAATTAAAGGAAAAGTTGATGTAAAACCCAAAGTTGCTGTAGAAAACAACCTAAAATCATATCGCTTTAAAGGTTTTCAGGTTGCTCCGCAACTCGATTATTTAGACAGCAGAAAAATTATAATGCACAACAGCGATGTTAACATTATACTTTCTGCTCCACAGCAATCAACTAAAGATTATTTTTTCAAAAATGCCGATGCCGATGAAATGATTTTCGTTCATAAAGGCAATGGTAAGTTGCGTACACAGTTTGGCAACCTAAAATTTGGGTATGGAGATTATTTATTAATTCCACGAGGAACTATTTACAAACTCGATTTTGAAGAAGAAGACAATCGTTTTTTTATCGTGGAATCTTTTCGCCCAATTTACACGCCAAAACGCTACCGAAATCACTTTGGTCAACTTTTGGAACATTCGCCTTTTTGTGAACGTGATATTAGACAGCCAGAAGAATTAGAAACCCACAATGAAAGTGGCGATTTTCTCATCAAAATAAAAAAACAAGATCAAATCTTTGATATGGTTTATGCCTCTCATCCTTTTGATGTAGTAGGCTACGATGGTTATAATTATCCGTATGCATTTTCAATACACGACTTTGAACCAATTACAGGAAGAATTCATCAACCACCACCAGTACATCAAACATTTGAAACAGATGCTTTTGTAGTTTGCTCATTTTGTCCACGTCTATACGATTATCATCCAGAAAGTATTCCAGCACCGTACAACCACAGCAATATTGATAGCGATGAAGTTTTGTATTATGTTGATGGTGATTTTATGAGTAGAAATGATATTGATAAAGGACATATTTCGTTGCACCCAGCAGGGATTCCTCACGGACCACACCCTGGAGCTGTAGAAAGAAGTATCGGTCAAACCAAAACCGAAGAACTAGCTGTTATGGTAGACACTTTCAAACCACTGCAAATTACGGAAGAAGCTTTGGAAATTGCAGATGATACTTACCACAAATCTTGGTTAAAACATTAAAAAATTAAAGTAAGAACAGAATTCAATTAAAAAAACAAGTTATGAAAACAGATAGCACATCACAAAACCTAGAAGTTGTTAATCCAGAAGCGGAAGATTTTTTGCCAATTTTGGGAACAGACTTCGTAGAATTATATGTAGGAAATGCAAAACAAGCAGCCTATTATTACATCACTGCTTGGGGATTTACTCCCGTAGCTTATGCTGGATTAGAAACTGGTAAAAAAGACACCGTTTCTTATGTATTACAACAAGGAAAAATCAGGTTGGTTTTAACGAGTCCGCTGGAGCAAGGAGGACCGATTAACGAACACATCAACAAACACGGAGACGGTGTAAAATTTGTTTCTTTATGGGTAGACGATGCCAAAAAAAGTTACGAAGAAACCGTTAAAAGAGGCGCTAAAAGTTATGCTGAACCATACACCATAGAAGATGATAATGGGAAAGCAATAATTTCAGGTATTCACACTTATGGTGAAACCATTCACCTTTTTGTAGAACGAAAAAATTATGCTGGGCCATTTTTACCAGGTTATAGAGCTTGGAATCCTAGCTACCAAAGAGAAGGTGTAGGGCTTAAGTTCATCGACCATATGGTTGGAAATGTTGGTTGGAATGAAATGAATAAATGGTGCGAATTTTACGCCAATGTAATGGGCTTTGCACAACTGGTTTCATTTGATGATAAAGATATCTCTACCGATTATACAGCGCTTATGAGTAAAGTAATGAGTAATGGAAACGGTAGAATAAAGTTCCCGATTAACGAACCTGCAGAAGGGAAAAAGAAATCTCAAATTGAAGAGTATATCGATTTTTATAACGGAGCTGGTGTACAACATATTGCTGTTGCTACCGATAATATTATTGAAACGGTTAACGAACTTAAAAATCGCGGTGTAGAGTTTTTATATGTTCCAGAAACTTATTATGAAACCGTTCTTGATAGAGTAGGCGAAATTGATGAAGATTTAGAACCACTTAAAAAATTAGGAATCCTAATCGATAGAGATGATGAAGGCTACTTGCTACAGATTTTTACAAAACCTGTACTCGATAGACCAACTATGTTCTTCGAAATTATTCAGCGAAAAGGAGCACAATCTTTTGGTAAAGGTAACTTTAAAGCGCTTTTTGAAGCTATCGAAAGAGAGCAAAATATGAGAGGAACCTTATAGGTTAATCTTAATTTTAAACAAAAACCTGATCTTTTTATCTAAAAGGTCAGGTTTTTTTGTTTCTTTATCTTTGGAATAGCTTTTGAAGTAAACCATAAAAAAATACGTATGAAATATTTTTCCTACCTGAGCTTAATATTGCTATTTTCAATACAAGTTAGCGCGCAAAACAGACCAGCTTTTCAAGAAGGAGAAGAGTTGATGTTTAAAGTAAGATACGGTTGGTTTAAAGCTTCGGAAGCGAACTTAAAAATTGAAGCAGGAAACTTCAACAACACGCCTGTTTATCATATTATTGGTACAGGAAAAAGCACTGGAATGCTGGATGTTTTTTTTAAAGTTAGGGATCATTTTGAAACTTACCTCGATAAAGATAAAATGAGTAGTCATAAATTTATAAGAAAAACAAATGAAGGTGGGCATAAAAAAGACAGGCAAATTGTTTTCAACCAAGATAACCTAACCGCAGAAGTCAATAATTTCAAAAAAAATACCGTTTCTACTCATTCCATTAAAGAAAACACCCAAGATTTACTTTCTGCTTTGTACGCACTTCGAAATCAAGTTGATATCAACAATTTAGAAGTTGGACAAAACTTTTATTTAAATATGTTTTTCGATGAAGAAAACTTCAATTTTAAAGCACAATATTTAGGAAAAGAAATTATTGATACCAAATTTGGAACAGTAGAAACACTCAAGTTTAGACCGTATGTACAAGCCGAACGTGTTTTTAAAGAAAAAGAAAGTGTTACCATCTGGGTAAGCAACGATTACAACAAAATACCACTTAAAATTGAAGCCAAATTAGCCGTAGGAGCTTTAACAGCAGAATTAGACGGCTATCGAGGTCTTAAAAACTCATTCCGTATTATTATGGATTAATCAAAATCTGTAAACCAAAAAAATAATCGTATTTTTACCCTTCAGCAAAAAATGGATTCTTAAAAAGTATTTGAAATGAGTAAAGACAACAACGAGAAAGACGCCAAACTAAAGGCTTTAAAACTCACCTTAGATAAATTAGACAAAACTTACGGAAAAGGTACCGTAATGAAAATGAGCGATCAAGCCGTTCAAGATGTAGACGCTATTCCTACCGGTTCGTTAGGTTTAGACATTGCTTTGGGCGTAGGCGGTTATCCAAGAGGTCGAGTTATCGAAATTTATGGCCCTGAATCTTCTGGTAAAACGACCTTGACTTTACACGCCATTGCAGAGGCTCAAAAAGCGGGTGGAATTGCTGCTTTTATAGATGCTGAGCACGCTTTTGATCGTATTTATGCCAAAAATTTAGGAGTCGATATTGATGAATTAATTATTTCGCAACCCGACCACGGAGAGCAAGCCTTAGAAATTACAGACAACTTGATTCGTTCTGGCGCTATTGATATTGTTGTAATTGATTCTGTTGCAGCATTAACTCCAAAAAGCGAAATCGAAGGCGAAATGGGCGATTCTAAAATGGGATTGCACGCTAGATTGATGTCACAAGCACTTCGTAAATTAACCAGCTCAATAAGCAAAACCAATTGTACGGTTATCTTTATCAACCAATTAAGAGAAAAAATTGGCGTGATGTTTGGAAATCCAGAAACAACAACGGGTGGTAATGCGCTAAAATTTTATGCTTCTGTACGTGTAGATATTAGACGTTCTACACAAATCAAAAACAGCAATAGCGACGTTATGGGTAACAAAACCCGTGTTAAAGTAGTAAAAAACAAAGTTGCTCCTCCGTTTAAACAAGCAGAATTTGATATTATGTACGGCGAGGGAATTTCTAAAATAGGTGAAATTATTGACGTTGGTGTTGATTATGACATCGTTAAAAAAGCGGGATCTTGGTTTAGTTATGAAGACACTAAACTCGGACAAGGTAGAGATGCGGTCAAAACACTTCTAAAAGACAATCCAGAGCTGATGGAAGAATTAGAAACAAAAATTACGGCGGCTATCAAAGAAAAAATGAAAGAAGACAACTAATACAATTTTTCAACACAGGGTTTTTAACGAAACTCTGTGTTGTATTTTACGCAACCTTTTCAAAACCAACTCATCTACTAACAAATACGAGTTGTGTTCAAAAACGGAGTTTTTATAATTTTAGTTGTATTGATGTTTGGTTGCACTCCCAACAAAAGTGATTTTGAAAGCTTTCAACTTAGCAAAATCAAAAAAGTTGAACTCCCGCAACGAATGGTTTATCAGAAAAAATACACCATAAAAATTCACTACTCCGTTCCTAACACTTGTTATAATTTTAGTGATTTAAACATTCAAGAAGTCAACAATAACATCTATATTGGTGTGGTAACGCATAAAGAAGACCATCAATTATGTGAAACTGTTTCAAACCAATTATATACTGAAGAGTTTGAATTTATTGCTGATGAAAAAGAAGTTTATCATTTTTACTTTTATCAAAAATTAAATAAAAAGGGAGAAAAAGAATATCTTAGCAAAAGCGTTCCAGTAATAATTGAATAAAATGAAGTGAGCTTAAAGAAAACCATACAAGAATGTTCTAAGAACAATTTATCGGCTCAAAAAGAGCTGTATGAGTTTTTTGCGCCTAAATTATATGGAATTTGCCTAAAATATTCAAGAAATAAAGCGGAAGCAGAAGATAATTTACAAGACACTTTTATTAAAGTCTTCGATAAGATTGGTCAGTTTAAACACAAAGGTTCTTTTGAAGGTTGGATCAAACGTATTTGCGTTAATACTTGTTTGGCTCGCTACAGAAAACAACAAGTATTTGAATTAGTCAACGAAGACCAAATTGAAGACGATTATGTTGAAGTAGAAGAAGAAAATTTATCCTTACAGTTTTTGCTTTCTTGTATTCAAGAACTGCCAAATCGCTATCGCTTAGTTTTTAATTTATACGTACTCGATGGCTATTCACATAAAGAAGTTGCCGATATTTTAGGAATAACAGAAGGCACTTCTAAATCTAATTTAGCAAGAGCTAGAGGAATTTTACAAGAAAAAATTAACGAGAATACAGATCTCGAAAATCATAAAGCAGGTGAACGATAAAAACAAACATATAGACCGAATATTTCAGGAAAAGTTTAAAGATTTTGAGCCAAAACCTAGCGATAAAGTCTGGAACAATATCGCGCAAAATTTAGGCCATCAAAAAACTTCTGCAGGAAGTTCTTTTTGGCAAAAAGCAGTAGGTATAGCAGCATTAATCGCCATTATTTTAAGCTTATTTTCAATTTATAAAAGCTATAATCAATCACCTGCAACCAAAATTGTTTATAACAATCAGTTGCTACCACAGTTTGTTGTTTCTAATGCTGATGAAACCCAAAATAGTAACGAAACAAACAATCAAATCAATCCTTCCAATCAGTCTGTTTTTATCACTAAAACAAGCGCTAAAAATTCAACTCAAAAATCAACTATACAACAACAATCAAGTTCTACCGCAAACAAATCAATCGATTATACCAGCGTTTTTTCAACTTTATCGTCAAGTTTATACGATTTAACCCGAGAAATCAGTCGGACTTTTGTTCGCCCAGAGAATTTAACATTAAGGGATATCGTATTTCAATCTTCCGACAAAACAGCAGCACTTCAACTAGAAGATCTTGACGAAAATGAAGTTGAAAAAGACGATAATCAAGACTTGCCTAGTTTATCAGAAAATGAATCGAACTGGCAAGTAAGTCCAAATGTTGCACCGATTTTTGCAGGTTCTACAGCCGGGAACAATTCACTAGGAGAACAGTTTTCAAAAAATCAAACCACGAGTGATGTTAGTTTTTCTTACGGACTAAAAGTTGCTTATCAGGTGAACAATAAATTGAAAATTCGTTCGGGAATAAATTCCATTAATATGGGAATGAACACTCAGGATGCCGTTATTGCTGCTGCTTCAGGACCATCTGCAAACTCGAATGTTGCGCTTCATACAAATGCACAAAATGTTACTGTTTACAGCCAAGATCAATTTCAGCGAGAAGTTGGAGATCCACAAACCTACCGCGCTGGTTACGATGAAGGTAGTTTGACGCAACAAATTGGGTTTTTAGAAATTCCTGTTGAATTTGAATATGCGCTGTTAGATAAAAAAATAGGATTACATATTATTGGTGGCGCCAGTACTTTTTTCTTACAGAATAACGAAGTTTTGTTCAATTCTAATTTTGAAAATGCTTCTACTTCTTTAGGACAGGCGTCAAATGTAAATCAAACGAGTTTTAGCACCAATTTTGGTGTTGGTTTGAATTATAATTTTGCCAAGAATTTCAACTTTAATTTAGAGCCAACACTCAAGTATCAAATCAACACTTTTGACTCTTCTACCACTAATTTTAAGCCGTACTTTTTCGGAGTTTACTCGGGTGTAAGCTATCGCTTTTAAACAATTTTACACCGTCGATGTATAAAGTACTTGTTTACAGAAGAATTATTAGCAGATACAACACCAAATCTGTCGTATTTTTTTTGTAAATTTAGAAGTCAGAATTTTTCGCCTTTCAGTAATTATTATTTTCTTTGAAGGTTAGATTTTTGACCATTAAATTCTTCAAAAATGCGATTAGAGAATTACATAAAACAACTTTTATACCGACACAATTGTGTAATATTACCTGGTTTTGGTGCTTTTTTAGCACAACGTATTTCTGCAGAAATCGATGAAGAAAATGGAGTTCTACTACCGCCAAAACGCATTGTAAGTTTTAATGCTCAACTTAAAAACGAAGATGGGTTATTGGCAAATTACCTAGCCGAAGTAGAAAATTTGAGTTATTTTGAAGCCCAACAAAAAATTGCGCTTTATATAGATGATTTGCTGGAAGCTTTGCACGCAGGCGAATCAATTGAGCTTAAAGATATTGGAAGGTTATATATTTCCAGCGATAAGCAAATTCAATTTAATCCTTCTAATCATAATTTTTTACTCGATGCTTTTGGTTTGCCTAATGTTCATATCGAGCAAATTAAACAATCTGCTGAACTAGAATTTGACAAAGTTTCAACAAGCGAATCTTTAGAAAACACAACCGAAGAAACAGAAGAAAAAGCAGATTTTGTACTAGATTCTGCTAATCAAACGCAAGAAAAAACAACTTCACCTAAACCTTATTTAAAATATGCTGCCGTTGGAATTATAGCTATTGGATTGGCTGGTTTAGGCGGTTTTGGTTGGTACAATCAACAGGTTGAAAAACACAATTTAGCGGCACAACAACAGGCAGAAGAAAAAATTCAGCATCAACTACAAGAAGCAAGCTTTCAGCCGTTTTCTACATCGCCAACAGTTGAAATAAAAACCAATTCAAAAAAAGATTATAGCACTGCAAAATATCACATTGTAGCGGGTGCATTTCGCGTAGAAGGCAATGCTGCTACCAAAGTAAAACAATTGCAGAAATTAGGTTTTAATGCACGTGCTATTGGTAAAAATAAATACGGTTTAGAACAAGTTGTTTACCAAAGTTACACCGATAAAGAAGCGGCATTAAAAGCTTTAAAAAACATTAAAAAAACACATAATTCATCAGCTTGGTTGTTAGCTCAATAATTTTCTTAAAAACTTAGAAGTTTACAATTAAAATTCTATTATGAAACAGGTCTCCATTTTTTTAGTCAGCTTAGTTTTAATTGCTATCGCTGCTGGTTGCTCTTCAGGAAATAAGCTTGTTTATAAAAAAGTAATTGAACATCAAGTAGCAGAAGGCGGAAACGAAATTTATGATAAAGTTGAAGTGTATAAAATCAATTCAAAAAAAGACTCGCTTTGTTACTACAAAAAAGGTAAATTTGTTGGTGCTACGGTCATTGTAACTGAAAAGAAGTAACTTAAAACTGACCTTACTTGCAACCAATTGGTTCGACTTTTATGCTAATTATGGCTGTAAAATCTTATCATAGCGTTTAGCCTTACTTAAGATTTCTTGCGCTTTATTAACGGTTTCACTTTCTTGCGTGTAGTAACGATAAACTCCTTCGTTGTAAAAATAGCGTTTAATAATTTCATCTTTTAAAATAGTAGAAATTTGCTCTCTATAACGATCAAAACCTCTTTCTTTCTCTTGTTGAAGTGATTTTTGAAGCGCTTCTAATTCATCTTCAATTATAGTTGAAAGATTTTCATTGCTCGCAATTTGCTGTAATTTTTCAAGCTCTTTTTCTGTTTTAGTTTCGTAAGTAAAATCGCTTTCACTTACAAATTTGACGAATTTTTTCCAATCGTTTTCTGTCCATTTGAACTGGTCTAAACTGCTAAGATTATTGTTGTAATAATAGTCTGTAGCAAAATCAAATAACACATCTTTTTCGAGTAAAGCTTTGGTTAATCCTTCTGTTTTGGCACTTTCAATTTCAATGTCTGGAGCAATTCCGCCGCCATCATAAACTTTTCTGCCATTTTTAGTAGAAAACTCATTGTACATCGACGAATCATTTCGAATGGCTTCTCCATCTTTATAATTTAGCGCCTGAATACATCTTCCGCTTGGTGTGTAATAACGCGAAATAGTGATTTTTGCTGAAGTTCCGTAGCTTAAATTTTTAGGACGTTGAACCAAACCTTTTCCAAAACTACGCGCGCCAATTACCACACCGCGATCTAAATCTTGAATGCTTCCAGAAACAATTTCTGAAGCCGATGCACTTTTTTCGTTAATGAGAACAACCAAAGGAATTTCGGTGTCTACAGGCCTGTTTTGTGTATTATAGGTTCGGTTGTATTTTTCAATCGCTGATTTGGTGTACGTAATTCTTACATCTTTTGGGACAAAAATATTAGTTACATTTACGGCTTCAGTTAATAAGCCACCGGGATTATTTCGCAGGTCTAAAATTAACTTTTTAGCGCCTTGTTCTTTCAAATCCTTTACGGCCTTTTCAACTTCGCTAGAAGCCGATCGAGTGAATTGAGAAAGTACAATATAGCCGGTTTCATCTTTAAGCAATTCATAAAAAGGAACAGCAGGAGTTTCTTCATTAATACGCTCTAAAGTGGTTGTTTTTTCTTCAGATTGTCTATTGTAAACAATTTCTACTTCAGATCCTGGAGAACCTTTTAAAAGCTCTGTAGCGTCTTCATTAAAATCGGCTACCAACACATCACCAATTTGAATAATTTCATCTCCAATTTTTAATCCTGCTTTATCTGCAGCTGCATCTTTAACAATTTCGGTAATAATAATTTTTTCTGGCGTAGCTTTTATGCTCGCACCAATTCCTGAAGAAGCTGCCGATTGTTGAATACGTGCTTTTTGTACATCTTGCTCGTTATAAAATTTGGTGTAAGGATCCAAATCTTCCAACATTGCAACAATGGCGGTATTCATTAGTTCTGCTGGGTTTATTTCTTCTACATAATTCATATTTACTTCTTTGTACAAGGTTGTAAATATTTCAATTTGCTTAGCAATTTCAAAAAAATCTGAACGCATTGTCGTAAAAGCGGAACTAACTAAAAGGAAAATGCCTACGATTGGAATAATGATTTTTCGCTTCATATTAATGATGTTTTAAGGCTGTTCTTCATCAGTTTTATTTTGCTGAACAAATTTATGTAGTAACAGCGGAATTTTTTTAGCAACTTCTTGAAAATTAGTTGATTTTCTACCTTGATAGACAATCATAATAGCAAAAAATGGCTCTTTATTTTTGGATAAAATATGTTTTTCTTGTCGGTAAACTTCTCGCATTAATCGTTTCATTCGATTGCGATCTACCGCTAATTTGATATTTCTTTTAGGAACGGCAAAAGCAATTTGATTGGTCTTTTCACTTATAGGAACAGCAATTAATCGAAAAGGATATTGCTTAACCGATTTGCCTTCTTCAAAAAGGCGAGCAATTGTTTTTTTGTGCGTTAAGCGTTCATTTTTCTTTAAACCAAATGCTTTTGGACTCATAATTTATAGCTAACAGAAATCTATTCAAATATCTAATTTTTTTAGGTATTGAACCGTTAAATTGTAGAGATATTCATTTCAACAAAAAAGCGACCTTTTGGCCGCTTTCAAAAATAATACTTTTTATAAATTTATGCTTCTAGGGCTTGTATTCCAGGAAGCGTTTTTCCTTCTAGCATTTCGAGCATTGCTCCACCACCAGTAGAAACATAACTTACTTGTTTATCAAAACCGAATTTTTTTGCAGCCGAAACACTATCTCCACCACCAACTAATGAAAATGCTCCTTTTTTAGTAGCTTCTACAATGGCTTTACCAAGTTCGATTGTTCCTGTAGAAAAATTGCTGTATTCAAAAACACCTAATGGGCCATTCCACAAAATAATTTTTGATTTTGCAATTATTTCAGCAAACTTTTGGTTGGTTTCAGGACCGGCATCCAAGCCCATCCAAGCTTCAGGAATTTGATTGATAGGAGCCGTTTTTCGTTCTGTATCGTTACTAAATTCGGTAGTAATAATGCTATCTATTGGCAAATGAACTTCAACATTGGCAGCTTTTGCTTTTTCTAAAATTTCTAGCGCTAAATCTTGTTTATCTTCTTCAACTAATGAAGAACCTATACTTCCACCTTGCGCTTTTATAAATGTAAAAGCCATTCCACCACCGATAATTAAATGATCTATTTTGGGTAAAATATTTTCAATAACCGTAATTTTTGAGGAAACTTTTGCTCCACCAATAACTGCAGTAACAGGTTTTTCGGAAGAATTGAGCACTTTATCTAAACTATCAATTTCCTTTTGAAGCAAAAACCCCATTGCTTTATCTTCAAAATAATTTGCAACAACAGTGGTGGAAGCGTGGGCGCGATGAGCAGTTCCAAAAGCATCATTGATGTAAATATCGCCGAGTTTAGCTAGTTCTTTGGCAAAATTCTCGTCGCCTTGTTTTTCCTCTTTATGAAACCGTAAATTTTCAACTAACAAGACTTCGCCGTTTTCTAAGTTATGCGCTTCTTCAACAACTTTCTCTCCGATACAATCGGTAGCAAATTTTACTTTTACGCCCAAAACATCGGTAACTTCGTTTACAATATGACGCAAAGAAAACTTGTCTTCTTGAGCTTCAGGTCGGCCTAAATGTGACATCAAAACAGCAGAACCACCGTCTTCTAAAACTTTTAAAATAGTATCTTTAGCAGCTCTAATTCGACTGTTATCGTTTACTTGAAATTCCTTGTTTAGTGGCACATTAAAATCGACACGAATTAATGCTTGTTTATTTTTAAAATTGAAATCGTTTATCGTTTTCATAAATTTTTAGTTGAATTTATTGCTTTCAAAAATACACAAATAATCTAGTGCCTTCAAAAAATAGCAGCTTTTGTAAGCCAAAATCAAGTTAAAAAGGAATACCGCTCATATCTGTGAAATGCTTAAAAAAAGAATTATTTTCGCAGTATGGATTTTAAAGACATACCTGGCTTAGATCATATCAAAAAACACTTGCTTACAACAACAGAGCAAGGAAGAATTCCGCACGCTCAACTATTTGTAGGTAAAAATGGAAGCGGAACTTTGCCAACTGCAATTGCCTTTGCTAAAGAAATTATTGCAAGAAATTTACTGGGCGATGCGAAAAGATTATGCCTTAAAAAAATCGATCAGCTAAATCACCCAGATTTACACTTTGTTTATCCGGTGAATTCTACCGATAAAATCAAGAAAAATCCGATTGCAAAAGATTTTTATCGCGAATGGCGAGATTTTGCAAAACAACAACCTTTTGGTGAATTATTTGATTGGTACCAAGCTATTGAAATCGAAAAAAAACAAGGTTTAATCAGTGTTCATCAGGCGGCAGATATCGTAAAAACACTTTCTTTAAAATCGTATGAAGGAAATGCAAAAGTGATGATAATTTGGGCAGCCGATAAAATGAATAATTCAGCTGCGAACAAATTATTAAAATTGATTGAAGAACCGCCAAAAGATACTTTTTTTATACTAATTACCGACGCCGAAGAGCAAATTCTACAAACCATTCGTTCGCGTTGTCAACGATTGGATTTTCCGCCTTTAAGCGAAGAAAATATTGCTAGCTACTTACAGCAAACAAAAAATATTGAAGCGTCAAAAGCAATGCAAATCGCTCATCAATCTGATGGAAATATGAGCAAAGCTTTAGAGTTGGCAGCTAATAATTCTGATGACGAGGTTTTTGAATCTTGGTTTATTCAATGGGTGAGAACTGCTTTTCGCGCCAAGGGAAATAAATCTGTAGTTAAAGATTTATCAGATTGGTCGACAAATTTAGCGAAGGAAAACAGAGAAACTCAAAAACGCTTTTTGGCATATTGCATTCATTTTTTTAGACAAGCCTTGCTAAAAAATTATTCAGCTGATTCGTTGGTGTTTATGCAAACCTATGATTCTAAATTCAAATTTGATGGCTTTGCAAAATTCATTCACGGCAAAAATATTGAAGCTATTTTTACCGCTTTAGAAGAAGCCAATTATCACATTGAGCGAAATGCCAATTCAAAAATTGTTTTAACCGATTTATCGATGCAACTCACGCGTTTAATTCACCAAAAATAAAGCCTAATCTACCTTGTCTTTATTCAGGTAATTCAGTACTTCTATCGTAATGTCTTTTCCTTTTTTGGCATACAGAATATTTGAGGTTTCATTGGAACCAAAAATATAGGTATAAGAATTTTTCTCGCCATATTTAGCAATTTTATCGCGCATTTCAGCAATAATATCGTCGGCAACATCTTTGCTTTCTCGCTCTAATTCTTTGGTTTTTTCTTGCTGCATTTGCTGAATTTTGCGCTGTTCTTCAATCAATTTTTCTTCTTCTTTTTCTTGTTCAAAAGTTGAAAGTTGATTCATTTCTGACTGATAGGTTTGTACTTTTTGTTGAAATGCTTTAGCAAAAGAATCAAGTTCTTTGGTCAAGTTTTCATTTTTAAGTTGAAATTTTTCTTCAGCATTTTTCATTTTGTAATAACGCTCTACCAATTCGGTGTTATCGACATAAGCTGTTTTTTCGGTTTCACAACTTGCTAAAATTACGACTAGACTTAAGAGCAAAAAAATCCGTTTCATTAATTATAATTTTTAATTATTACTATTTTATTTAATATTGCTTTTAGCTATCACAAAAAGACTTAAACAAAAGCCTTAAATCGATTTTTTTTAATTTTTTGAACCTGTATGCTTTTAAATAAAGAAACTGGCTTAAAATAGCTAATTAGCGTTTTTTAAGCACATACAGTTGACTCGACCATTGTTGAGACCTTCTAGCTTTAAGATTAGATAATAATCCGATAAAAATTCCCCTTAAGTAATTCGATTTGGGTTGGTATTTTTCTGAAAGCAAGGAAACGTAAAACGCATCAAAAAATAATGGTTTGGTTTCAATTAAGTCAAAATCAATTTCGTCAAAATATTTTTTAATGGCAATATCCGAAAAATGATGGAGGTGTCTTGGAACATCATAAGCTGCCCAATAATCTTTATAAAACTGAGCATCGTAAGCATTGAAATTAGGAACAGCTATAAAAGCATAAGCACCTTTATTGGTTTTCGCTTTTAAAGATTGCAAAAAATCAGGCAAATCATAAATATGTTCTAACACGTGCCACATTGTAATCAAATCAAACTTTTGATTTTTAATTTCATTAAAATCTGAATGAACTTTTTCAATTTTTTGAGATGCTAAGTTTCTAGCATCAGCATTTGGTTCAACACCTGTAACATAAAAACCATTTTTTAAAAGTAGTTGTGCAAAATCTCCAGTTCCGCAACCAATATCAACAGCATTTCCTTCAGCAACGTATTTTTTAATCCAACTGATTTTTTGTTTCAACATAAACTTTTTAATCAATCGATAAGCAAATTCAAACAAAGAATTGCTAGAATCTGAATGCGAAATATAATTTTCAGCTTGGTAATAAAAAGCCAGTTCCGGTTTTTTAGGAATCGGAGATGTTTGAAACATTTGATATTCATCATTCCATTTTAAGCGAAATTTTTCATTTGACTTAAAATGATCAACTACTACAAAATCTTCTTTTTTCATTCAAAGCTTAAATTATCGCTTGATTGTTCCACGTGAAACATTTAATAGAATTAACGTCCCATATGAACCAATAAAACTGAAATATCACTTGGGTTTACACCACTAACTCGCGAAGCTTGAGAAACTGTTCTAGGTTGAATTTTAGACAATTTTTCGCGGGCTTCGTAAGACATAGATTTTAGTTTAGCATAATCAAAATTCTTAGGAATCAATAAATTCTCTAAGCGATTCAGTTTATCTGCATTTTGCTTTTCTTTATCAATATAACCCGCATATTTAATTTGAATTTCAACTTGCTCTAAAACCTCATCGTCTAGTTTATTTTCTTGAATATACGCCTGAACACTTTCAAGTTGTTGCATATCCAGCATTTCAATATTCGGTCGAGCAAAAATTTTGAAAAGCTTGCCCTGTTGTTTTACAGGTGAGGAATTTTTCTTTTCTAAAATCGGATTTATTTCAGTTGTAGTAACCGAAGTTTCTTTAAAAAAATGAACAAAATCAGCTGACTTTTTTTGCTTCTCCTCTACGCGTTCCATTCGTTCTTTTGAAGCTAAACCTAAATCAAAAGAAAGTGGCGTTAATCTAAAATCGGCATTATCTTGGCGCAATAGCGTTCGATATTCTGCACGAGAAGTAAACATTCGGTATGGCTCTTCGGTTCCTTTTGTAATTAAATCATCGATTAAAACTCCAATATAAGCTTCATTACGCTGAAGTATAAAAGGTTCTTTTTCTTGAATTTTAAGGCAAGCATTTATTCCAGCCATCAATCCTTGAGAAGCGGCTTCTTCATAGCCGGTAGTTCCATTAATTTGACCTGCAAAATATAATCCATCAACCAACTTTGTCTCTAAGGTATGTTGAAGTTGAGTAGGTGGAAAAAAATCGTATTCAATAGCATAACCCGGTCTAAAAAATTTGACATTTTCAAAACCAGCTACCGAACGTAAAGCCTTAAACTGAACATCTTCTGGTAGCGAAGTAGAAAAACCATTAACGTAATATTCAACTGTTTTCCAGCCTTCAGGTTCGATGAACATTTGATGACGGTCTTTATCCGCAAAACGGTCGATTTTGTCTTCAATACTAGGGCAATAACGCGGTCCAATACTTTGTATTCTTCCATTAAACATTGGAGAACGATCAAAACCTTCTCGTAATAAATCGTGCACTTCAGGAGAAGTATAAGTCATCCAACACGAACGCTGTTTGTTGAGCGGCGAAGTATGATCTAAATAAGAAAACTTACCAGGTTTTTCGTCTCCAGGTTGTTCGGTCATTTTAGAAAAATCCAACGAACGACCATCAACTCGTGGCGGCGTTCCTGTTTTCATTCTACCAGATTCAAAACCTAAAGATTCTAATTGGGCGGTAATGCCTGTAGAAGCACGTTCACCGGCACGACCACCTCCAAAATTTTTGTCTCCAATGTGAATCAATCCATTTAAAAAAGTACCATTGGTAAGGACAACTTTCTTGGCTTTTATTTCTAAACCTAAAGAAGTTTTGACTCCTCTAATTTGATTATTTTCAACCAAAATACCAGAAACCATCTCTTGGTAAAAATCAAGATTTGGCGTGTTTTCTAATCGGTTTCTCCAGTGTTCAGCAAACATCATCCGATCACTTTGAACTCGTGGACTCCACATAGCAGGTCCCTTAGATTGATTCAGCATTTTAAACTGAATTGCGGAAGTATCTGAGACCATTCCACTATAACCGCCAAGCGCATCAATTTCTCTTAAAATTTGACCCTTAGCAATACCTCCCATAGCTGGATTACAAGACATTTGCGCAATATTCTGCAAATTCATTGTCACTAAAAGTGTCGAATGCCCCATATTAGCAGCTGCAGCTGCAGCTTCAGATCCAGCGTGTCCACCACCAACAACAATTACATCATAGGTATCTAAAAACATCACAATTTATTTTTGTTCCACGTGGAACATATTAATCTTTTCATTTTCTTTTTCTCTCATCAATTGCTTTTCATCATCTGTTGCATCGTTATATCCGCAACAATGTAAAACTCCGTGTACCAAAACACGCAACAACTCCTGTTCAAAATCAACGTCAAAATCTTTAGCATTTTCTTGAACTCGATCGGTAGAAATATAAATTTCAGCTTGGATAGTTTTGCCAAAACTATGATCGAAAGTTAAGATATCGGTATAAGTATCATGATTTAAAAATTCTTGATTTATTCCGAGTAAAAAATCATCACTGCAAAAAATGAAATCGATTTCAGTAAAAGAATAAGCTTCACTAGCTATAACTTTTTCTAACCAATCTTTTACCTTTACTTCATTTGATAAATGAAACTCGTTTTGAGCAGAAAAACTAATCAGTTGATTCATCAAAATACTTTTTAATCAGACGTTTAAATTTTGGTTGCAAAGGTAAGTTTTGTCTGTTTAAAATTTCGGTTGTATTAAAATATTCTTTTGCGCGATCGATTTCAGGAGCAGATGATGGATTAAATTCTTCTGTGTTCGTTTCTGCTTGGCGTTTATCATCTTGCCCTTGACGATTAGCAGCCTCTTTAAGCTTCAACAATTGATGCTTAATATTTTCCATATTTTTAAGCGCATCTGAACTAAAACCATTCATCAACAATTCCTCTTCCAATTGATCTAAACTCTTTCGTAGATTTCGAGAATCTGAATCCAAGCCTAATTGCTCAATTCGATCTTCCAATTGATTTCTAAGTTCTTGTTGCTTTTTATAAATTTCATAAATCTCACCTGACATTTGATCGCCTTGTTGATTGCCATCATCATTAGGTTGAGACTGATCTCCATCTTTGGAAGAAGGTTGTTGACCATCTTGAGAATCGCCGCCTTCTCCTTTTCCACTCTGCTCACCATCTTTTCCAGAAGAACCTTCTTTTTCGCCACCTGGACTTTTACCAGATTGATTTTTCATTTCTTCATTTAGCTCATCGTGAGATTTAATAATATCAGAAAGTTGATCGCCTGGAGAATCACCACCTTGACCTTCCCCACTTTTTCCTTGACCCGAGCCACCACTTAACTGATCTTGCATATTATCTAAAGCACCATCTAGCATCAAGGCCAAATCGTTGGCAAAAGTCATTGCATATTGCTGGTTACTCACCGCAGTTTCAAGCTTATTATCGGCTAAACGTTCTAAAGATTTATCAATATTGAATTGAATATCGCTAAGCTTAGAAGTAATTTGTTCAGAAATCATTGGGTTACGCAACGCAAGCGAATACAAGCTATCATCAATGTGAGAAAAATTTTCTCGCAAATGCGATTGCTGACGAAGTTTTTGTGCAAAAACAGGATTACTATTTGAAATATATTTAAATTCTTTCAATAAATCTTCTTGTTGAAATGAAAAAATTATCAAATTAGCAATAATTTGTCTTAAAGTTTCGATATCCTCAGATTGTTGCTCTTGGGATCCAGACATCATCGACATTCCCATTTTCTCGCTCATTTCCTTCATTTTTTGAGCAGCATTTTGCTGACTTTCTTGTGGCGAACTAGGCGGGGAATCTTGTGGCTGATTTTCATCCGACTCTCCATTATCAGAATCTTCAGAATCACTCTCTAGAGAATCATCAGCATTTTCAGATTCATTTTGTTCCTCTGAACTAGAATCGGATTCTTCTCCGTCGGAATCACTTTCATTTGAAAGTTGTTCTAAAGCATCTTGTAAATCTTGTTGAATAGATTCCTCTCCTTCTTCATCGCGAAACAAATCCATAGGTTTTTGAAGCTTATCATTTTCCTCCATTAACTCTTCCAAATCATCTTTTAATTCTTCGAAAGCGTCGTTGATTTCTTCTTGATTTTCTTTGGAATTAGATTCTTCATCTTCACTCAATTCTTGTTGTTCTTCTGCTAAATCTTTCAAGTTTTCTGCTACTTGATTGGCTTTTTCTTCAACATAAAAGCGTTTAGTAAGCTCTAATAATTGCTCTAAATTGCGTTCTTGTTTTTCAGATTCATTTTTGAATTCATCTAGTTTATCTTTAAACTCATTTTTATCGATTTTATCTTTATACTTTTCGAGTTCTTCAAGCATTTCTTCATTTTCCTCTAAGCGCTTTTCATTTTCTTCAAGTCGATTTTGCAAATCCTCTTTTTGCTTGTTCTGTTCATTAGGATTATATTCTTTTAAATCGTCTTTTAGCTGCTTGCTAAATTTTTTCATCATTTCGCGTTGTTGTTTTTGACGCTCGATGAAGTTTTCAATTTTCTTTTTATCGCTAAAATTGAGTTTCTTTTTCTCTTTTTGCAACTGTTCTAAATCTTCTGATGATTGCTTAGAATCTTTAATTTCATCAAAAGATTGTTGCATTCCTTTGATTGATTTTCCTTGCTGTTCTAAATTTTCTTGTTTTTGTTCTTTGGCTGTTTTCTTCCGATAATTAAAATAATCTGATTGTGTACTTTTGCTACCATTTACGCCATCATTATCAAATACTTTGAAATAATATCGGTACGAAACTCCTTCTTTTAATTCCAATTTTTTATTAGGGAAAGTGTAGACAAATTCATCATAAGTTGCCTTTGCCACAGGAATAGTTAGTTCTTTTTTTTGCTGAATATCATCAATTGGATGATAGACCAATTTCAATTTTGTAAGCCCATAATCATCAGACAAATTTCCTTTGTAATAAGAAATATCTTGATCTAAACTGTCCTTTTTTTGCTGAAGTGAAATTTTAGGATATTCATCTTTTACCACATCAAGTCGATACGACAGATTTTCGTAATCGGTTCTATTTTTGTTAGATGTAGAAAGGCGGTATTGCAAAGAAGAATAAATCTGTTCTTCCAAGAAAAATTCATCTTTATCTTTTTGTAGACTGAAAACCGTATCAGGAAATTTTAGATTGATGAGATCGGTTGAAGCGGTAGCTATTTTCCAGCTAATTGTTGTTCCTTCAGGAATTTCAGCATTTCCAGAGCCAAATTTGGTTTCGTTCTCAAGCTGGGTGTATGCAGGATAATCCAATTGCATTTCGAAGTTTAAAATTTTGGGAACTTCAACAACTTCAATTTCGTAATTTCTAGATGAAAAACCGTTTGCGCTCAGTTTAAAATCGATGTTGTTTGTCAAACCATCAAAATCGTATTGAAAGTGTCCAGCTTCGTTTTTCTTTAAGTAATAAGATTGGTTATTAAATTCAATTTGTGGATTTTCGGGTTGTACATCGCCTTCTGTAAAAACTTGAAGTTGAAAACCCTTTCCTTCTTCTACTTGCAAATTTTCGTTTAAAACTACAAATTGAAATGGCGCTGGTGGTTCGTAAACAGTTTGATAATCGACAACTCGCTTGTAACTTTCAGAAAATAAATCGGTTTTGCCGCTCATAAAAATCACTAAAAAAATAAGTAATGGAATGGCTAAATATTTAGTGTATTTCAGGTTCTGTTTAAAACTAATGGCAATTTGAAATGGAATCGGTTTTAGTTCAGCCGATTTTTGCTCAATTCCTGCTATAATTAAATCAGAGTCGGCTCCTGATTTTTTTAATTGAAGTATGTTAGTAAGTTTATCATTGACTTTCGGAAAATGTTTACCGATAATTTCTGAAGCTTTGTGGTAATCAATTCCTTTAGAAATTTTGAAGATTTTTGATAAAGGAACTACGATAAATTTGACGAATAAAAACAATTCAACCAAAACAAAAGTCCAGAACAAAATACTTCTGCCTAAGCTAGTTAACCAGAAAAAATACTCTAAACCAACAACCAATAAAAAGTAAAGCAAACCAAATGACAGAAACAAAATTCCGCCTTTTAGTAGCGCGTTTACATAAAATTTACGAATAAACTTTTCGAGTTTATTTTCGATAAGTTGGTAATTCTTCATACTTCAACAGCTTCTAATTAGGTAAAATTAGAAAAATAAACGCAGATAAGACTTATATTTATTTTTTTTAAGCCTTTATAAACAAATAAACTACACCTCTGCTACCGTTATGCTATTGTTGATGTAAACCAAAAAACTTTTGCTTACCTCAAATCCGATATCAGTAATTGCCTTAGCATAAGTAATTATCTGGTTTTGATGCAACAAATTTGGTTCCCCGGTTTTATAATCTATAATAACAGCATTTTTATCTTGATAGCAAATACGATCGGGACGAAGCTTTTTTTGCTGATAAAAAAGTTCTTGTTCATTCATAGCTTTCCAAGGTGTTAAAAAATAAGTCGCTAATAACGGATGCTTTACAATTTTGTTGATTAAATCGTGGTAAACAGCTTTATCATCAAGCAGCATTAAACCGGTTTGTTGCGCTTTTTCAATAGCTGATAAAACGTCATTTTGGTAGGTAATTTCTGCCAGTAATTGATGCACTAAATTTCCTCTTTCAATGGCTTTTTGCGTGTATTCATCCCACAAACGACCTGCTTCGGTTACCAATTCAATTTTTGGTGTTTTTGAAGTAGAATAAAACTGTAAGTTTAGAGTAGGATTTTCTAAAGATTGATGTTCAAAAACGGCGAGCTCGCCAAAAGAAAAACTGGTTTCGGTTTCGTTCCATTTTCCTAAATCGATCAGAAAATCTTGAAGGAGAGACGCGTAAGAAAATTGATCTGTTTTCAGCTTTCCATTAGCCATTTTGTAATCGCTTAAAATATAAAGTTCTTTAGAAGGGCGTGTTAATGCCACATAAAGTACATTTAAAGAATCCATTATGGCGTTTTTATTCAGGTTTTCATAATTTGATTTTGGAGCGCCATCTAATTCAGTATAAAAAGTAGATTGAGCCGATAAAAGTGAAAAAGGTACTTGGTGTGCTGGTGAATTTTCAACCCAAAACATATCGAGTCGAGTGTCATCTATAGTTTTAGAAGCGTATGGAAAAATTACAATAGGAAACTGTAAACCTTTGCTTTTATGAATGGTCATAATTTGCACCGCATTTTGACCTTCGGGAGCAACTATACTTTTATTGGCAGCTTTATCTTTCCAATAATCTAAAAATCCAGCAATTACAGCCGTATTTTTTTGCGAATAACTAAAAACTTCATCTAGAAAAAACTGCAGATAAGCATTGGCATTTTCAACCAAATGAAACGATCGAATGGCATATTCTAAAGCATCATAAAGCGGAAGTGAAGTAAATTTTTGCAAACTAAAATCGTATCCCAAACGCTTGATTTCTTGCCAAAAAAATGCGTCGTTATGAAGCCAATCTAAGGTAGTTTGATATAATTTATCAGCAGGTAAATTTTGCTTTTTCAATAAAAAATCGACTACAAAATATAAGCTTTCTTGGTCTTTATTTTCTTCAGAAAGTTGCATTAAATGCAATAGAAATTGAACTTGATCATCGGCATCAATCAATAAAGTTTCTGAAGAAATAATAGGAATATTGGCATCGTTTAAACAATTAGCAACGGCAATTCCTTCATTTTTGGTTCTTACCAAGACACAAAAATCGCTAAAATCGGGTGAGCTTTCATCAGAATTCAGCATCCGTTTTTGAATGATTTTTTTGACTTCCTCCGGATAAATTTCATTCTTTTCTTCTGCTTTTTGACAATCGAAAAAATCGATTTGAACGTAGCCTTTTTCTTTCTTAATTTGATTTTGTTTGGCGTTAGCAAACAATTCTTGTAGCTCTTGATGCGCTAATTGATTAGCAACAAAAGCAAAAAAGTTGTTATTGAAATCTACAATCTGTTGTAAACTTCTATAATTATCTTCCAACTGAATAATTTCAGGCGCAACAGAAAATGGAGAATTTTTATGATATAAATCTATAAATTGCTGTGCATCGCCACCACGCCAAGCATAAATAGACTGTTTGGCATCACCGACTAAAGTTATACTTCCTGTTTTTCCGTCCTTAAAATATCCTGCTAAAGCATTTTCGATAAGCGGAATTAAATTTTTCCACTGTAGTTGCGAAGTATCCTGAAATTCATCGATAAAATAATGCTGAAATCGTTCTCCTAGTCGTTCGTAAATAAACGGTGCCGGTTGTTTTCTAATTTGCTCGCTAATCTTTTGATTGAAATCTGAAATAAGCAATAAATTTCGCTCTTCTTTTATAGCATCCATTTCGTTTTTAACCAATTTCAACAGGGATATTTGCGTAATAGTCTTCGACGAATTTTCGAGGTATCGTATGGTAAAATAGAATTTTTTTAAGCTGTCTAAAAGTTCTTGAATCTCACTTCTAATTTCATCTATAGCTATTTTGCTAACATCGTCTATACTCTTGTTGTAAAGTTTAGCATTGCTGACATCTTCTTGCCATTTTGAATCGAATTTGAACTTGTTATGCTTTAAATTTTGAGGTATTTTATCAAAAAAATTAGGAACAGTTTTTCTAGTAAAATCTTCTTTTTCGATTGATTTTGAATGAATCAATTCAAAGAAAATAGTTTTGATTTCTAAAATCTGTTCGCTGATATGTTTGATTTCATCTTTTAGATTCTTTTTATAAGCTGTAAAATCTTGAACAGGTAATTGACTGAGTAATCGAATTTTGTCATCGCTTTTTTCATTGAGCAAAAGTTTTGAAACAGCAATAATATCAGCCGTAATATTTCCGCTTTTATCGTCATTAATTTTTTCTAAAGCAAAATCTATCAAAACCTTGGTCAAATCTTTTTCAGTTGAAATTCCAGCTCGATCTACTAAACGTTCTACGGCTTCTTCCAAAATTGAAAGCGTATCCATTTCAACTTCAAAATTGATAGAAATACCTAAATCTTTGGCAAAAGTTCGAATAATTCTATGCGTAAATGCATCGATGGTAGAAACCTCGAAACCAGCGTAATTATTGATTAATCGGTGTAAAATTCGTTTGGCTTTATATTGAATTTTGGCAGGCGATAAACTTGTTTTCGCTTTAACCTTATCGAACATTATTGCATTTTCTTCTGGAAGTTGGTCTTGACTAAAAGCAATCAAATTGGTTAGAATTCGCTCTTTCATTTCGCCTACTGCTTTGTTGGTAAAAGTAATGGCAAGTATTTTTTGAAAAGCAAAATCATCATCAGAAGAAAAAAGCAAACTCAAGTAATCTACTGTTAATCGGAAGGTTTTTCCTGAACCAGCTGAAGCATTATAAATTAAAAAAGGTGAAGTTGGTGTTGTACTCATTTGATGGTGTTATTTTTCAAAAATAAGCTTTTGAAAAGCAAAAAATAAGTTTAAAAGTAAATTTCTTGAGCAAGCCGATACGTATTGGCGTGCGCATCTATAATTACTTTTATATCTTTTGAATAACCTCCGCCCATACTAATTTGAAGCGGAATTTGATGTTGAGAACAAGTGGTTAACACCATCCGATCTCGTTCTTTGCTACCTGAAACACTGCAGGCTAATTTTCCTAATTTATCGGTAGCTAAAATATCTACACCAGCTAAATAAAAAATAAAATCAGGTTGCACCGAATTGATTAATTTAGGGAGTTGTTCTGATAAGATTTTAAGGTAAAAATCATCTTCTGTACGATCGGGCAATTCAATATCTAAATCTGAGGTTTCTTTTTTGAACGGATAATTGTTTTTTCCGTGCATGGAAAAAGTAAAAACCTGTTTGTTATCGGCAAAAATTTCAGCTGTACCGTTTCCTTGATGCACATCCAAATCGATAATCAAAATCTTATTGATATCGGGTTTTGAAAGTAAATAATGAGCTGCAATTGCCTGATCGTTTAGCATACAAAAAGCTTCGCCACGATTGGAATAAGCGTGGTGAGTTCCACCAGCAATATTCATTGCAACGCCGTATTTTAGGGCATAATCACAAGCTTTTATAGTTCCATCGGCAATTATTCGTTCGCGGGTTACCAATTCTTTTGAAAGTGGAAAACCAATTTTTCTAGCAGCTCGTCTTGGAATTTGTAAACCATACAAATCGGTTACATAATTGCTTGAATGCGTTTTTAAAATAAATTCATCGGAAGGAATTGTGGGTTGAAAAAAATTTTCTTCCGTACAAGTTCCTTCATACAAAAGTTGACGTGGTATCAACTCGTATTTTTCCATCGGAAAACGATGTCCTTCTGGTAATGGATGTTTATAAATTGGATGATAAGCAATCTTAAGCATCTAGCAAATATTCCGTTTCAACAAAACTAAATTCAATTGAAATTTAGGCATCCATTAGTTTAACTTCTTCCCTACTTCCAATTAATTCAAAATCGATATTTCTTTTGATTAAATCGGCATTTTTAACACGCACGTGAACTTCATCGCCTAATTGGTACATTTTTTTTGTTCGCTTACCAATAACAGCAAAATGCTCTTGATTAAAATAATAATGATCGCCTTCAATATCGCGTAAACGAATCATTCCTTCGCATTTGTTATCGATGAGTTCTACAAAAATTCCAAAATCAGTTACGCCCGAAATTACACCAACAAATTCTTCGTTTTTATAGTTCTGCAAATATTTAACTTGCATGTATTTTATCGAATCTCTTTCAGCATTGGTAGAGAGGTTTTCCATCTCGCTAGAATGCTTACATTTTATTTCAAAATCCTTTTGATTAGCGCTTTTATTACCATCCAAATAATGCTGCAACAATCGATGAACCATTACATCTGGATAACGTCTAATCGGTGAAGTAAAATGCGAATAAAAATCGAATGCTAAACCGTAATGCCCTGTATTATTAGTAGAATAGTAGGCTTTACTCATGGTCCGAATGGTTAAGGTATCGACTAAGTTTTGTTCGCGTTTTCCAGCAACATCTTTCAGTAATTGATTAAGCGAAGCAATGGTAGATTTTCGGGATTGAAAATTAACTTTATAACCAAATTTTGAAACCACTGTATTGAGCGTTTCTAATTTATCTTCTTTAGGTTCTTCGTGACATCGGTAAACAAAGGTTTTTTCTGGTTTTTGTTTGCCGATAAACTCAGCTACTTTTTTATTGGCTAGCAGCATAAATTCTTCAATCATTTTATTAGCATCTTGCGATGATTTAAAGAAGACGCCTTCAGGGTTATTATCTTCATCTAAATTGAATTTAACTTCAATTTTATCAAAAGAAATAGCACCGTTTTTCATTCTAGCCACTCGCATAATTTTAGCTAATTTATCGAGTTCTAAAACTGCTTCAGCAATACTAGGATCGACGGTATACGCTTTTCCACTTAGCGAAACATCGGCTGGTATTTTACGATCTTCAGAATCAATGATAAATTGGGCTTCTTCATAAGCAAAACGCGCATCAGAATAAGTTACTGTTCGTCCAAACCATTGATTTTCAATTTTTGCTTCTGGTGTAACTTCAAAAACTGCAGAAAAGGTATATTTTTCTTCGTTAGGTCTTAGCGAACACGCATTGTTAGAAAGTACTTCTGGTAACATAGGAACCACGCGATCGACTAAATAAATAGACGTGGCGCGGTTGTAAGCTTCTTCGTCTAAAATACTTCCAGGTTGTACATAATGCGAAACATCGGCAATGTGAATACCAATTTCAAAGTTGCCATTTTCTAATTTTTTAAAACTCAAAGCATCATCAAAATCTTTGGCATCTGCTGGATCGATTGTAAACGTAAGCACATCGCGCATATCGCGACGTTTTTTTATTTCATCTTTGGTAATGCTAACATCTAATTGATTAGCAAATTCTTCTACTTCTTCAGGAAATTTTTCTGGCAATCCGTACTGTGCTAAAATAGCGTGCATTTCGGTTTGGTGCTCTCCTGGAATTCCTAATACTTCAACCACTTCGCCATGTGGAGAATCTTTTTTGTTTTTCCAAGATTGCATTTCAACCAACACCATTTCGCCATCTTTGGCTTTTCCTATTTTATTTCCAGGAACAAAAATATCGGTATACATTTTTGGATCTTGCATCACTACAAAGCCAAAGTTTTTTTGCATTTGTAACACTCCAACAAAACGTGTTCGTTTGCGTGCTACAATTTCTACAACTTCGCCTTCTGAGTTTGATTTTTTTCGTTCTTTGAAGACAAAAACCTTTACTATATCACCATTTAGAGCGGTATTCAAGTTTTTGTTAGCTATAAAAATATCTTCTTCTAATCCTTCCACAACAACATAGGCATCGCCTTTAGAAGTCATGTCTACGCTACCTTCGAAAAGATCTGTTTCTCCATCAAATTGAAAGAAGCCTTTATCAGTTTCTTTTATTTTTCCTTTGGCTTTAAGTTGGGCGAGCTTTCTAATTAACCGATTTCGAGTTTTGGTATCCTTAATATCGAGGATTTCGGTAAGTTGTTTGTAGTTGTATTTTTTTTCTTGATTCTTTCTAAAAACAGCTAAAACCTTTTGTGTAAACTGATTTGAAGTAACTTTTAGGTTTGTAGTATTCTTTTTTTTCTTTTTTGTCATATATCATTCTAATTCATTTCAAATGTACTACTAATTATATGGAAAGCAACTTTATAAAAACAAATCTTTGTTAAGGATAACTTTCACGAAACATTTTAAGTACAAGATTATGAGAACGTTAAATTTTAAAATTACCAGCTTCTAAGTTCTTTTAAGTGTTAAAGTTTACCTAAATTTGCTGTAATAAATTATAAGCAATGTTTACGCCATACAAAATATACCTCTTTTTTCTAATCATCTTCTTAGTTGGGGTTATAGCGGTATTGTTGCATCTAAAAATTTTTCTTTATTAAAACAGAGCTTGCTCGCTACCTTCTTTTTATTTCAAAAGCTATTTTACAAAATCAAACTTCTATCTTAAAAAATTATCTTTGAAAAAGTTTTTATATCGCTATGAAAGATTTTAAAAAAATTGCTGTGTTTACTTATCCACACGAATATTCTGTACTCAAGTTATTGCTAGAAAAAGCTAATTTACGTTTCTTTTTTCAGAACGAAACCGTAATAGGCATTGTTCCGTTTTATTCAAATGCTATGGGAGGAATTTTTTTAAAAGTACATCCAGCAGATTTAGCAGAAGCCCAACAGATTTTAAAAGACTTCAATCGAGAAGATAATTTAGATTTGATAGATTAGTTGAACGATCAAATTCAATTTTAGTTTTTTATGTTATCAACATACTATTACTATTACATATTTCTTCTTTATAAATTTAAAAAAAATAACAAGTATAATATGGTGTGTGAATAACGGTATAAAAAGCTGCTAATAGATTTTGTTTTTTGTTTATTAAACACCTATCAGCTATTTATACACATTAGTAAACTTGCTAAAGAAATTGATTGACGGTTATTTAGCTTACTTATCAACAGTTCTAATTTAGCTGTGAATAAAATAAAAGTGAATTGATTTTTTCTTTTTTCCTTGTTGATAACCTTAAAATTGATGCTGATAACTTTTCGTCAAAAATTGAATAAGTAATTTGGTAAGTTGATGAATGTTTTTACCTGAATTTTTTTTCGAAAAATAAAAATATAAACTTCATTTTTTGACCCTTACTTATCAACAAAACTGTTAATAACTGTATAATTGAAAATCAATAAGTTATATAATTGAATTAACATTAGCTTAAATATTATTTAACATACTGATAAACAGTATTTTATGCTTAAAGTATCTTCAAAAAAAGATTTATTAGACCTAATAATTTCACTTAAAAAACAGAAGTAAAAGTAGATTAGCAAGCGAATTCTTATCTTTGAACTTCAAATTAGATGTATGCAAATTCCGGAGGGAAAAAAAGTTTATTTTTCAAGCGATAATCATTTAGGAGCACCAACAGCTCAAGCAAGCAAACCAAGAGAAAAGCGTTTTGTAGACTGGCTGAATGCAATAGAAAAAGATGCTGCAGCAATTTTTTTATTAGGCGATTTGTTCGATTTTTGGTTTGAGTATAAAGAAGTAGTTCCTAAAGGTTTTGTAAGAACTTTAGGAAAACTTGCCCAAATAAGCGATCGCGGAATACCTATTTATTTTTTTGTTGGTAATCATGATTTATGGATGAACACTTATTTCGAAGAAGAATTAGGTATTCCTGTTTTTCATCGACCACAAGTTTTTGAATTTAATGAAAAGAAATTTTTTATCGGTCATGGCGATGGATTAGGTCCTGGTGATAAAAACTATAAACGCATGAAAAAAGTTTTTGTCCATCCTTTTTCAAAATGGCTATACCGATGGCTGCATCCAGATATAGGTGTAAAATTAGCCAAACATCTTTCGGTTAAAAACAAGTTGATTTCTGGTGATGATGATGCGCAATTTTTAGGAGAAGATAAGGAGTGGTTGGTGCAATATGCCAAACGAAAATTAAGTCAAACACATTACGATTATTTTGTTTTTGGACACCGCCACCTTCCATTAGAAATAGAAGTTGGCAAAAATTCTACCTATTATAATTTAGGCGATTGGATCAATTATTATACTTATGGAGTTTTTGATGGAAAAGATTTTTCAATAAAAGAATGGAAATAGAAAAAGCCCGAAATTAATTTCGGGCTTTTTGTTTTATCCTATTAAAATAGCTTATTTCAACGATTTATTTTCGTTGCTCTTATCTTGTTCATCTTCTTCTTTAGAAGCATCTTTGAACTCCTTAATACCGCTTCCTAATCCGCGCATTAATTCAGGTATTTTTTTACCTCCAAACAACAACAAAATGGCAACACCAATAACCACCCATTGCCATGGTCCCATAAACAAAATTACATCTAATGTATTCATAACTATTGAATTTACACGGCAAAATTAAGAATAAAAAGACAAACAAAAGCTTTAGTTGAATAAAATAAATACCGATAAAAATTGGAGCTAAGAGAATAGTAAACCAATTTGAATAATTTAGTATCGTTTTATGGCTTAACTATCTATCTATTTTTTACTAAAATGTATCTTTGCCTTATAGGTTAACAACAATATGGCTAAAAAAAAAGAAAAACAGCGCAAGCATATACAAAAATTATTACATCGCTATCGGTTAGTAATTTTAAATGAGGATACTTTTGAAGAACGTATATCTTTTAAAATCAATCGATTAAATGTTATTTTGATTGTTGTTTTTTCAAGTATATTATTGATAGTACTTACTACAGGTTTAATTGCATTTACTCCTTTGCGTGAATATATTCCGGGTTATTCTTCAACTGCTTTAAGACAAAAAGCAACCAAGCTGAGTTTTCAAGTAGATTCTTTAGAACGTGTAGTAGAACAAAATAATAATTATCTTTATTCCATTAAAACTGTTTTACGAGGAGAAGATGAAGAAGCAGATTTTAATGAAGAAGATTCGCTTATGGCTGTTGAAAAGATAAATCCGAAAGATGTTAATTTTACACCAAGCAAGGAAGATTCGCTGTTGCGACAAAAAGTAGCCGAAGAAGATAAATACAATTTGATGGAAGAAGCTGTCATTCAAGCAGATTTTACACTTTATCCACCTGTAAAAGGAATAATTACAGAGCGTTATGATGCCTCAGAGGGTCATTATGCAATCGATATAGCCACCGATGCCGACGCTCCTGTTAAAGCAACTGCAGATGGAACCGTCATTTTTTCTGAATGGACAGTAGAAACAGGTTATGTTATTATCTTAGAACATAGTTTTGGATTGATTTCGGTCTATAAACACAATCAATCTTTGCTTAAAAAACAAGGCGATTTGGTTAAAGCCGGAGAAGTAATTGCTTTAGTCGGAAACACAGGAGAACTTTCTTCTGGAACTCATCTTCATTTTGAATTATGGAGTGATGGATACTCAGTTAACCCCGAAGATTTTATAACCTTTGAAGAATAGTTTATGTCAATAAAAAGTTTTGGAGCTAAAATATTTGCAAAAATAATTCGATACCAAACCGATAAATGGTCGAATAATCCTGTAAGTGTACAGCAAAAAGTTTTTTTTAGCTTGGTTGATGAAGCTAAAAATACCGCTTATGGAAAAGATTTTGATTTTGATAAAATTTCTAATTACGAGGAATTTACACAACAAATTCCTATCAACGATTATGAAGGATTAAAACCTTATATAGATCGTGTTGTCGAAGGAGAAACAGATGTACTTTGGCCAGGAAAACCATTATATTTTGCTAAAACTTCAGGAACTACAAGTGGCGCAAAATACATTCCGCTTACCAAAGATTCTATGCCAAACCATATTGAAGGCGCTAGAAATGCTATTTTAAATTATATAGCAGAAACCGGAAAAGCTGATTTTGTAAATGGTAAAATGATTTTCTTACAAGGAAGTCCCGAATTAAGTAAAAAAAATGGTATTCATTTTGGACGCTTATCTGGCATAGTTGCTCATTTTATACCTGCCTATTTACAAGCTAATCGAATGCCGAGTTGGGAAACCAATTGCATTGAAGATTGGGAAGAAAAAGTTGATAAAATTGCTGAAGAAACGTTGCAAGAAAATATGACGCTTATAAGCGGAATTCCTTCTTGGGTACAAACTTATTTTGAACGCTTAATCGAAATCAAAAACAAACCTGTAGGCGAAATTTTTCCTAATTTTAGTCTATTTATTTATGGCGGTGTAAATTTTGAGCCTTACCGATCTAAATTTGAAGAACTTATCGGTAAAAAATTACCTAGTATAGAACTTTATCCAGCTTCTGAAGGGTTTTTTGCTTACCAAGATAAACAAGCATCCGAAGGAATGTTACTTTTATTAGATGCTGGTATTTTTTATGAATTTATAAAAGTAGAAGATTTTGATCAAGAAAACCCAAAAACCTATACGATTGGTCAAGTAGAAAAAGGTATTAATTACGTAATGATTATTTCTACCAATGCTGGTTTATGGCGCTACAACGTTGGCGATACTGTAATTTTTACCGAAACAAAACCTTATCGAGTTACGGTTTCAGGAAGAATTAAACACTATACATCTGCCTTTGGCGAACACGTTATTGCCAAGGAAGTAGAACAGTCTATCAAAAAAGCGAGTCAAGCTACACAAGCACAAATATCTGAGTTTACCGTTGCCCCAAAAATAAAACCTAAAGATGGATTACCATACCACGAATGGTTTATCGAATTCGAAAAAGAACCCGATGATTTTAATCGATTTAACACTATTATTGACGAAGAAATGCAAGCTCAAAATGCATATTATAAAGATTTAATTTCAGGTAGTATTTTACGCCCGTTGGTAATTCAAAAACTTCAGAAAAATGCCTTTCAATCCTATATGAAATCTGTTGGAAAATTAGGCGGTCAAAACAAAGTACCACGATTATCTAACGATAGAAAAATCGCTGATAAATTAGAAAAGTATATTTTATAAACACCAAGTTGTTATGAAAACATTACAAGATGTAGGAAGATCTCGAGCACGAGAAAGCACCAATGCAATAGAGCGTATTTACATTACCATGCGCCATTTATTTATCCGTGGTTTTTATAAGCCTATGGGTGTTTCTGGTGAAACGCTTCGTCAATCTTTATTAACATTACGTCCAGAAATTTATGGTTCTATTGCCGAAGAAAAAGTAGAATTAAACGGATTATTATACGTTATTGAACGACTTCCTATCGGAATTGAAGAATGCAGTTATATCAACTTAACCAGCGATGAAGGTTATTCCAATTCTCATTTTAAAGCCATTGTACCTCCAAAAAGAAGAAGAAATTGCTACCGTATTGATGAAGAACAAATGAATATTGAAATTACGCGAGGTAGATCAGAAATATACGATATTCTTACGCACCTTACCTTCCTCTTTGTCGAGTCGCATAAAATAATGAAACGCGTAATTATTAATGAAGATGGACACGTAAACCGCGATTGGGAAAAATTGGAAGAAGCTATTTTAAAAAATAGAGAGCTCAAACAAGACGAACGAGAAATAGCCATTACGCATACGGGTAATATTTTAGGACGTACGTTTCAGGAAATTATTCAGATTTATCCAAAATTTGCGGTACCAGGCAGGCCCGATCGTTTTCTAGAAATTATTTATCATCTAGGAAAATTGGCCATCAAAGAGCAAATTAAAAACGAAAAACGCATCATTACATTTAGCCCTGTTTTAAGAGAACGATTAGGACATCATATTCACGGCGAAGTTTGGGCCGATGAAATCAAAAAAGTGCTGGCTCAGCATCAATTGCTCGATCGCGAAATTCATATTATTAGTGCCAATATGCATAGTGTTATGAATACACTTTATGCGAAAGGAGCATTGGGCGATCAAGTTGATGATAAGCAAATGCTTAAAACTTTTGAAGAATTAAGCCAACCTGAAAATCAAAAATTACGCGATCAAGTAGAAAAATATGCTTTAAAAAATGGAATGATTTACGTCAAAGATCAAAGTGGAACCAATATCAACGTTCAGATTTTTGACCTGAAAAAATTACAAAATAAAAACTCGCAATTTGATGTTTCAGCTCAAGAAGATTCAATTCTTATTGTAATGGATTATGCTTTTGGCGAGCAAGCTTATGAAACTTTAGACGAATTATTAAAACCATATAAAGTCAATAACCATAAACAATTCTTGAATGTAGATTCGATTTCAATAATGGGGAAAGCAGGAATATTATTGGGTGGAAAAGGCGATATTATGATTCCAAATGCTCATTTATTTGAAGGAACAGCCGATAATTATCCGTTTAAAAATGAATTGAAAAAATCTGATTTGGAAGGAAATGGACTTGCTGTTTATGAAGGTGCTATGGTAACTGTTTTGGGTACATCACTACAAAATAAAGACATTTTATCTTTTTTCCATAAATCTTCGTGGCGCGTAATCGGTCTCGAAATGGAAGGCGCTCATTATCAAAAAGCTATTCAAGCTTCTTCCAAATTAAGAGAAAATATAAAAGAAGACGTAAAAGTTAGGTATGCATATTATGCTAGTGATAATCCGCTAGAAACAGGAAGTACGCTGGCTTCGGGTGGTCTAGGAACTTCTGGTGTAAAACCAACCTACTTAATTACAGAAAAAATATTACAGCAAATTTTTAAATAATTGGCAATGGAGTATGCTTTGGTTACCGGAGGAGCAGGATTTATAGGATCAAATTTTATCAATTATAAAGTTCCTAAAAAGGACTATCATTACATCAATTTAGATGCGTTAACGTACGCTGGAAATCTAGCAAATATTGCTGTAGCAGATTTTGATAATTACACGTTTATAAAAGGCGATATTAGAGATAAAAATTTGATTGATATGTTGTTTAAAGAATATCAATTCAAAAAAGTATATCATTTTGCTGCAGAATCGCATGTAGATAATTCTATTGCTAACCCCAATGCATTTATTGAAACCAATATAAACGGTACTTTCAACTTATTGCATGCTGCTTATCAAACTTGGATGAATCAACCTTTTGAAATTAGGGAACAATACAAAAAGGCTCGATTTTTACACGTTTCTACCGATGAAGTTTATGGTACTTTAGGCGATGAAGGGCTTTTTACTGAAGAAACGCCATACGCTCCAAATAGTCCATACAGCGCTTCTAAAGCTTCATCCGATTTTTTGGTAAGAAGTTATTTTCATACCTATGGAATGCCTGTTGTAACTACCAATTGCTCTAATAATTACGGCCCTAATCAACATGATGAAAAGTTGATTCCAACTATTATTAGAAAAGCACTTCAACAAGAAAGTATTCCTATTTATGGCAACGGAAAGAACATTAGAGATTGGTTGTTTGTTCTCGATCATTGTACAGGAATTGAGTTAGCTATGCATCAAGGAAAACTAGGAGAAACCTATAATATTGGCGGAAAAAACGAACGAACCAATATTTATATTGCAGAAAAAATTTGTCATTTATTAGATGAACAAATTCCACTAAAAAACAAGCAATCTTACACCGATTTAATTAAGTTTGTTCAAGATCGTCCAGGCCACGATTTTAGGTATGCTATAGACGCTTCAAAAATTGAAAATGATTTGGGTTGGCAAGCTCAAGAAAATTTTGAAAGTGGAATTAAAAAGACAATTGATTGGTACATTCAGAAATACCAAAAAGAATAAAGCCATTATTAGCTAAAGCATAAAAAACCATCTATGAAAGGAATTATTTTAGCCGGAGGTTCAGGCACACGATTACATCCATTAACGCTAACGGTTAGCAAGCAATTAATGCCCGTTTATGATAAACCGATGATTTACTATCCATTATCAACGTTAATGTCGGCAGGAATCAAAGAAATATTGATTATTTCTACACCAAAAGATTTGCCTTTGTTTAAAGAACTTTTAGGCGATGGTAAGCAATTGGGATGCCAGTTTTCGTATGCTGTTCAAGAACAACCAAATGGATTAGCAGAAGCTTTTATTATTGGCGAATCCTTTATCGGCAAGGATAAAGTTGCGCTAATTTTGGGCGATAATATTTTTTATGGAACAGGACTAGATAAATTATTGCAGAGCAATAGCGATCCCGATGGCGGAATTATTTATGCTTATCACGTTCACGACCCGGGACGTTATGGTGTTGTCGATTTTGATGAGGATGGAAAAGCACTTTCTATTGAAGAAAAACCAAATCATCCCAAATCGAATTTTGCCGTACCGGGTATTTATTTCTACGATAATTCGGTTATTGAAATCGCTAAGAAAATTCAACCCAGTGCTCGAGGTGAATTAGAAATTACCGATATCAACAATGCTTATCTAAAACAAGGAAAACTAAACGTCAGTATTCTAGATCAGGGAACAGCGTGGTTGGATACCGGCACGTTTTCTTCGCTCATGCAAGCGGCTCAATTTGTAGAAGTTATTGAAGAGCGACAAGGACTAAAAATAGGTTCGCCAGAAAATACGGCCTATAAAATGGGTTATATCAATAAAGAACAATTACATAAAATCATTCAACCCTTATTAAAAAGCGGTTACGGAAAAAATATCCATAGTTAATTTTGAAATTAGAAAAAACCAATTTACCCGATTGTGTGGTTGTAAAACCAAGCATTTATAAAGATGAAAGAGGAAGCTTTTTTGAAAGTTTTCATCAACAAGAATTTGCACGTTTGTACGGAAAAGAAATTCACTTCGTACAAGATAATCAGTCGATTTCTCAATACGGAACCATACGTGGTTTACACTGGCAAACTGGCGATTTTGAACAAGCCAAATTGGTACGTGTTGCCTACGGCGAAGTGTTGGATGTAGCGGTAGATTTACGACCCAATTCTCCTACTTTTGGAAAACATCATAGTATGATTTTAAACGATCAAAACAATTACCAATTATTTGTTCCAAGAGGATTTGCACACGGTTTTGCTACTTTATCAGAAAAAGCAATTTTTGTGTACAAATGCGATAATTATTATCATAAAAATTCCGAAAGCGGAATTTATTTCAAGGATAAAGACTTAAATATCGATTGGAAAATTCCTGAAAGCGATTGTATTATTTCTGAAAAAGACCAGCAACAAGCTTCGTTTAAATCGTTTCTAAAATGAAAAAAATAATGATTACGGGCGCCAATGGTCAATTGGGAAATTGCCTAAAAAAGATCAGTCATAACTATCCAAGCTTGACGTTTCAATTTCTAAAAGCTACTGATTTAGATATTACAGATGCAGATCAAATCGAGCATTGTTTTCAAGATTTTCAACCTGATTTCTGTATCAATGCAGCGGCATATACCAACGTAGAACAAGCCGAAAACAAATCGGATAAAGCTTTTTTAATAAATGAAAAAGCTGTTCAAAAGATTGCCATTGCATGCCAAAAATACCAAACGACTTTATTGCATATTTCAACTGATTATGTTTTTGATGGCAAATCAGCTATTCCTTATACAGAAGAAGCTATCACAAATCCAATAAATGTCTATGGTGCTTCAAAATTAGCTGGAGAAAAAGCTATTCAGCAGCAATTAGAAAATTATTTTATTGTTCGTACTTCTTGGTTATATGCAGAATTTGGCGCTAATTTTTATCGAACAATGCTTGAAAAAGCACGTCAAAAAGCAAGCTTAAAAATTACAACCGAACAAACAGGAACACCAACAAATGCAAACGATTTAGCTGAATTTTTACTGCATCTAATTCAGCAGCATCCAACTGATTATGGTATTTATCATTTCAGTAATTTAGGATCGGCAACATGGTATGATTTTGCAATTGAAATATTCCAAAATGCGGGAATTTTAAGTCAAGTTGACATCAAAGCATCAAACGCTTATAAAACGCTGGCAAAACGTCCAAAAAATAGCGTTTTAAGCAAAGACAAAGTGCAGCAAAAATTTAATTTTCCATTAAAGAACTGGAAGGAGAGTCTTACTAAGTTGCAAGAAAAATCTCACAACTAAATGCTGTAAAATTTATTCAAATTACTAGCGCTTCCAAGTTGTTGAAATGAATTGAATGCCAATTAAATCAACTCATTTCTGTAAACAATTAAAAATCTAATTCATCAGAATAATCTTCATCTACTTCATCGGAGTTTGTATTTTCCTCTTTACAATCAATAGGAATACTTAAATTTTCTGGTTTTTTAAACTCTTCATCAGAAACTTGTAAGTCTTCATCTTCGTATAAATCCTTCATATACATTCCCCAAATTGGTAACGCCATTGTAGCTCCCTGACCGTAAGTTATGGTAGGAAAACGTACCGAACGCTCTTCGCCACCAACCCAAACACCAGTAACCAAATTTGGAACCATACCAATAAACCAACCATCACTTTGGTTTTGTGTGGTTCCTGTTTTACCAGCAATAGCATTGGTAAAGGCATACGGATAACCCGTAACCGCTTTTTTGTAATGCGGTAAATTTTTGACGTATTCTGAATTTGTTCTTAACCTTCTACCAGAACCAAATTTAGTAACGCCTTCTAATAAATTGACGGTAACATAAGCTGCTTCTTCACTTAAAACATCTCTACTTTCTGGCGAATGTTGGTATAAAATAGTTCCGTTTTTGTCTTCAATTCGGCTAATGGTAAACGGCTCTATATAAACTCCTTGGTTTGCAAAAGTTCCATAGGCGGCAACCATTTCTTTCACGCTGATATCGGCTGTTCCTAAAGCAAGCGAAGGATAAGGTTCCATATCTTTCGTATCTATTCCTAGTTTATCAATTAAATCGATAACGGTTTGAGGCCCAGTTTTGTCTACTAATCTGGCCGTAATGGTATTTATAGATTCCGCCAATGCTTGTTTTAAGGTTTTTACGCCTCCGTATTCTCTATCAGAGTTGGTAGGTGTCCAATCTTTTTGTAAACCATATCTTCCTTTAGGAATTGTAAAAAGTGTATTAGGAAGCTCGTAGCACGGCGAATAATGAAGTTGATCGATTGCCGTTGCATAAACAAACGGTTTAAAGGTAGAACCTACTTGTCTTTTGGCTTGTTCTACGTGCTCGTACTTAAAATGGCGGTAATTTATACCACCAACCCAAGCTTTTACTTCGCCGGTTTGTGGCGTCATTGAAAGCATTCCAGTATTTAAAAAAGATTTGTAATACAAAATGGAATCTTTAGGCGTCATAATGGTATCAATATCGCCTTCCCAAGAAAATAAACGCATCGGAACTTCTTTATCAAATGAAGCACGAATAGAATCTTCTTCAATTCCTTTTCGTTTCATTTGTTTATATCGGTCCGAATTTTTTATTCCTTTATTGATGATTTTATCAATTTCTGCTTGGGTTACACTTCTAAATGGAGCCGTAGAATTTTTTTCGTTCTGACGGTTGAATTCTTTTTGCAATTTCCGCATGTGGCGTTGTACAGACTTTTCTGCAGCTTCTTGCATTTTTGAATCGATTGTGGTATAAATCTTTAAACCATCTCTGTAAATACTGTATTCACTACCATCTGGTTTTGGATTTTTCTTGATCCAATCTTTCATAAATTCTTGAACATTTGCTCTAAAGTAAGTTGCAATTCCGTCGTCATGTTGTTCGGGAGAAAAATTGGTGATTAGTTCTAATGATTGAAGTGAATCTTTGGCTCTTTCGTTTATAAATCCATTTTTTTGCATTTGCTTTAGTACCTGATTACGTCTTTCTAACGAGTTCTTTTTGAAACTTTCGCGAACAGGATTGTATAAAATTGGATTTTTGAGCATTGCTACCAAAGTAGCTGACTCTTCAATTTTTAAGTCTTCTGGTTCTTTGGAGAAGTAAATTCGTGTGGCAGAACGAATTCCTACAGCTTGATATAAAAAATCAAACTTGTTGAAGTACATGGTAATAATTTCATCTTTGGTATATTGTTCTTCTAGGCGAATGGCAATAACCCATTCTTTTATTTTTTGTTTAATTCGGTTAAAGGTGCCACGTTGATTGGTATCGGTAAAAAGGAGTTTAGACAATTGTTGGGTAATGGTACTAGCTCCTCCCCTAGTTCCGAGAAAAAGAGTAGCTCTTAAAGTTCCTTTAGCATCGATTCCAGCATGTTTATAAAAACGTTCATCTTCTGTAGCTATTAAAGCTTGAATAAGATGTTCTGGCAAATCTTCATACTGAACTGGTGTTCGGTTTTCTTTAAAATATTTTCCTAGTGTTTTTCCATCAGCTGAAATTACTTCTGTAGCTAAGTTGGTTTCTGGGTTTTCTAATTCCTCAAAAGTTGGCATCTTACCTAAAGCTCCCCAACCTGCTAGAATAAAAATGAATAGGAAAAGGCTAACAGCCGTAAAGTATAACGCCCAGAAGTACAAAATATACTTCCATTTGTTGGAGGATTTATTTTCTTTGGTCTCTTTTTTTGTCATTGTTTTTCTTGATTAAGTTCAATTTCAAGTCCTACATTAAGGATGCCATCTAAGTTATCAAGCCCATCAATTTCGTCAAATTCTCGCATGGCTTGTTTGATTTTAAACGTATAATCACCTTTTTCAACAAAACGAACATTTTGTTTATACCAAAGTTTATTTTCTTTGATGTTTCCTCCGCTTCCCATTAATTTTCCGTCTGGATGTGCCATTTCATACTCCAAGGTATCGGTAATAACTTTTCCGTTAGGGAAGTTCATTTCAGTAATCAAAAACAAATTATTAAACTTATACTGCTGATTGTTTCTGATGTGAATAAATAAATTATGAGAATTGATAGTGTCTTTTGATGAAAAATTAATTTCAACTACAGAGTCTTTATGCCATTGTTCATCAAATGAATAATCGTTATAATAAACCCGGTTTTCATTTTTTTGACAGCCCATCAAAAAAAAGCTAATAACTAAAAAACTAAGCAGTATTTTATGCATTTTTATTAGTGCTTTTTCGCTTTTTATTCTTTCTTTTTTTGCGTCTTTTCTTTTTGGGTTGATCAAATCTTGTTAAGCTATCTTGACCGACCACATTTTCAAAATTAGCATTATTTTTATCGGCTATTTCTTCTGTTTTATAAATCTCTAAACTCTCAACAGGATTGTTTTCTTTTTGCGCTTTAATGATTTCTTTTACCTGTTCTAAGTCGAGTTCTATCCAATTAGCTGATTCTTCTACGTAGGCGTACCACAATTTCTTTTGGAAGATATCAATTTTTTGACAAATAGCTTTTCCTTTTTTGGTTTCCAATTTATCTTCAAACTTAGGAAAATCTTTTAAGGCATCTATATAGGTGTCTAATTCATAATTTAAACAACATTTAAGTTTCCCGCATTGCCCTGCCAATTTTTGTGGATTTAGCGACAATTGCTGGTAGCGTGCTGCTGAGGTTTTTACCGATCTAAAATCGGTTAACCAAGTTGAGCAACACAATTCTCTACCGCAAGAACCAATACCGCCAAGCCTTGCTGCTTCTTGTCTAAAACCAACTTGTTTCATTTCGATACGAGTTTTAAATTCGTAGGCAAATTCTTTGATAAGTTGCCTAAAATCTACTCGCGACTCTGCGGTATAATAAAAAATAGCTTTAGAACCATCGCCTTGAAATTCTACATCGCTAATTTTCATTTTTAAGTTTAATCGAATAGCGATTTCTCGTGAATGCTTTTTTACGGCTTCTTCTCTATCTTTTACTTTTTGCCAAACATCGATATCTTTTTGAGAGGCTTTGCGATAAATTTTGGGCAAATCGTCGCTATAAGGGTCTTCTTTTTTCTTTTTCATTTGCACCTTTACCAATTCGCCGGTTAAGGTTACAATTCCTACATCATGCCCCGGAGAAGCTTCTGTAGCCACTACATCGCCAATACTTAAGCTAAGGTTTTCGGTATTTCTATAAAAGTGCTTTCGTCCGTTTTTAAACCTAATTTCTACTGCATCAAAGGTTTCAGAACCTGAAGGCAGTTCCATGTTTGCTAGCCAATCAAAAACGGTAAGTTTATTACATCCATCGGTCGCGCAGGTACCGTTGTTTTTACATCCTTTTGGTAGTCCGTCTTTTCCACTCGAACAACTTCCACATCCCATAATCTATATATATTGAAGCATTACTAAATTCAGTAATACTGACGATTAAAAATAATTTTTTTGAAGCGGTAAATATACCAATTTATTATTTGCTGAGTAGATGAACTAAAATTGAAATTAAATTGTCCTTAGGCATATTTTTATAAGCAATTGAAAATTAAAATGAAACCAGAATTGAGCTCCAAATTGAATAGGTAAAAAAAAACATCAGGTAATTGAAGTTTATTCAATTGCCTGATGTTTGCGGTTCTAAAATCTAATTTCACAAATTAATTTCCACCGAGTAAAACAACTTCATCGCATTTTACTTCGGTAACATAGCGTTTTTCGCCTTCTTTTGTTTCATAAGAATGCGAAGTTAGTTTTCCTTTGATTAATACTTCTTTGCCTTTGGTGGCATATTTTTCAATAATATCGGCGGTTTTCCCCCAGGCAACTACATTGTGCCAATCGGTATCGGTAACTTTTTCGCCTTCTTTGTTTCGGTAAAAATCATTAGTCGCAATAGAAAATTTGGCTAGTTTTCCATTATCCATTTTCTTGATTTCAGGATCGTTTCCTAGTCTTCCTAATAATTGTACATAGTTTCTAAGTGAACTCATAATATATAAAATTTAAATGGTTACAATTTTGGTTAGCTACTAGATGCTTGTCATCATTTGCTGGGACAAAGATGCAAACTCGTTTCTGTTATAGTTGGTTGCCAAATAGTTACTTTCTTTTAAAATCATTTACAGTCGTTTGTAAATGGATATTATTTAGTTTTGATAGTTTATTAGCGCGTCTAATTTTTAAACTATTTCTCTTGAATTAATTCAACAGCTGCCCAAACAGATTCTTTAGCAAATTCTCCAAAATAACAGATGTAATCGCCATTTTCTGAAAGAACGACAAAGCTACTGCAAGAATAATGACGCTTAAAAAACAGTTTTTCGATTACCTTACCTGGATCTCTGATCCATTCCCGATGGCCGTCATTTTTGCCAAACAATCCACTTGTGTTTTTATAGACGTACAAAATGTTAACATCTGCAATATCATTGATTCCGAGTTCCATTTCATGGTAAAAATTCCTTTGAATTTCATTAGTAGAAGAACCACTAGAATTACAAGGGTCTTTACCTGGATAGTAAATGATTACACTTGGTTTTTTGGGATCAATATCTTTGCTGCTTTGAAGCGACAATAAAGAATCGATTTTTGGTTTGTTTTCTATTTTACCGTGTTCTTCTCTAACAACGTGTATTTTATGATGAATGGAATCTCCTGTAACGCTTAACAAACGAGCTTTTTCATAATCATAATATTCTTCTTTAGAGATAGGTTCATAATTCTCGTCGAAGTATTTAATCTCACTTGCTTTAGGCTTATTTTTTTGAGCAATTATTTGGTTTGTTGCTAAAAATAGAAACACAATTAAGAGTAAATTCAGTTTTTTCATATTGGTTAATATTTCCACTAAAGTACAAAAAAATGTAAATTGTGCAAAAATTGTTTAGTTAGAACAAGCTTACAGTCAATTAGCTGTGTTTACGCAAAAGTCGTGATTTCGTAAATCCCTTAGAAAGTAAATACTGCCTATTAAAATTTCAAATCTTTATCTCTAAATTTTCTACTTTCACGTATTTCTTTTTTCAAAGATTTAGTGAGCTTTTCGATAAGTTCGATTTTAGTTAAAGGATTAAAACCTTAAAAAGTTTTGAGTAAGTATCAATTATACGTTTGACTGTTATAATTATATTTATCTCAAAGGTAATATTTTTTATTGAAAATAAGCTTTTTACATTATCGCCAACACCTAAAATCACTTCAAATTACGCTACGTTATTTACGGTAACCAATGTTACTGATAAACCCGAGTTATTAATGGAATTTTGCAGCTATATAATTAAGTAAAAAATAAATACGATGAAAAATAGAATTGTCAGAGGAGTTGCAGGAACGTTTGTTCTAATTAGTTTGTTATTAGCAATTTATGTTAATATCAATTGGTTGTGGTTTACGGCTTTTGTCGGTGCTAATTTATTGCAATCTTCTATCACCAAATGGTGTTTGCTAGAAGATATTTTGCGTAAAGTTTTTGGAATTAAAGAATAACAAACGCCTTTCATTATAATAAATCTTAAATCTAAGTAAGATTTGTTTTAAAGCTTATTTCTTTTTCTATTTTGCAACTTAAAAATAGAAAAAGATGGACGTATTGCTAACCACTTGGCCTTGGTACATATCAGGGCCATTAATTGCGCTTACAATGTTTTTTTTGTTGTTGGTTGGAAAGAAATTTGGGATGTCTTCTAACCTAAAAACGGTTTGCTCTATTGGTGGAGCTGGAAAATTTGCCGATTTTTTTAAGGACAACTGGAGAGAAAAAAAGTGGAATTTAATGGTTGTTCTTGGCGCTATAATTGGCGGCTATATCGCAGCTAATTTTATGCCGAACAATCAAGTTGATATTAATCCAGCACTTGCGCATAAATTAGAATCCTACGGAATTAATTCTGCTGGTGATGCTTACTTACCGCCCGAAATTTTTGATGTAGCAAACCTAAATGACCCTTTTATTCTTTTCATTTTATTGATTGGTGGCTTCTTGGTTGGTTTTGGAGCACGCTACGCGGGAGGATGTACTTCAGGTCACGCTATTTCTGGATTAAGCAATCTTCAATTACCTTCTTTAATAGCTGTTATCGGATTTTTTATAGGTGGATTGGTAATGATTCATCTTTTGTTTCCTCTAATTTTTGGTGTTTAATCGCTTTTAAAAATAACTCATAATGAAATCAATTGTCTACTTAATAATCGGTGTTTTTTTTGGTATTGTAATGTATAAATCTGAAGCAGCATCTTGGTTTAGAATTTATGAAATGTTTGAATTTGGCGCTTTTCATATGTACGGAATTATTGGTTCTGCTTTAGTGCTTGGTGTTATCGGAATTTTAATTATAAAAAAGTATAAGATTAAAGCATTAGGAGGTAAGGAAATGGAGCTAGCACCAAAACCAAGTGGATTTTACCAGTATATTTTTGGAGGCATTATTTTTGGACTAGGTTGGGCTTTAGCTGGCGCCTGCCCAGGCCCGATGTATGTTTTAGTAGGAGCGGGATATGGTTCTATTTTGGTGGTAATTGTAGGCGCACTTTTAGGAACTTTTGTGTATGGCTTGTTGAGAAAGAAACTTCCACACTAAATTTGTTTTAACAGACTCTTTTTATTAAAAAATTACTCACCGGTAAACTCAATGGTATAATCCATTTCAGCTAACTCTTCATCTGTTAAATCATAGCGTGCATCAAATAAACCTTCATCTCTTATGGTTTCCCAATCGTTTTCTTCAAAAGTGGATTCTTTGTAAATCATAAAGCTGTTAATTCTATTTGAGTTTCCGAAATCAAATGGCGCTTCCTTAGATTCATTTATATTTAAAAAAAGATCTGATCTAATCCTTGGATCCCAATCAACAATTGAATTTTCAGGTATTTCTTGTCCAGTATTAAAACCCCTTATATGAAAATAGACATTTTCATCAGAATTATTAATAATGGTTACATAAAAATCAGGTGTGTCTTCATATGGACATGCTTGCAACAGAAAGCATAGCATAAATAAACTTAATATTTTAATTGTTTTCATCATTTTTATTTTTACTCACCCGTAAACTCAATAGTATAATCCATTTCAGCTAATTCATCATCTGTTAAATCATAGCGCGCATCAAATAAACCTTCATCTCTTATGGTTTCCCAATCATTTTCTTCAAAAGTGGATTCTTTGTAGATCATAAAAGTTGTTCCTAAAACTCTATTACTATTATCAAAACCAATTTGAACTGATCCGTTCGGAATGACTGCATCATCTCTTCCTCTTGGATCAAATTGATACAAGTGATTCTCCTGAATATCTTCATTTGATTGATAACTTCTAGTATGATAGAATATTTTTTCATCAGAATTATTAATAATTGTTACATAAAAATCAGGTGAATCATCTAGTAGGTTTGGACATGCTTGCAACAGAAAGCATAGCATAAATAAACTTAATATTTTGATTTTTTTCATAGTTATTTTTTTTACTCACCCGTAAACTCAATAGTATAATCCATTTCAGCTAATTCATCATCTGTTAAATCATAGCGTGCATCAAATAAACCTTCATCTCTTATAGTTTCCCAGTCGTTTTCTTCAAAGGTAGATTCTTTGTAGATCATAAAGCTGTAAATGGTTGCACTACTGAAAAAAACCTCTACGCTCTCAGAATCATCTGTTTCAATAAACCACTCTGTAACAAAGGGATTTGCTTCCGTTAATGAATTTTCGGGTACTTCTTCAATGTTATCAAAGGTTCTAAAAACTCTGTATATTTTTTCATCAGAATTATTAATGATTGTGATATAAAAATCAGGTGAATCATCTAGTAGATTTGGACATGCTTGCAACAGAAAGCATAGCATAAATAAACTTAATATTTTGATTGTTTTCATCATTTTTATTTTTACTCACCCGTAAACTCAATGGTATAATCCATTTCAGCTAATTCATCATCTGTCAAATCATAGCGCGCATCAAATAAACCTTCATCTCTTATGGTTTCCCAATCGTTTTCTTCAAAGGTAGATTCTTTGTAGAACATAAAGCTGTAAACTCGTAAACCATTAAAATTTATTCCTTGATTTACTGAATCAGATGTCATTATTATACTATCTTCATTAATTCTTGGATCCCAATCAACAATTGAATTTTCAGGTAATTCCTGATTTTGTTCGAAGCCCCTAGAGTGATAGAATATTTTTTCATCAGAATTATTAATAATTGTTACATAAAAATCAGGTGAATCATCTAGTAGATTTGGACATGCTTGCAACAGAAAGCATAGCATAAATAAGCTTAAAATCTTAATTGTTTTCATAATTTTTGTTTTAAAATGTGTTTAATAATAGTCTCGATATACCATAACCGAAAGATAAGTCAAAGACGTTAAAACTAGCATTTTTTATTTGGAAACCTTTTTTTTTATTATATTCTAAGTCTCTTGGATTATCATAAGGGGAAGTAACATTGATATTAGCATAAGAATTAATATCAAAATGGTCAGGTGAGTTTACATAGTAGTCATCTGTACCTCTACCATAGCGCTTATCGAAATATCCCCCCCTCTCTGGCACTGGTAAGCCCCCTCTAACTCCCCAAAGGAGGAGAACCTACATCAATAAGCAACAAAAACTTACTCTCCCGTATACTCTATCGTAAAATCCAATGCTTCTAATTCTTCTAGCGTAAGATCATAACGCGCATCATACAACCCCTCATCCCTGATCGTATCCCAATCATTGGCTTCAAAAGTCGAAGCGTTGTAGATCATGAAACTATAAATAACTGTAGATGTTCCCATATCCAAACCTATACTTATGGTATCTAATGTTTCTATTAGAAGATCTTCTCTAATTTGCGGACTCCATTCATACAATGTATTATCAGGAACTTCTTCTGTATTATTATATCCTCTAAAATGATTGTAAATATTTTCATCAGAATTATTAATAATTGTTACATAAAAATCAGGTGAATCATCTAGTAGATTTGGACATGCTTGCAACAGAAAGCATAGCATAAATAAACTTAATATTTTGATTGTTTTCATCATTTTTATTTTTACTCACCCGTAAACTCAATAGTATAATCCATTTCAGCTAATTCATCATCTGTTAAATCATAGCGTGCATCAAATAAACCTTCATCTCTTATAGTTTCCCAGTCGTTTTCTTCAAAGGTAGATTCTTTGTAGATCATAAAGCTGTAGATTTCATT
>JBNJHC010000013.1:0-68220 GCA_051748125.1 Bacteroidota bacterium
AGTTTTACTCTTGAATCAACTATTGGTTCTATTTTATGAGATGAATAAGTGAAAAAAATTCTACTTTCTTCTTTCACAAACTGAAAGGGAATTAGGTAAGTACAATTTTCACAATCAGCTAATCGCCTATTTTTTGATTTGAAATTGTTGTTTAATCAAAATTTAGTTGCCCAAATGTATCGGTTACCTTAAAGATTTGATTTTTTTCATCGAATACAATCAAATCTTTTGGAAATAATTCATCAAATGCATTTTGTTGAGCTAACTCTTTTGGTGTTCCTTGCGTTACTTTATTATTGTTGATAAGAATAATTTCATCGCATAAACTCAAAGCCAAATTAATTTCGTGAGAAGCAAAAATCACTGTTTTTTGAGTGTCTTTAATAATTTGTTTAAGCAAATGCAAAACTTGCACTTTATGATACATATCTAAGTGAGTGGTGGGTTCATCGAGCACGATAAGTGGCGTATTTTGAACCAGTGCTCTGGCTATCATCACTTTTTGTAGTTGTCCATCGCTTAACGTATTGCACTTTTTAAATCGCAATTGGTATAATCCTACCCGATGTATAGCTTCAATAATAATGCGTTTATCGGTTGCTTGCATTAGTCCCAACCAATTGGTGTACGGATGTCTTCCTAATGCAATAAACTCGAATACGCTTAAATTTTTAGAAAAATTTTGCTGCGTTAATACCAAACTGATTTTTTGAGCTAAATCTACTCGATCAACTGTAGCCAAATTTTTTCCGCATAAAAAAACATCGCCTTGCAATGGTGGTTGAACTTTCGTCAAAGTCTTTAATAATGTTGATTTTCCTGAACCATTCACTCCGATTACAGCTATTAACTTCCCTTTTTGGATATTCAAATCAATCGCCTTTGCAATTGACATTTTTTGAGATTTACTATCGTATCCAATTTCAAGATTCGTGGTAGATAATATGTTAGTTTCCGTTTCCAAATTCAATTAAAAAAACATTTTTCGATTTCGTAAAAGTAACCAAATTACAATTGGGGCTCCAAAAATTGAAGTTACTGCATTAATTGGTAAGGTAAACTCGCTCCCTGGAAGTTGCGCAATGGTATCGCAAATAAGCATAATTAAAGCGCCTGCAATTACTACTGCTGGCAACAAAACAAAATGATTGGAGGTTGAAATAACTTGCCGAACAAGGTGCGGAACGGCAAGCCCGATAAAAGCTATTGGTCCAGCAAAAGCGGTTATCGATCCGGCTAAAATACTGGTCGCAATAATTACTAATATTCGGTTGGATGAAATATTTACACCTAAACTTTCTGCATATTTTTCTCCTAATAAAAGAGCGTTTAAGTTTTTTAGACAAAAAATGCTTAGGCTAATTCCCACCAAAAAGCAAAAACTCAAAATTCCTACTTCGTTCCACGCTAAATCGCCTAAACTACCAAACGACCAAAAAACGTATTGCTGCAAATTGCTGGCTGGGCTAAAATAGGCCAAAACGCTAACTACTGCGCCTGTTAAACTTGAAAACATCAAGCCTATTATCAACAAAGCCATGGTATCGTTAATTCGAAATGCGGTTGAAAGAATTGCTAGTAACACCAAAACGCTACCCGTCATCGCTGCCAAAACAATTCCCCATTTAGAAAACAAAAATTCACCAAGAAATCCACCAAAAACAGCACCTCCTAAAATCAAAATAGCTACGCCTAAACTTGCACCGCTACTTAATCCCAACACATACGGGCCAGCTAAAGGATTGCGAAACAGCGTTTGCATGAGTAAGCCACAAACGCCTAATCCTGCACCAACAATTATTGCTGTAAGTGATTTTGGTAATCGATAATTAGTGATAATATACGTCCAACTTTCTTTCTCCTCTCCTATTCCGAACAAAATATTAAACACCGATTTTAAGGGAATAGATACCGATCCTAAACTGATATTTATAAAGGTAATGACAACCAATACAATCAGAAAAATGAATATGTATCCCTTATTTTTCAAAACTATTGAAGTGGTTTAAAAAAAGTGAATTCGTAATCTTCCATCAATTCTGGATGAAAAATTTTGACCATATCTTTTAAAATTAAATCAGGTCGATTTGGTCCTGTTTCGTAGTACAAAACACCTCCTGTTTCGCCTACAATATCAGCAACTGTAAAAATTTTTTCTTGTTGAAATGAACTAAATTCAGCATAATGATTATGAGCATCCAACAATTGACTGTACTTGGTGTATTGAGCTGGAGCAACCCAAAAATCTGCTTCTTGAGCTTGGTCTAGCACAACTTCAAAAGTTAGTGAAGCGCTTCCTGTACCTTCAAGGTGTTGAAATAAATAATTGGCATTTGCATCTTCAATAAATTGAGCTTGCCAAGAATTTCCTTTTGGCAAAAACCATTGATCTTTATGCATCGCACCAGATAAAACCGTTGGTTTGTTTTCAACTTGGCTTGCTTTCTTTTTGGTTTCAAGGTAAGTTTTTTCAACGTTAGAAAAAGCAGCTTCAGCTTGATCGAGCTTTCCTGTTAAGGCGCCAAAAAACTTAATCCACTCTGCTTTTCCTAACGGATTTTCTTCCAGCCAATCGCTGTTGTAAGTAACAGGAATTCCAGCTTTTTTGACAGATTCTAAACTTTTATTATTTCCTTCAACCGCAAAACTAACTACCAAATCGGGATTTAAATCAATTAGCAGCTCGGTGTTCAACTTTTCATTTTCGCCAATTTCTGAAACTTGATTAGCGGCAATTTTCTCGCGTGCTTCTGGTGTAGATACATAATCCAAACCTGGAAAACCAACCCAGCTATCGAGTAAATCTAATGCTGCTAAAGCAGGAATATGTGTGGTTGACGTAACTACCAATCGCTCGACTGGCAATTGAATAAAATGAGTGTAAACTAAATCTTTCGGAAGTTGATTTTTGTCTTCAGCTACTACATAACGCAATTTATCTTTGGCTTCTGGCCACGGTTGATTAACTTCAACTAAGGTGTAATTTTCGTTTGTATTGATGCTGAAATTTTTAGCATAATCAACTTTTACTTCTGTTGATTCTGAATTTATTGAAGATTGATTTTCTTTGTTTTGACAAGCTAAAATCAATATTAGAAAAAAGCAAGTAAAAGGTAATCGTAGTTTTCGCATCATTGAATCTTATTTAAGAAAAACAAAAATAAGACTATTCGTTGAAGTAACGAGTTATTTTTAAAAACTTCAGTTTTTTAAACAGGAACTGCTAACAGCTATTTTTTTATTATTTTTTTAAACGAAAATCGATGCTTAAATTTTATCTTGGCAACTAATTTAGACCTTATGAATCCTGCTTTACTCAACGACGATGTAATTGATTTTATTCATCAAAATTTAAATCAAGATTTAACCAAATTAATTCTAAAAGGCAGTCCATTTCAAGAAATTAGCATTCAAGAAATCGCCCAACAAATTGCGGCTAGAAACAAATTAAAAACGAAACTCCCTTCGTGGATTGATGCTAAAAAAATTGTTTTCCCACCGAGTTTAAACTTGGCTCAAAGCTCTTCAGAAGTTACAGCACACTACAAATCAACACTTATTGAAAACAAAAAAGTAATCGATTTAACGGGTGGTTTTGGAATTGATAGTTTTGCCTTATCGAAGATTAACTTGAGTGTGTTGCACTGCGAAAAAAATACAGCATTAAGCCGCATTGTTCAACATAACGCAAAGCAATTTCAATTTAAAAATATAGATTTCTACAACGGAAATAGCATTGAATATTTAAAATCGAGTAAAGACAGCTTTGATTATATTTATATCGATCCTGCGCGCAGAAATGAGCATCAACAAAAGGTTTTTTTGCTAGAAGATTGTGCGCCAAATGTTGTTGAATTGCAATCTTTCTTTTTAGAAAAAACAACTGGATTTTTAGTAAAAACAAGTCCCCTACTAGATTTAAAACTCGGACTTTCTCAATTAAAAAACTGTGTAGAAATACATGTTGTTGCTGTTAAAAATGAAGTAAAAGAACTGCTATGGAAGATTGAAAAAAAACCGCAACAACAACCTGTAGTCATAAAATGTATCAATTTTTTAGCCTATCACGAAGCTGCAAATCATCAATACTTTGAAGGCGATTTCCAGCAAGAAAAAACAGTTGAAACTGAATTGAGTTTACCACAAAAATATCTTTATGAGCCAAATGCTGCCATTTTAAAAAGCGGACTATTCAAAAGCGTTGGAAAACAATTCAATTTAAAAAAATTACACCTTCACACGCATTTATTTACTTCAGAAGAATTAGTAAAGGACTTTCCTGGAAAAGTTTTTGAGATATCTGAAAGCCTATCATACCAGCCTAAAAAGTTAAAAAAGCTTCTTAAAAATAATTATTTTAATGTTATAAGTCGTAATTTCCACACTTCGGTAAGAAATTTGATTGACAAGTTTGGTATACGTGAAGGTGGCGAAGATTTTTTAATCTTTACCACGACTTCAACTAACAAAAAAACGTGTTTAATCGGGAAAAAAATTCAGCTATGAAAAACATCATAATTTACTTCATTTTTATTATAAGTAGCGTTTCTTTAGCGCAAAACGACTGTCGTTATACAGAAGTTAAGCTTGGTGAAAACAAGAAGATTTCAGTATTAAGAACCGATAATGTTATGGTTGAAAGCACTGCTTCAGAAACCAAAGGGAGAGTAGTCGATTTTGGTTTGCTAAATGTTGAAGGTCGCGTGGTTTTGAATGTTGAAATTTACAGCGACTCCAAAAAACGCATCGAACCTAGTTGCATTGGTAGCGATGCAGAAATGATTGTAAGTCTTCAAAACGGAAAGAAAATAGCATTGCCACAAATCGGACAGCGTTTATGTGGCGAAGAGTTAGAATCGAATACACCTGGATTTTTCAACATTAGAAATCGAGCATCGTTTTTGATTACAGAAGATAAATTTGAGGATTTACTAAAGAATGAAATGATTTTAATTAAAATAAATTCAGTTGATTTCAACTTAAATTTTGTAGTAAGAGGCGAGCTGTATAATGATGAAAACGAAAAAATGCTTCATCCAGGAAAATATTTCATGCAGCAATTAAAATGCGTTGTTAACCCAACTATTGAAGTAGGTAAATAAACAAAGTTTATGCAAACATATATAGCTTATGTTTTTTTGATTTTTGGCTCTTATATCGGACTTGCTCAAGATACGATTTCAGATGCAAATCAGATTCGTTATACACCATCTGAAAATGTAGAAGAGGAAAATCCTTGTTATTTTCTAGGGGTTTCACATGACAAAAAAGGAAACATAACTTTAGCGCAAACCGAACCAATTATGGTTGATGAAGTAACTTCTGCGCTAAAAGGACGTGTTTTGGAGTTTAGCTTAATCCACAGTAGAAATACTATTATTTTATCGGTTGAAATTTATGAAGATGCTCAAAAAGAATTGAGTCCGATATGTATTGGTTCAGGATCTAGTATTAATTTCCAATTAAAAAATGGTACAAAAGTGACGCTTCCTCAAATTGGAGAAAAAAAATGTGGCCATCGCAACGAAGTAGAAGATGAAGATTTTTATAACATTACTAATATTGGTTTTTTTGAAATCGATAAAGAAAATCAACATAAATTATTGAATAGTGAAGTTTACTTAGGAACTTTAAAGTCCAAAACTTACGAGTTTGATTTTGTGTTTAAATCTATTTTATATGATGAAATAAACGATATTTATATCTATCCTGAATACTATTTTATGAGTGAATTAGAATGCATCATCAACCTAAATTAAACCGTCTAACGAGAAAATGTTAAAAAAAATAAAGCAGAAGTTATCAGATTTTTTAGAACTCAAATACATAAAAATTATAGTCGATAGTATTCAAGATTTTACCAGTAATCAATCGATGAGTTTTGCTGCTGGAACTGCTTTTTATACAATTTTTAGCTTACCCGCATTTTTAATTATCATCTTAAATATTGGAGCTAGTGTTTACGAAAAATCTGAAATTCGAGAGGAGCTATTCACACAAGTAGAAAGTGTTGCTGGAACAGAAGCACGAAGTACGCTAGCAAATGTGTTAGAAAATTTCGCTTTTGAATCCAACTCAATGATTTCTGCTAGTATTGCCATACTGATAATGGTTTTTAGTGCAACGACGGTTTTTGTTAGTTTACAAAACGCTATCAATCACATTTGGCATATAAAGCCAAAACCAAAAACAGGAATTCTAAAATTTTTATTCAATCGTCTATTAAGTTTTTCATTGGTAGCTGCCATAGGTTTTATTTTGATAGTTTCATTATTATTAGATGCTTTAGTATCGGTAGCTTTTAAACATTTTAGTGATATTCTAGAGGGATTAGGAGTATATGCTTTGTTTGTTGGCGAACTAATTATTTCTCAGCTTGTTTTGGTAATTATATTTGCCTTAATGTTCAAAATTTTACCTGATGCTAAAGTTAGGTGGAAAGATACATGGACTGGTGCTATTATAACTACACTCCTATTTTTAATCGGAAAGTTCTTAATTGGCTTATACATGGGAACCAATGATTTAGGAAGCACTTATGGAGCTGCAGGTTCGTTAGTAATTTTATTGATTTGGGTGTATTATTCTGTAATTATTTTCTTGTTCGGAGCGCAAATCACTTTTTATATTGCTGAAAATATAGGTGGCAATATTCAACCTTCTTCGCAAGCGGTAAAAATTGAAATAAAAGAAATTGAAAACACGAAAGATGAACAAGAAACATAAAAAATGGTTTGGACAAAAAGTTCAAACCATTTAATACAACCTATTTTATTTTCTTAGCTGTTTTTTTTATGATCGGCCAAAAATTTCTCTAAACCAATATCAGTTAAAGGATGTTTTAGTAAACCATTTATAGAAGACAATGGTCCTGTCATAACATCTGCTCCAATTTTTGCACAATCAATAATATGCATGGTATGTCTAACAGACGCAGCTAAAATTTCTGTATCAAAACCATAATTATCATAAATAGTTCTAATTTCAGCAATTAAGTTAAGTCCATCGGTTGAAATATCGTCTAAACGTCCTATGAATGGGGAAACGTAAGTAGCACCAGCTTTTGCAGCTAATAAAGCTTGTCCAGCTGAAAAAACTAACGTACAATTGGTTTTTATCCCTTTGTCAGAAAAATATTTTAAAGCCTTTACACCATCTTTTATCATAGGAATTTTAACTACAATTTGATCGTGTAATTGGGCTAGTTCTTCTCCCTCACTAATCATTCCTTCCAAATCGGTAGCAATAACTTCTGCACTAACATCTCCATCTACGATTTCGCAAATTTTCTGGTAATGCTTTTTTACATTTTCTGCACCACTAATACCTTCCTTAGCCATTAATGAAGGGTTTGTAGTTACACCATCAAGAACACCGAGTTCCTGTGCTTCTTTTATTTGATCTAAGTTTGCTGTGTCAATAAAAAATTTCATAAGCTTTAAGTCTAATTATTACATTTCAGTTCAAGCAAAATTACAAGTATATTTATTATCAATTAAAAAAAATGACACAAAATATCATTAAACCTTTTTAAAAATCAAACACTTAAAGTCCGTAGTGTCTTTGCAAGATTTTTTCATAGGTCTTATCTGGTAAAATCCGTTTTAAAACTATTGAAAATTTTTGAAGCAAGCTTCCAACCTTATAATGAATTTTAGGTTGGTTTGCATTTATAATTTGGTCTATTTTTTTTGCCATAAATATAGGTGGCATGCCATCATCTACATGCTCATCCATTGTTTCTAAAGATTTTTGATAGTTTTTTGCATAAGCTGAACCAGAAAGAACAGGCGAATGGTAGCGACCAGCAGCAATATTAGTTGCAAAATCTCCAGGAGCTATATTTGTCATCTGTATATTGAATTCTTTTAACTCCATTCGGTAAGTCTCTGTAACAGTTTCTAGAGCTGCTTTACTAGCTGAGTAAAAACCTCGATATGGCAATCCCATATAACCAGCAATAGAAGTTATGTTGATGATTAATCCTGATTGCTGTTTGCGCATTTGTGGCAACACAGCGTTTATCATTCGTATCGCTCCAAAAAAATTGATATCAAAAGCCTTTTTTGCTTCCGCTTCTGGAGTTTCTTCTAGTGGTCCTGTTATACCAACACCTGCGTTATTTACAAGTACATCTAATTGATTTTGTTCAGAAAAAACAGTATCAATGGCTGCTTTCACAGAACTTGCATCGCTAACATCAAGTTTTAGCATTTTTACACCATTAAGGGTTTTGTGTTTTGGATTCCTACTCGTTCCATAAACACAAAACCCTTTTTTGGCTAAATATTCAGCTGTAGTTTTGCCAATACCAGATGAAGCTCCAGTAATAAGTACTACTTTATTCATTCTAAATTTTTGGGCAAATATCTACATTTATTTCGGTACTTTAATGCTGGATTAAAAGTTTACTTGCGCTTGTAGTCGCAGCAAACTTCCTTCTTGTCTATTGTTTGGATTTAGCGCATCTTCAAAAGTACGATCAGAAAAGGTGTACATAGCTACAAACTCTAAATTACTAATCGGTTGCCATTCAATACCTATTTCTAACTCACTAACACGATATTTTCGAGCGTCGCGTTCGTGTTTTTTACCACCTTTATAGTTATGGTAACGCGTAAACGGAATTACCCTTCCCCAATTGGCAGTGTCTACAAAGTATGACATTGTAATATAACCTCCATCTAAACTTCTATTTTCAATAGTATTGGTTTCTGGATTATATTCTGGTCCACGCCCAATATTGTATTCAGCTTGAATTCCAAAAGGTTGTGGGTAAAGTACTGCTGAAATTGCTGCTCGCTGATCGGTATATTCTTGATCTACGGCTGTTTGAACGCCTTCAGTTACATTTGGAAGTACAAATCTACCGGTATAAGCTTGAATTCCTGGCTCAAAAATTTGACCATTTTTAAATTTAAATGGATAACTTAAACGTGCTACTGTGTGAAGCTCTCTGTTTAAATCAGGTTGATTTGCTGTTTGACCGTTGAAAACTCCCAAACCAAACACACCATAATCTCCAGAATGCTTTAACCCACGTGATGAAATATCCCTCATTCGTTCTCTAATTTTTTCTGGAGCCCAATAAAAGGTCACACCAATATCACGTTCATTTTTTACTGCAGAATTCAATCCATCATGTCTATCTAGTGGCAAACGATTTTGACTTGATTGCAAATTTTCGAATCCAAAAGGAACTTTACTTTGCCCAAATCGCAATCTGAATTCTTTTTTTGAATCTAAAGAAACATCAAAATAAGCATCTCGTATTTGAGAAAACTGTTGATTGCCTCCTCCTGGTGAAGAAGCAAAATCTGGCTGAATGTAAAAATAAACTCGCTCGTGAATGTTTCCAAAAAAGACTAATCGGATTCTTCTAAAGAAAAATCCACCATCTCCACCCCAAGAAGAATCACATTGATCACACTCTAAATCTGGGTTGGTTTCTCCTATACGATTATAGCGAACTTGAGCATAACCTCTTAGGTTGATTAAATCATTCCATTTTAAAACAGGCTCTTTTGCTTTAACACCGTCTTCTAGATAAACAGTATCTTTACGCTCCTCTAGTTCTTTAATTAAATCTGAAATTTGTGCAAAAGTCGTAGTTACACATAAAAATGCTAGAATTGATAATGTAAACTTCATATTATTTATTGAATTTGGCTTTTGCCGTGCAAAACAATAAAATAATTCCATACATTCACTACTATTAATCATTCTTAAAGAAAACGTAACCTTCAAAACAACACAAACAACTGATTATAAGTAAACTAAAACACAAAACACCAAACAAGGTTAACGCTACAATGACTTCTAGGTAACATTAAATTTACATTGAACATAGATTTGACTACTTAAAAAGCAATTCAGTACTTTCGCACTTAAAATTTTAGTGATGAAAATTTTACTTTTAAGCGATACCCATAGCCATATTGATGACAGAATCTTAACTTACGCCAGTCAAGCCGACGAAGTTTGGCACGCAGGTGACATTGGCGATTTGAAAGTAACCGACCAGTTAAGCCAAATATCCAAACTTAGAGCTGTCTATGGAAATATTGATGATGATAAAATTCGAAGGCAATTTCCGCTTCACAATCGATTTGTCGTAGAAGATGTAAATGTTTGGATGACTCACATTGGTGGTTATCCTGGTAATTATTCAGCTGAAGTGCGAAAATCAATTTTTCATCATCCGCCAAAATTATTCATCTCAGGTCATTCGCATATTCTTAAAGTAATGAATGATAAAAGCCTAAAACTACTTCATATGAATCCTGGTGCAGTTGGTAAACACGGTTTTCATCAAAAAAGAACCATGCTGCGATTTGAAATTAATTCAGCCAAAATAGAAAATCTTGAAGTAGTTGATTTAGGGAGTCGTTCAAAACTATAAATCTTCAATTTTTAAGTTGAATTTAAATTATTTCAAGATTTGAATTCAGATTGAAACTGTATTTTTGTGGAAATTAAAATCAATTTGAAATGAAAAATTACGGCTTAACAATTCTTGTTGTCTTATTTAGCTCTTTAATAATGCAGGCCCAACATTTAAATGGAGCTTGGAAATTAATTGAAGAAAACGGCAAAAAAGTCGATGAAGAAGTAATAAAAATTTACAGCAATGCATATTTCACCTTCGCTTCTTACGACAAAGAAACAGGAGAATTTTTTGAAGCCGGAGCTGGTACTTATCATTTTTTTCTAGATGATTATCATGAAAATTATGAAATACATTCGAAAAACCCAAAAATGTCTGATGCAAAACTTCCGTATGACGTGGAATGGGATAGTGAAAAACTAATTTTAACAAGTAAAGTTGGCCCTGTAAAACATCAAATCTGGAAAAGAATTGATACCGCCAACAATCATAAAATGGCTACTAGTTGGCGAATTCACCTTAAAAAAGACGAAGTAGACAAGGATTTTAGATTAATTGAATATGCGCCGCGAAAAACCCTAAAAATGCTTTCTGATAATTACTATCAGGTAATTGCCTTAAACAACGAGACTGGTCAGTTTGTTGGTTCGAGTGGTGGAAAATGGGATCGCAACAAAAAAGAATATAACGAACACATACGCTTTTTTTCGAAAGACCAAAACAACGTAGGTAGAAGTTTAAAATTTAGCATCAAATTTGAAGATGGTATGTGGTTTCACGAAGGAATGCAAACCGATGGTGACCGAATGCGAGAGCGCTGGATAAGATATAAATAATAGAATGAAAACTTTCAAAAGCAGAAAAGACACTTTTTTTAAAGTGCTAATATTTGGGTTCAACCTCATCATTTTGCTCTTTATTGCTTCAGAAATTTACTATGACGGATGGAAAATGAATTATCCGTTGGTAATCTTGTTCGCTTTATTATCAGTCTTTTTGTGGTCCATTTATGCGCGTACCAATTATCGATTAGACAAGAATTTTTTACACTACAAAAGCGGACCAATTACTGGAAAAATAGAATTAAAAAAAATTACCGAAATTGTCATTAATAAAACACTTTGGTCTGGACTAAAACCAGCTACTGCAAGAAATGGACTAATCATAAAATACAACAAATACGACGAAATCTACATCAGTCCATTTTCAAATGAAGAATTTGTTGCTTCCATAATTAAATTGAACCCAGAAATAACAATAACTCATAATAAGTAAAAATTAAATTAAATTTACTCATCAATTAGGGGGACAAATTTAATAATAATTTAAAATTTTATTTGATTTAGTTTTTAATCCATTAAATTTATTTTTTGTACTTTTAGGTGAGTTCAAAAAATAAAAACTATGAAAATCTTAAACGCCCAACAACTTAGCCAAGCCGATAATTATACGATTAAAAAAGAGGAAATCAGTTCGTGGGAACTTATGGAACGCGCTGCAAAAGCCGCTTTTCAAGAGTTAATCAAAGAAATTGATCAATCTCATAAAATCTATATTTTTTGCGGGCCTGGTAATAATGGCGGCGATGGTTTGGCGATAGCTTATTTTTTAGAGCAAAAAGGTTTTGATATAGAAGTGTTTATTGTGAATTACACCAAAACAAAATCAAAAGATTTTCAGAGTAACGAAAAACGAATTCTCAAACAAACTAATCTAAAACTAAAAAACATAACTACTGAAAAAGATTTTCCTATTATAGATGAAAATACCCGTATTGTTGATGCCATTTTTGGCGTTGGATTAGACCGACCGATGCCTGATTTTGTTCAAAAATTAGTAGCGCACATCAATTCAAATACCAAGCTTGTTTATGCCATTGATGTACCTAGTGGTATGTATTTAGACCGCACTCCTGAAGAAAATGAAAAGGTCATTCAATCGAGTATCACCTTCAGTTTTCAACAACCAAAACTTCCTTTTTTAATACCAAATACGGCTGGTTTTGCTAAAGAATGGAAAATCGTTCCTATTGGTTTAGACCAAGAATTTATTCAAGATTCAATCGAAACCAATTATTATTATTTAACCCAAAATGAAATTTTTCCACTTATAAAAAAGCGCAATAAATTTTCACATAAAGGAGATTTTGGTCATTTATTAGCCGTTGGCGGAAAATATGGAATGATGGGCAGCATAGCTTTAACAACAAAAGCCAGTATGCGTTCCGGTGTTGGTAAAACTACTTGCCTCGTTCCGTATAGAGGTGTAGAAGTTTTACAAATACTATCACCAGAAACTATGGTTATTCCTAGTGTTAGTGAAACTGAAATCGCTTATAAGCCAATTGATTTTGTTCCTAGCGCAATAGTTATTGGACCAGGTATTGGAACAACTCGTTCTGTTTTAAGCGCATTAGAACAATTTATTGTCAATTCAAATGTACCTATTTTAGTTGATGCTGACGGAATTAACTTGTTAACTGAACACCACGATTTACTCAATAAATTGCCAAAAAACAGTGTTTTAACACCACACCCTGGCGAATTAAAACGACTTATTGGTGCTTGGAAAGACGATTTTGAAAAACTTGAAAAAATAAAAACATTTTGTCAAGATTATGGACTTATTTTAGTAGCTAAAGAAGCTCATACATTAATTTGTGACGGAAGGGATTTCTTTTTTAATTCAACTGGTAATCCTGGTATGTCAACTGCTGGAAGTGGTGATGTTTTGGCAGGAATTATCGGTGCGTTGATGGCGCAAGATTATCAGCCGCTTAAAGCCTGCCAACTAGGTGTGTTTATACACGGTTTTGCTGGTGATTTAGCACAATCAAAACAAAGTGAAACGGCACTTATTGCTTCTGATATTATTGATTTTTTACCAGAAGCTTTTCGGCAATTAAGTCTCATAAACGACTAAAATTACGTAAATTCGCGCGCTCAACCAACACAAATTATAAGCTTAGAATTATGCAGAATTATCATTATATAAGCTCTTCTGTTTTAGATATTAGAGACATTTTTTTTATTATTAAAAACAATCAAAAATTAGCGCTTAGCGAAGAAGCTGTTTCAAATATCAATAAATCGAGAAACTACCTCGATAAAAAGCAAGACCTCAACGACAAACCTGTTTATGGGATAAATACTGGTTTTGGTTCTTTGTGTAATATCAAAATATCAGATAACGAGCTTTCTCAACTGCAAGAAAACCTAGTGTTATCGCACGCTTGTGGAACAGGAGATAAAATTGAAGATCATATCGTTAAAATTATGCTGTTGCTTAAAATTCAATCCTTGAGTTATGGGCATTCTGGAATTAGTTTACAAGTCGTCGAACGTTTAATCAATTTTTTTAACGAAGACGTTTTACCTGTAGTTTATGAACAAGGTTCTTTAGGCGCTTCTGGCGATTTGGCTCCATTAGCTCATTTATCGTTACCGCTTTTAGGTCGAGGAGAAGTTATTTTTAACGGAGAAAGAATGCCAGCGAAAGCAGTGTTAGGTAAAATGAATTGGCAACCTATCGAACTTCAATCCAAAGAAGGTTTAGCCTTATTAAACGGAACTCAATTTATGAGTGCACACGCTGTTTCCGCAATAATTGATACGTTTAGAATTTCACATTTATCCGATTTAATTGCTTGTGTTTCTATCGATGCATTCGATTGTAACATGTCGCCGTTCAACCATTTAGTTCACGATGTAAGACCACATCGTGGTCAAATAAAAACAGCTGAACGAATTCTATCTTTGCTAAAAGACAGCGAAATTGGTGAAGGCGAAAAGAAAAATGTTCAAGATCCGTATTCTTTTAGATGTATTCCGCAAGTACACGGCGCTAGTAAAGACACTTTTCACTTTGTATACCAAGCCGTGAAAACGGAAATCAATAGTGTTACCGATAATCCTAATGTGTTTGTTGATGAAGATCAAATTATTTCAGGAGGTAATTTTCACGGGCAGCCAATTGCACTTCCCATGGATTATTTAGCAATTGCGCTAGCAGAGTTAGGAAATATTTCTGAACGTAGAATTTATCAATTGGTATCTGGACTTAGAGGTTTACCCGAATTTTTAGTCAACAATCCTGGTCTAAATAGTGGTTTTATGATTCCACAATATACTGCCGCTAGTATTGTGAGTCAAAATAAACAGTTATGTCATCCTGCCAGTGTCGATTCTATTGTTTCTTCCAATGGACAAGAAGACCATGTGAGTATGGGCGCTAATTCGGCTACCAAACTTATTCGCGTGGTGAATAATATAAAACGTGTTTTAGCTATTGAATTATTTAATGCATCGCAAGCTTTATATTATAGAGAACCGCTTAAAAGCTCTCCTAAAGTAGAAGATTTTGTAGCTCGCTTTAGAAAAGAAGTTCCTGTGGTAAAAAATGATAAGCTCATGGCCTTTGAAATTGAAAAATCACTTCAATTTATTGAAAACTACGAATTTGATTATGATATTTTTGCCATTTAATCGGCAAAACAACTAATTTTTTAAGCCTTCAAAATTAATATCAATCAGTTTTGAAGGCTTTTTTTATGCTGAAGAATTACTCATTCCACGGTAAAAATTTAGGCTCGTTGGTATCGATGTATTTAGGTTGTTGCGTATTTAGTTTTTCGCCATCAAGAACTTGTTGGTATTTTTCTACATAAGCCAAGGTCATCTTTTTGCTATTGAAGTTTTCAACCGCATATTGGTGACAAACTTTTGCATCATATTGATGACTATTTTTTACAGCTTCAATCAATTCACCTTTACTAGTAGAACAAAAACCGACTTCTGGTGTAATCAATTCGGCTAAAGAACCGTAGGGTGTTCCAAAAACGGGGCAACCGTAATACAAACTTTCAATAATGGCTAATCCAAATGGTTCGTGCCATCTTACTGGAAAAATCAAACCTTTGGAAGCATTTATGAGCGCGTCTTTTTCGTTTCCACCAACCATTCCATAAAATCGGATTTTTGGAGAAAAAGTGAGTCTAATTCCCATATTAAAATTGAAACGAACACCACCTAAAACACTGAGTTTTGCTTTAGGAATACGCTTTACAATATCAATTGCTCCTTTTACATTTTTGATGCGCCAAGCTGCTTTTCCGAGAAAATGATAATATTTTCGTTTGATATTAAAATCTGGAGCAGTGTAAGTTTCCCAATCCAATCCGTTGTAAACAAATGCTGTAGCACCATAACGTTCGGCGTGATTTTTTGAAACAAAAACAGAATTTTCAATAAACTCTTTTTTATCTTTTAAATTGCCGTGAACCGTCATTAAATACGGTTGTTTTACCAAATGAATGTCTTTTGGGAAATAATGAAAATGCACGACATCAATATCGGCAGGAATTTGTTGATGAACAGGTAAATTTTCGTCTATAGGAATAACTTTAGCAAAATCTGAAGTCGAACCTTTTTCAACTAAATAAGTTACTTCGTGTCCGAGTTTAACCAATTCTTTTCCTAAAAACCAAATGACACGCTGAGTGCCTCCGTAACGTTCAACTGGGATTACACTGTCGTATGCGATGAGAATTTTCATTCATTTATTTTTTGGAAAGATAAAACAAGTTTAGTAAATGCTAATAAAATCAACTGCCATCTTTACCACTTCATCAGTGTGGGTTTTGTGTGGTGTGTGACCAGCATTAGGAATTATTTTTTTTACTGATTTTCCAGAAGCCAAATTCACGGTTTGATCTACTTGATTGATGGTTCCATATTCGTCCATCTCACCTTGAATAAACAGCAAAGGACATTTGATTTGTGGTAATAAATATTCTATATTCCAGTTTTGAAATTCGGGTTTCTTCCAGGTTTTAGTCCACGCATCAAAAAGTTTTTCTACTTTGTCGCCGTGGTATTTTTGAAGTTTTTGCGGTAAAGAAGTATGCTTATAAGCATTTAAGGCAGTTTCAATTCCTTCAAGTGTTTGCTTTTCCACAAAAATATGCGCCGCTTCAACTAGAATTTTTTCAATTTTATTTGGGTGTTTTGCAGCAAAAATGAGCGCTATACTTCCGCCATCGCTGTGTCCAAAAAGAATAACATTTTTGAGTTTTTGTTGATGAATTATTTTAGCTAAAACGTCCGCTTCTTTTTCTAAATAATTAATGGAGCGGTCGGAAGTCAACATTTCATCAGATTTGCCGTAGCCCAAACGATCGTAACTAAAAATATTGCAATTGGTTGCCTTGGCTAATTTCTCTGGAAAATCTCGCCACAGTTGTACGCAACCTAAAGAATCGTGCAAAAACACTAATGTTGGTCGGTTTTCGTCGATTATAACTTGCTCGTAAAAGAGTTGATTCCCGTTGATTTTAAGGTAAGAATGTTTGGTTTCTAGCGGCATAAAAAGTTGCTTTAAGGAAGTCCAAAATTACAGATTCTATCTCACTGAATCGATTAATAGCTATCAAAAAATAATTCAAAATTGAATAAAGATTATTTCTTATTAAAATAATCTACGGCAAAATCTACCCAACGATGCTGAGGTACATTTTCTAAGTTAACATCAGGTAAAATTCCCGTTTCATCTATTGGATTTTCTGGTAAACGTAGACTTTTGGTGGTTGCGTAGCCGAGTTTTAAATTACCACACGGCGATCTTACATGTGTCATATTCGAAAAATCAAGAGCGCCCATTGTTGCTGTTCCAAAAAGCGTCACTTTTGAACTTTGCTTTGCATTTAATAAGAATTGCTCATTGCCTCCTCTATTTTCTTGGTTAATAAGAATTGCTACATTTTTTAACTTATTCTGAATTGGTTCTAGCTGAATTTTTAAAGTATCTTTTCCATAAAGATTAACAAATTCTCCTCTCCTTTTTTCCAACCTTTCTACAGTTTTTTTAGCTTTTTCTTTTTCCGTTTCACTATAATAAAAATGATAAGGTGAATTTTCTAAATGCAAGAGATTTAAATTGTTCAATTCTGTTGAAAAATATTCATTAGGGATTATGGTAATTGGATTAGTGTACAAATACGGATAAATTTTATTGTAAGCCGAATCGTTTCCATCCCTAGAATTTCGAATATCTATAATAAGGTTTTCGGTATTTTGAAGTAAATTTTGATTAGCAGCAATCAATTCTTCGATAGGTTGTACAAATGTAGGATTGATTCCTTGAATCTTTAAATACACTGTGTTATCATTTATTTTTTCTAAATAAGGCTGTGTTGAAAAAGTTTTTTTAAAGTCATTCAAATTTTCTTTATCTGATGGTTTTGGGTAAACACGTTCATACAACCTAGAATTTCCGATAAGGAAATAGTTATTGGTCAATTTTTCGAGCGAATTAATCTTTTGATGTGAAGACAAAACGTGGGTTGCCAAGGTATCACCGTTTTCAGTTATTTTAAGGCGAAAATTTACTTTCCCTTTTTTCAAGAATCTTCGTTTAGGTTTTGTTGTAATTGCAACAAAATCGCCTCCCATTTCTTTTACAGCAATCTGATTTCCGTATCGATCTTCCCAAATCCCTTCAAAATCGAGGCTTTCTTTTTGCCTTAAATGCTTCTTAAAACTCGATAGATTTAACGGTAGTTCTACAGCTTCATCAACTTGTTTTTGATAAGGATTGTTTCTTAAGTAGTTAATTTCAACAACTTCGTGTTGCCCCGTTCTAAAAAACGCTAACCATTCATTTAAAGCTTGAATGCATTCTTCCTGCTCCTCGATATGTTCAACTTTATTCGCAATTTTTTGGTTGTGCTGCTGATAAGAGTCTTTTCCTTTTTTCTGGATAGCATAAGTAAATCCAGCATCGTTTTGTTCAAAAGTTGTCTTCACCCATTGATAATGTTTAGAGCAATCGCAATCAGAAGCAAAAACATTTACACTTAGGAGAAAAAAAACAGCAAAAAGAGTGATTTTTGAAGCCATAATTCAAGTTAATTTTTTTTGATAAAAATAACATTTAAATATAATTAACAAGCGTTTTTCGGTTAAAATCTAAAAAAATGACATCAAAAAAAGGCTTATTCTAATTAGAACAAGCCTTTTATAGTTTTTAGGTTATTAACTGTTATTCTTTGTGCATAAATGATTGTTTACCGAGCAATTCTTCTTCGGTTTCTTCGTGTTCTTCATCAGGAACACAACAATCTACCGGGCAAACTGCTGCACATTGGGGTTCTTCATGAAATCCCATACACTCGGTACATTTGTCTGCTACAATATAATATACCTCATCATCTATCGGTTCTTGAGCCTCATCGGCATTTACTTGCTTTCCATTTGGCAAAACAATGTCACCTTCTAAATCAGTTCCATCAGCATATCGCCAATCGTCAGCTCCTTCGTAAATCGCCGTATTTGGGCACTCCGGCTCACAGGCTCCACAATTTATACATTCATCTGTTATCTTAATCGCCATTTTTTTATTTTTACGTAAGTTTGTTCAAAAATACAGAGATTTACTCTTATAAGCAAAGTTATGAGCTTAGAAAACAGAAAAAAGACCTATGCTAATTTAGGCTCGTTTTTAACCGATTTTATCGCTACCTTAGATAAGGATTTGAGTTTCAATCATCCACTTCAAGAGGAATTATATCAACTTGTTCTCAGCGCCAAAAATTACAATGGATGGTTTACCCCTACTGAAGTAAAATATGCTATTCATTCGTGGGCAAAAGCATTACAATCTAAAAACATAGAGCAATGGCTTGCTGAAATTGATTTAACCGCTACTGTTCCTAAAAAAATTGGTTTAGTAATGGCAGGAAATATTCCCTTGGTTGGTTTGCATGATTTTTTATCGGTGTTGATCTGTGGTCATTCTGCTCAAGTAAAATTATCTTCTAATGACAAGTTGCTGTTGCCTTTAATCGGTAAAATTTTAATTGAATTAGATGCCAGTTTTGCAGACAAATTTGAGTTTACACAAGAAAGACTTACCAATTTTGATGCTGTAATTGCGACAGGAAGCAATAATACCGCTCGATATTTTGAATATTATTTTAGAAGCAAACCAAATATCATCAGAAAAAACAGAAACTCTGTTGCTATACTTACTGGCGATGAAACTACTGAAGAATTAGAATTACTAGCCGAAGATATTTTTAGGTATTATGGATTAGGTTGCCGTAGCGTTTCAAAATTATACGTCCCAAAAAATTATGATTTTGACGCCTTTTACAAAGCCATGTATCCAAAACGAGATATCATCAACCATAACAAATACGCCAATAATTACGATTACAACAAAGCGGTTTATTTGATGAGCGATGCCAAATTACTCGATAACGGTTTTTTAATCTTAAAGGAAGACAAAGGACTAAGTTCACCCATAGCTTGTGTTTTTCACGAAGCATACGAAGATTTAAACACCCTAGAAAACGAACTTAAATCGCGCGAAGAAGAACTGCAATGCATCGTAGGTAATTCCCAAAAATCAGCTTTTATAAATGTTGATTTTGGAAAAACGCAACAACCTGAATTATGGGATTATGCCGATGGAATAAATACACTTGAATTTTTATCTACATTGGAATAAACACAATTTATGAAAAAGCATAATTTTAGCGCAGGACCTTGTATTTTACCCGAAAGTGTTTTTCAGAAAGCTTCGGAAGCTGTTTTAGATTTGGACAATTCAGGTTTATCGGTTTTAGAAATTTCTCACCGAAGCGATGCTTTTGTCGAAATTATGGAAACGGCTAGATCGTTGGCTTTACAACACCTTGGGCTATCAAACAAAACTTATGAAGCCTTGTTTCTTCAAGGTGGCGCTAGCATGCAATTTTTGATGACGGCTTACAATTTACTCGAAAAAAAAGCTGCTTATTTAGACACCGGCACTTGGTCTACCAAAGCCATTAAAGAAGCGCAACTATTTGGAGAAGTTGAAATTGTTGCGAGTTCAAAAGATCAAAATTACCAATACATACCGAAAAATTTCCACATACCAAATGCTGTTGATTATGTTCATTGCACAAGTAATAACACGATTTTCGGAACACAATTAAAGGAATTTCCTAAGACAAATTCACCCCTGGTTTGCGATATGAGTTCTGATATTTTTTCGCGTCAACTTGATTTTTCTCAATTTGATTTGATTTATGCTGGCGCACAAAAAAATATTGGTCCGGCGGGAGCAACACTCGTAATTATTAAAAAAGAAATCTTAGGAAAAGTTTCTCGCCAAATTCCTTCTATGCTCAATTATACTACGTTAATTGAAAAGAAAAGCATGTTTAACACACCGCCGGTTTTTTCGGTGTATGTTTCGTTCTTGACCTTAAAGTGGTTGGAAGAACAAGGAGGAATTCCTGCAATTGAAAAACAAAATCAGAAGAAAGCACAATCGCTTTATGAAGAAATAGATAGAAATTCACTTTTTACTGGAGTCGCTAATAAAGAAGACCGATCGATGATGAATGTTACTTTCAAAATTACGGATCAAAATCAGCAGGAAAAGTTTGATGAATTATGGAAAACTGCAGGAATAAATGGCTTAAATGGACATCGATCTGTTGGTGGTTACCGCGCTTCTTTATACAATGCGTTGCCTCAAAAAAGTGTCGATTTGTTGATTGAATTAATGAAAGAATTAGAACAAAAAGCTTAAAAAAAACAGAATGAAAATACTTGCAAACGATGGAATTTCAGCTGCTGGAGCCGAATTATTAAAGCAAGCTGGTCACGAAATCAAAATAATAAAAGTTGCTCAAGAACAGTTACCAAATTACATCAACGACAACAAGTTTGATGCTATTTTAGTACGAAGCAGTACCCAAATTGACAAAAAACTTTTGCAAGCTTGTCCCAATTTACGCTTGATTGGTCGCGCTGGGGTTGGTTTAGACAATATAGACGTCGTTTTTGCAAAACAAAACAACATCAGTGTTATCAACACGCCAAAAGCTTCTTCAGAAAGTGTAGCCGAATTGGTTTTTGCGCACTTGTTTACTGGCGTTAAGCACTTACAAAACACCAACAGAGATATGCCTTTAGAAGGTGATTCTAAATTCAACCAGCTCAAAAAATCCTACAGCAAAGGAAGAGAATTAGCGGGTAAAACACTAGGAATTATCGGTTTTGGAAATATAGGTCAAGCCGTTGCAAAACGTGGTCTTGGTTTAGGAATGAAAGTAATTATGAATGATCGAAAAGGAAAAGATCAGCACCTCAACATCAACTTTTATGACGGTCAAGAATTAGAATTTAAAATTCCTTATTTCGATTTAGATCAACTTTTAACTCAATCAGATTTTGTAACTTTACATATTCCTAATCAAAAAACATATTTATTAGGAAAAGAAGAATTGAAAAAAATGAAAGATTCTGCAGGAATTATTAATACGGCAAGAGGCGGTCTTGTTGATGAAACAGCACTAGATGATGCGCTTGAAAACAATGAATTAGCTTTTGCTGGTTTAGATGTTTTTGAAAATGAACCACAACCACCTGTGAAATTATTAATGAATCCTAAAATTAGTTTCAGTCCACATCTTGGTGGTTCTACCATGGAAGCACAAGAACGAATTGGAATTGAATTAGCCGAAAAAATTATTTCATTTTGTAAACAAAACAATTGATTATGATAAAACAAGGCTTACTATTTCTGGTTGTTATACTTTTGTGTCAAGTTGCAAATGCACAAGTACAAACGGGTTTAGCTTCTTATTACGACGACAAGTTTGACGGCAGAACAACCGCCAGTGGCGAAGTTTTTGATCAAAATAAAGCAACTGCTGCTCACCGAACTTTGCCTTTTGGTACAAAAGTGAAAGTTACCAATGTGAGTAATCAAAAATCTACCGTGGTCATAATTAACGACCGTGGTCCTTTTATAAGAGGTAGAATTATCGATTTATCTAAATCTATTGCTGAAGAATTAGATTTTTTAGGCGATGGCACAACAGAAGTTGAAATTGAAGTAATAGACGGCGATGAACAACACGAAATTGGCATACAAAAAGATATTGCCAAAACCCAAGAAGTAGAAACGCCTGACAACCAAAAACCAAGTAAAAAAGAAAAAGAGTCTGTACAAAAACAACCCGAAGAAAAAGCTTTGGAACAAGAGCGAAGAACCACTCAGAAAATCACTCCAAAAACTTTAGAAAATACGCATTCTAAATCTACTTTCTATACCCTAAAAGCAGAAAAAATAGAGCCGAGTTTTATCGGTGTACAAATCGGTAGTTTTAAAGATGCTACCAATTTAATTGAATTAACGAGTCATTTAAAAACCAGTTTTGAAGAACACATTACAGTTCAGGTAAAAAACTACAACGGCAGCCAGGTTTACACCATTATTCTTGGTAAATACGAAAATCGACTAGGTGCAGAACGGTTTCTGAAAAAAGTTAGAAAAGACTATCCAGATGCATTTATTGTAGATATGATTGAAAAATAAACAAATGTTAGCAACCAGAAAATTACAATTCATAAAAACTGTGCTTGTTTTAATGTCGATTGTTGGCATAGCTGCTTGTGGTCATCAACAAAAAACAGCGCAAACCGAAGCTAAAATTCATCGACTAAAGCAAAAATTAGATAGCCTGGAAAGCGTCAAACAAGCTACCACAGCTACGGTTGATAACAGAAAGAATGATTCCATTAGTTTTAGCATTTCAATTCAAGAAGAAGGGTTTGAAGAATGGTTGACACAACAATCAGCTGGAGAAAAATTATCGCAAACCTACTTAAAATCAGAAAATAAAAAATTTATAAAGGAATTTAATAAACGTGCTCAAAACAAAATCGTTCCGAAAGCTGAATTATACCAACAACCTATTGCCTATAATCCATCTAATGATTATGGTTACGAGGTAAATTATATATTGTATCAGTATTTCATTTTTTTTGAAGAAAAATACAACCAGAAATTAAGATGAGTATTGTAATTTTGCAGTATGAATAAATTAAAAGAAAAATGGGGAGTACAATCTAACTTCCAATTGGTCATCATTTTTTTCGTTTTTGCAATTACTGGCTCTTCATCTGTATTTGTCGGGCAACCGGTCTTAGATTTTTTTCACCTAAGCCGTACAAATTTTCCCGAAACATTTATGTGGGGTGGACTTGCGTACTATAGCCTACGTATTTTGGTAATTTTCCCCATCTATCAAGTCTTACTGGTTTTCTTCGGGTTTATATTTGGTCAATTTACCTTCTTTTGGAGTTTTGAAAAAAAGATGTTGAAACGATTAGGACTCGGATTTTTATTTCCTGAATAAGTTAAAATACTGTTGAATTGATTTATAACTAATTGATTTCCCTTAGCTTTGTGCCAAATTATTTTTCTGTTGAGAATTAACACCTACATACTACATCTTTTATTTGCGCTTACAGTGCTCCTCAATTCAGTTGATTTGCACGCTTTTGAGCATATATTGGAAGGCGACAATCAACCAGAAATTGAAAGTTGTGAGGTTTGTAGCGAGTTTACCGTTACTACTCAAAAAAATTTTATCGCTGAAGAAATCCATTACGATTTTAAAGCACCACTAGTACTTCCTGAACAACAAGAGTTATTTAGTTTTCAGGTTAATTTTCAAAAACACCAACAACTCGGTCAATATTTCAACCGGCCTCCACCCCTATCTTAATAAAAACCTGACCTAGGTTTTTACCATTTTTATATGGTAGATTTTTTCTAATAACTAAAAGTAATTTTAAGATAGTTATTGATTAAACATTTAAGATGCACAATTATTTCACCTTATTTATTACGCTACTTTGCGTTCATACGGCATTTGCTCAGTTTAAAGTTCAAGGAACTGTAGTAGACAATAATGATTTTCCATTGTTTGGCACCCACGTACATTCTAATTTAGGACACACTGTTACAGATGAAGAAGGAACTTTTCAGTTTAAAAACGTTTCTGCTGGAACTGCAAATTTCCAAATTACTTACATGGGTTTTAAAGATATTGATACGCTTATTGATATCGATAAAAACACTAAGTTGAAGTTTGTTTTACAACCAAAAACAGAGCAGTTAGATGAGGTTTTGGTTAGTCAAAAAGTGTCCTCAAAAATGATTAATTCAGTTCAAGTTGATAATAATTACATTAAAGAAAACTTTTCAGGTTCTCTTGCAAAATCATTAGAACGGATTCCAGGAGTAAACGCTATAGAAGTTGGTTCGGGAGCTTCAAAGCCAATTATTCGCGGCCTGAGTTTTAACCGAATAGTTGTTGCTGAAAATGGCACTCGCCACGAAGGGCAACAATGGGGCTCTGATCATGGCTTAGAGATAGATGCTTTTTCAACCGAAGAAGTTGAAGTGGTAAAAAGTGTCGGCGCCATTGAATATGGTAGTGATGCTATAGGCGGTGTTTTAAAAATAACCAATGATAAAGTTCCTGAAAACGAAGGAATTTCAGGCGAATACCGAGCTTTTGGTAGAAGCGTTAGTCAAAGTATTGCTAACTCCATCAATTTCAATTACAAAAAAGACAACTTCTTTTTTAAGTTTAGGTCGAGTATAACAGATTACGGTGATTACAATTTACCTACAGACACCATTACTTATCTTAATGTGAGGATGCCTGTTGAAAATCAACGTTTGATGAATACCGCTGGAAATGAACGAAATTTCATGACTCAATTTGGATACACAACCGATAAATTTCAATCGATACTAAGTATTAGTAACAATTATTCTAAATCTGGTTATTTTCCTGGAGCTCACGGAGTTCCTTCAATTATTCGCACACAAGATGATGGTGACCGAAGAAACATAGATTTCCCTTATCAAAAATCAAATCACTTAAAAATTATTAGCAAAAACAAATGGTTTTTCGATAAGTCTACTTTGATATTTCTAATGAGTTATCAAAATAATAATCGTGAAGAATGGAGTTTGTTTCATACCCATTATGGAAATCAAGAACCACCAGAAAACAATCCCAATCAAGAGTTAGATTTCAATTTAAACACGGTAGAATCTTCGCTAAAACTTAAACATCATTTTTCTAAAAAGCATCAAACTACTCTTGGAATTCAAGCACAACATCAAAACAATAAAATTGCTGGTTTTAACTTTTTACTTCCAGAATATCGTCGATCAACTTTAGGAGTTTTTGGAATCCATCAATACGATTATAACGATCGGTTAGCTTTCGATTTAGGTATTCGTGCAGATTTTGCTCAAATGAATATCGATTCGTTTTATGACCCGCTTTTGTATGAATACTTAGTCAATAGAAATTATAACACCTCAGAAGCGCAATCTTTTGCTGAAAGAAGCACCGAAACCAATAGAAGTTTTAGCAATTTTAACGCATTAGCAAGTGCTAAATATCAAGCTACAGAAAATTGGAGTTTATCGCTAGCTACGGGAACCAATTTTAGACTTCCAACCGCTATAGAATTGGCTTCTAACGGAATTCATCATGGATCGTTTAGACACGAACGTGGTAATCCAGACTTAAATCCTGAAAAGGGAATTGTTTTCGATACGAAAGTAACCTATCAGGATAGAAATAAAACCTTTAGCTTGAATCCGTATGCCTATTATTTTGATAATTATATCTTTTTAAAACCAACAGGTAATTTTTCGCCTTTGCCACATGGTGGTCAAATCAATCAATATACCGAATCTGCTGCAGTAATGTCAGGAATCGAATTATTTTACGAACAAGAAGTATTTGATAATTGGCTGGTTTCAACTAATTTTGAATACCTGTGGAACCGCCAAGACACTGGAAATTCTGCCAGAGATTATCCCTTGCCTTTTTCACCACCAATAAACGCTTTTGCAGAAATTTCTTACCAATTTCATCTCGACAAAAAATTTACCAACGCTAAGGTTTACCTCAACACTAACAAAGTATGGGAACAAGATAGAATTGCTCAAAATGAAAGAACCACGCCTGGATATCAAATTTTTGGTGTAGGAGTACAAACTGAATTAGTTTTAGGAAAATTTAAAGCCAATATTAGATTAGAAGGTAGAAATTTATTCAACGAAAAATATTTTAATCATACTAATTTTTATAGAGCCCTAGAAATTCCTGAAATGGGCAGAAATATTCAATTAATGATTCGTATTCCGTTTGGAAATAATGCATAACAAAAAGCTACATATCACCCTGTTTTTATTGCTGCTTATCAATTTTCAAATAAGCGCAAACAGCTTGCATTACATCATTTTTGAGCATGCTAAAAAAGGTTTTAATGATGGTTTTATCTTTCAAACAAAATCAGGATTAAAAACGCATTTTTGTAGTGATTTCCATTACCTAAATAATGATTTTGTCCTACTAAATTACGCTGTTGAATTGTCATCATTTTCAATTGATAAGTACAAAGTTAACTGTCATAGAAGTCTTTTTTTTCAATCAACTAGTAAACATAGTCAACAGCCTAGAGCACCACCAAGAATCATTTTAACTAAAAAATTTAAAATATAAACTAAATTAATTCAAAAACACAAACAAAATGAAACGCAATTTTTTATTATACCTCAGTATTATTAGTACCTTACTTGTAGCTTCTTGTAGTAGCGATGATGATTCATTGGACAATCAGAGACCAGAAATAAACGTTATTTCTCCAAATGAAGCACAAGCATTTGAGTCAGGAGAAAGCATTCCTGTAGATATTGACTTTACCGATAATGAAGCATTAGTGAGCTATAAAATCGAAATTCATTATGCAGGTGATGGACATGAACACCGATCAGATTTTAAAGATGATCACCTGGAAGAATGGGCTTATGAAGTTACTGGAGCCTTATCTGGAAATACCGATAATGTAGAAATCCAAATTGATATTCCTACCGAAGTTGTTGAAGGTGACTATCATTTTGGAGTAATTGCATTAGATGAAGCTGGAAATCAAGCTGAAGCATTTACTGATATTGAAATCGGAGATCATCATGATCATGATGACGACGACCACGGTGACAGAAGTTAATTAATTTTTGATTATTTCCATTAAACGGTTTTAAGAAATTCATCTTAAAACCGTTTTTTTTATAGTAAAAAAACCTGCGCAATACTGCGCAGGTTCAACCAAACAACCAATAATACGAAACTAGCAGTTATTTACCTATCAATCGTAAAAACTCATTTCTAGTCTCGTTTCGTTCAAATTCGCCTCTAAAACCAGAAGTTGTCGTCGCCGAATTTTGTTTCTGTACGCCTCGCATCATCATACACATATGCTGCGCTTCGATTACAATAGCCACACCTTTAGGTTGCAAAGTAGTGTTGATACATTCTAAAATATCGTGTGTTAAGCGTTCTTGAACTTGCAATCGCCTTGCAAAAACATCAACTACACGAGGCAGTTTACTTAAACCAACAATTTTTCCATTGGGAATGTAAGCAATATGAGCTTTTCCAAAAAAAGGAAGCATGTGGTGTTCGCATAAAGAATACAACTCAATATCCTTGACCAAAACCATATCATCGTAGTTTTCTTCAAACATTGCGGAACGCAAAATTTCTTCAGGATTCATTTCGTATCCTTGCGTCAAAAACTGCATAGCTTTTGCTGCTCTTTCTGGTGTTTTCAATATTCCATTTCTACTAGCATCTTCTCCAATCGATTGTATGATTGAAGAATAGCTTTCTTGAATAGATTGGGTTGATAATTCAGGATAATCTTCTGTAAAAGTATAAGACATAGGATTTATTTTAATAAATATTGAAAACGTTTTTGCAGTAATTTTAATTTGGGATCTATAATTAGTTCACAATATTTAATTTCTTTATGTTGGTTATAAAAATCTTGATGTTCTTCTGAAGCTTCATAAAACGAAGACGCTGGAGTTATTTCAGTAACAATTTTATCTTCAAATAATTTTTCTTCTTCCAAGTATTTGATAACGCTTTCTGCAACTTCTTTTTGATTATTATCATGATAAAAAACTGCACTTCTGTATTGTGTTCCTACATCGTAACCTTGCCGGTTTAACGTTGTTGGATCGTGTGTCGAAAAGAAAACGTACAAGATTGTCTTATAATCTATTACATCAGCATCATATTCTATTTGAATAGCTTCTGCGTGTCCAGTTCTGCCCATCACAACTTCGCGATATGGCGGATTCTTTATTTTACCGCCTGTAAATCCAGGCTTAACTGAATGCACACCTTTTAAACGCTGAAACACAGCTTCGGTACACCAAAAACAACCATTTGCTAAAGTTGCCGTGTTTAAATTCATTATTGTTTATTAATATTTGTTCACCAAAAGTATATTATAATTAAACAAAAAAATCAGGTTTAACGATAAATTAGTAAGTCATAAGTGCGTTAAAAATTAGTACATTCGCATTCACTAAAAGAAGTGCAATGATAAAAGCTAAGCAAATCCATAAAACTTACGGCGATTTAGAAGTCCTAAAAGGTGTCGAACTACACATTCAAAAAGGAGAAATAGTTTCTATAGTTGGTGCGTCTGGTGCTGGAAAAACTACGCTTTTGCAAATTTTAGGAACCCTGGAATCTGCCGATAAAAAACAGCAACCAACGCTGGTGATAAACAATAAGGAAGTGCTTAAAATGAGTTCTCGCGAGATGGCAAAATTTAGAAATCAAAACATCGGATTCATCTTTCAGTTTCATCAACTTTTACCTGAATTTACAGCGATAGAAAACGTCTGTATTCCAGCTTTCATCAACAACACTCCAAAAAAAGTCGCCGAGAAAAAAGCCGAAGAAATTCTTGGTTTTCTAGGTCTAGCCGACCGAATTCAACACAAACCAAATCAACTTAGTGGCGGAGAGCAGCAGCGTGTTGCCGTTGCGCGTTCGTTAATAAACGATCCTAGTGTGGTTTTTGCCGATGAACCTTCAGGAAATTTAGATTCTGCTTCAGCTGAAAATTTACACCAGTTGTTTTTTGATTTAAGAGATCAGTTTGGACAGACTTTTGTTATTGTTACTCATAATGAAGATTTGGCAAATATGGCAGATAGAAAGCTTGAAATGCAAGACGGAAATATCTTTAAATAATGAAAGATTGGCCGACCTTAAAATCGTTTTTAGACGAAAAAGTAAGCTTATATAACCAACCAAAATTTATTGCTACCGACCCTATTTCAATTCCGCATTTATTTTCGAAAAAGGAAGATATTGAGATTGCTGGTTTCTTGACCGCAACTATTGCTTGGGGAAACCGAAAAATGATCTTGAAAAACGCCCGAAATTTAATGCAATTGATGGATTTTTCTCCTTTTGAGTTTATAACAAACTTTCAACCTGATGATGAAAAACAACTTAAAAACTTCGTGCATAGAACCTTTCAGCCGCAGGATTTGATGTATTTTATAAAAGCCTTGCAGCATATTTACACGCAAAAAAATGGCTTAGAGGAAATTTTCACACAACATCAAACTAAAGATTCTTTGCAACCGGCAATCCATCAATTTAGAAGTGTATTTTTTTCACTTCCACATTTGCAAAGAACCAAAAAGCACCTTAGTAATCCTGAAAAAAATTCAGCTTGCAAACGCATCAATATGTTTTTGAGATGGATGATTAGAAATGATTTAAACGGTGTAGATTTTGGTATTTGGAAAAACATTTCACCCGCAAAATTGTCTTGTCCACTAGATGTACATTCAGGGAGAATTGCACGTAGTTTAGGCTTACTTGAACGAAAGCAAAACGATGCAAAAGCACTAAGAGAGTTAGATGAAAAATTACGTAAATTAGACCCAAAAGATCCTGTAAAATATGATTTTGCCTTATTTGGACTAGGTGCTTTAGAAGATTTTTAAAGTCTAAATACAGAAGGTGCATTTTACGCTCCAATTATTTTTAATTATATTGCAGCATATTTGTTTTAGATGAAAAATACTCCATTTCCAACTGACGAAAAAAAGCGCTTGCTTGCTTTAAAGAAACTCAACATTCTGGACACCAAACCAGAACAAGAATTTGATGAAATTTCAGAACTTGCATCGATAATTTGCGACACACCAGTTGCTTTAATTTCTTTGTTGGACAAGGAAAGACAATGGTTTAAATCTTGCATCGGGACAAGACCTCAAGAAGAAGAATATAAATATTCGTTTTGCAAAGAAGCCATTAAACACGATCAAAAAATATTTGAAGTCAGCGATGCGCAATCCGATCCGCGTTTTAAAGACAATCCTTATACTTTTGGAGAAAATCCAATTATTTTTTATGCTGGTGTTCCTTTAAGAAACGAAGAAGGCTACGCGTTAGGAACACTTTGTGTTGTTGATGATGAACCACGAAAATTAACCGAAAAACAGCAAAAATCACTTGTTTATTTAGCCAACCAAGTGGTGAAATTGTTCGAATTACGAACAAAAAATAACGGCTTGAGAGAAACTCAAAAACTCTTGAGAGAGAAAAATACTCAACTAAAGAATTTTGCTGGCGTAGTTTCCCATGATATGAAAATGCCGCTAGCAAATATGATTGTTACCATCGATATTTTAAAATCGAAATACCTTAACGATTTAGATGAAAGTGGTAAAGAATATTTGTCTAATTTGAAGCAATCTGCTTTTAAACTCAGCGATTACATCACTAATATTTTAGCACACTATGAAAGTGATTCGATAACAGAAGAAAATACTTCTGAGCATTTTGAATTGAATGAATTGCTAGAAGAAATAATTGATATTTTAGATATTAATGATGATTGCGAAATCAATTTTCCTCGAAAAAACCACGCTATGCATTGCAATCGCATTGCTCTGGAGCAAATTTTATTAAACCTGATTGGCAATAGTGTAAAATACAACGATAAAGACACCATCAGAATTGATATTGATTGTGTGGTAGATGATTTTTACTACCATTTTACGATAAAAGATAATGGCATCGGAATTCCTGAAGAAAAGCAAAACGAAGTCTTTAATTTGTTTCAAACAGCAACGGACAAAGACCGCAAAGGAAATCAGGGCAATGGCATAGGATTATCTACCGTAAAAAAATTGGTTCATAACCTTGGAGGTGAAATTAATCTTGAATCTGAAGTCGGTAAATACACGAAATTCAAATTTCAAGTAGAACGATAATATTTACTCAAAAACTAGTTAGAAAATGCTCGATAAGCTCGAGCATTTTCTATATTTGAACTAAAAAAATATGCTGCTGAAACACCCAGAAATTTTGTACGGGCTTTTTTTACTGCTCATCCCTATCATTATTCATTTGTTTCAGCTTAGAAGATTTCAAAAAGTTGCGTTTACCAATGTTGCTTTTTTACAAAAAGTTGTTGTCCAAAGCCGAAAAAGTTCACAACTAAAAAAATGGTTGACGCTATTAACGCGACTACTTATTTTTTCAGCTTTAATTTTAGCTTTTACACAACCCTATTTACCGCACTCCGAATCGGCTACCAAAAAACAAGAAACAGCTATTTATTTAGACAATTCATTCAGCATGCAAATGCCAGGAAAAAAAGGAAGTTTGCTACAACAAGCTGTGCAAGAAATTATTACTAACACCAAGGAAGAGCAGCTAATTAATGTTGTAACCAACGATAAAACTTTTAAAGGTTTAACTAAAAACGAGCTTAAAGAAGAATTGCTTTCGTTAGATTTTTCGCCTAAAAGCTTGCAGTTAGAAAACGCTTATCAGAAAGCGAAAAACCTACTTTCTAAAGAAAACACCGAAAAAAAAGTAGTTTTGATTTCTGATTTTCAACAGGCAAAACAGGAAACTATCAATCAATTAGAAGATGATCAGGTTTCGCTTCATTTAGTTCAGTTAACGCCAGAAAATACGCGTAATTTTTCAGTCGATGAAGCGCGCTTAAGCAGTGAAGGAAACCAAAACGAGCTTCATATTCAAGTTAATTCTTTATCGCCGGTAAAATCAAAAATCAACTTATCGGTTTATAATGATGAAGAACTGCTCGGTAAAAAAACCTTGGAATTCGACCGCGAAAAAAGTCAATCGACTACCTTAAGTTTAGAGAAAAAAGCCTTTCCACAAGGAAGAATAGAAATTGAAGATCGTGGATTAACATACGATAATGAACTGTTTTTTAGTATCAATGAGCAAGAAACCATTAATGTACTAAGCGTTTCAGAAAAAAACACCTCAAGTAGGTTTTTAAAACGAATTTATTCCAACGACGAGTTCAATTTCTCTGACACTTCTATTGAAAACTTAGATTTTGCAGCGCTACTCAAAACCGATGTTTTAATTCTAAACGGACTCAACAACATCAATCCGAGCTTGCTAAAAAATACGCTTACTTTTGTAGAAGAAGGCGGGGTTATAATTCTTATTCCAGGAACAGAAATAGTTTATCAAGATTACCAAGAATTGTTGTCAAACTTAGAATTGCCGTATTTTAATCAACAAATTCAGGAAGATTTACAAATCACTAACATCAATTTTGATCACTATTTATTCGATTCGGTTTTTTTAAACCAAGTTAATAATTTTGACTACCCGAGCGTACAAAAAAGTTATTCGTTAACGGCAAATAACTATTCCGCTTTGCGGTTTTCAAATCAATCACCCTTCTTAATCGGGAAAGAAAAAGCCTTTTTATTCACTGGAAATTTAGTCGCTGAAAATACTAATTTTACGGCTTCTCCGCTAATTGTTCCCACATTTTATAACATGGCAAAAAAAGCATTTCAATCAGTTAATTTATATGCTGAAATCGGGAAAGAAGAAAAATTTAGAATCAATACAACTTTATCTGGAGATCAAGTAATTCATTTAAAAAATCCAGAAGAAGACGTAATTCCTTTGCAACAAAAACTAAAAAATTATACGCAAATTACAACGAATGAAGTTCCTTCTAAATCAGGGAATTTTGAAGTAACTGCTAAGGATAGTCTTTTGAAATATTTGAGTTTTAATTTCAACCGAAACGAAAGTGATTTGCAGTATTTAGCTATTGAAAAAGTAAGCAATCATCAAAAACACTTTGCGGTAACTGACTTTTTTGATAATGAAACCGAAAAAAATAAAATCACTGAGCTTTGGATGTGGTTTCTTATTTTTGCGCTAATATTTTTAATCATAGAGATGCTCATCTTGCGCTTTGTAAAATAAATTTAAATGAAAATTTTAATTCAATCTGCTGTAATCGTCGATGCTAAAAGTCCATACCACCTTCAATCTAAAGATATTTTAATTGAAAATGGAAAAATACAATCTATAGAAGACCAGCTGTCTGTCGAAGCAGACCGAATAATTGCTGAAGACAATTTACACATTTCTCCCTCTTGGTTCGATTCTCAAGTTCATTTTGGCGAACCTGGATATGAAGAGCGGGAAACCATTACCAACGGACTTAGCGTTGCCGAAAAAAGTGGTTTCGGCGATGTTGCCTTGTTACCTTCTACTTTTCCGTTTATCGATAACGCAAATTTAATTGAAAACCTTCAAACAAAAGCTCAAAATTCGTCGGTAAATCTACATCCAATTGGTGGACTTACACAAAAAGGTGAAGGAAAAGACCTAGCCGAATTATTCGATATGCATCAATCTGGGGCAATTGCTTTTTGCGATGATTTGCAGCCAATTATCAACCCCAATTTATTAAAAATCGCTTTGCAATACACGCAAAATTTTGGTGGTTTGGTTTGCTCATTTCCGTTAGAAAAAAATATTATGGGCAATGCCCAAGTTCACGAAAGTATAGAAAGTACCTATTTAGGATTAAAATCGGCTCCATCGCTTTCAGAGGAATTGCAAGTAGCACGAGATTTATTTATATTAGAATATACTGGAGGGAAACTTCACATTCCACTAATCGCTTCAAAAAAATCGGTTGAATTGATTCGAGAAGCAAAATTAAAAGGACTAAATGTAAGCTGTAGCACCTCGGTTCATCATTTGTTTTTCAGTGTCGATGCCTTGGAAGAATTTGATTCAAAATACAAAGTTTTTCCGCCCTTAAGAGACAAAACCGATGCTCAAGCCTTAATTGAAGGAATAAAAGACGGAACAATAGATATGGTTACCAGCGACCATAGACCGATGAATCAGGAAACCAAAAAAATGGAATTTGAACAAGCAGCTTACGGCACAATTGGTCTAGAAAGTGCATTCCCAGCGCTTAATCAACTTTTAGGAACTGAGCTAAGTGTGCAAGTGCTAACAAATGGAAAATCGGTTTTCGGCATCGCTTCCAACTCCATTGTAGAAAATGAATTAGCTAATCTGACCTTATTCAATCCAACTGAAGAATTTGAGTTTTCTGAAAACAACCTATATTCCGCTTCAAAAAACAGTATTTTTGTGGGAGAAAAGCTAAAAGGAAAAGTAATTGAACTCTTAACCGCATAATGCCTTATGAATGTAAAAAAAACACCGCCCGAACGAAAAGGTAAATCAGCTGCTATCGTTGGTTATCTAACCATTTTTGGTAGCATTATTGCGATTTTTATGAATATGGAAGATCAAAATAAATTTGCTAGCTTCCACATTCGTCAGGCACTAGGAATTCACCTAATGCTAATTTTATTTGGCGTTTTAGTGAACGGTTTGGGTGCTTATTTTAGTGATTTTATCAACCTAATGATTGGCGCTGCTTTTTACTTATCCTATTTTATTCTATGGATTTACGGATTTATTGGAGCCGTAATGGAAAAATTTAACGAAATTCCATTAATCGGTCCATTTAGCCAAAAGTTTTTCAAAAAAATAATTTAATATGACTACAAAAGATTTGTCGCTTACACATTTAGTTCGACCATCTAATTTAAAAGAAAAAGCACCGCTTATACTAATGTTGCACGGTTATGGCAGCGATGAAAATGACTTGTTTTCGTTTGCAAACGAATTGCCCGAAAAATATATGGTGGTTTCTGCAAAAGCTCCTCACCCGCTCCAACCATACGGAAATGCATGGTATGAAATTAATTTTGATACTGATGGTGGGAAATTCAGCAATACAGAGCAAGCTGTAGCATCAAGAAAATTGATTCATACATTTGTTGACGAATTGATTGAGAATTATCCAATTGATGCTGATCAAATTTATTTATTAGGATTTAGTCAAGGAGCAATTTTAAGTTATTCGCTAGCCTTAAGTTATCCAGAAAAATTTACTCGAGTAATTGCTTTAAGCGGTTACATCGATACTGAAATGATTGATGCTAACTACAAGGAAAAGGATTTTAGCAAGCTTAAAGTTTATAGTTCGCACGGCAGTGTAGACCAAGTGATACCAGTTGATTGGGCTCGAAAAAACAAGCCGTTTTTAGCACAGTTAAACATCGATTGCACCTATGAAGAATATCCTGTAGGTCACGGTTTAGCGCCGCAAAACTTTATGAGTTTATTGAATTGGCTATCCAAGCATTAGTTTACTGAACCTCCACATGAATATGGTCATCGTGTCTAACTGTTCCACATCCATGAAAGATTAGTTTTTCGCTTTCAAGTTGAAGACGAGTCGTTAAATGCGGTTCAATAAAAATTGTTTCAACTTTAGGTTGGTTGATTAGTTGGTCGACAAAAAACTTGTTGGCAATATTTGAAAACTGCAAGTTAGGATTCATCAAGCCCATAGTTACATATTTTGTGAAGTCATATTGCGCATAGCCTTTCGATTTACAAATATTTACATAATCAGTTGCTTTTCCTATTGGATTCTCAAACACACCATAGCCGCTAAGACTTGGTTTTAGATTGCTAAATTGTTTTTTTTCTTTATAGATAAAAGTGATGTCTATTTTTTTTCCATCATTATGATAACGGTGTGGCAATAAAGGAAAACCATCAATAAACGGAAAGTTAGCATCTAAATAAATCAACTGAATGCCAGGGTATTCTGTCGCTATTTTAGCAGCAGTTTCGTTTAAAATCGAATTCAATTCAGGTGTTACATAATTTCGATTCGTGAGTACATAAAAAAGCGAATGCGCTTTAAGGTGTTTATTATGAGTAATTTTTTCTCTTCCAAAAAAACTGGCTAAATGCGGAACAATTCCTAAAGAAACCAAGAAATAAAGGGAGAAAAACAATGCAAATCGTTTCCATACTGAACGAATCGAAAAGCGGTTAACTAACCAAATTGATAAAGCATAAATAATTCCACCAACTTGAGTCAAAACGGTTAACAACACAAAAAATACAATACGCAACAACCATTTAGATCTAATAAACCGAATAATCTTATTCGGCTTTTTGGGATAAAGTGAAACGTGTTTTTTGATAAGAAACAGCATTAATTTAAAGTTGTTTTGGTAAAATAATAGTATAAAGATACAGTTAACAAAAGAATCGACCTAAAAAACTGAAGTCTAAATATCTAAGGGTTCTTCTTCAACCATATATTCAACATATCCCATTTTGCGAATTCCAGTTCCAAAAGGGCCGTAAATTTGAAAGAAGTTGGGCTTACTGCACAAGGAAATCACTTCATTTTCAAAATCAACTAGGATGTATTCTTTCAAACCAAAAGGATAAAAAACAACAACTTCTATGCTCATATTTTTTTCAATAAAATGACAATCTCTAAAAAAATGATCTTCTTTAATTTCTTTAAAAAATTGATTTTTATTCTTTTTAAAATTAAGTTCACTTCGTGCTCCTACCAATAAATTTTTATTGTTCAATTTGACAACACCTTTTTTTCTTACCCGTGATTTGTAGGTTGAAAACAATAACCATGTAAGAATAATAGTGAAAATTAAAGGTGTGATTACCACATTATAACGATTAGGCGCTCCAGTGGTACTAATGGTTTCAAAGGTGTAAAAAATACTGCCATAAAAAACCAACTGAACAATAAATACGATTAAAATAAGTCGATGCGTAGGCTTCATAATCTGTTATATTTTGTTCATTTTTTGAAGTACAAATAAGATAATAATTGGAATAGCTAACAAAATAACCATTAGTAAACTTTCAGAAATCACCCAAGGTGCCAACACAAGTGTAGCTATATAACCACCGACAGCGCCCCCAAAATGCGCATCGTGACCAATATTATCACTTCGTTGTTTCATGGCATAAATGGAATAAAACAAGTAGCCAATTCCAAATATATAAGCAGGAATCGGTATGATAAAAAACAAGCCTAACATCATATCAGGTTGCAGTAAAATAGCGGAATACAATACACCTACAACAGCGCCAGAAGCGCCAACAGCTGAATAATGTGGTTCGTTTTTATGAAATTGATAGGATATAAAGTTTCCTAATATTAAACTTATAAAATAAACGATTATAAATTGAAATGAACCCAAATATTGTATAACCGAATTTGCAAAAAAGAACAGCGTTAGCATATTCACAAACAAATGAAGTTGGTCTATGTGAAGAAAGCCTGAAGAAAAGATTACAAAACGGTTACCACGTTGAATTTCAGCTATATTGAACTTATATTTGTGAAAAAAAGAAAAATCCCGGAACCCTCTAAACGATACAAAAACATTGGCAGCTATAATCAATAAAGTTACGAGTTGGATTCCTTTCATAGTTGAATTCTGTAAAAACCCAAATATACTATATATTTGGAAAAAAAATCAACCTATGCAAGGAATCGTTTTTTATTTAATTTATCCGATCCTAAAATTACTTTCATGGCTTCCATTTAGCATTCTGTATGGGCTTTCTAAAGGCTTGTATTTTTTGATTTACAAATTGGTTGGTTACCGAAAAAAAGTAGTTAGAGCTAACCTTAAGTTGGCTTTTCCAAACTATTCAAAAGAAAAACGTCTTGAAATTGAAAAAAAATCCTACCAGCATTTTTGCGATTTAATCGTTGAAATGATTAAAACAATAAGCATTTCTGCCAAGGAATTAAAGCAACGCTTTGTTTTTAAAAACCCAGAAAAAATTAAGGAGATTGAAGCTTTGGAAAAAAGCAATATTTATTTATGCGGTCATTATGCGAATTATGAATGGATTACAGCGCTAAAATTATACGGAATGAATTACGAAAGCTATGGTGTTTATAAACGTTTGCGCAATCCTTATTTCGATCAACTAGTTCGCAAAATAAGAAGTCGATTTGACACCACTATGGTCGATAAAAATGACCTCCCTAAACTAATGGCTAAAAACAAACTCCGAAACAAAAAAGCTGGTTACGGAATGATTGCCGACCAATCGCCTAAACTACATAACGCTAAATATTGGCAGAAATTTATGGGAACTACGACGCCTGTATTTATCGGTCCCGAATTGCTAGCCAAACGATTCAACTACAGTGTTCATTACCTTAAAATTGAAAAACTTAAGCAAGGCTATTATTCAGCAGAAATCATTACCTTAGCCAATGAAACCAAAAGTATTCCTAATTTTGAATTGACTAAATCATATTTGAATCACTTAGAAGAACAAATAAGAAACCGACCAGAACTTTATTTCTGGACACACAAAAGATGGAAACACCAAAAATAAATCAATTATGTTAAGAGCTTTTTTTACTTTTTTTTCTGCAGGAATTTTATTGACCGCTTGCTCAGACGACAACAATACGAGCAGCAACGATTATTCAGATTCTTTAGATATTGTTGATGATATTGAAGAGCACCAAGAACAAGTTGCTAATAATCCCAATCTTGAAGTGATTGATTTATCAGAAATACATCCTGAAATTGAATTTGATATTCGTTATGCTACCGAAAATAATTTCACAGGTGAAATTATTTATCCTTCAGCTGATGCATTTGCTCGAAAACCTGTTGCTGAAGCCTTAGTTGAAGTTCAAGATTCGCTTTCTCAACTTGACCTTAAACTTAAAATTTTTGATGGCTACCGCCCCTACCAAGCAACTGTAATGTTTTACGATATCTACCCCAATAGCGATTTTGTAGCCAATCCAGAGTTTGGCTCCCGCCATAACAGAGGTTGCGCAATAGATTTAACACTTATCGATAAAAACACCAATGAAGAACTAGATATGCCAACCGGTTACGACGATTTTACCGAAGTTGCCCACCCAGATTATACTGATTTACCTGAAGACGTTATTGAAAATCGAGAACTATTAATTGGCATAATGACGCATTTTGGCTTTAGCGTTTACCCTTCAGAATGGTGGCATTTTGACTATGATGGATGGGAAGATTACCCATTAATGGACTTGAGTTTTAGTGAATTAAAAGAAATTCAATAAAAAATTACGCATAAAATTTTAAATTTTCAATCAAAAGCCTATTTTTGACCGTACAGGATTATAACTATGAAACGGTTTTTATCAAGCTTTTTTCTGATTTTTATTATTTCGACTACGGCTTCTGCTCAAAATTTAGATGTTGGTATCAAAGGCGGTATCAATTCATCTTCCTTGACTTATTTGGGCAATTATGATCGTAAAACGGGATATCAAGGCGGCTTTTTTGCTCGCTTTCAAACCATTTTTGTAGGAGCGCAAGTAGAAGCGCTTTATTCGCATCAAGGAGCCAAACTTAACGGCGAAGAACTTCAAATCGATTATGTTTTATTTCCTATTTTGGCCCGTCTAGAGTTTATGAATATTATCAACTTTCAATTGGGCCCACAAGTTGGTTTTTTGATGGACGACAATACGTCTCAACAATTAAACAACCAAAAAGTTTGGGGCGTTATGGGTGTTGGCGTAGATTTACCGTTTAAATTAACACTGGATTTCAGGTATAACTTCGGTATTACCAATACGTTTCAAAACAAAAGTGGCAGAAGTCAGTTTGTAAGTCTTTCTTTGGGCTACTTATTGTTTTAATCGGCTGTTGTTTCAGAAGTTGTTTTTTCTCCTTCTACTTCTTTTAGTTTGTCTTCAAAGATATCGCTGCGATTTAATTTCAGTTGTTTGCGTTTCAATTCGACATTCATTCTCTTTTCATCCTCAATAGGTAAGCGTTTCATTTCGTACAACTTATGAGTAAAAATCAACTCCTCCCCTCTTTTTCTGGTATTTATTTTAAACACTCCTTCTTTATTGGTTTTTGTGTTTAAATCTGTTCCCATTACTTGAACCATTACGCCTGTTATGCTTTTTCCATTTTGGACATTAACCACTTTTCCTTCTACAATTTGGCTATCATTTTGACAAGCAAAATTTAGTGTTACAAAGAATACTAAAACTAAGAATGTACGAATTGAATTCATTTTAAATAGGTTTTAAAAAATTGATATCGATACTTTTGTTTTCCGCCTTCAAACTTAATAAATAAATGAAATATTATAGCCAAACTGCAAAGCTAAACTTCAATAAAAGTTATATTTTTGATGAAAATACAATGACATGCAAAAGTTATTTTTTTTTAGCATCTTATTTCTTACCTCTTTTTGGGTACAAAGTCAAATCTTAGAGCAACGACCACAATTTACTGAAGCCGATAGTTTACGTGGTGGACTTCGAGCAGAACGCGAAAATTACAACGTCTTGCATTATGAACTCGATATCAAAATAAATCCAGAGAAAAAATTTATTACTGGCGTAAACCACATTCAATTTGAAACCCTGGCAGATTTACCAAAAATGCAAATCGATTTGTACAAATCAATGAAAATAGATTCCATTGTATTTGAAGAACATAAAGTTGACTATAAACGCAAGCACGACGCAATATTTATTTCTTTTGACGAAACATTAGCTGCGGAGCAACAAAACAAAATCAGTGTTTACTATTCTGGCCAACCAACCGAAGCTAAAAGACCACCTTGGGATGGTGGTTTTGTGTTTGATAAAGACGATAAAGGAAATCATTTTATAGGTGTTTCGGTTCAAGGAGATGGCGCTAGTTTGTGGTTTCCGAACAAAGATCATTTAAGTGACGAACCCGATAATGGTGCAGATATTAAAGTGGCTGTACCCAATGGATTGATGAATGTTTCTAATGGAAAATTAATTGCCGAAACCGATTTAGAAAACGGTTATACGCAATGGCATTGGCGGGTTATCAATCCGATAAACAACTATAACATTACCGTAAATATTGGCGATTATATCAATTTTAAAGATGAATATAAGGATTTGGCACTTGATTATTATGTGCTTTCAGATCATTTAGAAATTGCCCAAGATCATTTTGAAGTTGTGCATAATATGATGGATTGTTTTTATGAAAAATTTGGTCCATATCCGTTTCAAGAAGATTCGTACAAATTAGTAGAGTCACCGTATTTGGGAATGGAGCACCAAAGCAATGTTGCCTACGGTAATCAATTTTCTTCAGGTTATTTGGGCAACGATTTATCCGGCACTGGAATTGGTTTGAAGTTTGATTTTATCATTATTCACGAAAGTGCACACGAGTGGTTTGGCAACAGCATTTCGGTTGCTGATATTGCAGATTTATGGATTCATGAAGGATTTACAACCTACGCCGAAGCCGTTTTTATTGAATGCGAATACGGCAAAGAAGATGCACTTTCCTATTTGTATGGTATTAGAAGAAATATCCAAAACCAGCGTCCGTTAATTGGTGAATACGGCGTAAATTATTCTGGTCCAGGCGATGTTTATTATAAAGGAGCAAATGTCATCAACACGCTTAGAAGTGTTGTAGCCGACGATGATTTGTGGTGGAAAACCCTCAAAAAATTCAATGAAGAATTCAAACACAGAGTAACCAATACCGAAGAAGTTATTGCTTTTTTTAACCGCGAATTGAATGAAGATTACTCTACATTTTTTGAACAATACCTCTATCATACAGAAATTCCCGTCTTACAATTCCGTAAAAAAGGCAGAAAAGTAGAAGCTCGTTGGAAAACCAATGTAGCAGGTTTTGAAATGCCTATTGAAGTTGGTTACCCTGAAAAAGATGAACGCTACCGCATCTTACTGAATGATAAATGGGTAAAAACCGATTTGAAAATCAAAAACATTGAAGAACTAAGAATTGATACCTTTCGATTTTATGTAGAAGTTGATTTTTTAAATCAATAAGCAACACCAATAGCTATGTCAAAATTGAAAAGATTAATCGTGTAAAAGTGATTGGAAATTCAACCCTTTAAACTGGGACTCTATTATTTCAATCAATTGGCTCGATAAAAATGAAGTTGTGATTAATATCAAAAAGCAGTTACTAATCGCTTCAAAATAAGCAATTTTCAATAAAAACAGATAGCCAGCTAAAATAAGTATCAAAAGAAATTTCAAAATGAACAAACAACTAATTCTAATCAAAAAAGAAATTTATGATAAGTATGGTTTTGAAGTTTCAGACTACCAAACCGAACAGGAAAGTAAAGAATATGATGCTTGCCGGTTTAAATTAAACGGCCTATCTATTATCTGTAGAAGCGCCAAAATTACACCAAAAAAAGCTGGCCAATTTGTAAGCTTTTGGAAACGAAACAATAACGGAATAATTGAACCATTTGATATAACTGACCAACTTGATTTTTATGTTGTAAACGTGCGTAGAGAAAATGAATTCGGACAATTTATTTTTCCGAAATCTGAGTTAGTTGAAAAAGGAATAATCACTACTAAAAAAAAGGAAGGCAAAAGAGCATTTCGAGTTTATCCAAGTTGGGACAATACGAAAAGTAAACAAGCAGAACGAACTCAAAACTGGCAACTAAAGTATTTTTATAAAGTCGATCATTCAACAGATTTTAATAAAATTACGGCACTTTATAATAATGGATGATTATAAAAATGCTGCACCTAAGACTAAAGATAGTTCATATCAGTTTTTTGCATGATTATAATTTATTGATGTCAATAAAACCAAAATTATGTAATAACAATCAGGAGTGTTTTTTGTCTGCTGTAAATTATTCAAAAGACTCTTAACAACAGGCTGAAAAATTGGCAGCGATAAAAATATTGGATATAAATAATTTGTATATTTGATTAAAATACAGGTTATGAACATTGAAGCTCGAAAAATAGAATTTGTTCAAGAATTTTTAAAAATTCAAAGTGAGGAAGTTATATCAAAATTTGAAAAAATCCTCAAAAAAGAAAAACAGTCATCTAATCATCTTCTTGGAAATCCGATGACAAAAGAAAATTTGAACCAACGAATTGAAAAATCAGAAGCAGATTTTAAAAATAAACGGTATAAAAAGACTTCTGAACTTTTAGCGAAATATCAATAATGGATTATGAAATTATTTGGTCAGAATTATCCGAATCTGAACTTGACAAAATATTTGAATATTACAAAAAAGAGGCAAGTATAAATATTGCATTAGAAGTTATTCAAGGTATTTTAGTCAAACCTGAAATACTTCGCCAAAGTCCTTTTGTTGGACAAAAAGAACCCCTTTTAAAAGAAAGAGAAACAGAGTATCGCTACTTGGTTTATAAAAGTTTCAAAATCATTTATTCTGTTGATGAAAAAAATAAGGAAATCAAAATTGCAGATGTTTTTGGAACAAGACAATTTCCTCTTAAAATAAAAAGAGCGAAATAAAACTAATTGGCTTCAAATAAGTTTTATAAATAAGAAATTGTCTTGAAGATTTTCTCATTCTTCAAGATGAATTGAACATTTCACCAAAGGAGTAAATTATCTAGTTATGGCATTAATGACTCGACTTTCTTGTATAACTACATCTCGCATTAATAAGTTGTGTGGAAACTGTTTCAATTTTGAATTTTTGAATCCGTCAAGGATTTTGATCATCGAGTTAGCAGATATAAGAGAAAGATTGAGCTCATACTCTATGCCACATTCTTTTACAAATTCATCTGAAAATTCTGGTGCAATTAAAAGTGATTTGATCACTTTATAGCCTTTGTCATTAATCCTTTTCGAATAAGATTTTAGTTGTCTTGAAACGGTACTAAACTTATTGTAACCTTTGTCTTTCCGAGTTTTACACTCTACAATAATAATTTCATCACTACCGATATTTAATAAAACGTCTGCTTTATCTCTAGTTGTATTTAAAGATTTTCTTAGCTCTTCATCTACCTCAAAACCAAGTTGTTCAAAAATGCTTTTGGTAAGCTCTTCAAACTTTACGCCTAGTTCAGCTTCCTTAATTACAATCCCATTTTCTTTTAAACCGTTATAATCCCTATAGGCTAAAAGCTCATAATTTTCTATAAATAAGTTTTCGGAGTCCTTATAGGTTTCTAAAATATTGGTTATAATATCTCCTCTAGATTTAATCTCCATTTTATCAATAAAATCTGATATTTTATCACTCGAAATTAATTCAAGAATATCTCTAGGCTTAATATTATAATCTAATAAAAAAGAGCTTTTAAAAATATTTTCTTCTTGAAACTCGTATTTTTTTCTTACAGTTTCAGCAAAATTTGGAATTACAGCTGCAATATCTGACAATAATCGATCATAACCGTCAATTGATATTCCGACTTTTTCGTCTCTTTCTAAATTCTCGAAATAGTTAACAAGGTTTTCAATTTTATCTTCAATCAAAATACCTTTAATTGCAGGCGAAATCTTAAGTTTATTATTAAAAAAGTCATTCAAAAATTTTTTCCTATCAGTTAAATTTGTTCCTTCTTTAAAGATATCTTCAGCTAACAAGCTCCTAAAGGCAATTCCCTCTTTAATAATTGTATTGATTTTCAGTTCTAATTCAACTCCCTTCCAATGAATATTGTGTTTTCTACAAACCAAGTTAATCATAGGCTCTTTTAAGTTGATTAGAACCCTTCTAAAAAATTTATCAGAAACTTCTTTTCCTCTTACTTTTCGAAGGACAGAAACAATTTCATCTGCAACAAAAACTCTAGAATTCTTTTTTGAATAGAAAATAACTCCAATATTTTTGAGTTCATTTATCAAATCATCAACTTCATGTTTGTGAATAGGTAGAATTGAGTAATTTATCAGTTTAATTTCTTCTTGAGAAAGACCCAATTGTTTGGATAAAGTAATCAAGATAGATAATTCATCTGTAGTAATTTTCTTCTCTTGATTATTCAATTCATCATTATGAAAAGCGGTTTTAAGACAATTTCTGTAAATCCTATAATCTCTTAATCGGTGTTCCTCAAAATCAGAATTTTCAGAATCTATCGCATTTTTAAAAGATTTCACCTTTTGCTCAAATTGATTAAGTTCCTTTTCATAAAGTCTTGCAAACCAATCTTGTTTCATAATAGCATTTCCTTCCCGAGAAATCAAATCTATAATAATATCTAATTGAGAAGATGTATTGGTGAATTCATTTTGGACATAACTTTTAAATTCTTCCTTTATAAGACCAAAAACCTTAGAAATATTTATGTTATCAATATTTTTTAAGTCCTTACTCGTTTCTGATAAAATCTTTTCAACTTGATTATAATTTTTAGGGTTTTCAGCTAAAATCCCGTCTATAATTTTAAGGAAAGAATTTTTTTCGAATGAATTTAAATTGTCTAATACTTGTTCTAATTTCATTTTAAAAAGTTTTTCTAAATTGGTTGCTTTAAGGTTTACCTATCTTAATTATAAGAATGAATACCAAATATATAGATATTCTGTTCTAATTCTAAAATAAACCTTAAAAAATATAATACAGGGCCTGTTTTTACATCAATTAATTTCTTGCATTCTCCCATACGAACAAACCAAACGCTAACCAAAAATTATAATTGTTAAAAAACGCTAGGCAAGATATGTCTTAGCAATGTCGTGGTAATTTAATGAATTATTTAAAAAAATATAGATTTTGTTTTGTTAAGTGTTTTTTTTTTGTTTTATTTGCTTCGATAAATCAATTTAACCAAATAAATAGCTGTTATACTTTATGAAAAAACTAGAATTAAAGTTAACAAATATTTCAATTATTAGGTTCAAAAAGTTGTATTGAAATTATTAGTTCTCAAATTGTTTAACCACAATAGCAATCCTTATGTATTGTCGTTGCTGTTGATTTAATTTATTTTTATGCGTCTATTTATTGTTTTCTTTTTTTTACTAAGTGCTGCTTCTGCCCAAACAAGCTTTCAACCTAATCTACAAGTTGAGTATGATATGCAGCTCAATTATAGTAATTCACCCGAACAGGAAGCTCGTTTGTTTTTATCCAATCAAACAGCGCTATTTACATACAAAAACAAACAAGCCAACGAAGATAACGAACTAACAAAATCTAAAGATGGTTCAAATTATAGTTTTTCCATTATAAAGGACAACCTCAATTCCATCTACACCGATTTAAAACAAAAGGTAATATTAACATCACAAGGCAATGATGACGAGAGTGATTTTTTAATCGAAGAAGACTTAACTTTTCCCAAATGGGAAATCGATTATGAAACCACCAAAAAAATAGATCAATTCAACTGTATAAAAGCTACTACACATTTTCGTGGTAGAGATTACACTGCTTGGTTTACAGAAGAATACCCGGTACAATTTGGCCCTTGGAAGCTACACGGCTTGCCAGGCTTAATTATTCAAGCCTACGACCAAACCAAAGAAGTGTATTTTGGAGTAGAAAAAATTACTAAAAACCCTAGCGAGGTTGAACTCGTAGATCTTGAAGCTAGAGAAAGAATTACACGCGAAGAAAACCGAGAAAGGATACAAAGCAAGCTTAATGACTTAAAACGAAAAATTAAATCGAGTGGTGAAAAGGGCGTAGAAATGGAAGTAAGCTCAGTAAAAATTAGAGGCATAGAGATTGATGAAGAATAGGCTTTTAGTACTATTTAGCTTAACTTTACTATTATTTGCGTTTTCTAATAGCTATGGGCAATCTACTTTAAGTGGCGAAATCAGGCATTTTCGTACTAACAAGTTATTAGCGCAAACCGGTGTTTTTATTTATGATGAAAATGGTAAAACGCTAGCTTCTAGTTTTTCTGATGAAAATGGTAAATTTCAGGTTGATTTATCTCACCTTGATAATGGTGAAAAACTGTTGGTAAAAGTAAGGCGGCTGGGATTTTCTACTTTTGAAGAACACATCAATCTAACGGGTCAGCCCATCAAAAAAAACTACTACCTACAGGAAGAAGTTAGCGAACTTGATGAAGTTATTGTAAAAACAGATCCCCCCGTTCAAGTTAAACAAGATACTATCATTTTTAATGCCGATTCGTTTCGGGAAGGCGGCGATGTAGTGGTTGAAGATTTGCTGAGCAACTTGCCTGGCGTAGAAGTAAGCGAAAGTGGAACTATTCGTGTAAATGGTAAAGAAGTAGAAAAAGTTATGGTCGATAATGACGACTTTTTCAAAAAAGGCTACAAAATTCTTACCAAAAGTATGGGCAGCAATGTTGTTGAAAAAATTGAAGTGTACCAAAACTATTCTGAAAATAAACACCTAAAAGGAATTGAAGAATCTGATAAAGTAGCGCTAAACTTAAGCCTAGATGAAGATAAAAAAGCTGATTGGTTTGGGAACGCATCTCTTGGAGGTGGTGGGTTTGAAAAACTTTTTCATCAAAATAGAATAAATTTAATGCGCTTTAAATCTAAATCTAAAGTGTATGCGCTTGCTAGCACAAACAATATTGGTAGCGATGTTTCGGCAGATATAAAAAAAATTACAGATAAAAATATGCTCGACCAACTTGGCGAAATCGCAAAAGACTTCAGCCTAAGGAAACAAACCAATATTGCACACCAGGTAAACGGTTTTTCTGAGCAACGATCTAGAATTAACAACGATGCTATGGCGTCGGTTAATGCAATTCAGAAAATTTCGGATCAAACAAAAGCTAAAGTAACAAGCGTTTTTGAATATTCTAGCTTGCGGTTTCTTCACGAAATGGAATCTGATTATTATGCTGAAAATACGAGTTTTGTTAACCAAGAAAGCACTCGTTCTCATACCAAGCATCAAAATTACTTAATCGATTTTGAAGTGATGCACGAATTTAATTCGCAAGAATTTTTACAACTCAGTTCGAGTTTCTCAAACGAAGATGGCGATATTTCAGCTACAAATGTGTTCAATAGCCAAAACATACAGCAAAGCAATCCGTCAAATTACCAAGATTTCGACAACACGCTTATTTATTCCAATAAAATAACAAAAAACAAAGTTTTCTTTACCAATTTGCGTTTCAAATCATCAACGCTTACCGAAGACCTAGCAGTTCAGCCCATTGTGTTTGATAGTTTATTTGGTGACGCGGTTTCAGAAGATGCAAAAATCAACCAACAAGTAGCTAACCGTAAGCGCATAGTAGCCTTAGAAAGCGGATTCAAAAACAAGTATAAAAAGAGTCTGTTAGAAGCAAATGCAGGTTTAAATTATCAACTAGGCGAATTCAACTCACAATTATCTATTATTGAAGAAAACGAAACTTTTCAACCTGAAGCTTATTTTAATAACTTTAACCACAATCATTTACACGCATACGTCAATCTAAATTATGGGTATAAAATTATTGAAGGATTAACTTTAAGAACAGGATTCAAGTCTGGATATTTTGATAATCGTTTGAATCAAATTTCAGAAAATCAAAAACAAAACAGGTGGTATTTGTTACCAAAAATTGGTTTTCGATGGGAAATTAACAATTCAAACAAGTTGACTGCGAGTTATAACTTAGATTACAACAACATCGCTACTGAAAAGTTAAACAACGGATATTTAATGCAAGCGAATCGATCCTTTAGGCGAAGTGAATTAGCTCCTGAACAATTGGAAAAATCTACATTTGTACTGAATTATCAGTTGGGTGATTTTGAAAATGAAAACTTTTTGAATGTGTTCTTACTCTACTATAAAAATCACGATTTTCTAACTACTAATTCTGAGTTAGCGCAAAACTTCACCCTTTCGAATCAAGTTTTGCTCCAAGATCAAGAAATGATAAACGCTAGTGCAGAATATCACTATTACATAAAAGCAATTTCTAGTTCGTTGAAGCTAAAAGGTGAATATTCAAAAAACACTTATTTTAACATTGTAAACGATTCAGATTTAAGAGATATTTCGTCGAACACTTATAGTCCATCAATAGAATTGCGTTCTGGATTTTTAGGTTGGTTCAATTTTCATATCGGAACTAAATTTATGTATAATGAAGTGATTTCCTCTACTACAGTTGATGAAGAAGATCAAGAAGGACTTGAGGTTACGAGCCGGCAAACCTTAACAAACGATAACCTAAACAACAGTACTTTTTTAGATTTAAAATTTGATATTAGTGAAACAATTAACCTAAAAATTAATAATGAGCGTTTGTATTATGGCGCTTTAGATGATTCTTCAAACACCTATTATTTTACAGATTTTGCAATGCTTTATAAACCAAAGCAATCGAAATTTCAAATCGGTCTAAAAGCCAAAAACCTGTTTAATGTCCAGCAGTTTAACAATGTCAACATATCGGATACTTACACTTCAACCAATCGCTATGCAATTTTACCACGAATTATTTTAGCTAGTCTCAATTACCGTTTTTAAAAGTTGGATAAAAGTACACGACAAAAACTTATTTTTAAAAATTGATAAAGAAATTCGATTGAACTCAACTGAATTTATTTTAAATTTGCGCCAGCAATGGCAATGATGTCTGCCTCAAACCGTCTTTACGACTAATGACGTCTGTTTTAATTGAATATATAATTCAAACAGGCAAACTATGAACAAATTAGTCGATTTTAAATCTTTAACAAAATTAGATTTCATCCTCGATTCCCTAAAGTGGTTGATTGTTACTACTATTATTGCTTTAATTATCGGTTCGGTATCTGCCTTTTTTTTGGTGAGCTTAAGAACGGCAACCGATTTTAGAGAAAATAATTTATTCATTATTCTATTACTTCCTATTGGCGGTTTGGTCATCGGTTACTTATACCATTATTTAGGAAAAGGAATCGAAAAAGGCAATAATTTATTGCTAGAAGAATACCGAAACCCGCAGCAAACAATTCCCTTGAAAATGGCTCCTTTGGTCTTCATCGGAACTATTTTGACGCATCTTTTTGGTGGTTCTGCTGGTCGAGAAGGAACTGCCGTTCAAATGGGCGGTGCTATTGCAGATCAATTTAATCGTTTTTTTAGGTTAAATAAATCTGCACGCAAAAAATTGATTATTATCGGAATTAGTGCTGGTTTTTCTTCTGTTTTTGGAACTCCATTGGCGGGAGCTATTTTTGGAATTGAAGTATTATCGATTAGTAAAATCAACTACAAATTTATTTTTCATAGCTTGATTGCTGCCATTGTAGCGAATTATGCTTGCCACCTTTGGAATGTGGGTCACACCGATTATATTATTGGAAACATCCCTGAAATTAATGCCGCTAATTTATTTTGGGTTGGATGCAGCGGAATTGCTTTCGGGCTAACTGCTATGCTCTTTTCTGTTTCAAAAAAAGCTTGGAAAAAACTTTTTCAAAAAACCATTAAACTTGCTCCTCTCCGACCTTTTTTTGGCGGAATTATAATTGCCGCTAGCGTATTTTTAATCGGTACAACCAAATACATAGGATTAGGAATTCCTATTATTGAAATTTCATTTATGGAACAATTAGATTGGTATGATTTTCTAATCAAATTAATGCTAACAGCTTTTACACTTGGCGCTGGATTTAAAGGCGGCGAAGTTACGCCACTATTTTTTATCGGTGCTGCTTTAGGAAACGCGCTTTTTCTGTTCGTGCCACTTCCATTAGGACTTTTAGCAGGAATTGGGTTTGTTGGTGTTTTTTCGGGTGCAACCAATACTCCTCTGGCTTGTACGTTTATGGGAATTGAATTATTCGGAATGGATGGCGGCGTTTTTATCGGTTTAAGTTGCTTTGTTGCTTATTTGTTTTCTGGAAAAACCAGTGTTTATACAGCTCAACTTCAAAACGGATTGAAAGAAAAGTTATATGCAAACCTAAAATTCAATACAAATAAACCTACTTAAGCTGAATGCGTTCGCGCATTTTTTCAATAATTGAAAATGCTGCTGGACAAATAGCAACGTTTTTAAGTGTTAAATTACTAATCTGATGAAATTTTTTTCGATCAGTGTGCGGAAATTCTGCACAAGCTTTTGGACGAACCTCATAAATTAAGCAATAATTATCTTCATCCAAAAAAGGACAAGGCAATTCTTGCAACACATAATCGTTTTCTTCATCAACACGCAAGTATTTTTCAATGAATTGCTTCGGTTTTAATTTCAAAAATTTAGCAATCCGATTGATGTCTTTATCAGTAAACAAAGGACCTGTAGTTTTACAACAATTGGCACAATTTAAACAATTGGTTTTTGCAAATTCTTCTTCGTGCAAGGATTGCATCACATAATCTAAATTTCTAGGTGGTCGCTTTTTTAATTTCGCAAAAAACTTTTTATGCGTTTTCTGCTTATCTTTGGCCTTTTTTGGGAGCTGGGCTAATCTTTCTTCCATAATTCAAATATAATTGATTTTGTAAGTATGCCACAAGAAAATGATATTTTTGGTCAAGCTATAAGCGACTATTTTTTTCAGAATGACCCGAAAGATATTGATGTTTATGCCGATGATTTTGAAAAAGATACTATCCCAACCCATTATTTATTCAGGAAATATGCTGAAATGCCAAAAATTGAACAAATTGCCCTACAAAAATGTAAAGGAAAAATTTTAGATGTCGGTTGTGGCGCTGGAAGTCATATGCTAGAACTGCAACAAAGCGGTAAAAATATAAAAGGAATTGATATTTCTCCCGGAGCTATTGAAATCTGCAAAAAACGCGGACTTAAAAACACGGAGTGCATCGACTTTTTTGAACTTAAAAACCAAACTTACGATTGTATTTTAATGTTGATGAACGGAATTGGATTTGTTGGTAAAATCGATCAGTTAAAAGGCTTTTTCGATCAGCTTAAAAAATTGCTTCATCCAAACGGACAAGTTTTACTCGATTCATCTGATTTAAAGTATTTATATGAGGAAGGAATCGATTTAAATTCGCCTACTTATTATGGAGAAATTCAATACCAACTCGGTTATAAAAAAGATAAATCGGAAGTTTTTAATTGGCTTTATTTAGACTTTGAAAGCCTAGCTTTTTTAGCCGAGCTAAATGGATTTGTAGCCACAAAAATCTGCGATGGTCCGCACTACGATTACCTCGCAAAACTTACTCTTGCTAGCGATTAGAAAACCTTAGACTGAAATAAATCAGGGAACAATTCTTTGATGTTGGCATAAGATTTTTCCAATGCTGATTGTGCTTTTTCTTGTTTTTTCCATTTCACTTTGGTAATTCCTTCTTCTTCCTGCGGAATGAGTTTGCCTTCGTAATCGGTTTTCATTTCAAACCAAAAAGTTTCCTTTAACCGATATTTTCCTTTGCGTTTCATAATATGATAAGTAATCTGCAAGAATTTTGTGATTTGCAAATTTTTCACCAAAGTTTCTTCTTCAACTTCGCGCAATGCCGTTTCTTCCATAGTTTCGCCGCGTTTGCGACCACCTTTTGGTAAATCCCATCGCCCATTTCTATAAATAAACAAGACTTCTTGATGTTGGTTGTAGACCACTCCTCCTCCAGCGGAAATTGTTTTGAGTTTTTTCTTGAGAAATTTGATGAGCTTTTTCTCCTTTTTGTGATATAAATTGACGTAAAATAATTCGCCTTTTTTTATACGCTTAATTATTTTTTTGATTTTCACCGACTTAATCGGAAAATTCGTGTATTGCTCCCCTAAATTTTCTTGAGTAGATAAAATTATTGGGACATCATTCAGAAAAACTTTATACATTTGCACCTATGATTTTAGACGAAAATACAGCCAAGAAAACAGCCGAATTATTATTGCAAATTAACGCAATTAAATTGAAACCACAAGAACCATTTACTTGGGCAAGTGGATGGAAATCGCCTATTTATTGCGATAATAGAATTATTTTATCGCACCCAGCTATTCGAAATTATGTAGCTGAACAAATGGCGAAAATTGTTGAATCACGCTACGGCAAACCCGATGTTATTGCGGGTGTTGCAACAGGAGCCATTGGTATTGGCGCTTTGGTGGCAGATACGTTAGGATTGCCTTTTGTTTATGTTCGACCTGAACCTAAAAAACACGGGCGTAAAAATCAAATTGAAGGTTATATAGATCACCATCAAAACGTGGTCGTTATCGAAGACCTTATCAGTACAGGAAAAAGCAGCCTTAATGCGGTCAAAGCACTTCAAAATGAAGCGCAAGCAAGAGTGAAAGGTTTGGTTGCCATTTTCACCTACGGATTTGATAATTCGGTAAATAATTTTGCTAAAGAAGACATTGAATTACTTACTTTAAGCGATTACGAAAACCTAATCGACCAAGCTTATAAAACCAATTATTTAAGTAAAAAAGAGCTTGAGCTATTGAAAGAATGGCGAAAAAATCCCGCACATTGGAATCCAAACAACTAGTAATATGAAATTAGAAAGCAATAAAGTAAGCCTAAATAAATCTCAAAAAGAAGTTTTTGATTTTTTATCGCAAGTAAGCAACTTTGAGAAAATAATGCCTGAAAGCATCGAAAAATTTGAAACTTTAGATGAAGAAAGTTTTTTATTTCAACTAAAAGGTATGCCGGTTATCAAGCTTATTTTGAAAGAAACCAGCGAACCTAATGAAATAATTTTAGGAGCTAAAAGCGATAAATTGCCATTTACCTTAAAAGCCGATATCCAAAAAGAAAGTGAAGACCAAACTGTTTTACAATTATTTTTTGAAGGTGAGTTTAACGCAATGATGAGTATGATGATAAAATCACCCATCAAGAAATTTATCAACAATTTAGTAGAGAATATGCAGAAGCAATAGTTTTTACAACTATTAAGCCTGCTATAAATCAAACTTTTGTGTCTTCATTATCAATACAAAAGTTTGATTTCTTTTACTTCAAAATCTTGCTGAATTTCATCTTCAAACTGAACGATGAGTTTGCCATCAGAATTTACGTGCTGAATAATTCCAGGAATCACTTCACCAGAAGTCAACTGAAACATAGACGGGCTTTTTTTACGAAACAAATACGAATGATATTCGCTGTATATCTTTTCGGAGCTCCAAGTTTTCAATTGAAACGGAATTTTTTCAAAAGCAATCGCTATAGCTTGCAAAATTTCATCGATAGTAAAACTTTTGCCTAATAATTTTTTTAAAGAACTTGCTTGCGGTAAGTTTTCAAAAGTTGTTTGGTTTACATTGAGGCCAACACCAATAATGCAAGTGTTAATCAAATCAGCTTTTAAGATATTTTCAATTAAAATTCCGCATATTTTTTTATTGTTCGACAACAAATCATTTGGCCATTTTAATTTCACTTGAAATAATCCAAAAGAATGAAGCACATAAATTAAATTTAAAGACACCAAAGCACTCAATTTAAACTGATCTTTAGGCGATAAATCAATTTTATTCAACACAAAACTGGCAGTCAAGTTTTTTCCAGGTTCAGAGATCCAACTTGCGCCCATTTGTCCTTTTCCTTGATGCTGATTTCGAGCAACCACACAAAAGTTTTCTACGCTATCAAAAGACCTGTAAACATCTCTAGCATAGTTATTTGTAGAAGCTACCGAATCAATTTTGTAGGTCTTCATCATAAATGCAAAAATAAGGAAATAAATCTTTTGTTAAGTACTTAATAAGAATACTAAAAAAAACTAACTTTGCAGCAATCTTATAAAAATCAAAAAGAGTTGACAAAGCAAAATACCGATCAATTAATAACACAGATTATAAAAGGAATTGAAGATGTTAAAGGTAATGATATCACACTTTTAGACCTTAGAGATATAGACAATACTTTAACCGATTTTTTCGTGATTTGCTCGGGAACTTCAAATACACAAGTCGATGCTATAGTTCATTCTGTTCGCAAAACAGTAAGCAAAGCAATACAAGACAAACCTTTTAATATTGAAGGCTTAGAAAATTCTGAATGGGTGCTGATGGATTACGTAAACGTAATTGTTCACGTATTTCAGCAACACATTCGTGAGCGCTATGCTATCGAAGAACTTTGGGGCGATGCAAAAATCACTCAAATTGAAACCAATTACTAAAAAATTAAAACGCTATAATGGCTAAGAAAAATAACCCACAAAATACTAAAAAAACAACGAACAAGGGACCTAAGAAACCTAAGTTCAATTCGTATTGGATTTATATCGGAATTATTTTAATCTTTTTAGGTGTACAGCTTTTTGGAGGTGGCGGCTTTAACAGCATTGCAGAAACCAGCCCAAGCGAATTTCAGCGTTACCTTAAAGATGGTGATATCGAAAAAGTTGTCATCATCAAAAACTCTCGCGTTGCTGAAGTTTACCTAACTGAAGATGCAAAAGCTAAACCACAACACGAAAAAGCAAACAACCAAGAAGTTTTTGCTGGCGCTAAAACACCTAATTATGAATTTGAATTCGGTGATTTGCAGAATTTCGAGAACAAAGTCAATACAACCATCAAAGAAGACAAATTAGAAACCGATGTTGAATTTGATACCCGCAGTAATTTCTGGGGCGACTTTCTTATTACCCTACTGCCATTTGTCCTAATCATAGGATTATGGATTTTCATTATGAAAAGAATGAGCGGTGGCGGCGGTGGCGGTCCCGGCGGACAGATTTTTAACATCGGAAAATCGAAAGCTAAATTATTTGATGAAAAAACAGAAGTAAAAACTTCTTTTAAAGACGTTGCTGGATTAGAAGGCGCCAAAGATGAAGTTCAGGAAATTGTAGATTTCTTGAAAAAACCAGATAAATACACCAATTTAGGTGGTAAAATCCCTAAAGGCGCCATTTTAGTTGGCCCTCCTGGAACTGGTAAAACACTTTTAGCTAAAGCCGTTGCTGGCGAAGCTGGTGTTCCTTTCTTTTCGCTTTCTGGATCAGATTTTGTTGAAATGTTTGTAGGTGTTGGAGCTTCTCGTGTTCGAGACTTGTTCAAACAAGCCAAAGAAAAATCGCCTTCCATTATTTTTATCGATGAAATTGATGCCATTGGTCGCGCAAGAGGTAAAAACAACTTCTCTGGATCAAATGATGAACGAGAGAATACACTCAATCAGTTACTAACTGAAATGGATGGATTTGGTAGCAAAACCAATGTCATTGTATTAGCGGCTACCAACCGAGCAGATGTACTTGATAAAGCTTTGATGCGAGCAGGTAGATTTGATCGACAAATTTATGTCGACCTTCCAGATTTAAATGAGCGTAAAGAAATATTTGAAGTTCATTTAAGACCATTAAAGAAGATTGATAATGAGCTAGATACAGAGTTTTTAGCCAAACAAACACCAGGGTTTTCTGGTGCTGATATCGCAAACGTATGTAACGAAGCAGCCTTGATTGCTGCTAGAAATGACCATAAAGCTGTCGGAAAACAAGATTTTCTCGATGCAGTAGACCGAATTATAGGTGGTTTAGAAAAGAAAAACAAAATAATGACTTTAGAAGAAAAGCGAGCAATTGCTTTTCACGAAGCTGGTCACGCAACTGTAAGTTGGTTGTTAGAATATGCAGCGCCATTGGTAAAAGTTACAATTGTGCCACGAGGTCAATCTTTAGGAGCTGCTTGGTATTTGCCCGAAGAACGCTTAATCGTTCGTACAGAACAAATCTTAGATGAAATGTGTGCCACAATGGGTGGTCGTGCAGCAGAAAAAGTAATTTTTGATAAAATTTCTACGGGTGCACTAAGCGATTTAGAAAAAGTTACCAAACAAGCCAAAGCAATGGTTACTATTTACGGTTTGAATGAAAAAGTAGGTAACTTGACTTATTATGATTCCCAAGGAAATGAGCCTAACTTTACAAAGCCTTACAGCGAAAAAACCTCAGAATTAATCGATAAAGAAATTTCTAAGATAATTGAAGCTCAATACCATCGTGCAATTCAAATTCTAGAAGAAAACAGAGATAAACTTACCGCATTAGCTGAAATATTACTTGAAAAAGAAGTGATCTTTAAAGATGATATGGAAGAAATATTCGGAGAAAGACCTTTTAAGAAGCCTGAAATGGTCGGTAAAAAAATCTCTGCTAAAGCTGCTTCGGATAAGAAAGAAAAAGAAGCTCGAGAAAAGGAAGAAAGCTCAACAGCAACAAGTGATGTTGATAAAAAAGAAGCGAATAATTCTGCTGATGAGTCGGCTACTTCAAATGAATCTGAACCAGAAACCGAACAAAAAAAATAGCTTTTAGAAAAATAAAATAAATTATTCTGAAATCAAAAAAGATAAAAAGCACAAATATTTTCATAAAATTATTATATTTGGAATTATTCAAAAAACCCCTATTGTTAGTGTATGAAATTATTTGAACGTCTTTTTGGAAAATCAAATAAAAAAAGTCGTAAAAAGTCTCGAAAAGATCCTGACGAAAGCAAGTTTATGCCTGAGCCTAAACTTCCTGTCGATGAGGAATTTATGAATAATTTCAAAGGAAATGGGGGGAAGTTCTTGTATTGCGAAAACGAAGATGAACTTCAAAATACATTCCAATCAATTATAGCAGAAAACAACTGGTACGAAGACAAGGTTTACTGCACTTCGGATAGTTTGTGCAGTCGATTTGACATCGATAAAAGTAAATTAGACAAGTCTAAAAACGCAACTTATTTTGTTTCCGTTTGTGAATATTTGATAGCCAATACTGGTGCGCTGTTGGTAACATCTGATCAAATAGGAGAAAAAAAATTAGCCGAACTACCCGATAATTTTATTATTCTTGCAAAAACAAGTCAATTGTTAGAAACCATTGGTGAAGGCCTGCAACTCATCAAACAAAAGCACAAAGACCGAATACCAAGCAATATAACTACTATGAAAACTTTTGAAGGTAAGCAAAACAACGATTTTTTAAGTTATGGCAGTCCTTCTAAAAATTTATACCTGTTGCTTTTAGAAGATTTGTAGTATGAATGAAATTCTTAAGCGGTCTTTAACTGGGCTTATCTATATGTTTTTACTGGTATCTACTGCTTTATTAGGAGGCGATGCTTTGGTTATCATATTTTTATTTCTAGGAATGATTTGCATTTATGAGATGCAAAAATTGCTCGGTTTTAGAAGTTATATCGATTATATCGTGCTCTTGATTTTGCTACTTGCTTTTCATCACACACAATTACCACAAAAAACTATTTATCTTATTCTTCCGATTGTATTGGTGGTAAAATTATTTCTATTGAAAGACTTATTCACCAAAAAAAGTACGTTTGTTGTATCCAATAAACGTTTACTAATGACTAATATATACATTGCGCCAAGTTTCCTGTTAATGAGTTTACTTCCAAGTATTGGTGAAGTATATCAACCAGAACTCTTAATCGGTTTTTTTGCGTTAGTGTGGATCAACGATTCATTTGCATATTTAGTTGGCAAAAGCATCGGTAAACATAAACTATTTGAACGCATATCACCCAAAAAAACAATAGAAGGTTTTCTTGGAGGAATGTTTTTTACCATTGTTGCAGGATTAATCATCTATTACCAAACCCAAACGCTTGAAGTTTATCATTGGCTTGGTATTGCTGTTCTTGTTTCAATTTTTGGATCTTTAGGTGATTTGGTTCAGTCCAAATTCAAAAGAAGAGCAAATGTAAAAGACAGCGGTCGAATAATACCTGGACACGGCGGTATTTTTGACCGAATGGATAGTACCGTTTTTTCTATTACATTTGTATACACATTTTTATTAATTTTGAATTATGTTTCATAAAGAAGGCTACAAAATTTTACTCATTGCTTTTATCTTATTTGCTAGCGCCAATCTCATTACCAATCACTTTTCTACCGAAAAATGGCTAATCTATAGCGTATTCGGAATCACCTTAGTGTTTTTCGTTATTATCGCTCAATTTTTTAGAAATCCGAAGCGAAAAACTATTGAAAACAAAGACCATATCCTATCGCCTGTTGATGGTAAAGTAGTGGCGATTGAAGAAGTTCAAGAGAATGAATATTTTAAAGATAAGCGACTTCAAATTTCGGTATTTATGTCGCCTATCAATGTGCATGTTACTCGCTATCCAGTGAGTGGTAAAATAGTTTACAGCAAGTATCATCCAGGAAAATTTTTGGTAGCTTGGCATCCAAAATCTTCAGAAGAAAACGAACGAACAACAGTTGTGGTACAGTCAAAATCATTTGGTGACATCCTTTACAGACAAATTGCTGGTGCACTTGCAAAAAGAATTGTAAATTATGCGAAAAAAGAAGATGTGGCGGTTCAAGGTGCAGATAGTGGATTTATTAAATTTGGTTCCCGTGTAGATGTTTTTGTTCCAATTGGCAGTAATGTTGCTGTTGAATTAAATCAAAAAGTGAGAGGCGGTGAAACCATACTTGTTAAAAAGTAAATAGAATTCGCGTTATGAATCTTAAAAAACTTACCGAAACTGAACTTGATAATGTCTTTTATGACACCTACTTGAAAGTAAGTAATACTCAAAAACGATTCCCTCAAGATATTTTGTTGCATTTTTATGCCTATTATAAACACGCACATAAGAAACATAGATTGCAAGTACGACATCAACCCGCAAAAGGGGAAGAGCTAATAAATGCTTTTAAAGCAAATGCATTATTTCAGATAAAACAACTCAGTGAAAAAGAGGCTAAAATAAAATACATATTATTAGCAAGAAAATATTTAGATGAATAGCAATAAAGCGTTTTAATAAAATTGAGTACGATTGATTTTTTCGTACAAATATTGATTTCACAAAATGAATCAATTGATTTCTTGATTTTCTAACTATTTTTTTGGTGCTAAGTTATTAGCAACGAAAGCCTTTGAAAAAAAACTGCTTTTAATTTCAAAAAAAGGCTTTTTTTATTTGTCAGAATTAAACTAGTGACGTATATTTGCACCCGCAAACAAGCAAGTTCTTAAACAACATATTGGAGAGGTGGCAGAGTGGTAATGCAGCAGATTGCTAATCTGTAGACGCGAAAGTGTCTCCAGGGTTCGAGTCCCTGTCTCTCCGCAAGATATCAATCTTGTAAACAACACTCGGGGTGTAGCGTAGCCCGGTTATCGCGCCTGCTTTGGGAGCAGGAGGCCGCAGGTTCGAATCCTGCCACCCCGACTTTTAGCCTTGTAAATACAACTAAATTTTACTAAATAGTTGATTTTCAAGGCTTTTTTGTTTTTAGGTAGTACAGATAAAACCATATTTTACCTACCGCTGGTTACCTTTTCGGTTACCCCTACTTTAACTCCAAACCCTTGCTAACTAGTATATTTTGAATTTATTAGTTATATTTGAGCCTCGGTTTGGTTACCTCTTTTAGCAGATTGTTTTTAAATGTTTTTACTCATTTAATTTCAATCAAATGAAAACTAATAATTTTTCTTATCTATTTTGGATAAGACTATCTAAAACAATCAACAACACAGCTCCGTTATACCTTAGAGCTAAATTCGGATCAAGACGTAAAGAAATCAGCCTAAACACAAGAGTTCCAATCGATTTGTGGTGTAGTGATTCTGCAAGAGCCTTAGGCAGATCCCCAGAAGCTAAACACATTAATCAAACCATTTACGAAGCAATCGACAAAATTGAACAGATCTTACTCGAATTTGAAAGATCAAACCGATTCTTTTCACTGGATAATTTCAAAAATGAATTCATTAATGAAGAAGCGCCAGAAGAAACCATATTAGGTTTATTCGACTATCATGAAAGCAAGATGCAAGATGTTCTTGCATATGGTACGCTAAAAAACTACAAAACCACCAAAAAATACTTTGCTGATTTCCTTAGTGCTAAAAAAAGATCCAATATTTACGTAAAAGAAGTTGATTTTAAAATGTGCATTGAGTTCGAATCCTATCTTAGAAAAAAGCCTGGATTGAATAATAATGGATTAATGAAACACATGGAGCGATTCAAAAAGCTAATGAACTTTGCTCATTCACTTGAATTAATAGATAAAAACCCTACTACTCGATTTAAACTTCGTTTCAAAAAAGTAGACATGAGTTACCTCACACAAGATGAATTAAACCGAATAGAGTCACTTGAAATGAAGTCTAAAACACTTCAGACTGTTAGAGATGTTTTTGTTTTTTCTTGCTATACTGGATTAGCTTATATCGATGTTAAAAATCTTCAGAACGACAATATCTCTAAGGGTTTAAATGGCAAAGAATGGATTTTCATTAAACGTAAAAAAACAGGTAATCTTATTAGAATTCCGCTTCTTAATAAGGCTAAAATCATCCTAGATAAATACAAAAGTCACCCAAAAACTGAAGGAACTGACTTAGCTTTACCTGTCTTTTCTAATCAAAAAATCAACACATACCTCAAAAAAATTGCTGCAAAAATCAATTTGGAAAAACGACTTTCTTTCCATACTGCTCGGCATACATTTGCAACGGCTATTACCTTAAGTAACGGTGTTCCTATTGAAACTGTTTCTAAACTATTAGGTCATAATAAATTAGCTACTACACAAATTTATGCAAGAGTTATTGATTCAAAAATTTCTGATGAATTAGAGATATTAGAATCTAAACTCAATATTCAAAATAATACAACTAAAATAAAAGCTAATTGAGTAAGATTTATACGATTTTGTTAAGTTTTGGTTTTGTAGTATTGATATTTTTATTTATTTAGTAGAAAATTATTTGATTACAATAATAACCAATACTTCAATCTTTTGAAATAATTACTTCTCGCAACGATTTTTCGTTCTTTAGCTTCTCATAAGTTGAAGTGGAAACTTTTTTTAATTGAAAAGCAGAGTCATCAGTTAATTGATGATCTGGTCGGTGAAAATCTGCTATGGTAAAATATAAAATTACTTGATTTGCTCTCCATTCCACTAAAAAATTATGGTAATCATAAACTCCCTTTTTAAGGCTTATGAAATCTTCTATCATCAATAATTTATCAGCTTGTGCAAATGAATCTGAATGATTCCCGTTGTAAATATGAGCCATTTCTGTTTTATCGACAATAGTAATGGCTTTATCTTCATCAGATTTAGCAAAAATAGTAATCAATTTTGGGCGTGAAATTTCACAACTAACCAATAGGAATAAAAATATATACGATAAGCTGATAAGTTGATTTTGTTTTTTCATAAAAGTATAGGTCGATTTTTTTTAGACAAAAAAGCCACTTCAAAACTAAAGAAGTGGCTTTTATATAATTAAATGAGAAAAAATGAATTAAGCAGTTACTTGATCTTTGTTTTCTTCATTTTCTTCATCCTCATCATCAGATTTGTTTTTATCGCTTAAATCGATACCTTTTTTGATAGCCGTATCGTACATAATAGGCGTTGCAATGAATACCGATGAATACGTACCAACTAACACCCCAATAATTAAGGCAAACATAAATCCTCGTATGCTTTCTCCTCCGAAGATAAAGATAGCTAGCAACACGATTAAAGTAGTCAACGAGGTGTTTAATGTACGACTAATTGTACTACTCACCCCATAATCTATAATTTTGCTTAGATGCCAATGTGGGTGTTCTTTAAAGTATTCTCTAACCCGGTCGAAAACTACCACCGTATCGTTTAAAGAATAACCGATAACCGTAAGAATAGCAGCAATAAATGCCTGATTGATTTCTAAACTAAACGGCATAAAGCTATAGGTCAATGAGAATATTCCGAGTACGATTAAAACATCGTGAGTTACCGCAGCAACCGCACCAAGTGAGAACTGCCATCGTCTAAATCGAATTAAGATGTAAAGGAAAACAGCAATTAATGAGCCTATAATGGCATAAAAAGAAGCTCTTTTGATATCATCTGCCACAGTTGGTCCTACTTTCATAGAGGACATTACCCCGTAGTCGCTGTCATCTCCTCCTACTCTAAACTCATCATAAGAAATTCCTTGTGGCAAGTAGTCTTGTAAGTTTTCATATAAATACGTTTGAATTTCATCTTCAATCTTATCACCTTCATCATCTACCTTATAATTAGTTGTAATTCGAACTTGATTAGCAGCACCATAAGTTTTTACTTCAGCACTTCCTAGAGTCTCAACTAAATTAGATTCTAATTCAGCTGCATTTACAGGCTGCTCGAAACGAACAGTATAAGTTCGACCTCCAATAAAATCAACTCCTTGATTTAAACCATTCGTAAATAGCGAAATAAGGCTAATAATAACTAAAATTCCAGAAATAACATAAGCTACTTTACGCTTAGCCAAGAACTTCACTTTAATATCAGTCAAGAAGTTTTTAGTAGCAGCTGTAGAAAATAGTAATGATTTTCCATTCTTACCGTAACCATCAATAAACAATCTAGTGATAAAGATTGCGGTAAATAATGATGTCATAATACCGATTAACAAGGTGGTAGCAAAACCTTTAACAGGTCCTGTTCCAAAAACTAATAAAATGATACCCGTTAAACCTGTGGTAATGTTTGCATCCAAAATTGATGATAAAGCATTACTAAATCCATCTTTTATGGCTAAAGCTTGATCTTTTCCTTTATATAATTCCTCACGAATTCGTTCAAAAATAAGCACGTTAGCATCTACCGACATACCTATGGTTAAAACGATACCCGCAATCCCAGGAAGGGTTAATACCGCTCCGAGTCCAGCTAAAATTCCAAAAATGAATAGAATGTTAACCGCTAAAGCAATGTTAGCGAATACACCAGCTTTTCCATAATAGAAAATCATCCAAACCAACACAAAAAGCAGGGCAATTACGAACGACATCACACCTGCATCAATAGCTTCTTGACCAAGAGAAGGCCCTACGATTTCACTTTGAACAATTTCAGCTTTTGCTGGCAGTTTACCCGCACGAAGTACGTTAGCTAAATCCTGTCCTTCTTCAATGGTAAATTCTCCTGTAATTTCACTTCTTCCGCCAGAAATTGGTCCTGAACTAACTCCAGGAGCAGAATAAACAATATTATCTAAGACAATAGCAATTTGAGTGCCTTGAGAAGAAGCTCTTCCTGTCATTTCTTCCCAAACCTTAGCTCCTTTAGCGTTCATTTGCATGGTAACTGCAATACGCCCCATTTGGTCGTAAGATTGTTGTGCATTGGTAATAACATCGCCGCTTAAATCTGGCGTCATATCACGATTACCTTTTAAGGCATACAATTCGATTACTTCGCTATCTTTAGCTGGTTTCCCCCAAACAAATTTGGCATGTCTTTGTTCTTTTGGAAGCTCTGCTCTGGCTTTTGGGTGATTCAAGTAAGTGTTAACTTTTGCTGTGTCTTTTATAGCAAAATAAGCAATTACTGGCCCACGTTGATCTCCTCCAGACTGAACTAAACTCAATAAAGGGTTCGATTCTTCAAAATCGATTTCATCTTCTTCAGAGTTAGCCAATAACTCGTCGATATCTTCGTCTTCATCAACCTCTATTTCTTCTTCAACTTCAGCTTCTGATTTTTCTTCTTGTAATTTTAACTGAGCCGCCACCTGATCGGCAGCTTGCAAATAACTTGCAATTTCAGCAGATCGATATACGTCCCAAAATTCTAATTGAGCAGTACTTTGTAAAAGCTTCTGAATTCGATCGATATCTTTTGCGCCAGGCAATTCAACTAAAATTCGTCCAGAATTACCTAAACGTTGAATGTTTGGCTGTGTAACGCCAAACTTATCGATACGTTCTCTTAAAACTTCAAACGCAGAAGTAATGCTTTCGTCTATTTTTCTTCTAATAATAGGGCGAACTTCACTATTGCTCATTTCAAAATCAACTTCATCTCGCAATGTTGCGTTGGCAAAAATATTAGGTGAAGCTAATTGAATGTTTTTCTCATCAGCAATTTCAAAAAACAATTCTAAAGTTGTTTTAGAACTGTTTTTCTCTTGTTCTTTTGCTTCTTCTATAGCTCCCCTAAAATCCTCATCATCAGAGCCATTGGCTAAATCAACTAAAATTTCACTGATAGAAACTTGTAGAATAACGTTAATACCACCCTTAAGATCAAGTCCTTTATTGAGTTCCTTGTCTTTAGCAGTGCTGTAGGTTACTCCAGCGAAGTATGGTTCATTAGCTACAGAATCAAGAAAAGTTTGAGCTTCTTGATCTCTAAGTTCAGGAAAGTTTTCTACTTCTTCGCTTACTTGTTGTATGGCATGATTTTCGGCTTCACTTTCAATTTTACTGGCTATAAATGTAAAGGAAAGCTGGTAAATACTTACCAAACCGAACAATATTGCAAATACTTTAATTAATCCTTTGTTATGCATTATTATATTAATTAAATGATACTATTCTAAAAATCGGACAAATATAGGCTTTCAATCAAGAAATGCCAATATTTTCTGTAAAGATAATTTTAACAAAACAAAAGCCTTTGCTGCTCACAACCAACATATTGCATCAACAAAGGCTTTTGGTGTCAAAAATTTAACGAATTAATCTAACAAAGAATTGGTTTTTTTAACCGCATCTGCGCTTTCGTGAAGCTTATTTTTTTCTGCTTCACTCAATTCGATTTCAACTACTTTTTCAATTCCATTTTTACCTAAAATCACTGGAACTCCTATACACAAATCTTTCAGTCCATATTCTCCTTCCAAATAGGTTGAACAAGGGAACATTTTCTTTTGGTCGCAAGCAATTGATTGTACCAAAGATGAAACTGCTGCACCTGGCGCATACCAAGCGCTGGTTCCTAGCATTTTTGTAAGTGTTGCTCCTCCTACTTTTGTGTCGGCAGAAACTTGCTCTAAGCGCTCTTCTGATAAAAATTCTGAAACGCGAATGCTATTACGAGTAGCTAAACGAGTCAATGGCACCATTCCTTTGTCGCTATGACCACCAATTACCATTCCGTCTACATCAGATGGAGGACAAGCCAAAGCTTCGCTTAAACGGTACTTGAAACGTGCGCTATCAAGAGCGCCTCCCATTCCGATAATTCGGTGTTTTGGAAGTCCTAATTCTTTGTGTGCCAAATAGGTCATTGTATCCATTGGGTTACTCACTACAATCAAAATCACATTTGGAGAGTGTTTGATTAGATTTCCTGCAACCTCTTTTACAATTCCTGCATTAATTCCAATTAATTCCTCTCTTGTCATTCCTGGTTTACGTGGAATTCCACTTGTAATAACTGCGATATCACTATCGGCAGTTTTTGAATAATCGTTTGTGCTACCGGTTATTTTTGTATCAAAGCCATTAAGCGTAGCGGTTTGCATCAAATCCATTGCTTTGCCTTCTGCAAAGTCTTCCTTAATATCTAGAAGTACTACTTCTGATGCAAAATTTTTGATTGCGATGTATTCTGCACAACTTGCGCCTACTGCTCCGGCTCCTACTACTGTAACTTTCATTTGATTTATTTTAAAAGATTAATAACTGAATTTATATAATATAATTGATTGAATTTAAATTCCAAAACTTACTCCTGCAGACAATGTGTTGAACTTCTGAATAGAATAATCTACGTGAATGCGAAAAAAACTCAACTTTAAACGAGTTCCTAAGGTTCCCGAAAATCCACTTATCGAACTTGATATCGAAATAGGATCGGTTACTGTTTGATTAATTAAAACCCCTTCTTGAATGCGATAAGTTCCTTTTAACTTATTGGATGATCTTGCTGAAATATACCCAAAACCTGCATAAAAATTGATAATAGGCAGTTTGGTAGAAACAATAGCATTAACAGACCATGCGTCTAAACTGCTGTCTATAAATTGATTTTGTCCTTCTACTATATTGTTTTCCTCTAGTGATAAATCACCGTTAAAACGAGAATAATTAACCGCTCCTGCAATATGAACTGGTAATAAATCTGCGCCTGGAATCCAGGATGTAAATTCATTTTGAATTCCGATTCCCCAAGTTTGTACTTTTACATCATCGGTATTGACTTCTGGTGTATAGCGAAATTTGAATTCAGTTCCAGCTACAAATCCAACCGATAATTGCAAGGCAGCGCTAGGCACATAATCAAATCCTTCTGATGCAATTCCTTGTGGCAATGGAAATGTAAATTCTTCTCCATTAGATTCTACCATTGCTATGATACTCGGATTATTTTCACCTAAAGCGGTAGCAACATTTTGCGGACTATTACCATTTTCAAAAGTCAGAAAATTATAATCGGCTGGGTTGAGTTCAAATCGCTGTTTATTAGATGGCACAAAAGCCATGTTTCCAATAATATTCAATTCAAAACTTCCTAAACCTTTAGTTTTAGCAGTATTGTACCAACCTCTAGCCATACTAAATGCAACAGCATCTGCTGCTGGATTGATATATGCTGCAGAAAAACGTTCTGCATCTTCTAAGCCGGCTGCTAACAAACGGTTAACTCCTACTTGAGCTTGCGCTTGAAAAGCCAATAAAAACAATACGATAAGACTAAGTCGTTTCATAATGGCTGATGTAAGGTATTTATATAGTGCCCAAATTTAACAATTTTATTGGGTAATAGCGATTTAAACCTATAAAAAATGCCCTGTTAAAAACACAGGGCATCAAATTTATGCTAGTAAAATCATACGTATTAAGCATCAATATTAGCGTAAACCGCATTCTTTTCAATAAACTCTCTTCTTGGCGGAACTTCGTCTCCCATCAACATAGAAAATATACGATCTGCTTCTCCCATATTATCGATGGTTACTTTTCGTAAAATTCTAAAATCTGGATTCATTGTGGTATCCCACAACTGCTCAGCATTCATTTCTCCTAAACCTTTGTATCGTTGAACGCTAACTTTTTTGCCTTCGTATTCTTTTACAATCTCGTTTCTTTCTTTTTCACTCCACGCATAACGCTTCTTGTTTCCTTTTTTAATAAGGTATAATGGCGGCGTTGCAATATAAACGTGACCCGCTTCAATCAATTCTTTCATATACCTAAAAAAGAAAGTCAAAATCAGTGTTGCAATGTGGCTTCCATCGACGTCGGCATCACACATAATTACAATTTTGTGGTAGCGCAACTTCGATAAATTCAGTGCTTTTGAATCTTCTTCGGTTCCTATAGTTACACCTAAAGCGGTATAGATATTTCTAATTTCTTCATTTTCAAACACGCGATGCGACATGGCTTTTTCCACGTTAAGGATTTTCCCTCGAAGCGGCAAAATAGCTTGAAAATTACGGTCACGTCCTTGTTTAGCTGTTCCACCTGCCGAATCTCCCTCGACTAAAAACA
>JBNJHC010000014.1:0-65952 GCA_051748125.1 Bacteroidota bacterium
CTTCTTTATTTTCGTAGGTATTAAAATGTTCGCCTAGCAGCTTTTTATTCATTTTAGGAGCTCTTCGAGTAACGTTCAAACCGCCGGGAAGCGTTCCTTCGGAGTGACAACCTAAATACATCGACTCCAACATAACGTCCCAAATAGCTTTAAAAGAAGTGTCAATTTCTTCTTTACTGCGAAGCGAGAGTTCATTTTCCATAACAATATCAGCAATTGATTTTTGCTTGTTGTGGCAATGCTCTAAAAGTTCTACAGCCGAACTAATCGGGTTTGGAAATTGCGCTAAATCAGCTTCTTTTTCTTTGGCGTTTTTACGATCTTCTTTAACAACAAATCCACCTCCAATGGAGTAAAAAGCACTTTCTATCTTTTGGCCGTTTTTTAAACTAGCTTCGTAAATCATTCCGTTGGGATGAAAATCTAAAAAGTCTTTGTGAAAAACAACATCCTTATCAAAGTCAAATTCAACGAAGAGTTTATTGTCAAAATGGATTTCTGATTTCGCTTTAATAAAATCGATTTCATCATTAATTGTAGAGGTATCCATCGTTACAGGATCATGACCACACAAGCCGAGTACGGCAGCAATATCGGTAGCGTGACCAATACCGGTCAAAGAAAGCGAACCGTATAAGTGAATTTTTATGCGGTCAACAGCTTCAAAATCACCATTATCTTTAAGCTCTTCAATCCATCGTTGAGAAGCTCTCCAAGGGCCCAATGTGTGCGAACTAGAAGGTCCTACACCAATTTTAAGCATATCAAAAACACTAATACATTCCACTTTATTCATTTGACTTTGTTTTGTTCTTTACCTGCAAATATTCAAGATTTTTTTTGATTTTGCTCACAAAATATAGCAAATTTTATCGCTTTGTAAAGCAAGTTGAATTGATTTTATCTGACAAATTCGCTTAAAATGTTTTTAGTGAATGAAACTGACTTAAATACGAGTAGGTTATGACACTTAAAATGACAAGGTGTCAGACATTGTTTGATGGCATAATGATTGAAAATTAATAGTTGAAATTGAAATTTAACTTAAGAAAATAAATCATTATGAGTAAGATTATAGGAATTGACTTAGGTACTACAAACTCGTGTGTTTCTGTAATGGAAGGAAACGAACCAACTGTAATACCTAACTCAGAAGGAAAAAGAACAACGCCATCGGTAATTGCTTTTGTCGAAGGTGGAGAAATTAAAGTAGGTGACCCAGCAAAACGTCAAGCGGTTACTAACCCTGAAAAAACCATCGCTTCTATCAAGCGTTTTATGGGGAACAAATATTCAGAATCTTCAAGAGAAATTGAACGTTCTGCATATAAAGTAGAAAAAGGGGAAAACGATACAGCTCGTGTTAAAATAGACGACAGGCTTTACACTCCTCAAGAGTTATCGGCTATGATTCTTCAGAAAATGAAGAAAACTGCTGAAGACTACTTAGGTCAAGATGTTTCTGAAGCGGTTATTACCGTTCCTGCTTATTTTAACGACTCGCAGCGTCAAGCTACTAAAGAAGCTGGTGAAATTGCTGGACTTAAAGTAAGAAGAATTATCAACGAACCTACGGCAGCTTCTTTGGCTTATGGTTTGGATAAAAAAGATAAAGACCAGAAAATTGTTGTATTTGACTTTGGTGGTGGTACGCACGATGTTTCTATCCTTGAATTAGGAGACGGCGTATTTGAAGTGCTTTCTACCGATGGTGATACACACTTAGGTGGTGATGATGTTGATGAAACCGTAATCGATTGGTTAGCAGAAGAATTTATTAAAGATGAAGATATCGACTTGCGTAAAGATGCTATGGCACTTCAGCGTTTAAAAGAAGCTGCTGAAAAAGCTAAAATCGAGTTGTCTTCTTCTTCTTCAACTGAAATCAATTTGCCGTATGTTACAGCTACTTCTTCTGGACCAAAACACTTGGTTAGAACCTTGTCTAGATCGAAGTTTGAACAATTAATTGCTGATTTGGTGAAGCGTACAATCGCTCCTTGTGAAAAAGCATTAAAAGCAGCTGATTTAACGAAAAGCGATATCGACGAAGTAATTTTAGTTGGTGGATCTACTCGAATTCCAGCGGTACAAAAAGCTGTTGAAGATTTCTTCGGTAAAGCACCTTCTAAAGGAGTTAATCCTGATGAGGTAGTAGCAATTGGTGCTGCAATTCAAGGTGGTGTATTAACTGGAGATGTGAAAGACGTATTGTTGCTAGATGTTACTCCACTTTCTTTAGGTATTGAAACTATGGGTGGAGTGATGACTAAATTGATCGAAGCTAACACTACAATCCCAACAAAGAAATCGCAAGTGTTCTCTACAGCACAAGACAATCAGCCTAGTGTTGAAATTCACGTACTGCAAGGTGAACGCTCAATGGCAACCGATAACAAAACAATTGGTCGTTTCCACTTAGACGGTATTCCACCAGCAAAAAGAGGTGTTCCTCAAATTGAAGTAACTTTTGATATTGATGCTAACGGAATTATCAAAGTTAGTGCAACCGATAAAGCTACCGGAAAATCTCAAGATATTAGAATTGAAGCTTCTTCTGGATTGACCGAAGAGGAAATTGAAAAAATGAAGAAAGAGGCTGAAGCCAATGCTGATGCTGACAAAAAAGCAAAAGAAAAAGTAGATAAGCTAAATGAAGCTGATGCTATGATTTTCCAAACTGAAAGTCAGTTGAAAGAGTATGGAGACAAAATTTCAGACGATAAGAAAAAACCTATCGAAGATGCACTAGCTGAATTGAAAACAGCTCACGCTAGTGGTGAAGTTGAACAAGTCACTCCTGCTTTAGAAAAATTAAACGAAGCTTGGAAAACAGTTTCTGAAGAAATGTACAAAGCACAAGCTGAAGCTCAACAAGGTGGTGCGCAAGGACAACCTGGAGCAGATGCAGACGCAAACAACGCAAATAACGACGGTAAAGACGATGTTGAAGACGTTGATTTTGAAGAAGTGAAGTAAGTAGTACAGTAGTTTTTTCATAATAAATGTGTGAAGCGCGATTGGAAACCAATCGCGCTTTTTACATTAAATCAACCTACAAATAACTTTTTAGTAGTTTTAAATTAACATCAATAATTCGACTTCTCATTAAATTTGTAGAAGCAATAACTTTATATGAATTTGGCTTTTTTTATTCTGTTAATTGCTTAGAAACTATCCTTTCTTAGGGTAGTTTCTTTTTTAATAAAACAAGAAAGTCAGCAAAATAACCCATCCCATAATTAGTAACGGGCCTAATATTCCAATTAAAATACCTCCTAACCTAAAATCTGACTGCTCTAACATACCGGTGCTAAAGGCAATTGCATTTGGAGGAGTAGAAACGGGTAACAACAAGGCGCAAGAGGCACTAAGTGAAATAATCAAGGGAAGAATAATAGGATTTCCTTGCTGAGTCGCTAAAATCAATGAAATACTAATCGGTATAATAATTGTCGCTGTAGCGGTATTACTCATAATATTTGATAGTATAACTGTCAATAATCCAAATGAAATAAATAAAAGCAGCGTATGAATACCTTCAACATTTACCATTGCAATAAAAAAATCAGCTAAACCGTTTTGTTGAACAGCCAGCCCTAATGCTAATCCGCCAGCAACCAACATCAATGTGTCCCATGGTAACTTTCTTACATCTTCAGCATCAATAATTCTAAACATAGTTAAGCCAACAATTGGAATACCTGAAACCGCAGCAACAGGAATGCCTGTCCACTGAGAAGTCAACCAGAAAAGCAAGGTGATAACCAGAATAATAAACGTTAAGTTTTTGGTTGTTTTGCTCACTTTTTCTTCTTCCTCTTCAGTTATATTAAGTTGTTTTTGATATAAAAAATCTAATGAGAGTTTTTGATCTTTCAGTTGGTATTTAACCAATAAACTTTTCCAGAAAATTAAAATCAGTAAAAGCGCAACAGGAACCCCAAACATCATCCATTCAATAAAACTAATTTCAATACCAACTCCTTCTAATGCACCAACGGCTATGGCATTTGGAGCAGAACCAATAATAGTCCCCATTCCGCCAATTCCCGCAGCTGTAGGAATTCCTATCAACAAGGATTTGGTAATCGGTGCTTTTTTTCCAAAACGTAGTAAAATAGGAGAGATGGTGGCAATCATCATTGCTGTGGTAGCAGTATTACTCATCAACATCGATAAAATTCCAGTGAGCATCATCAATCCCAATAAAATAAATTTGGATTGATTCCCAAGACGTGGCGCCGTAAGGCTTAATAATTGCTCATCAAGCTTGCTTTTTTTCATTCCTTCAGCTAAGAAAAAACCACCTAAAAACAACCAAATAACAGAATCAGACCAAGTTTGAACGTATTGTTTCACCTGATTGGCTTCTTCAAATCCGAGACTAAAAACCAAAAAACCAATGATTAAAATTCCGACTGCAAACGGTGGAATTGCTTCGGTAACCCATAATCCTACTGCAAAAAACAAAATAAACAAAACATAATCTTGACTTTTGGTAAATTCTGGGTCTCGTACAAAATAGACACCCAAAGCTGCCACCAAAAGTGATAATAGAAAAAGAGTGGTTTTGCTCTTCCAATTAATCGGTGGATTTAACTTTCTTAATAACTTAAGTGAATAGTACCTAGAATCTGACATTTATTTTATCTATTTTTATCAAAAATAGAGCTTTTAAATGTAGTGAAGAAACTTCTATTATGGAAACCTGATTTCAATCAATTTTTTATTCTCTTCTCGGTAACTCTTGTTACGTATAGGTGTTTGTTATCGCTATATTTTTGCAAATAAATAATAATGATATGAGAAAACTAAAATTTATTAGACTCTTATTTTTGTTTGGCTTTGTCGCTGGAATGGCTCAGGAAAAAGTGCCGATTTCCTTAGATGAAGTGAAACAAAAGGTGGAAGCCAATAACCAAAAGCTTCAAGTTAATGAATATGAGTATATCGAAATGAAAGCTCAATTCAATGAGACGCGCGCAACTTTTTTGCCACAACTTAAAGTTTCGCATACTGGATCAAGAACCAACAATCCTGTAATGGCTTTTGGAGCAAGATTAAATCAAGGAATTTTTACTGAAAATGATTTTGCCGTCAATAACCTTAATAATCCTGATGGCATTACCAATTTCGTAACCAGTTTTCAAATCGAGCAGCCCATCATCAATATGGATAAAATAATGATGCGCTCAGCATTGAAATATGGAGCAGAAGCAAAATCACAACAAAATGCCTTTAAAAAAGATGCCTTGTTATTGCAAACTGAAAAAATTTATATGCAACTGCAATTGGCTTATAAAGCAGTAGAAGTTTATGAAAAAGCCCAGAAAACTGCCGAAGCAAACCTGAAAACGGTAGAAGATTTTTACAACCAAGATTTGTTGGTAAAATCTGATGTACTATCGGCTAAAGTTCGTAAAAATGAAGTCGATAATGCCTTGAATCAAGCAAATTCAATGGTTCAAAATCTTTCCGATCAATTAAAATACTTGATGAACGACGAACTGGAAGGTGATTTGCTTCCTGAAAATGAATTGGATGTAAAATTAACTGCGGTAGAAGAGAACAAAGCGGTAGATATTAAGAACCGATCTGATGTAGTGGCTATGGAACTTCAGGTAGATAGCCATAAAAAAATGAATCAAGCTGCCAAAATGGAATACTTCCCTTCGCTAAATGCCTTTGGAAACCTCCAATGGTTTGATGAAGATATTTTAGGAATGGGCTCTCGAAATTATTTTGTCGGTGCTTCGCTTAGCTGGAATTTATTTGAAGGCGGTAGTCGATTAGCACGAAATCAAAAAGCAAAAGCAAAATTTGAACAGGCAAAATTAGAAGCTGAAGATTACTTGGCTGAAAGTGTGTTGGAACTACAAAAATCTCAACGTGCATTAGTCGATGCCGAAAATAAAATGAATAGAAATAAGCTTTCGCTAGATCAGGCTGAAGAAGCTTTTGAAATCAGAAAAAATCGTTTTGAAGAAGGTTTAGAACGAACAGCTGATTTACTTACTGCCGAAAGCCAACTTGCTGAGCAAGAACTTAACTATTACCAATCTGTCTTTGAGTTTAATTTCACTCAATTGTATGTAGAATTTTTATCAAATCAAAAATAATATGAAAACGAATACTTTTTTAAGCATAATATTACTGTCAGGCCTTTTACTATTTTCAGCTTGTTCAACAAATGATCAATCAAAATCGGCCAACGAAACCGATCCGGTTAAAGTCGAGATGATTAGCCCAAAATCAACGGTTCAGAAAGAATTGCACTACAAGGGTAAGTTGCAATCTTCAAAATCGGCTTCCTTGCAAACTAGAGGAATGGGTTACGTCGAAAATGTGTACGTTAAGGTAGGCGACCAAGTTAAACAAGGCGAACTGTTAGTGCGATTAAATAGTGCTGACTTAGCGGCTAAAAAAGCGCAAACCAATGCTAAATTACAAGAAATTGAAGCTAATTTGAAAAGTGCTGAAAGAGACTTAAATCGCTATAAAAACTTGCGTGATGAAGGGAGTGTTTCTTCAAAAGAATTGGAAGATATGCAGCTTCGTTACGATGCCATTTTGGCACAAAAGCAAGCAGTAAATCAACAACTAGCTGAAGTAAAAGCAGAATTGAATTATTTTGAAATAAAAGCTCCATTCGATGGTGTTGTAACTGCTAAAAACATCAAAAAAGGCGATATGGCTAGCCCACAACAAGTCTTGGTAAATATAGAAGCTGCAGGAGTTTTTGAATTTACAACTCAAATCTCTGAACGTCATATCACTAAATTTAATGCAGGTGATTCTGCTAAAATCCAAGTGCCTAGCCTCAATAAAACCTACGACGCTCATATTACAGAAGTAAGCTCTTCATCGGTAATGTCTGGCGGACAATATCGAGTAAAAGCAGTTTTAAATGATGATAAAAAGGATTTATTTTCTGGAATGAGAGCCGATCTTTCATTGCAAATTCCTAGTGAAAAACAAGGTGTGTTTATTCCTAAAGCTGCTTTGATAGAAAGAGGTGACCTAAAAGGTGTTTATACCAAAAGCAAACAAGGTGTTGCTTTGTTAAGGTGGGTTAGAATTGGCGAAGTTCAAGGGGATATGGTCGAAATTCTTTCTGGATTGTCGGCAGACGAATCTGTTGTCATCAATGCCAGTTCTAAACTGTATAACGGTTTACCAATAACTGAATAACAACCAAAATAGAGAAGAAATGAAAAACGGTATAGCAGGAAAATTAGCAAATGCTTTTTTAACTTCTAAAATAACAGTTCTTTTAATGATTGTTTTCTTAGGAGTTGGAATTTATGCATCATTACTTATTCCTAGAGAAGAAGAACCTCAAATAGATGTTCCTATGGCTGATATTTTTATCAGCTATCCAGGAGCAAACCCAGAAGAAGTCGAATCTAAGGCGATGAAGCCACTTGAGAAAATTATCTCTAACATTCCTGGTGTTGAGTATGTGTATTCAACTTCTATGAAGGACCAAGGAATGTTGATTGTTCAATTTTATGTAGGTGAAGATATCGAGCGATCTTATGTCAACCTTCATAATGAAGTTATGAAGCACATGGATCAAATGCCTAAAAACGTTCGGCAACCACTCATTAAAACAAGGTCCATAGATGATGTGCCAGTTCTTGGTTTAACGCTTTGGAGCGAAGTCTATGACGATTATCAACTTCGCCAAATTTCTAATGAGTTAATTACGGAAATTGAAAAAGTAGGAGAGGTTGCAACTACTAAAAATATTGGGGGTAGAAGCAAAGAACTTCAAATTGAATTGAAACCTCAATTGATGGCAGATTACGGACTTGATGTACTTCAAGTTGCTGAAATGATTCAAGCAAATAATGCGCAAGCTACTGCAGGTAGTATTCATCAAAACGATGAAGAAATCTTGGTGGCTGCGGGTAAAATGATTTCAACACCTCAAGAATTAAGTCAAGTTGTAGTAGGAACTTACAATCAATCACCGGTTTATTTACATCAAATAGCAGAAGTAATTGAAGGGCCAGAAACAGCTGATAATTATGTGAGTTTTGGCTATGGTGCCGGCAGTAATTTAGATGCAGATTATCCATCTGAATATCCTGCAGTTACCATTTCAGTAGCTAAAAGAAAAGGAGCTGATGCAATGCAAATTGCCGATGATGTTTTGGCACAAACCGATCGCTGGGAGAAACATATTTTGCCAGATGATGTGCACTTAGAAGTTTCTAGAAATTATGGAGAAACGGCTTCACAAAAAGTAAGTGACTTATTGATGAACTTATTAAGCGCTATTCTAGCCGTAACCATTGTTGTTATGCTTTCTATGGGTTGGCGTGGTGGTTTGGTCGTATTTATTTCGGTGCCAATCACCTTTGCCTTAACGATGCTGAGCTATTATATTTTTGATTATACGCTTAACCGTATTACGCTTTTTGCCTTAATTTTTATTACAGGTATTGTGGTAGATGATTCGATTATTATTACCGAAAATATGCACAGGCATTTTAAAATGAAAAAGTTACCACTCAGAAAAGCGGCTATTTATGCTATCAATGAAGTGGGAAACCCTACCATTTTAGCTGCTTTTATTGTTATTGCATCGGTATTGCCAATGGCGTTTGTAAGCGGATTGATGGGACCTTATATGAGTCCGATGCCAATTGGTGCTTCAGTAACAATGATTTTGTCGCTCTTTATAGCATTGACTATTGTTCCTTATCTCGGATATCACTTTTTAAAAAATCAGGGTAGAAAACCAGAAGAAGGCGAAGATGAAGAATTCGATCCAGACGACCTTCAATTGGATGATATAGAAGATAAAGACTTGCAACAAACTAGAATTTATAAGTTGTATGACAAAATCCAACGCCCCTTACTTAACAGCAGAAAAAAACGCTGGGGATTTATCGGTGGGATTACCGTTTTATTAATAGCTTCGGTGTTTTTGTTCTTGAATCAATCGGTCTTGGTAAAAATGCTTCCTTTCGATAACAAAAACGAATTCCAAATCGTGATTGATATGCCTGAAGGAACTACATTAGAACGAACAAATGCGGTAACCAAAGAAATTGCTGCTTACGTAAAAACAAGACCTGAAGTGGTCAATTATCAATCGTATGTAGGAACAGCTTCACCAATTACGTTTAATGGTCTAGTTAGACATTACGATTTACGTCAAGGTAGTTTTGTTGCTGATATTCAAGTAAACATTACCGATAAAAGCGAGCGTAGCGCCCAAAGTCACGATATTGCTAAATCCTTTAGAGAGGAAGTGAAAGCTATAGGTGATCGCTATGGAGCAGCGATTAAAATTGTTGAAGTTCCGCCTGGACCTCCTGTACTTTCTACTATCGTAGCTGAAGTTTATGGGCCAGATTACGAAGAGCAAATCAATATTGCTAATAATATCAAAACCATTTTAAGTGAAACAGAAGATGTGGTGGATATTGATTGGCGAGTTGAAGCACCACAAAAAGAAATGTACTTTGAAGTGGATAAAGAAAGGGCAAGCTTAGAAGGGGTATCGCAAGCACAAATTGTTCAATCTTTAAATTTATTTTTAGGTGATCAGGCTTTTGCAAATATGTACCGACCTAAAGCTTCTGAAGAAATAGGAATGGTGTTTAAACTTCCTGATGCTGAAAAAGCAAACCTTGAAGATTTGTTACAACTTGAAGTGATTGCTAAAAATGGAAACTCTGTTCGTATAGGTGATTTAGTACGTGTAAATAAAAGAACAATTGATAAAAGCATATACCGTAAAAACAAGCGACGCGTGGTGTATGTTACAGCCGAAATGGCAGGTGAACTAGAAAGCCCTGTGTATGCTATCTTGGGAATGGAGGAATACCTTAAAGACATTCACTTACCTGATGGTTATTCAATAGGTGAACTTTACACAGAATTACCAGTAGATACAGACGATTATTCTGTAAAATGGGACGGCGAATGGCAAATTACCTTAGAAGTGTTTAGGGACTTAGGCTTAGCTTTTATAGGTGTCATTTTTATCATCTATATGTTGATTGTCGGTTGGTTCCAAAGTTTTAGAGCACCAATTGTAATGATGATTGCAATTCCGTTGTCCTTAGTAGGAATTATTTTGGCGCATTGGATAATGGGAGCTTTTTTCACTGCAACTTCATTTATAGGAATGATTGCACTCGCTGGTATTATGGTGCGTAACTCCGTCTTGTTAATCGATTTTATTGATATTCGTTTAGCTGATGGTATCCCGTTCAAACAAGCAGTAATTGAAGCTGGTGCGGTACGTACTACACCAATTTTACTAACTGCCGGAACCGTTGTAATCGGAGCAGTTGCGATACTTTTTGATCCAATTTTCCAAGGTTTAGCGCTTTCATTAATGGGGGGTACAATCGTTTCTACTTTCTTAACTTTACTAGTAGTTCCGCTGGTGTATTACGTTGTAATGAAAAAGAAATATAAATAAATCAGTTGTTAATGGCTAATTATAGCCTTAAAACCTAGCGCAATTTTAGTATTTAGCGTGATGGTTTTAAGGCTTTTTTGGTTGGTATTTATAATGAAAATAAATAAGCCTGCTTTGAAGTGTTTTTAGAAGGCTTTAAAGGACTTTCTAGTTGAGTATAATTATTTTTGTGGAAAGTTAAATTTAATTCTCAAAATTTCAGAAAATATGAAGGTTGAAGATATCAAAACATCGCAGGAAGCAATTGCTTTAGAAGATAAGCACGGTGCACATAACTACCATCCATTACCAGCTGTACTCAAAAAAGGGGAAGGCGTTTTTGTTTGGGATGTAGAAGATAAAAAATACTATGATTTCTTATCAGCTTATTCTGCTGTAAATCAAGGGCATTGTCACCCAAGAATTGTTGGAGCAATGACTAAACAAGCAGAGACTATCACGCTTACCTCAAGAGCTTTTCACAATAACGTGCTTGGTGTTTATGAAAAATATGCTACCGAATATTTCAACTTTGATAAGTTGTTGCCAATGAATACAGGTGCTGAAGCGGTAGAAACGGCTATCAAAATCTGTAGAAAATGGGCATACGAACGCAAAGGAATTAAAGAAACGGAAGCGCAAATTGTTGTTTTTGAAAACAACTTCCACGGTAGAACAACTACCATTATTTCATTTAGTAATGATGAAGGTGCCCGTAAAAACTTTGGGCCTTATACGCCTGGATTTATAAAAATACCTTACAACGATACCGATGCACTTAAAAAAGTTTTAGCCGAAAATAAAAATATCGCAGGTGTGTTAGCAGAACCTATTCAAGGTGAAGCAGGTGTATTTACTCCAGATGATGATTTTATTCCGAAAGTAAAAGAACTTTGTAATGCCAATGATGTGTTGTTTATGGCTGACGAAATTCAAACGGGTATTGCTAGAACAGGTGCTTTATTGGCTGTTTGTGGAAACTGTAACTGTCAAGGACATTGTGAACAACAGGAAACTTACTCTCGTCCTGATATTTTAATCCTTGGTAAAGCCCTTTCTGGTGGCGCCTATCCAGTTTCTGCGGTGCTAGCAAATAATGAGGTGATGGATGTAATCCAACCAGGGCAACACGGATCTACTTTTGGTGGTAATCCCGTAGCTTCTGCTGTTGCTATGGAAGCTTTAGAAGTAGTAAAAGACGAAAAACTAGCCCAAAATGCAAGAGAAATGGGACAGCTTTTTAGAGATGAAATGAATAAATACATCGAAAAGTCTAACATCGTTAAGTTGATTAGAGGTCGCGGTTTACTCAATGCTATTGTTATCAACGATACAGAAGATAGTTCTACAGCTTGGGATATTTGTGTAGCGCTGAAAGAAAATGGCTTGTTGGCTAAACCTACTCACGGAAATATCATCCGTTTTGCGCCACCATTAGTTATTAACAAAGAACAAATCATGGATTGTGTCTCAATCATTACTAAAACGCTTCAAGATTTTGAAAAATAAAGTGATTTTGAAAAATAGCTTGCTGATACTTCTTTTCCTTTTTTCATTAATAAGTTGTTCAGAAGCTCAGCAAACTAAATCAAATGTTGAGGTTGTTGACGCTGAAACTTTTCATCAAAAAATTGAAAATGAAAGTGAAATTCAGTTAATTGATGTCCGAACGCCACAAGAATTTGAATCGGGGGTGATTCATACTTCAGCAAAGCTAATTGATTTTAATGCTTCTGATTTTGCACAACAACTGGAAGAACTGGATAAAGATAAACCGGTTTTGGTCTATTGTGCAGTAGGAGGAAGGAGTCAACAAGCGGCTAAAATGCTAGATAAAATGGGCTACAAAGAAATATATGACCTAAAAGGTGGGATACAATCCTATCAAAAACAGTATTCGATTGAAAAGCAATAATAAATATAGCTTGAATCATGATTTTACAAAAAGAGCGCAATTAATTGCGCTCTTTTTGTTTTACTTCTAGCATCTTAAGCTGATCGCGATACTTGGCAGCTTCCATAAAATCTAATTCTTTTGCTGCTTTTTCCATCAGTTGTCGAAGCTTTTTTATTTCTTTCGTAAATTCTTTCTTCGTGTAATTTTCTGCTCTTTCTTCAGCAGCTGCTAAACTAGGTGTGGTTTCGAGTTCATAAGGTTTTGGTTTAGCATTTCCAAAGGCATCTTTCCCAATAGCTTTATTAAGTGCTGTTGGTGTAATATTATGTTTGGTGTTGTAGGCAATTTGCTTATTTCTTCTATATTCGGTTTGATCGATGGTTTTTTGCATGCTGTCCGTAATTTTGTCAGCATACATAATAGCTTTTCCTTCAAGATTACGTGCAGCACGTCCTATTGTTTGAGTCAGCGTACGATTACTTCTTAAAAAACCTTCTTTATCTGCGTCCAAAATAGCAACCAACGAAACTTCGGGCAAGTCTAAACCTTCACGAAGTAAATTTACACCAACCAAGACATCAAAAATACCTTTTCGCAAATCTACCATAATTTCAACGCGCTCTAAAGTGTCGATATCGGAGTGAATATATCGCGTACGAATATCAACGCGCGATAAATATTTGGTCAATTCTTCTGCCATTCTTTTGGTTAAAGTCGTTACCAATACACGCTGATCTTTTTCTACTCTAAGGTGAATTTCTTCAATTAAATCATCGATTTGATTTTGACTAGGGCGTACTTCAATTATTGGATCTAATAATCCCGTTGGTCGAATAACCTGCTCGATATAAACGCCTTCGGTTTTTCTTAACTCATAATCGGCTGGAGTGGCACTGACGTAAATAACCTGGTTTTGTAGCAATTCAAATTCCTCTAACTTTAAAGGACGGTTATCCATAGCTGCCGGTAACCGAAAACCATATTCTACTAAATTTTCTTTTCTAGAACGGTCACCACCGTACATCGCACTAACTTGTGAGATGGTTACGTGACTTTCATCTACTAACATTAGGTAATCGTCTGGAAAATAATCCAACAAACAGAAAGGCCGTGTACCAGGTTTTCTGCCATCCAAATAGCGAGAATAATTCTCGATACCAGAGCAATAGCCTAACTCCTTAATCATTTCTAAATCGAAATTGGTACGTTCTTCAATACGTTTTGCTTCCAAAGGTTTACCGATTTCATTAAAATAATCGATTTGCTTCCCGAGATCCAAAGCAATTTGATCGATGGCGCCGTTGAGCACTTCAGGTGAAGTAACAAAAATATTAGCGGGATAAATATTTAATTTGTCATATTGAGCCGTAACTTCATTGGTTTGAACATCAAAGGCTTCAATTTCTTCAATTTCATCACCAAAAAAATGAATGCGATAAGCGTGGTCGGCATAACCAGGAAAAATATCTAAGGTGTCGCCTTTTATTCTAAAATTTCCGTGGTTAAATTCAGCTTCTGTTCTAGAATATAAACTCTGAACTAATCGTTTTAAAAATTGTGTACGTGGAATTTCTTGATCGACTTCAATACTGATAACGTTTTTCTTAAACTCTGCTGGATTTCCAATTCCATATAAACAGCTTACTGAAGCTACGACCAACACATCTCTTCGTCCTGAAAGTAGGGAAGAGGTGGTGCTTAATCGTAACTTTTCAATTTCATCATTAATGGATAAATCTTTTTCAATATAAGTTCCGCTGGAAGGAATATAAGCTTCGGGTTGATAATAATCGTAATAGGAAACAAAATATTCTACCGCATTATCAGGAAAAAAGGCTTTGAATTCAGCATAAAGTTGGGCGGCTAATGTTTTGTTGTGCGCCAAAACCAAGGTCGGTTTCTGTACATTTTGGACCACATTTGCCATCGTAAAAGTTTTACCTGAGCCAGTAACACCAAGTAAAGTTTGATAAGCTTCACCGGAATTGATTCCGCTGGTTAATTGTTTGATGGCTTCCGGTTGATCGCCGGTAGGTTTGTATTCAGATTGAAGGTTAAACTTCATGCGAATTAGCGTTTCAAGGTTAAATTTCCTTTGACAGTCGAGCCGTCTTTAAAGACAACTTTGTACCAATAATCATCAGGAAGCGCCATTTTTCCTTTATAAGTTCCGTCCCATCCTGAAGACCCTGGTCCGAATTCAACTAACATTTTTCCAAATCTATCAAAAATATAAATAACTTCAACACTCGGATTCGAAAGGTTGATTCCTTCTGGTCGCCAGGTATCGTTAATACCGTCGTTATTTGGCGTAAAAAATGCTGGAAATTGAAGTGTGGTAAATCGAATTGCTTGAATTCCGCATCCACCTAAATCCATTACATAAGCAATATTGTTAGCTTGTGTAATCGGAAAAACGTTGCTTTCTTGAAAACCGCTGGTTGAATTGAGCGAATAAACATAATCACCATCGCCAATAACATTAATAATAACTTGCTGTTGATTACCTGGTTCGCCGATGATTTCATAAGAAAGATTGCTAAAACCCGATTCGTTTACTTCAAACTCTTTGGTTACTGAACAGTCTTCAGCATTTTGACTATCGCTTAAAAACACTTCAACTTGATAGTTTCCAGGACTGTCAACTTCGATGCTTGGCGTGGTTTCTCCCGTACTCCAGACAAATTCATAAGCTTCAAAATTACTTGTAATTCCCGAATCTAAGATGGCGCTATCATCGCTATCATTGGCGCAAAGTGTGAATTCAGTCGGTGTTGAAGATAATTCAGGGCGATCTACTTCTTCAAATTGAATTGGCAACACGCCCAAACATTCTCCAGGTTCTTCAATTACGGCATAATAAGTGGTTGGGAAGTCGTTTGCATCGATAAAAAAATTATCGGCGACTACTTGATTTACATTGTTATAAGCATCATTTTCTGAAGGATAAAAAATTACGTTTACAGGTCCAAAACCAAATTCATTGATAATTTGATTGCTTAGTTGATTGACGTTATAAGTAAATTCTTCTACATTATCATCAATACATTCTTCAAAACTTAAGGCTTCGTAAGTTTCATTATTGGTTAATAATACAATAGGAGCGATGCTGGTACAACCACTTTCATTTTCAACTAAAACATAAACATCCTGTTCGTCTTGCATAGGAACAAAATTAGTTGGAGTTGCAATTTCATTTTCTTGAGATTCAGCTTCCTGTTCGGTTAGGTAAAAATCGACGATGGTAAAGCTTTCATCAAATGCTTGAATTTCATCTTCTACATTAGTTAAATTGAAAGTGGCAGCTTCATCTGGATTGGACTGGCAGGTAGTTAAACTCAATACATCCAAATCAGCAATACCTTGAAACGCTACTTCAATTTCATCTGTGGCAGTACAACCATCTGCTAAAACAATTTCTACTCCGTAAGTTCCAGCACCTAATTCAGCTTCAGAAACTAACAATTCATCCACATCAGAAACGATAAGTTGATTGTTGAAAAACCAATTAATTTCAGTTGCATTAGGTTCGTCGATGCTTAATAGCTCTTCTTCTCCTTCGCAAATGGCGTTAAAACCAACTCGGTCGATTCCTAAATTGACACCGATATCAAAACTTCCAGCTTCCAAAAACACAGCCGAATCGTATCGGTAATTGGTTTCATCTGCAATGACCAATTTCACTTCATAAGCTTGATTCGGATTGACGTTTGCTTCGGCAACAAGTACGGTGGTTTCGCCGTTAAAATTGTTAGGGGAGTTGTTGCCATTAAATTGACCAAACCATTGCTCATTTAATGCTGGACATCCACCCGGAATTTCAGGTCTTACCGTTGTAACTTGTACAGGTGTGTTGGTATTTGGGACAACTGCAATATTTTCATACTCACCACCGACAGGCCGAATTAAAAAGGCAAACACATCTGAATAAATACAAGTGTTGGAATTGTTTTCTTGGTATTCTTCTGAAGCAAAAATATACTGAAAACTCAACTGACTAGCTTTTGGTGTAAAGCTAAACTCTAAGATAGTCGCATTGATGGTATTGTTGATTCCTAGAATATCTTCTAAATCATTATCGCCATTCCAACCCGGCGCATCATCATCGCTTAAGTTGTTGTTTGGTCCCTCTATATTATTTAAGCGACCTGTGCTCATTGCAATTCCACTTTCAAAAGGAAAGCCTGAGTTATTGCTATCAAAAAAACCATAACTCAACATACCGTCAGCAAAATCACCAGAAACGGAAGAAATTATATTGATGTTTTCCACACAATCTGAACTGAACAGAACATCTTCAATTAATTCTTGTGGTGAATAAGATTGGTGGTCAGCACTGATGTATTGCGCATGCAAATTTATGCTGATGACAAATGCGATAAGTAAAGTAATACGTGTTTTCAAATCATCTAAAATCGGGCTGCAAAACTACGTCTAAACTATTATTACAGCACAGAAATTAACATTAAGTTGATTGATTTTAAAAGATGTTAATATTAATTTACATACTGGAAACAATTTGGTAAAAAACAAGCTTATTTTGATATAAAAAACGTTTTTTTTACTGAGCGAGATAGCCACCATCAATTGGATAGTATGCACCAGTGGCAAAAGACGATTTGTCGGATGCTAACCATAAAATTAATTCAGCTACTTCTTCTGGTTTTCCTAAACGCTTCATGGCATGCATTTGCTGAAGTTGGCTGAGTGTTTCTTCATCTAATGCATTTTCAACCAATGGCGTTCGTATGTAACCAGGCCCAACACTATTCACACGAATGTAATCTTCGGCATGTTCTAAAGCAGCCGATTTTGTAAGTCCATTCATAGCATGTTTTGAAGCTACATAAGCTGGCGACATCTGGGTACCAACGCTTCCTAAAATAGAAGAAATATTGACAATACTTCCAGTTCCGTTTTTCTGCATGGCAGGAATTTGATAGCGCATTCCGTAAAAAACGCCGTTAAGATTGACATTGATAACCTCATTCCAACCATCTATTGGGTATTCGCCCGTTTTGGCTTGTGGTCCACCAATTCCTGCATTATTAACGGCAATATCCAGTTTTCCAAATTTGCTGATGGCTAAATCGACTAATGTTTGATGATCTTCAGCATTACCAACATCGGCTTTTTTAAAAACCGCAACTTCATTTTTTTCATTAAGTTTAGCGATTAATTTTTCGCCATTACTTTCGTCAATATCAGATAAAACTAATCGGCAGCCTTCTTTTGCAAACAATAGCGCTGTAGATTTTCCAATTCCTGAACTTGCACCAGTTATAATGGCAACTTTATTTTCTAGTGATTTCATAGTATTTTAATTTTTGAACTAAATTATCACAAAGAACCAATATAATAACTGATCAATATCATAAAAATTAAAATGTTCATGTGTTTGTGTTGAATATGTTTATTTATGACCTAGTCAAATTAGTTAATAAAAAAGTGGATGGATCCTAAGAACCTGTGTAATCACACTTTTTTATTTTTACCCTGCGTTTCCTTAGAAGCTTCTTTTGCAACTACATAGGCAAGGGTACCAAATGCGTAGGCAAGAATGTCCCAATAATCTGCCGTAAATTTGTCGCTGAATATCGGAAAGAGAACTTCTCCGAAAAGCACCATCAATAAAAAGTAGCCCAATATATCTATGTAAGTTAGAACGATATTTCTGTTGCGTAAAAAAATTCTGCGTTCCCAAAGCACAGCATATAAAATTAATGGCATAAGCACAATTGGATCTATATAATTATCTAAAAAAGTTATGTTTATTTGAGCTTGCATTTGAAGATACTGATGAATCAAAAATAGCAATGCTGAAACTATAACTAGGATGATAATTGGTCTTTCCTTTTTCAAAACCCGATAATAAATGTTAGGAATAAAACCAATATAATAATAGGGGATAGGATCAATAATAAGATTAAAATCGGTAACTTTAAAATAAAAATAAGAATCTGAAGAGCAAGAGGGTGTTTCGGCGACGGACGCATCCAATCTTTAGCAAAAAAATATACCAACGAAATTAATGACTCTGCGGTTTGTTTTTTTTCTTTGGTTTCTTTATTCAATGATGGCTTCTTCATTTTTAGCTATTGATGGTTTACTTCCCTTAAAATTTCAGTATTTATGTGCTTCTTAAAGTAGGAAGCTATAAATAAATGAAAGTTTTTACAAATCTCCGAATAAAAATTAACATTTTAGCAATGATGGGAGCTTAAAAGCTAATAGCTGCGATGTAGACTTAACAAAATTAAGCTAAGTAACTATCATTCCGCACGAACTCAAGCGAAATGCAGTTTTTTTGGTAGTTAGTGCTGCGGTTGCTAAGAATAAAAACAGCGTTTTCATAACTTATGAGATTTCACATTAAAGTGCGAAGTGGATTGTGAAATCAAGTTGAAACCTTATAAAACCTAACAAAATAAGGGTTTAGTTAATAAAAGGAAGAGTAATTACTTCCCGATACAAAAATTACTAAAAATATTGCCTAAAAGCTCGTCGTTAGTGACTTCTCCGGTGATTTCTCCAAAATGATAAAGCGCTTGACGAATGTCGATGGCAAGCAAATCGCTGGTGAGTTCGGCATTTAGGCCTTCTTGCACTTTGTTGATTTCTTCCAAGGCTAAAAGCAAAGCATTGTAATGACGTGTGTTGGTTACAATACTATCATTATTTTTAAGTGCGCCTGTATCAACTAATTCTAATAATCGGTTTCTTAATTCGTCGATACCCACTTTGTTTTTTGCAGAAAGAAATAAGATAGAAGAGAAGTGCTGTTGAAGTTTTTCTCGTACTTCATCGGGAATTAAATCGGCTTTGTTAGCGATTAATATAAATGGACGCTCCGGAAATTCGGCGGTTAATTTCTGTACATCGGTTTGCAATTTTTCTAATTCTTCTGAAATAATTTCACGCTTATCATTAAGCAAAAGCGGTGTATCTATTAACTTCACAACTACTTGCGATTGTTTAATTTTTTCAAAGGTACGTTGAATTCCCAATCCTTCAATTTCGTCTTTCGTTTCTCGAATTCCTGCCGTATCGATGAACCGAAAACCAATTCCGTTAATGGCGATTTCATCTTCAATCGTATCGCGTGTAGTTCCTGCAATATCGCTTACAATCGCACGTTCTTCATTCAATAAAGCATTGAGTAACGTAGATTTTCCCACATTGGGTTCACCAATGATGGCAACAGGAATGCCGTTTTTAATGACATTTCCAACGGCAAACGAATCGATTAATCGGGATAAAGTACGCTGAATATTAGTAACTAAGGTTTGAAATTGTTCTCGATTGGCAAATTCAACATCTTCTTCAGAAAAATCGAGTTCTAATTCAATTAAAGAAGCAAAATCGAGTAATTCTTGTCGCAATTCTTTTATTTCTGAAGTAAATCCGCCACGCATTTGTTGCATTGCCAATTGATGCGAAGCCGCATTATCACTGGCAATTAAATCGGCTACCGCTTCAGCTTGACTCAGTTCCATTTTTCCGTTTAAAAACGCTCGTAAGGTAAATTCTCCAGCTTCGGCAGCCCGACAACCTTTTTGAATCAATAACTGAATGATTTCTTTTTGAATAAACGCACTTCCGTGACAAGAAATTTCTACCGTAGGCTCGCCTGTATACGATTTTGTTCCTCTAAAAACAGTCAACAAAACCTCGTCGATTATTCGTTGGCGATCTTTGATATAGCCTAATTGTACAGTATGCGATTTTTGTGCTAAAACCGATTGTTTTGATCGCGAATGAAATAGCTCATTACAAATAGTTATGGCATCTTTCCCACTTACACGAATTACGCCAATAGCGCCGCTTCCCGAAGGAGTTGCCAAGGCTACAATGGTATCTTCTTTAAGCATATCGGTTTATTTTTAGGCAAAAATACAATAAAGTTAATGGCGATTAGTGTGCGTTTAATTGAATTTGTTTTTCCTACTCAATTTAGATTCTTCTTTTCAACTAGTTGATGATTTTGAATGTGTGCTAGCCAAGAATCGCGTTCATTTACAACAAAATCGAATTTTTCTTGCGCTTTGTTTTCAATTCGAAATCCGTTATCAACTAGTTTAGCTGTTTTTCTTTGAGCAATAGACTGAATATCTGACAGGTAAATATCAGTTTGTCCTTTATGAAAATTCATTTTATGCGCTATAAAAACCAATCTTTTGTTGGTTAAAAATAATTTTCCGCCAACAGCTTCCATTCCTCTAAATAAATTGGCTGGTCCTGTTATTAAAACTTCTTCATTTTCTACTAATTCTAATTGAATCTTTTTCAATGTTTTATGAGTTACCTTTTCGGCTAATTTATGATTCAAATAGGGAAAACCAATTCCGAAGAAAATTCCGAACAAAACACCTTGTATCAAAATCGCTTCAATTTTATAGGAATCGTCATAAAAACCATAAATCAACCACAGCATAAAACTGTAAAACACGGCAGAACTAAGCGCGAAAATAATGCGATGTTTGAGCGACATTTTTTTGGGTTGACCTTCTAGTTTCATTTAAATATGTATGATTTCGATTGAATTTCTATGTAAGATAATATTTCCCTGTTTTTCGAGCGATTTTAGCAAACGCGAAACGACTACACGCGAACTATGCAAATCGATAGCAATTTGGTTATGCGTGCCTTTAATGATATTGCTATCGCTAAATTTTTGCTTGTCTCTTAAGTAATCGAGTAAACGTTCATCCATTTTTTTGAAAGCAATGGTATCAATGGTATCCAGAAGTTCAATCATTCTATTGTGGTAACTTGTCAATACAAAATTACGCCAAGAACGATATTTTGTCATCCATTCTTCCATTTTCTGAACAGGAATCATCACCACGCGCGTATCTTTTTCGGCAACGGCACGCACTTCACTTTTGGTTTCATTCAAACAACAATTTAAGGTCATCGAGCAAGTTTCGCCACGTTCAATGTAGTAGAGTAGAAGTTCAAAGCCTTCATCGTCTTGACGCATCACTTTTACGACACCTTCGACCAAAAGCGGCATGGATTTTATATATTGTCCAAAATCAATTAAATAACTTCCTTTTTCAACATCTTTAAACGTGCCAACTTGATTGATTTCATCCAGTATTTCTTGATCGAAAATATGACCGAAATATTCTTGTAGTTCTTCTTGCATTTTTAAGCTTATAAAAGTTGTATTTTTGTGTAAAAATAGCCAAAAAAGCTTGAAAATAATGGCTATTAATTGAATTATAAAATATTTATGATGACCAAACATCGCCATTTTAAATTGTATAAACCCTACGGATATTTAAGTCAATTTGTGTACAACCAAAACTTGCGGAAGAACAAAAAATTACTTGGCGAATTGTTCCCTTTTCCCGAAGAAACAATGGCTATTGGGCGATTAGATAAAGACTCAGAAGGCTTGCTTTTGCTTACTACCGACGGAAAAGAAAGTTTTAGAATTACGGGCAGCGGCGTCGAAAAAGAATATTTTGTACAAGTTGATGGGGAAATTACAACTGCTGCTATTCAACAACTTACAAAAGGAGTTGAAATAAGTATAAATGGGAATAAATATCAAACAAAACCTTGTGAAGCCAAACAATTAGAGAAAACTCCTCTGCTTCCAGAACGAGCCAAAAAAATTAGAGACGAACGCCACGGAAAAACCACGTGGATATCGGTTACGCTCACCGAAGGAAAATTTAGACAAGTAAAAAAAATGACCGCTGCCGTTGGTTTTCCAACTTTGCGTTTGGTTCGTTACCGAATTGGAAATGAATATATTACTGGTTTAAAACCGGGTGGAGTACAAGAAGTAAGTCAATTTGATTGTTAATTAAACGGAAGTTTGTACATTTCAAATTCAAAAATAATTTAAGCTAGTATGAATAAAGAAGAAATCATTAAAAAATTTGATTTAGAACGTCATCCTGAAGGTGGATACTTTAAAGAAACTTACCGAAGTAAAAGCATCGCTACCAAAGCTTGTTTATCGACTGATTTTTCGGGAGAGCGAAATTTTTCTACTGCGATTTATTACTTGCTTACTTCCGAAGCGTTTTCGGCTTTTCATCGTATAAAACAAGATGAAACCTGGCATTTTTATGCAGGAAACTCAGTGTTGATTCATATGATTGATGCGCAAGGAAATTACAATCACATTCGTTTAGGAAATGATTTTTTAAAGAATGAACTTCCGCAGTTTGTCGTTCCCGCAAATGTTTGGTTTGCAGCAGAAGTAGAGCAAGCTAACGGCTTTGCTTTTGTAGGTTGTACGGTTTCACCAGGATTTGATTTTGATGATTTTGAATTAGCAGAAAGCCTAGATTTACAGCAAAAATACCCAGCACATCAAGAATTAATAAATCGCTTAACGCGCTAGTCTATTTTTCGGGCACTAGCTCGTTGTTTGTTATCATCACCTACAAAATTATACTCAAATGTGTACTCATCTTTGTTGGTGGTTAGAATTTTGAAGTGTATAGCTTTTTTAGCGCTAATACTTTTTGGATTTTTCGCTCTTAAAACATACTCACAGTCGTTGATCCAGCGAATGTTAGACGTATCTATTTTTTCGCCTACTTTTTCAATTTCAATATCCTGTTGGCGAATAAATGTTGTTTTAACAACATCACCATCAATAACTGTTTCAAATTCAAAAGTGCCTTCTTGAAATTTTTTACAATTTCGTTCTGGTTGGTAACAAGAAACTAGGCTAATAACAGCTAAAACGGCGATTAAATATTTCATAATTTTATATGCTATAATACAGCTGCAAAATTAATCAAAAATTCAGCAGAATAGTAGCTCTACAGTAAGTTTTATAGAAATATTATGGCGTTCAGTTTTATTAAAAATACACAGTTGTTGGAAAAACACATTCAATTGCAATAAAAGCTTAACAACTAAAATCGAAATGGCATCTTAAACTGAGGCTCATAACCTTTATCTAAAAAATAAGGATATAAAAACTTGTGGTGGGAACCACCGTAAAGTAAAACTATTTTTTGATGTTTTAAAGAGTCTATTACGCGCTTTAAATATTCTTCTCTGAGCGTAGATATCAAAGAAAAACTGTTCCCTTTAGTTTCACATTCGTATTTTTCTTGAAAAGGAGTTTCAAAATCACAGTCGTCTAACTCAATAGCTTGATAGCGCTCTTCATAGCTTTTAATTAATTGATTGAGAGTTAAATCTGCTCGAATATCTTGAGTTGTATCAACACCTGTATTAAAAGGTGTTTGAGAAATAAATTTTTCTTTTTTGAAATAAGCTGGAATGGTTTTGTTGTCGGGATCTAAATAAGCTCCTTCAGAAAATACATGAAATCCAGTAACTTTTCTAAATTTTCTAACCAAAGTGTCTATGGTGAGACTATCAGTTCCTTTATCCAAACCCACACCTTCATAATATAAGGTATAGCCTGCATCTTTTAGGTTTAAAACAGAATCTTTGATTTGTTGATAGTATTCAGGAGTATTGATATGCGCCATTGCAAAAGCAATGATTGCGGCATCCTCTTTTTCATTATAGTACTCGTATGCCTTTACTTTATCATTGATTAAAAAATTAAATAAAATCCGGTTGCACGAAGTTATGTTGAATACGATAAAGAAAACAACAAAATAAGTAAGTAGTTTTTTGTTCATAATTTGAAAATTGAAACTATCAAAATTTAAAAGCAAATTAAATCAAAAAAAAAAACGAATAAAACCAAAAATGTTAAATTTTATGTTTTATTAACTGAATCAGTTTTAAACTGATGTTATTAATAAAAATAAGGGAGTTAATGTTTTAATTTCGATAGGCTTCAAAAGTTCCATCGGTGTAAAATACAATTACTTTATCGATTGTTTTATGGTTTTTGGGGTTTACATCAGCTGAGGAGTCTGTATTGTTCGGAAATTGTTTTTTTTCGCTGTTTAAATCTGATTGATCGGTTGATTTGATTTGTTCAGGTTGAGCAGTTTCTTTGGTTGGCGATGGAGTAGTGGCTTGTTCATTTTTCGGAAAACTTCCTTTTCCGTTAAGCAACCAATATAATTCTACTTCTGGAAAATTACCGACCACTTTCATTACAAAATCTAAGCTAGGTTTATTTCTACCTGACAAAATATGAGAAATAGAAGCACGACCAACATCTATCTTTTCGGCAAATGAAGCAGCGCTTAATTCATAGTAAGCAAAGATTTTTTGCAAGCGTTCTGAAAACTCTTTACTGTTTACCATTGTAAACCTGTGTTTGTGATTAAGGATATAACAAATGTAAACATATCAATTCAATTAACCAAATAACAAATGTAAACACTTGTTATTAGTTTAAATATTTACTTCACTTAAACGATATAACTATTTAGAAAACAGTTTTATGAATAACAAAATAAAAACTACAGGAAACATTCCAAACTACATTGATACGATGTAAACTAAGCTGCTGAAAACGGTTTACAAGTATAAACAAATTCAGTTTTGATTCTGTTTACAAATGTATATTTAAGTTTGTTTACATTTGTAATCTTAATAAATCAATGCTATGAATCGAACAGATTGTTTAGAAAACCATTCACTTTATAAAGAAGAAAAACTCTTTGGTCGTTACTTGAATTTAGACATCTTGTATGAAATTCTTTTGTCGGAATATTATAAAGATGCGGTAGAAAAAATTGGAACTTCAGTTGAAGGCCGACCGATTTACAAAATAAAAATAGGCGAGGGGGAGACTAAAATTTTAGCCTGGTCACAAATGCACGGAAATGAATCGACAACTACAAAAGCTGTTTTCGATGTATTGAATTACTTAAAAAAACATCCCGAATTTTTAAAGGGAGTAGCGTTGCATATTATTCCTTTACTTAATCCTGACGGATTGGTAAATTACACTCGAGTAAACGCAAATGGAGTTGATTTGAATCGCGATGCCATCGAATTATCGCAACCCGAAAGCAAAGTTTTACGAAAGCAGTTTGAAGAAATCAATCCAGCATATTGTTTCAACTTACACGACCAACGCACTATTTTTAGTGCAGGTATGCAGCCAAAATCTGCTGTAGTTTCCTTTTTGTCGCCGGCGGTAAATAAAATTCGTTCGGTAAATTCTACTCGGAAAAAAGCGATGCAATTAATTGTAGGAATGAATAATGCTTTGCAAAATCACATCCCAGCTCACGTAGGAAGGTACGATGACGCGTATAATCCTAATTGTGTAGGCGATAATTTTCAATCGCAAGACGTGCCAACAGTATTATTTGAAGCTGGACATTACCCTGAAGATTATGAACGAGAGGAAACTAGGAAATACATTTTTTTAGCCATTTTAGAAGGAATTAGGCTAATTGCAACACAAACTTATTTAGAATTAGACTATAAAGCATACATCGACATCCCGTCAAACCAGAAATTATTTGTAGATGTTATTTTACAAAATGTTAAAATAAACAAAGATTCTTTTGATTTAGGCTTGCAATTTGAAGAACAATTGGATAAAGGAGAGCTTGTATTTATTCCTATAATAAAATTCATCGACAACATTGAAAACATATATGCACATAAACGAATAGATATTGAGAATCAAGAAATTTATACTACAAAAAAACTAGTCCTTAGCAAGCCCGAAATTGGCAGTGTTTTTAATGAATTAAGCACAAGTAAGAAAAAAATATCATTAAAATAAACAAAAAATACTTCCATAAATAATCATTTACAAAAAAAATATATATTTTTGCTTTATAAATAATATTCAAAAAAATTAGTAAAATGGCAAAATTCAAATTAGACGAAACAGATCACAAGATCTTGGGTATGTTAATCGACAACACAAGAACACCTTTTACAGACATTGCTAAAAAGTTGTTGATTTCTGCCGGTACCGTTCACGTTCGTGTTAAAAAAATGGAAGAAGCTGGAATTATTACCGGATCTTCTCTTAACCTGGACTACAAAAAATTAGGCTATTCTTTCATCGCTTATGTTGGAATTTACCTAGAGAAAACTTCACAAACTCAATTTGTGTTGAACAGAATTAACGAGATTCCTTATGTAACTGTAGCACACGTTACAACTGGAAAATTCAACTTGTTCTGTAAATTAAGAGCTCGTGATACCGATCACGCAAAAAACATTATTTTTCAATTAGACGACATCGATGGTGTTTATCGTACAGAAACAATGATTTCTCTTGAAGAAAGCTTGAACGATAAATCTAGATTGATGCACTCTATTTTTGAAGACATTACGGCAAATAATGTAAAAAAGAAAAGAGGACGTCGTCGTAAGAAATCTTAATCGATTTACTTAGGTAAAGACAAAACCTCAATTAAAAAATCCACATTAGGTAGTTACTTAATGTGGATTTTGTTTTGTTGAAAAGTTCTAAAAATTACTCTTTCATATTGTGATATACATTTTGTACATCATCGTCTTCTTCAATTTTTTCTAGCAATTTATTGACGTCGTCTTTCTGTTCGTCGGTCAATTCTTTTAGGGTTTGTGGAATGCGTTCAAAACCAGAAGAAACAATTTCATAATTCCTAGCTTCAAGTTCTTTTTGTAGGTTTCCAAAGGCTTCAAATGGCGCATAAATCATGATATGATCTTCGTCTTTAAAGACTTCCTCTGCACCAAAGTCTATCATTTCAAATTCAAATTCTTCTAAATCAACCGCGGCATTTATTTTGAAATTGCAAGTATGGTCAAACATAAATTCTACTGAACCAGAAGTGCCTAAATTACCATTACATTTATTAAAATAAGAACGAATATTTGCAACAGTTCGGTTGGTGTTATCGGTTGCTGTTTCAACCAGAATAGCAATGCCGTGCGGTGCATAACCTTCGTAAAGTAGTTCTTTATAATCGCCCATATTTTTATCAGATGCGCGTTTTATAGCGCGCTCGATATTGTCTTTGGGCATATTTTCGCTCTTAGCAGTTTGGATAACCGCTCGAAGTTTGGAGTTGGTTTCTGGGTCTGGACCACCTTCTTTTACAGCGATAACAATATCTTTTCCTAAACGAGTAAAGGTTTTGGCCATTGCTGACCAACGCTTCATTTTTCTCGCTTTTCTAAATTCAAATGCTCTTCCCAATTTTATTTTTTTTAATTAGCAAAGTCTTCTAAGTAGGCAATATAATCTCTTAATTCTTCTACATTAATCGGATTAGTAGGATTTTTTATTAAATTAATAAAGTAAATCATACTTTCTGAACCTGTAATTTTTTCAACTTCTTCTGTTTCGTCGGTTGAAGTTTCTTCGTCTTCATCTAAATCCTGAACTGGCTCTTCCTGCGGAATTGGTGCGACAAAAGTCTCATATTCGTCTAAATGCTCGTATGCCAAACGCAGCGCCTTTGCAACAACAGGCAATTCTTCTTCAACAGCGTAAGGCCTAAGTTCTTTTAGTTGTTTAGAAAGTGTATTGTAGATGATTCCTGCGTGTTCTAGGTCATCGTTGATCTTCTTGATAAGTTTTTGCGCTTTATGATTTTCCAATTGATACGTTTTTTTTGATTTGCGAGTGACAAAAATAATTTTTTAGATTTTAATGCATCGTATTTCTAAAAATTATTTTCTCAAAATTTAAGAAGTAATAATTCTTAAATAGTTTCGGTAAAGCCTTTAAACTCCTTATTTTTGCAAAGTTTAAAATTTAACTCAAACCATTAGAGGAAGCAAAATATGTCTGAAAAAGTAGCTGAAAAGGAGCTTTATGATTACCAGGAGCGAGATTTACAAAAGATTTTTGACCACATTGAAAATTCTCCCGACAACTATAACTTGTTGTACCAATTGCCAACAGGAGGAGGGAAGACCGTCGTTTTTTCTGAAATAGTTAGACGCTATATTCAAAAGAAAGGAAAGAAAGTACTTATTTTAACACACCGTATCGAATTGTGTAAGCAGACTTCTGATATGTTAGAAGGTTTTGGCGTTCGCAATAAAATCATCAATAGTAAGGTAAAAGAAATTTCAGACAACAACGATTATATGTGTTTTGTTGCAATGGTAGAAACACTTAACAATCGATTGAATGAAGAAAAACTGAATGTTGATAATGTTGGCTTAACCATTATAGATGAAGCACATTACAATTCATTTACCAAACTATTCAAATACGTAGAAGACAGTTTTGTGTTAGGCGTAACGGCTACGCCATTGAGTTCTAACATCAAATTGCCAATGAATCAAAATTATGATGAATTGGTGGTGGGGAATTCTATTTCTTCACTAATAGAAAAAGGCTTTTTAGCCAAAGCCAACACCTATACTTATGATGTAGGTTTAAGTCAATTGCAAGTCGGAATCAACGGAGATTATACCGTAAAATCTTCTGAAGATTTGTACACCAATATGTCGATGCAAAACAAGCTGATTCAGGCTTACGACGAACATTGCAAAGGCAAAAAGACATTGATTTTTAATAACGGAATCAATACTTCCTGGTATGTATATCAGACGTTTAAAGAAGCCGGTTACGAAATCAAACACCTCGATAATACGCATTCTAAAACCGAACGAAGCGAAATTTTGAAATGGTTTAAAGAAAAACCAGATGCTATATTAACTTCGGTAAGTATTTTAACCACAGGGTTTGATGAACCTACGGTTGAAAATATTATATTGAATAGAGCGACCAAGTCCTTAACGCTTTATTTTCAGATGATTGGACGTGGATCACGAAAATTACCAAATAAGGATTATTTTAATGTAATAGATTTAGGTAATAATTTGGCCAGATTTGGTCCTTGGGATGCGCCGGTAGATTGGCAGTTGATTTTCAAGAATCCTGATTACTTCTTAGATAATATGATTTCTGATGAAGAAATTGAAAGTCATTTCCGTTATGAAATGCCAGAGGAGGTAAGAGCTATGTTCAAAAATTCTGAGAACATCGATTTTGACGTCAAAAAACGCTATGAACAAACGGTAAATAATGGCGAGAAATCTAAATTAGTTCTAGAAGAATCGGTTGCACAACATGCAAGAATGTGTGTTGAAAACTCAGAAGATGTTTTTGATGCGCGAATTTTGTCTAGAGAATTGAAAGAGGATATAAAAGATCGCATTATGCAGTATTCAAAATGCATCATTAACAATACAAAAAATTACCGTGATTGGTTATTCGAAGATTATAACCGAAAAATGCGTTCAAAAATCAACGAACTATTTATGGAAGAGTAATTTTAGCTATGCTTCAAAATAAAATAAGCTGCTTTAAGCCAACTGATAAGTTTCAGTACTTAAAGCAGTTTTTGTTTGTATGCAGCTATAGAGTAGAATTGTATTTTTCCTATTTTACATAATATATATTATAGTATGAAAGGTGTAAAATTATTATACTGAATATTGGGTTAATTTTAAGTAGCGATATTAGCTTGATTACTTTTATATTCTATAGCCTAAGAATTCTATTTCAACTTTAGTCAATATATTCTGAATCAAGTTTTTTAAAAATACAGCAAAGGAATTAAAATACTAGCGAGTATCCAGAACATTAAATTAAGCCCGATTCCAACTTTAAAGAAATCGCTAAATTTATATTGGCCTGCGCTGTAAACCATTGTGTTGGTTTGATACCCGATTGGCGTCATAAAAGTTGCTGAAGCTGCAAACATTACAGCTAATAAAAATGGTAACGAATCCATTTCTAAAACTTTTGCTGTAGCAATTGCAATTGGCGCCATTAATGCTGCCGACGCATTGTTAGACATCAATTCAGTTAGTATTGAGGTTGAAAAATACAAACCTGAAATTACAGCAATTGGCCCCCAAGCTCCTAAATGTTCAATTAAAAAATGCGCTAATGAAAGATCTAGCGCCGTATTTTGCAATGCAGTACCTAAGCTTAATGCTCCTGCTAAAAGAAAAATTATTTTCCAATTTACTGCTTCATAAGCTTCTTTCATACTCAATATCTTGGCAAAAACCAAAAACATCACAGCAGCAATACTTCCAATCATTATATCCAACACACCAAAAGCAGCCAAACCAATAAAACTAAGTACAGCCAAAATAACTGTTATAAATTTTTTCTTGTTGAAGTCGGTAATATGATCTTCAGAAAGCAATACAAATGGTGCATCTTGACCGCTTTCCATTTTTTTAAGCGCTTTGATATAATGATTTTTCACTTCAGCTAATACAATATCACCAGCTTCAAGTTTTACATCATATAACTGCTCGTTTTTAACTTGTTTTCTGTGTTTTATAGCTAACGGAACAGCACGATATCGACGCCTAAAATCGAGTTCTTTTAAAGTTTTTCCTTGAATTTCTGAATCGGCTGTAATGACCATCTCTACCACACTTGCATTGTCTCCTTTTAAATAATCATCACCTATTTTTACGGGTGAAGAAACCAAAATTTTAGCTTGATCTTTAAGCGATTTTATCTTTTCAATATTACATCGTACTTTTAAGACATCGCCTTTTTGTAAAATAAAATCACCTGGCGGTAAATTAAAAAATTGGTCTCCCCTCCTAACTTCCATAATATCCATATCGAGATCTTGCACCAAATCAGAATTCATAATAGTTTGCTGAATAGAAGTCGATCCTTCAAGCAATTCAATTTCAGTAATATAAGGTCGTAAATTGAATTTGTTTTTCAATTCTTCATCCGTATTTTTTCGATTAGGCAACAATCGGTTTCCGATTAAAACCATATATAAAATTCCAAAAACGAGTAAAATTCCGCCAATCCCAGTCATTTCAAACATACCAATTTCAGGTTCGCCTTCTTTTGCGGCAATTCCGCTTACTAAAATATTGGTGGATGTACCTATCAGCGTACACATTCCGCCAAAAATAGATGCAAATGACAGTGGAATAAGCATTTTGGTCGGACTTTGCCCTGATTTATGCGCAATTTGAATTACTACAGGAATAAAAACTGCCACTACTGGCGTGTTGTTTACAAAAGCAGAAATTAGCGCCATCATTAGCATCATCATCAATAATCCAAAATTAAACTTGAATTTGAATAACTTTGATAGTCGATGTGCCAAAACTTGCAGCGCGCCTGTTTTTAAAATGGCAGCACTTAAAATAAACATAAAAGTAACCGTTATCGTGGCTTTGTTACTAAATCCTGCAACTCCTTCCTCTGGTGTAATGATTCCGAAAATAACCAGTGCTAACATTATTGAAATCGCTATTATGTCAACCGAAAAAGCTTCGGTAGCAAACATAATAATGGCTAAACCAATAATAATAAGTGTTATAATAGCTGCTGTCGTCATACAAAAAGCAAATATATGTTTACTCTATCAATTTAGTAGAGTAAAAACTGATTTTTTTAATAAAGCTAATACATTTATCAAAACAACTTAATATATATCAGGATCTAGCAAGTGCTCGCGCGTCATTATTTCGGCTAAAGTTGCTTTTTTGAGTAGTTTTACCGTTGTATTTCTAACTTCCATAAACACATCTCGTATGCCACAGGTTTCTTCAGAAATACATTCTTCGCAGCGTTCGTAATATTTGTAGGTTACACAAGGTAATAAGGCGATTGGGCCATCAAATAGCCGCATAACATCGGCTAAGTTTACTTTTTTTGGATCTTGTAAAAGGTAGTAGCCTCCACCCTTCCCTTTTTTACTGGAAAGTATGGCTGCTTTTTTTAAATCTAATAAGATAGCCTCTAAAAATTTTTGTGGAATGCGTTGTTCTTCAGCAATTTTACTGATTACAATCGGCCCTTCATCTTTGTGTTTTGCCAAGTACACCAGTGCATTAATCGCATATTTTGTCTTTTTTGAAAGCATATCGCAAATATAAGCTATTGTTCAATTTAAAGCTTGTTCTATCGATTGGATTTATATCTTTTTTGATTAGAAATAACTGCTTGTTTAATTCTTGTAACCTTTGTTACAGTATGTTACTTATTATCAGCGTAGTTTTGTCTCCAAAATACATATAAAATGAGCCTATTAAAATCACTTTTTAGTAATAAATCTACCCAAAACGGAACTATGAAAGTCATCGGTGTAACCGACTTTAAGAATGCAATTTCACAAGGAAATGTACAGTTAGTCGATGTAAGAACTCCGCAAGAGTATCGTCAAGGAAAGATTAAACACGCGGTAAATATCGATTATTTTGCACCTGATTTTAAACATCAATTGCAACATTTAGATCCGAAAAAAAACACCTATATTTATTGTAGAAGTGGCGCCAGAAGTAGAATGGCTGCCAAAAAAATGTTACGCCTTGGTTTCGAGAATATTATCGACTTAGAAGGCGGTTATATCAATTGGTCTAAAAACAATTAAAATGAAACAATCTGCTTTTTATATTCAAAATTTGAAATGTGGTGGTTGCGCACATACCGTAACTTCCAAATTAAGTTCTATCGACTCTTTAACTGATATTCAAGTTGATGTAGAATCGTCGAAAGTGAGTTTTTCTTATCAAAAGGAAGAAGATTTACTTCAAGCTAAAGCGGTTTTAAAATCTGCTGGTTATCCTGTGCTAGGAGAAAACAATTCATTTACCACTCAAGCCAAATCTTTTGTGAGTTGTGCTACCGGTAAAATGAAATCTAACTAATTCATAAATTTATTCCTATGATTATTAAACAATTCAACGACGAGCCCTTGGCTCATTATTCATACGCAATTATAAGTCAAAACAAAATGGCAGTAGTCGATCCTGCTCGAAACCCACTTCCCTATTATCAATTTGCCGAAAAACATCAGGCAAAAATTGTAGCGGTTTTTGAAACGCATCCGCACGCCGATTTTGTAAGTAGTCATTTACAAATTCATCAAGAAACCGGAGCTACAATTTATGTAAGTAAATTGGTTGGTGCTGAATTTCCGCATCAAAGTTTCGATCATAACGAAGAACTTACTATTGGTGAGGTTCTTTTTAGAGCAATTCACACACCAGGACATTCTCCAGATAGTTTAACTTTTTACGCCAAAGACAAAAAATCTAACGAAGAGGCTATGTTTACTGGCGATACGCTTTTTATAGGCGATGTAGGAAGGCCCGATTTGAGAGAAAAAGCGGGAAATATGAAAGCAAAACGCATCGAGCTCGCTAAACAGATGTACGAAACAATGCAAACCAAATACAATGATTATGCAGACGAAGTACTGGTTTATCCTGCACACGGAGCTGGAAGCCTTTGTGGAAAAAATATGAGTGACGCTGCTAGTTCTACTTTAGGAAATGAACGTATTGGTAATTGGGCGTTTAAAAAACAAAGCGAACAGGAATTTGTAGATGAAATCTTAAAAGACCAACCTTTTATTCCGAGTTATTTTGGTTACGATGTTGAAATAAATCGTCAAGGGGCTGATAATCATAATAAAAGCATAGGTAATGTTAAGTTAAAGTTGAATGTAACTGAATTGGATTCCGATGCCTTAATTATTGATACTCGACCAGAAGAACAATTCAAAAAAAATCATTTTGAAGGAAGTATCAATTTAATTGCAAGAGATCAAGACGATAAAATTGAAACCTGGTTAGGCGCCATTGTTCAGCCAGAAGAAAAATTTTACTTGGTAGTAGAAAGTATCAGCGATTACCAACATAATTTGGAACGAATTGCAAAAATTGGTTACGAAAAACAGATTGAGGCCGTAGTAACTTTGGCTTCAGATGCAAAAATGATAAGTTCTGCAATGGATTTCAACTTAGAAGATTTCAAGAAAAATCCAGAAAGTTACACCATTATTGACATTAGAAATGTAACTGAACACAAAGAAGAGCCTAAATTTGATACTGCTGAAAATCATCCGCTTAATGATTTGCGCAGCTCAGCTCAGAAAATTTCTACCGATAAACCTCTTGTAGTTCACTGTGCCGGTGGCTACCGAAGTACAGCAGGCGCAAGTATTTTAGAAAAATTACTCCCTTCTACTAAAGTTTACGATTTAAGCACTGCTATTGAAGAGTTTTAAGTTGACTATTATTTTTTTTATTTTCAAAGTCTCAAGCATTTTTTCTTGAGACTTTATTTTTCTAACAGAAATCGTTTTAACCCAGCCAGCCATCTCTATCGAGGCTTCTATATTGAATTGCTTCACTAATATGATTTCCTTGAATTTGCTCGCTGTTTTCTAGGTCAGCTATTGTTCTTGAAACTTTTAAGATCCTATCATAAGCACGCGCAGACAAATTTAATCTCTCCATAGCTGTTTTTAGTAAAGTTTTAGAGGATTCATCTAGCGCGCAAAACTCTCTAATTTGCTTCACTCCCATCTGAGCATTGTAATGAATTTTCTCATATGCTTCAAATCGATGGGTTTGAATTTCTCTAGCTCGAGTTACTCTTTTTCGAATTTCAACACTGCTTTCACCTTTTCGTTCTTCACTTAATTTATCAAAAGGAACGGGAGTAACTTCAATATGAATATCAATTCGATCTAATAAAGGACCGCTAATTTTACTTAAATAACGTTGCATTTCAGCAGGAGAAGAAGCAACAGGAGCATCTGGATCATTGAAATATCCGCCTGGACTGGGATTCATACTGGCCACTAACATAAAGCTTGATGGATAAGTTATGGTAAATCTCGCTCTAGAAATAGTTACCTCTCTATCTTCAAGCGGCTGACGCATTACTTCTAAAACGGTTCGTTTAAATTCTGGCAATTCATCTAAAAACAACACGCCATTGTGCGCCAAAGAAATTTCACCCGGCTGTGGATACGAACCACCGCCTACGAGCGCAACATCAGAAATAGTATGATGTGGACTTCTAAAAGGTCGTTCTGCCATTAAACCAATTTGTTCATTCACACGACCGACAACCGAATGTATTTTAGTTGTTTCTAAGGCTTCATGCAACGACATTGGTGGCAAAATACTTGGTAAGCGTTTGGCTAACATTGTTTTTCCTGATCCTGGAGGACCAATCATAATAATATTATGACCACCAGCTGCAGCTATTTCCATACAGCGTTTGATTGATTCTTGACCTTTTACATCAGCAAAATCATATTCTGGGTTAGATAGATTTTCATAAAATATTTTACGCGTATCAATTGTCGTTGGAATTATTTCTTCGCCTTTATCAAAGAAATTAATTACCTGCTGAATATTATCTACTCCATAAATATTTAGTCCATCAACAATTGCTGCTTCTTTAGCATTTTGCTTTGGTAGAATAAAACCTTTAAAACCAGCTTCTTTTGCTTTTATAGCAATAGGCAAAGCTCCTTTTATAGGTTGCAAACCTCCATCTAACGAAAGCTCACCCATAATAATATATTCAGCTAAACCTGGCGTTTTAATTTGTTCTGAAGCGGCAAGAATTCCAATAGCAAAACTTAAATCATAAGCAGAACCTTCCTTGCGTAAATCGGCTGGAGCCATATTTACGGTAATTTTCTTTCCTGGAAACTTGTAACCTGTATTCTTTAAGGCAGCTTGAATGCGGTAACTACTTTCTCTAATAGCATTGTCTGGCAAACCAACCAAGTGGTAACCAATTCCTTTAGCTATATTAACTTCTATTGTAATTATTTGTGCTTCGACACCAAAAACTGCACTTCCGTATATTTTTATAAGCATATTGAAGTTTTTTCATAATTATAGATGCCTAAAAATAATACTTTATGAATAAAAAATGAAATAAAAAGTAGTTTTAATCTAAAAAACTGGAAACTACAGATGGAGAAATTGAAGAATGTGAACTATAATGAACAACTTCTCCGTTCTTAATAAGAAGTAATTGTGGTGATTGATGAATGACTTGGAAATCTGCTGCAATTTGATCTGAAACATCCCTATAGCTTAACAAGTCTAAGTAAAAAAGTGCTACATTATCTTCATCGAAATCGGCGTATGTATGAAATTGGTTCCAAACCATTTTACTAATACCGCAGCGTGTAGAATGTTTGAAGATAACTACCAATTTTTCATTAGATAGCTCCCTTATGGCCTCTAATTGCTCTATTTTCTTTAATTTATACCAGGTATACTCACTTCCAGCAGTATTATTAATCTGCTTTGAAGCTTTTTTTGTACCGAATAATTCTTTAAAAATCCCCATAACACTCACGTTATTTAATAAGCTAAATTATTAAATAAACATCAACAAACCAAAGTATATTGAAACGAAAATTAATTTGTTGGAAATAACCAGTTTTTAGTGTTTAAAACAAATGTTTTCAAATTAAAAAGCGAGGGTTCTATGGCGAATCAAACCAAACACTCGCATTAAAATCACTTAAAATGTTTAAAAAAACAGCATTTAAATCTACATAACTGTAGATCAACCAGCAGATAATAGCTGATAAAACAATACTTGTTCCATAAATAATCCATTCTGTTTTTCGCTCTTTTTGCCTGGCTTTAGCAAATTTTTTCTTGGTCTGCTCTACTTGGGCTGCTGTAAATTTTGGCAGATCATTTTTGTTTTGCTTAGCCGAGTTATTTCTAGAAGTAGAATTTTTTGAGTTTCGTTGTTTTTGAGATGGCAATTGCGAACGATTGTTTCTTAATCGAATAATCATATCATGAATATGGCCAGCTCCAAAAGACATCAAAAAAAATTTTCCCTAAATTACAATATTATTTTTTTTTGCCCATCAAATAAAGTTATTTTTGAAAAAAATACATTCAATGAAAAAGTGTGTAGCCATAGCAATGGGCGGATATTCTACCGAAGTTGCTATTTCTTTAAAAAGTGGAGAAGTTGTTTATCAACACCTAAAAAATTCAAATTTTGAAGTTTATCGAGCGCATATTTTAAAAGAAGGTTGGTTTATTGTAGACGATGATGGCAAACGCCATTTAATCAATAAAGCCGATTTTTCGGCTACTGTTTATGACAAAAAAGTAATTTTTGATGTAGTTTTCAATACCATTCACGGCACACCCGGTGAAGATGGTCAATTGCAAGCTTACCTAAAAACGATGCATATTCCGCAAACTGCATGCGATTATTACCAGTCGGCACTAACCTTTAACAAGCGTGATTGTATTTCAGTTTTAAAGGCTTACGGAATCAAAACTGCTGAAAATTTTTTCGTCAACAAAGGCGATGCCATCAATCCCGATGAAATTATAGCAAAAGTTGGTTTACCTTGTTTTGTAAAAGCCAATCGGGCAGGCAGTAGTTTTGGTATTTCTAAAGTAAAAAGCAAAACAGAAATTTTACCAGCCATCGAACATTCTTTTCAAGAAGATGATGAAGTAATTATTGAATCTTTCCTCGACGGAATTGAAGTTTCTGTTGGCGTTATAAATCACAAAGGTGAAGTAAAAGCCTTGCCAGTAACGCAAATTATTTCAGAAAATGAATTCTTTGATTTTGATGCCAAATACCTAGGCAAATCCCAAGAAATAACCCCTGCTCCTATTTCAAAAGAAATGACCCAGGCAGTTCAAACAGAAGCAGAAAAAGTATTTCGAGTACTAAAGCTAAAGGGATTAACGAGAGCTGAATTTATTTTTCATAACAATGAACCGCATTTTTTAGAAATAAATACGTGTCCAGGACTTACCGAAGCTAGCTTGTTACCGCAACAAGCACGAGCAGCAGGAATTCAATTAAACGAACTTTTTGAAGAAGCCATTCAAGTTGCTTTGCCAAACGATTAATCGGTTTTTTTGTTGAAACTTTTATAGCATTGATTTTGCTTGGACTTCTTTAGCAGGCAACATAAATTTGTATCTTACCAAAAAAATTGACTTATGAAAAGAGCTGTATTTCCAGGTTCATTTGATCCTGTAACTTTAGGACACTACGATATTATTACCAGAGGTTTAACTTTATTTGATGAGATAATTCTTGCCATTGGTGTAAACGCTGATAAAAAATACATGTTTAGCCTTGAAGAGCGAAAAGCTTTTCTAGAAAAAGCTTTTGCTGGAGAAAAAAGAATAAAAGTAACCGATTACAAAGGTTTAACCGTTGATTATTGTAAGCAAGTAAACGCTAGATTTATTTTGCGTGGTTTGCGCAATCCCGCCGATTTTGAATTTGAAAAAGCCATTGCCCATACCAACCGAAAACTCGAAAAAATAGAAACCGTATTTTTATTAACTTCAAGCGGAAAAAGTTATATATCTTCTTCCATTGTTAGAGATGTTATTCGCAATAACGGCGACTATACTCACTTAGTTCCCGATGCTGTTCGTGTAAAACGGTAATTATGCTTCACCCTTACGACGCTTTAGACGATTCTGCTAAAAAGCGATTTCAGATAAAGATTATTTTTATACTTCTTGCTGTAACTATTTTTAGCGGAATATTGATTTACTTAACTAAATCAATATTGCCATTTATATTTCTCTTCTTGGCGATTAATATTTTGGCAAGTTTTATAGACGTTCCTTTAGGAATAAAAAAGGGAAACCTGGTTCGTTATTCTCCTATGTTTTTAACCTCGAGAGAACAGAATAACAAAATCCAACTGCACGGTGGAACGTTGTTTGATTATTATTTTTGTTTACCAAACTATGACACTTCAATTAAACGAAAACAAGCAGTTTTATTAGCTTATTTGAAAGGTTTAAACAACTTAATTGAAGCCAAAAAAAAATCGCCTGAAACAATACTTATAGGAACAACTTATATTTTGAATTCGCGTACGGCCCAAAAAATTGGTTTTGATGTTACAGCTCCACAAATCAATCAAAAGATAGTTTTAGGATTAAACTATATTCCGATTACAATATCAAATTCAATGGTTGATTGTAAATTGAGTTTTCCAAAATTAGGCAAGAGTATTGGGGTGAAAGCAAGAATTGATCAACTTTTGCAGCAACAAAATCACATAAAGCAGTTGATAAAAAAAATAGAAAAAGCAGACCTATAAGCCGGATTCTGTATTTGCCAAAGACAAATCCTTATCATTTATCTAGAATTTTTGTTACCAAAAATTTCAAGCTACCTACCCTCCAAGATTGGCCGCACAAGCCTCAAACCTTGGTTTACATGGTATTTCACCGCATAGAGTTTACCTGATTTCACTACAGCATTACCTGTACATTCTTTCTGTTGCACTAGTCCTTCCCCAATAAACTATCGGGACGACGGGCGTTACCCGTTATGCTGTGCTATGGTGTCCGGACTTTCCTCTCTTCGCCAATGGCGAACAGCGATAAGGCGGTCTGCGGCGCAAAAATAAGTCTTGTCTATCGATAAACACCTTAAAAACAAACAATTTTATAGCTTATTTTTTTTTCTTGTTCCTGCATAAATGGAGTAGTTTACAAACCTAGCTTCTAGCTTACCATTGTAGAGTTTTATTTTTCGAGAAGGTTTTAATCCTACATTTTTAATGGCTTCCAAATTAGAAACAATCATCCAAGCTTGAGTTCCAGGGTAATTTTGTTTTAGGGTATCTCCTATTTTCTTGTAAAACTCATCAATATCAACTGCAAGACGTTCGCCGTAAGGTGGATTAAAAACCATGTGCAATGGTCGTTTGGTTTCTTTTTCTGAATTGAAAAAATCTTTCAACTCAACTGAAACAAATTCAGATAAATTCGCCTCTGCAATATTTTCGTTGGCTTTTATTATGCTTTCAGGATCTTTATCCATTCCTTGAATACTAAAATGAAAATCTTTCACCTTTTTTAAAACCGATTCTTGAATCAATTCATATAAATCGGCATCCCAATCTTTCCAGTTCATAAAAGCAAATTTTTCGCGATTGATATTGGGCGGAATATTGCAAGCAATCATAGCCGCTTCAATAAGCAAAGTTCCGCTTCCGCACATTGGATCCAGAAAATCGGTTTGGCCTTCCCAACCCGAAAGCATTAACATTCCAGCTGCTAAAACCTCATTTATTGGCGCTAAATTGGTAGCTTTTCGATAGCCGCGTTTGAACAAAACATCGCCCGAAGAATCTAAAGAAACGGTACAAAAATTACGATCGATATGAACGTGTATTTTTATGCTTGCATTTTTGGTGTCTACATCTGGGCGTTGCCCATTTTTAATTCGCAAACGATCTACAATGGCATCTTTTGTTCGAAAAACAACATATTTTGAATGTGTAAATCGCTCTGAAAAAACGGTAGATTGAATAGAAATGGTATCGTTTTTACCAATAATTTCTTCCCAAGGAATTGCGTAAACATTGTGGTATAAATCGTCTTCTTGAAAAATTTTAAAAGATTTGATGGGTTTTAAAATGCTAATAGCGGTACGCAGACTCAAATTTGCTTTGTACAAAAATCCAAGGTCGCCAGTAAAACTAACGCTTCTTACCCCTTTTTTGATATCCATTGCGCCAAGCTTGCGTAATTCTTTTTCGAGTACATCCTCTAAACCATAAAAGGTTTTTGCTAACATTTTAAAATTATTTCCCATATACTTTATTGCTTTTGTGGACAAAATTAGCTTAATTTTGCCAGCCACAACAAAAAATGTCATTCAACATTTTTCTGGAGTTTTTTATAGTAAAAATTCGTTTGACATAGCAACTTTTTAAATGACGTTACTTTTACCTATTTTGGCTGTTATACTTGGATTTGGTGTTGCTTTTTTCATCAAATATAGTGCAAGTGCACTTAATTTATTATTGGCTTTTAGCGGTGCTTTTTTGCTTTCTATTACCGTGCTAGAATTCTTGCCGGCTGTTTATGAGCAGAAAATCGATCGGATTGGGATTTTTATTTTAGGTGGAATTTTACTGCAAATTATTTTAGAATACCTTTCTGGTGGCGCCGAACACGGCCATTTACACACCGAGAAAGAACAATCGGTGTTCCCTTATGTGTTGTTTATCAGTTTAAGTATTCATTCTTTTTTAGAAGGTTTTCCAATTGTTCATAACCACCACTTATTGGTTGCAATTGTGGTACATAAAATCCCGATTGCTGTTATTATAACTTCATTTTTATTTAAAACCAATTTATCGCATTTAAAAATTGGCTTGTTTTTAATTTTGTTTGCTTTAATGACGCCTTTAGGAAGTTTTGTAGCAGAAAACACTTCATTGATTCACAATTATGCCGTTTATATTGATGCACTTGTTATCGGTATTTTTCTGCATATTTCAACTACAATACTATTTGAATCATCAAAAAATCACAAGTTTAACACGTCAAAATTTATAGTGATTTTACTGGGAATTGTTTTAGCAATGTTTCTCGGACATCAGCATTAATTATCTTAACGTAACATTCATAAAAAAATGTATTTTAATTTGTATTTTAGGAGAGTAATCTTAAAATTTAAATTATGAAACCAATACAACTACTTATTTTTTTACTTGCAACTACATTTATTTTTGCACAGGTTCCGGATAAAGAAATTCCTCAAATTGATAAGCAAAAAAATGAAAAACGTTTGTTAGTTTTACTAGCAAATGATGATGATAATGGCTTTCTAAAAGAACAAATCGACCTTGTTTTAAGCAATAAGGAAATCTTGCGAGAGAACCAAATATCGGTTATTCAAATGACCAATAACGGAACGAAAAACATTTTTAATAGTGATAAGAAGCATCGGAATATGGGGCGTGGTTATCGAAATATGAGAAAATCTAATCGTGACTTTGAAGTAATTTTAGTTGATTTTGACGGTAAGGTTAAAATGAGAAAAAGCCGACCAGTTGGCACTGATCAGCTTTTAGAATTTCTTGAAGATAGCGACCGAATTCAAGAAACAAGAATTTCTCGTAGAAATGAATTTCAGGAACGAAACAGAAAAAATAATTCAAGAAGATAAAGTACTGTACTTCAAAAAACTAACTATTCTTATCTGAAGTATTTATTTAAATTCTGTTGAATTCTTTGATCGATGTTTTCTTGTGGTGCTTTTTCAAATTTTTTGCCTGTTATTTTTTCGTATAATTCGATATAACGCTGACTTACACTTTCAATAAAATCGTTTGATAGTCTAGGTATTTCTTGGTTTTCTTTTCCTTGAAATCCTTGGCTTATTAAATATTCTCGTACAAATTCCTTCGAGAGTTGACGTTGCTTTTTCCCTGCTTGTTGTAATTCTTCGTACGTATCTTTATAAAAAAAACGAGAAGAATCTGGCGTATGAATTTCATCAATGACTACGATCTTACCTTCTTTTGTTTTTCCAAATTCATATTTCGTGTCAACTAAAATCAATCCTCTTTCGTCAGCAATTTCAGTTCCTTTCTGAAAGAGTTTTCGCGTATAATCTTCCAAAATAAGGTAATCTTTTTCCTCAACAATTCCGTTTTCTAGTATTGCTTCGCGGGAAATATCTTCATCGTGATCGCCTTGATCGGCTTTTGTTGTCGGTGTAATAATGGGTTGTGGTAATTTATCGTTTTCTTTAAGTCCATCCGGTAAATTCACTCCACAAATACTTCTTTTTCCAGCTTTATATTCACGGTAAGCATGACCAGCAAGATAAGCGCGAATAACCATTTCAACTTTGAAAGGCGAACATTTATGACCAATGCTTACGTTTGGGTCTGGTGTGTCGATTAACCAATTAGGTACAACCGAGGCTGTTGATTGCAGCATTTCTGTAGCTAATTGATTTAAGATTTGACCTTTATACGGGATGCCTTGTGGCAAAACTACGTCGAAAGCACTCAGGCGATCGGTTGCCACCATTACCAATTGATGGTTTGCGATTTCATAAACTTCTCTAACTTTACCTTTATAAAAAGATTGTTGATTGGGCAGTTGTAAGTTGGTTGTAAGTAATGCCGCCATTTTATTCTTGATTTTCTATTGATTTATATGCTGAAATTATTTTTTTAACCAATTTATGTCGAATAACATCTTTGTCATCAAGGTAGACAACTCCAATGCCTTTTACATTTTTCAGTACTAATAAGGCTTCTTTGAGTCCAGAAATCGCTCTTTTAGGCAAATCGACTTGTCCTGGGTCTCCAGTAACCATGAACTTTGCGTTTTTTCCCATTCGGGTTAAAAACATTTTCATTTGAGCGTGAGTCGTATTTTGAGCTTCGTCTAAAATCACAAAAGCATTATCTAAGGTACGGCCACGCATAAAAGCCATTGGTGCAATTTGTATGGTTCCTTTTTCAATATAACTTTCGAGTTTTTCGTGTGGAATCATATCGCGCAACGCATCGTAAAGCGGTTGCATATACGGATCCAGTTTTTCGCGTAGATCGCCTGGTAAAAAGCCTAGATTTTCACCAGCTTCTACCGCTGGGCGTGTTAAGATAATTCGTTTTACTTGTTTTTTTCGCAGCGCTTCTACCGCAAGCGCAACACCAGTATAGGTTTTTCCAGTTCCAGCTGGCCCGATAGCAAAAACCATATCGTTTTTCCGCATAAGCTCAACCAATTTTCGTTGATTGGCGGTTTGTGCTTTTATAATTCTTCCATTAGCTCCGTGAACTAATGTTTCTCCCGCTTTTTCTGAAGTTTGATAATCTGATTTTGAATCGCTCATCAAAATACGCTCGATACTGTTTTCATCCAGTTTGTTGAATTTAGTAAAATGCTCGGTAAGCATACTTATTCGTTTATCGAACTCCGTTAAAGCTTCTTCATCTCCGTAAGCTTTAATAATATTACCACGCGCTATAATTTTTAGTTTCGGAAAATATTTTTTTACCAGTTGAATATTGGTATTTTCATGTCCAAAAAAATCTTTTGGATTGATTTCAGAAAGTTCTATAATAAGTTCGTTCAAATGCCTTTTGTTTTTGTCTTTATCCTTAAATTCGCATACAAATTTACGTAAAATATTCGACCAACAGCATTATCTCTACTATAAGCAAATATTAAATGCCAATAATAACATTAACCACTGATTTTGGACTAAAAGATCACTCAGCAGCAGCTGTAAAAGGAGCTTTATATACAGAGTTAACCGATGTTAAAATTGTTGATGTTTCGCATTACGTTTCGCCTTTTCATATTACTGAAGCGGCTTACATCATCAAAAATGCTTATCACAACTTCCCGAAAGGAAGCATTCATATAATTGGTGTAGATTCTGAATTGACGCCAGAAAACAAACATTTGGCCTTGATGCTTGACGGGCATTATTTTATTTGTGCTAATAACGGAATTATGTCATTAATTGCTTCAGAAATTAAGCCTGACAAAATTGTAGAAATCAACATTCATAATTCTGTAGAAACAAATTTTACGGTTTTGGATGTTTTTGTAAAAGTTGCAGCGCATATTTATCGCGGAGGCACATTAGAAGTAATCGGGAAAAGCATTTCAGAAATTAAGCAAATAAAAGAACTCGACCCTAATATAAACGACAAACAAAATCAAATTGTTGGTCACGTTATTTACATCGATAATTTTGGCAATATAGTTACTAATATCAGCAAGAAACTCTTTCACCAAATTGGAAAAGGAAGGGAGTTTAAAATCTCAGCTAGGAGTATCAATTTCAATAAAGTTTATGACAGTTATAGCGATGCTATTAATTATTCGCTGCCAAAAAACAAACGTGAAGAAGAAGGAAAAAAACTTGCTTTGTTTAATGCTTCTGGATATTTAGAATTAGCCGTTTATAAAAGTAACTTAAGTACTGTTGGCGGTGCTTCTACTCTATTTGGATTAAAACTGATGAACACTATAACTATTAATTTTGAATCTTGATTTATGTTTGTACGAATTGTAAAAATGTCATTTGAAACAAAGGAAGTTGAAAATTTTAAGCTCCTTTTTGAAGAACACCGCAAATTAATTCGCAACTTTGAAGGCTGTCAATTATTGGAATTGTATCAGGATAAAAGCAATAAGAATGTTTTTTTTACGTATAGTTATTGGAAATCTGAAGCAGATTTGGAGAAATATCGGCATTCCGATTTATTTGAAAGTGTTTGGAGCGCTACAAAAAAAATGTTTAACGACAAGCCGCAAGCTTGGAGTGTCGACAAATTAATAGAAATGCATTAATATATGTTTGCCATATTTAAAAAAGAAATCAATAGTTTTTTTAATAGCATTATCGGCTATTTGGTCGTTAGTGTTTTTTTATTGATAAGCGGATTGTTTTTATGGAGTTTTACCGGCAGCTTTAATATTTTTGATATTGGCTACGCTAACTTGACACCTTTTTTTGAACTCGCTGCCTGGATACTAATATTTCTAGTCCCTGCCATTGCGATGAAAAGTTTTTCAGAGGAAAAAAAGCAAGGCACGCTAGAACTGATTTACACCAAACCCATTACTGGAATTCAATTGATTTTAGGGAAGTTTTTTGGAAACCTTGCTTTGGTAGTTATCGCGATTTTACCGAGTTTAATCTATATTGTTTGCATCAATTATTTAGTTGTAGAAACCAACTCGATAGATTATGCTGCAATTGGCGGTTCGTACATTGGTTTGATTTTGTTATCGGCTTGTTATACCGCTATTAGTTTGTTTTCATCTTCTATTTCAAGCAACCAAATTGTGTCTTTTGTTTTAGGCGTGTTGTTCTGTTTTCTGGCTTATTTTGCCCTAGAAGGAATTAGCAACATTCAATTGTTAGGATCTAATATTTACGCCTTAGAATACCTGAGCTTAAACTTCCACTATAAAAGTATGAGTCGCGGAGTTTTAGATACGCGAAATATTATTTTCTTCATATCTATTGTTCTTTTATTTCTTGGACTAACTAAGTTTCAATTAGAAAAATCTAGAAGCTAATGAAAAAATCTAGCAAAAACATCATCTTGCTACTAGTGGTTTTAATCCTTATCAACTTAATAGCTACACAAGCTTTTAAACGATTTGATTTTACCGAAGATCAACGATATAGCTTATCAAACAGTACCAAAGAAATTATTGAAAGCGCAGAAACTCCTGTTAAAGTAAAGGTTTACTTAACTGGAGATTTACCAAGCGTTTTCAAACGATTGCAATTAGAAACTCAGTACATTCTTGAAGAATACGCTGCATATAATCCACAGATTAAATTTGAATTTGTAAATCCTGTTGATGAAGACAAAGACGCTATGAAAGTAGCTACGGCTTTTTATCAACAAGGAATGACTCCTGAAACACTAAATGTAATTGAAAATGGAAAAACAACAGAAAATATAATTTTTCCTTGGGCAGAAGCTACACAAGGAGATAAAAAAGTAAAAATACAATTACTCAATAAGCAGTTAGGCGCCAATAACGAAGAAATGGTCAATGCTTCAGTTCAAAATTTAGAATATCAGTTTTCTGATGCGTTCAACAAATTACTCTTCGAAAAAGAAAAAAAAGTTGCTGTTTTACGGGGAAAAGATCAACTTGAAGATAAATTTATAGCTGATTTTTTTGGAAACTTGAGAGAGTATTATTTTATCGCTCCATTCACTTTAGAACCTATTGAAGAATTCCCAGAAGAAAGCCTAGAAAAACTCAACGAATTTGATTTAATCATCGATGCAAAATCAACTAAAACCTTTACCGAAAAGGAAAAATATGTTCTCGACCAATATTTGATGAATGGTGGAAAAGCGCTTTGGTTAACCGAACAAGTTCAAGTCGAAAAAGACAGTTTATACAAAGACCAAACAACCTTGGCATTTCCAAAGAAATTGAATATGTATGATTTCTTTTTCACTTACGGAATTCGCATCAATCCGCAATTGGTAAACGACTTGTATTCCGCTCCAATTATTTTAGCACAAGGCAAAGGACGAGATGCGCAATTCAATCCGTTTCCTTGGTTTTATGAGCCATTAGCAAAAGCTGCTTCGAGTCATCCAATTGTAACAAACATCGACGCAGTTCATTTTAATTTTGCCAATCCTATTGAATTGCTTGAAAACGATATCAAAAAAACACCGCTTTTACAAAGTTCTCCTCTTACAAAACTTGAAGGAGTTCCGAAAGAAATCAGTTTAGAAATGGTGAATAAAGAGCCTAATCCTGAATCCTATCAAAACGGATCGCAGGTTTTAGCAGTACTTTTAGAAGGTGAATTTAAATCCTTATACAAGGATCGTGTGCTTCCTTTTGATAATGAAAATCATATTGATAAAAGCAAAGCAACACAACAAATTGTTATTTCTGATGGCGATGTTATTAAAAACGAAGTTGAAAAAGGAAAACCACAAGAATTAGGTTTTGATCGTTACTCAGGAAATGTTTATGGAAATAAAGATTTTCTGTTAAACGCCATCAATTTTATGTTAGATGATTCAGGCTTGGTAGAATTGAGGAGCAAGCAAATAACAATGGCAAAACTCGATCAAGACAAAGTTGATAAGTACGCCGTTTTATGGAAAATTATTAATGTTTTAGGCGGAATAATAGCTATTAGCGTTTTTGGTATAATCTTGATTTACTTGCGAAAGAAAAAATACGTAAAGTAAGTTATTGATTACTATAAATTTACCCTATATTTTCTACAGCTTTCAGCGTTTTTTTGTCAGTTACTATTTTTCGGATTATTTTTTCAAAAAGAAACTTTTGCAAATTCGCTATTCACGTAAAATATCGTATTTTTGAGCGCATAAAAATTAGTCCTCAAATTTTAATGCAATGATTCATTTCTTTCAATCCAACGAAACCACTTTTTATACAGTTTCATCAGCCCAACGACCAGATTTTGAAACCATCAAAAAACTGAAATGGCTTTTTGGCGATGCAAAATTTATCGATCAAAAATCGCTTCAAGGAAGTTTTATTGGTCCTCGCGCTGTTATGATTACTCCTTGGAGTACCAATGCCGTAGAAATTACTCAAAATATGGGAATTGATGGCATTGAAAGAATTGAAGAATTTAAATTAGTCGCTACCGATTTTGAAGATTTTGATCCAATGATTCTTCAAAAATACGACGGTATTTCTCAATCGGTTTTTAGTATCGATATCGAACCTGAATCGATTCAGCATATAGAAAACATTGCCGCTTACAATAAGCAAGAAGGTTTGGCATTAAGCGATGAGGAAGTAACTTACCTGGAAGAATTAGCACAAAAATTAGGACGCAAATTAACCGATGCTGAAGTCTTTGGTTTTTCACAAGTCAATTCTGAACATTGCAGACACAAAATTTTTAATGGGACGTTTATTATTGATGGTGAAGAAAAACCAAGTTCACTTTTTAAACTCATTAAGAAAACATCTCAAGTAAATCCAAACTCAATTGTTTCAGCTTATAAAGATAATGTTGCCTTTATCGGCGGACCAAAAGCAGAGCAATTTGCTCCAAAACGTGCCGATGTACCTGATTTTTATGCCAATAGTGAATTTGATTCTGTTATTTCTTTAAAAGCAGAAACACATAATTTTCCAACCACAGTTGAACCATTTAACGGTGCTGCTACTGGAAGTGGCGGCGAAATCCGTGATCGTTTAGCAGGAGGAAAAGGTTCTTTACCTTTGGCTGGAACGGCAGTTTATATGACTTCCTACTCAAGAGTGGCAACAGATAGAAACTGGGAAAAAGCATTTCCTGCTCGCAAATGGTTGTATCAAAAACCATTAGATATTTTAATTAAAGCATCCAACGGAGCCTCCGACTTTGGTAACAAATTTGGTCAACCGCTAATTACGGGTTCTGTTTTCACTTTTGAACACCAAGAAAAAGACCAACGCTTAGGATTTGATAAGGTTATTATGCTTGCTGGTGGTGTTGGTTACGGAAAAAAAGGTCAAGCCCTAAAGGATACGCCTAAAAATGATGATGATATTATCATTCTTGGCGGCGATAATTACCGAATCGGAATGGGTGGCGCTGCTGTTTCTTCAGCCGATACAGGTCAATTTAATAGCGGAATTGAACTAAATGCCATTCAGCGTTCTAATCCAGAAATGCAAAAACGGACTGCCAATGCTATTCGCGGTATGGTCGAAGCCGAAGAAAACCACATTACATCTATTCACGATCACGGTGCTGGTGGTCATTTAAATTGCTTAAGTGAATTAGTTGAAGATACTGGTGGAAAAATTGATATTCAAAAACTACCTGTAGGTGATTCTACGCTGTCTGATAAAGAAATTATCGGCAACGAATCGCAAGAACGAATGGGCTTGGTTATGAATAAAAAATATACCGAAACCCTGAGAAGAATTGCAGATCGTGAGCGCTCTCCAATGTATTTGGTTGGAAAAGTTACCGAAGATCAACGCTTTACATTTTTCAATTCAGAAAACGGCAACAAACCAATGGATTTGATGCTTTCTGATATGTTTGGCAGTTCTCCAAAAACCATAATGGAAGACAGCAAAATAGAACGTACGTATGATGATGTTGTATATTCTCCAGATAAAATCAATTCTTACCTAAACGACGTCCTTCGATTGGAAGCAGTTGCTTGTAAAGATTGGTTAACAAACAAAGTAGATCGTTGTGTAAGTGGTCGTGTTGCCAAACAACAAACCGCAGGAAGTTTACAGATTCCTTTAAATAATTGCGGTGTTGTTGCTTTAGATTATAAAGGAAAAAATGGGGTTGCTACTTCTGTTGGCCACTCTCCTATTTCAGGATTAATAAATCCTGTTGCAGGCTCAAAAAATTCAATTGCAGAAGCTCTGACTAATATTGTTTGGGCGCCATTGGAAAAAGGATTGCAATCTATTTCACTTTCAGCCAACTGGATGTGGCCTTGTAACAACAAAGGTGAAGATGCACGTTTATACGAAGCTGTAGAAGCCGTTTCAGATTTTGCAATTTCACTTGGCATCAATGTTCCAACAGGTAAAGATTCGCTTTCCATGAAACAAAAATATCCTGACGGTGAAGTGGTTTCTCCTGGAACGGTAATTATTTCGGCAGCAGGACATTGCTCGGCTATTGCCAAAGTTGTAGAACCCGTATTGCAAGAAAAAGGGAAACTTTTATATTTCAACTTATCGCAAGATCAATTTCAATTAGGCGGTTCTTCATTTGCACAAATTCAAAATAAAATTGGCAACCAAGCTCCTAGCATTCAAAACGACGCTTATTTTGCACAAACTTTTAATGCTATTCAACAGCTTATAAAAGAGGATCAAATTTTAGCTGGACACGATATTTCTTCCGGCGGATTGATTACGGCTTTACTTGAAATGTGTTTTCCAGAAAACAATCAAGCAGCACAAATCGATTTGACTTCTCTAGGAGAGAAAGACAGCATTAAATTATTATTTGCTGAAAATTCAGGAATTGTTGTTCAGGTGAAAGATGATGAAGCTATTGAATTTTTAAATCAACAACATATTGAGTTTTTTGAAATTGGCGAAGCTGTTAGCGGAAATGAATTAACAATCAATAATCACAAGGATTCTTTTAGCTTTGATATTGCTATGTTAAGAGATGTTTGGTTTTCTACTTCTTACCTGATGGATCGCGAACAAAGCAGAAACGAGAAAGCAAGCGAACGATTTGATAACTACAAAAAACAACCGCTTCAATTTGAATTTCCAGCAGATTTTGACGGTAAATTGCCAGTAAATGATGCCAATCAAAAAGTAAAAGCAGCCATTATTCGAGAAAAAGGATCAAACTCTGAACGTGAAATGGCGCGCGCTCTGCATTTAGCTGGTTTTGAGGTAAAAGATGTACACATGACCGATTTAATGTCGGGAAGAGAAAACTTAGAAGATATTCAATTGATTGCAGCCGTTGGAGGTTTTTCAAACTCTGATGTTTTAGGAAGTGCAAAAGGCTGGGCAGGTGCATTTAAATACAACGAAAATGCCAAATCGGCATTAGAAAACTTCTTTAAAAGAGAAGACACCTTATCATTAGGCGTTTGTAATGGTTGTCAATTATTCATAGAAATGGGTTTACTCAACCCAACAGATGACCAAAAACCAAAAATGCTACACAACGATAGCCACAAATTTGAATGTAACTTTACCTCGGTAAAAATTCAACCCAATCATTCGGTTATGTTAGGAAACCTAGCTGGTACAAAATTAGGAATTTGGGCAGCACACGGCGAAGGGAAATTCTCTTTACCGAAAGCTGAAAACCATTATCATATTGTTGGAAAATATGGTTACGATGCCTATCCAGCAAATCCCAACGGATCTGATTACAATACCGCTATGTTAACCGATGAAACAGGTCGTCACCTAGTTATGATGCCGCATTTAGAACGCTCACTATTTCCTTGGAATTGGGCAAAATACCCAAATAAAAACGATGAGATTTCGCCTTGGATTCAAGCCTTTGTAAATGCTAAAAACTGGATTTTAGAGCAAGTTTAGCTAATGAGTTCAAACAATTAAGTATAATTGTATCGTAAAAGCTTATACTTTTGAAAATAAAATTTAATCCAAAACTATTTTATAGAATCACCTTTTCAATAAGCTTGATAGGCTTGTTAGCTATTATATCTGATTTTGGGTTTTCGCATACAAAGTTTGCTCAACAATTTTTAGACGCCTTTTACTTTTTAGTACTCGGAATCGGAATTATTTCTACTTTTAGTCGATACCTTCTAAATGTAAATTTGATTCGTAGAAAAGCTGTTATTTTTGATTTTCTATCGATAATTTTTACACTTTGGATATTCTATATGTATTTATTTGTAGGAGTTCCATTTGAAACTGACTTACTTTTAGAAAACCCTATTTGGATAAAAATAGCTGTATTACTAACTTTTGTTCGGGAGTTTTCAGAACTTAAGATTAATTTCAAAAGAACAATAATAAACCCTGCTCAGTTATTTATACTTAGTTTTTTAGTCATTATTTTGATTGGCTCATTCTTGTTGATATTGCCTAATGCAACACATGATAATATTTCATATATAGATGCACTATTTACAGCTACAAGCGCAGTTTGTGTTACGGGATTAGTTGTTGTAGATACAGGAGCACACTTCACGATTTTTGGACAAACAATAGTGATGCTACTAATTCAAATTGGTGGTTTGGGGATTCTAACTTTTGCTAGTTATTTTAGTTACTTTTTTAAAGGCGGAACCACTTACGAAAATCAGCTCGCTTTAAGTGATATGACAAGTTCAAAAAAATTAGGAGATGTGTTCTCTACACTCAAAAACATTATTCTAATTACTTTTGGTATAGAATTAATTGCTGGAATATTAATTTACACAAGTATTGATTCTAGTGATTTTGGTGCACAATCAGAACAAATCTTCTTTTCTGTTTTTCATTCAATTTCTGCATTTTGTAATGCAGGTTTTTCTACGCTAAGCAACAGTTTGTACGAGCAAGGTTTCCAATTTAATTACTACCTTCAAATTATTATTATTCTCACTTTTGTTTTAGGAGGTTTAGGTTTCCCTATTGTTGTCAATATCCTAAACTATTTGAAATACAAAATTATCACCCTTTTTTCTTCAAGAAAAGGGAAATATAAACCTTGGGTTTTAAATTTGAATAGTAGAATTAATCTAGCTACAACCATAACTTTATCCTCAGTAGCTTTTGTATTGTTTTATTTTCTTGAATATAATAACACATTAGCAGAACACAACGAATTTGGAAAAATAATTACAGCATTATTTGGAGCTACAACACCTAGAACAGCCGGTTTTAATACTATTGATACTTCAGCAATTGCTTTTCCTACTTTAATGATGGTTTTTCTTTTGATGTGGATTGGTGCTTCTCCACAATCTACTGGTGGTGGAATTAAAACGAGTACTTTCGCAATAGCAACATTAAATATTTTTAGCTTAGCAAAAGGTAAATCAAGAATAGAAATTTTTAGAAGAGAAATAGCAAATATTTCAGTATTAAGAGCTTTCTCAATAATATCATTATCATTAATTGTTATTGGCTTTGCTATTATGTTAATTTCCGTTTTTGATCCTGAAAAACAATTAAAGGACATTGCTTTTGAATGTTTTTCTGCATACAGTACTGTAGGTTTAAGTTTAGGAATAACAAATAGTTTAAGCAGTGCTAGTAAATTTGTTATTATTGCAGTTATGTTTGTAGGACGGATAAGTATGCTATCATTGGTTATAGCTATATTTAAAAAAGTGAGGTACAAAAACTATAATTATCCTGAAGAAGAAATTACAATAAATTAAAATATTTTCAAAATGAAATATATAATTATTGGGCTTGGAAACTTTGGAGCATCACTTGCTCAAAAGCTTACAGAACAAGGGAATGAAGTTATAGCTATCGACACTAGTATGACTAAAGTAGATAGTTATAAAGAAAAAATTTCTCATACTATTCGCATGGATGCAACCGATGAGTTTACAGTTTCTGGACTTCCTTTAAAAGAAACAGACGTTGTACTGGTTGCTATTGGTGAAGATCAGGGAGCAAATATTATGGCTACAGCTCTTCTAAAAAATTTAGAGGTAAATCGTTTAATAAGTCGGGCTATAAATCCTTTACACGAAAAAGTTTTGCAAGCTATTGGCGTAGATGAAATTGTTCATCCCGAAGAAGAAACTGCTGAGCGCTGGGCAAAAAAACTCTGTTTAAGCAATGTAGTTGATTCATTTGAGCTTAATGATGATTACAGTATTATTGAAGCAAAAGTGCCAGAAGATTATATTGGTAAAACAATTCGTGAAGTTGGTTTTCGAAGAGAGTTTAACTTATTGGTACTGACAATCATGAACAAAGTAGAAGTGAAAAGTGCTTTAGGAAACACCAAAATGGAACCTCAAATTCAAGGTGTAGCATCAGCAGACAATAAGCTTAATGAAGAAGATATTTTGGTGCTTTATGGCTCTAATAAAGATTTACAGTTATTTCTAAAACAAAAAATGAAGTAATTGATGCCTTCAAAAAGCAATATTACAAGTGCGTTTTCTTTTTTTATTATATTAGCAGTACTAAACCTAATTTTAAATTTAGTTTTATGGTAGATTTTATTTTTATTACAATGGTTGCCTTAATTCCTGTATTTGCGCTTATTGATGTCGTTAGAAATGACTTTACTAACAACAATAAGCTAATTTGGGTGCTGGTCATTGCAATATTTAATGTTTTAGGTGGTATTCTTTATTATATTTTTGGACAACAACAAAAATTAGAGCGTTCTACCAGTTAAGTGTATTAACAAACTCAATATAGACAAGATAGCAAATGATAACAAAAAAAAACTTAAGTTTTAGAGAACTGCTATCCTTGTGGGGTTTTCACTTTTTACTTCTACTTATTTGGTCGACTTTTGTTACTTCCATATATATGTATTTTCACTGGAACTGGTTGGCTATTCCTGCTTTTCCACTTACTTTGATAGGAACTGCGCTTGCGCTTTATCTAGGTTTTAAAAACAATCAATCTTACGATAGACTTTGGGAAGCTCGAAAAATTTGGGGCTTAATTTTGACTGCTAGTCGCTCTTGGGCAAGTACGGTAGAAAGTTTTGTAAACGATCATTTTGCCAAAAAAGATTACAGTGAAGCCTATTTAAAAGAACTAAAACAACAACTTATTTATCGACAAATTGCATGGATGTATCAATTGCGGATACAGTTGTTGCAACCAACTGCTTGGGAGCATATTAATCAAGGTAAGCTAGTTTCTAGGAAAGCGCAAAAAACACTTAATCGCTATGGTTTAGACAATTTTGATGATCAGACAACTCAAAAATACATTGAGAAACTAATTGGCAAGAAAGAGTACAATCAACATCAAAAGAAAAAAAATATTGCTACTCAATTGGTCAATCGCCAAATGAAGGAGGTCTCTGGTTTACGTGACAAAAAACTTATCAATGATTTTAGGCAAATTGAAATGCAGCGAATCCTCAATGAAGTTTATACACTTCAAGGACAATGCGAGCGCATCAAAAACTTCCCGCTTCCACGACAATATGGTAGTATGAGCTTTGTTTTTGTGATTTTATTTATCGTGATTTTACCCTTTGGTATGTTGTCTGAAATCAGTAAACTTGGAAGTATAGAAACCTTACTAACCATTCCTTTTTCTGCAATTGTTGGATGGATATTTCTAGTAATGGAGTTAGTTGGCGATTATTCTGAAAATCCGTTTGAAGGCTTAATCAATGATATTCCAATGCTTTCTATTACGCGAGTTGCTGAAATTGATTTGCGCGAAATACTAGAAGAAAGCGATATTCCTGAGCCCATAAAACCCTACAAAGACGTGCTAATGTAGGTTTATTTTTTCTTGATTTGATTTTTTAGTTTAGTCAATAAATTTGAAATATCTTCAGAAAACTTTAATTGAAACACCAGTAATAAGTACAGGCTTACTAATACTAGTGACTTTAAACCAATATTTATAATTGGATGAAAGACAAAATCCCAAAAATAAAATGCGAGTGCAAAACTTAAAATCACCAGTAGAACCAAAGTTGTTTTTGAAGTAAACGGATGAATACCAAACTTGAAATTAACAAACCATAGTTTAAAGCTATTGTACAGCATAAATGCTGTAAAAGTTGCGTAAGCCGCTCCATAAATTCCGTATGTTGGAATCCAAACAAGATTGAGGATAAAGGCTACAACAACGAAAATAATTCCCAGGAGCAAGACCACTCGATAATGATCTGAATTAAATAAAATAGCATTATTATTTCCTAGTAAATTATCAGACAATTTCACTAAACTTATCAGTAAAACAATACTTATTCCAGCGTGATAATCTTCAGGGATTATTTGATACAATTGCTGAATGTTCGTGATTATCAACAAAAAAATTAATCCTGAAACCACCAACAACGTTACCGAACTACGCTGATACAGATCTTTTAATTTTACGGTATTATTTTCATTGAGGTATTGCGCTGTTATCGGACTAGTAATTTGATGCATTGCTTTAGACGGTACGTGAATTACCGTAGCGATATAAATGGCAATTCCATAAATCGAAACATTCTCTATAGGCATAAAATGTTCTATCATTACTTTATCTAAATCAAATAGAGCAACGGCAACCGTTCCTGCTATAAAAATTAAGCCAGCATACCGAATAAGCGCCTTCTTATTACTTGGAAATTGAAATTGAAATGTTGGCAAGTGAATTTTGAAAGCATAAATCATCATAATTAGCATACGCGAAAAATACACTGCTACTAAAGCATAAATAAAAAAATCGAGGCTTATTATTTGAAAATAAAGCAAAAGCAATAAAACGCTCACTCCTACCCGATGATAAATTTCCTTAACAACATTTCCAAACGTACTTTTCAGAAAAACTCTGGCCCAGGCGAAAAAAACTTCAAAATAAGCACTGACAAGAGCAATTATAAAAATTAGCCAAGCATAAGACTGAACCAGTTCGTTTTCACCTTCAAAATAACGCAAGATATAATCATAACTAAAAAAACCGATTCCTCCGATAACACTACCAATTATCAGAGGAAAAATTAGCGCAATAGATAACAACTTGTCCTTATCTACTGGATTTTTGTAATAACTAAAAAATTTGATAATGGTATTGTGCAAACCCATTGCCATAACAGGCCAAACCAGGTTTGCTGCCGAAAGTAAAAAAGTTACCAAACCATAATATGCCGGAGTCATAAAGTTAGGATACAAAAACAATACGTTGGCTGCACCGATGGCAAAACCTACATAAGTTGTCATCAAGTTGCTGAACGATTGTTTGAAAATCACACCCATTATTCTGTCAATAAAAGTGAAGCTAATTTCTCGGTTAATCGTTTTCTACTGTAAGCAGAAATATCCTTAGTTTGGCTTTCTAATTTTCCTTTTAGAAAATCTTCAAAATACGATTGAATTTGTTTTTTCAATTGCAGTTCATCATTATAGCTAAAGCAAACACCAGTCTGTGTATCGTTTACCAGTTTTTCAACATCCCAATCTTTTGGGCCAATGGCTAAAATTGGACGATTGGCGTGCATATATTCAAACACTTTACCCGGGATAATCGCTTTGGTTTCTTCGGCATTAATTTCTAATAAGAGTAAAACTTGCGATTGTTGTTGCAATTCGATTGCTTTTTGATGGGAAACATAACCTTCCACTTTGGCATACTCTTTCAGTCCGAAACTTTCGATGCTTTCCAGCACCTGTTCGCTTACTTTTCCTACCAAATGCAATTCAAAAAAGTTCTTGAAATCAGGATTTTCATCCACTAATTCGGCTAATACTTTCCACAAAACTTCGGGATTTCTATCGCTTAACAGCGAACCAATATGCGCAATACTAAAAGCTTCATCTAAACTAATTTCTGTTGGCGCTTCACCATCAAAACCATTGGTAATTGTTTGAACAGGCGTCCTTGTTTTAGCTTCAAATTCCGTTTTTGTCGTAAAACTGGTGACCACAATTTGATCAGCCTTATCTAAAACTTCTTTTTCTAATTGCTGGTGTTTTTCAGCAGATTTATCGGTTAGTTTTAGTTTATTATGATAGCCTATTGTTGTCCAAGGATCTCTAAAATCGGCTAGCCATTTTCGGTCAGGAAAGACTTTTTTTAGTTCGTTACCAATTAAATGCATGCTATGCGGTGGCCCTGTTGTAATTATAGTTGAAATATTTTCTTCATTTATCAACTTTGTTAGGTACTTCACAGAAGGACTCACCCATAATTTTCTGGCATCGGGAATAAAATAGTTTCCTCTAACGTAAAGTAAGAGTTCTTGAATTTTATTCTGTTTGGCTTTATCGGCTATAATTCCAGAGCTAATGGTTTTAGTATCTTTTGCAGAAACGAGTTGCGCAATGCTGTAAGGCTCGATGATGCTTTTTTTGATAACGCGTAAATTGCTTGGAATTTCTCGTTCTAAAGTAGTATCGATAATAGGATACGACGGATTTTTTGGCGTATAAATAATAGGATTGATACCAAAATCGGGCAAATACTTAGCAAATTTAAGCCAACGCTGTACACCAGGACCTCCCGCAGGCGGCCAATAATACGTAATAAGGAGAACTTTCTTCATAAATAAAAAGGCTTAATCTTTAGTTGACTTGTTTTTAAACTGAAAAAACAAACCTCCTAAAATCAATATTAGCAAGACTATATTTGCTGTTAGTGCGATTTTACTTCCTGTTTTTACCACTTGCGGCTCGAAGCTAAAAACCAATTCACCTTTACCAGCTGGAAGCTCCATTCCTCGCAATAAATAATTCACTTTAAAGTGGCTTACCGATTCACCGTTAAGTTTTACCTGCCAGCCATTTTCATAATAAGATTCAGAAAAGACGGCTATTTGCGGAGAGCTGGTCTTAAATTTATAAACCAATTTGTTAGGTTGATGCGATTTCAATTGAATAAAATCGTTTTCAGTAGTTGGGTTCAATTCAGTTGTTGATAATAAGTCTTTGTATTTTTCTTGAATAACAACTTGTTCTTTGGTATTGATTTCACCCAAGGCAAGCAGTTCTTCATCGGCATTTTCTACCCAAACGATATCGTTTACAAGCCAAGCATTTCCGTTAGCTGACTTGTTTTCTTCAGCGATTACTTGATTTTCTTGTGGAATGATTTCGTACTTTACATTAAGCATATTCAAAACTTCTTGATTTCCTCTTGTAATATGAAAATCGAAAACATCTTGAATTTTTGCGGGTTTAGCTGCATGATAGCCACCTAAAGCATTATGAAAATAAGAAGCTTTTCCTGTATTAAAAGGATTATTGGTTAAATCTAATACCCGAAAATGCCCTTCGTCTTTTAAGATTTCTTTGTCGGCTGCATTCGGTTGAAACGGTTTTTCCATTCGATGAGCTTGCACAAAATCATCTTCATTGACGTAACGATAATCAATAAAAACCAAATCGATAACAGCAATAGCACCAATAATAATGACGGTTAATTTTGTTGAAATTTTTTGTTTTAAGTAGGCGTAAATAGCTGCAGCTATAAACAAAATGATAAGGAGGCTACGAATAGCATCTTCGCTAAACATAGCTTTTCGGTCTTCTTTAAGCGCGCGAACAAATTTTGCTCCTAATTGTTCTTGCAATTGCGCATCGGCAGCTCCACTAAAGTTGAAAAGTGAAGATTTAAATAGCAAAAACAATAAAGTTAATCCACCTAAAATCAAGCTCGACCATTTCAAAGCTTCCCATTTTTCTTTTTTATCGATCCTTGTATCAACTAATTTAGATAAGCCAAGAATTGCCATAATTGGAACACACAATTCAATTAAAACCTGAATGGAAGAAACGGCTCTAAACTTATTGTAAAGCGGTACATAATTGACGAAGAATTTGGTTAGGATACTAAAATTATCGCCCCACGAAAGCAGCAGCGCCAAAATACTTGTTCCAACAATCCACCATTTGTGTTTTCCTTTTACCAAAAACAAAGCCATAAGAAATAGGAAAACCATAGCAGCACCAAGGTAAGCAGGCGCAGCCACATAAGTTTGATCGCCCCAATATGTAGGCATTCCTTCCGTAAATTCTAAAGCTTGACTAGGTGAAGCGCCCAAAGCCAAAAGTTCTTCATATACATTTGAATCTTTTCCTAAGTCTGAAGTACTCGATCCGCCCATAAAATTCGGAATATAAAGGTTGAAACTCTCCATAATTCCGTAACTATATTCTGTAATGTAATTGTAATCTAATCCATTGGTAACCGCTTTAGGACTACCATCAGGTTGAATGCTCAACTCTGAACTTCCTCGCGTTGAGTGTTGTGTATATTCTTGTGTTGCCAATAAGTTTGTAGCATTTGCAGCAAGCGCAATTACAACAGCACCGACCATAACAGCAATTGACTTAAAATAAGCGGTTAAGGTTTTGTTTTGAAAAGCTTTGTACAAATAAACCAAGCCAAGAACGATAACCAAAATCAACAAATAGTAAGTCATTTGGAAATGATTGGCAACAATTTCTAAAGCCATTCCGATAGCCAATAAAACACCGCCCCAAAAATAGTTGTTCCTAAACGTAAGTATAATTCCACTAATAACTAACGGCATATACGCTATGGCGTGAGCTTTGGCATTGTGTCCTACACCTAAAATAACAATTAAATAAGTAGAAAATCCAAAAGCTAAAGCACCCCAAAAAGCCAAACTAGGTTTAATTTTGAGTGCCATAAACAAGATATAAATTCCGATGAAATAAATAAATAAATAGTCGGAAGGACGTGGCAAAAACCGAATGGTTTTGTCGAGTTTTTTTACCCAATCGTTGGGATAATTTGCACCAACTTGATAGCTAGGCATTCCGCCAAATGCATTATCAATCCAATATGGTTCTTCATCAAAATCAGCTCTAAAATCGTTTTGCTGTTTTGCCATACCAGTATATTGAACAATATCGCTTTGGAAAATTACTTTGCCTTGCAAAACGGGATAAAAGAAAAGCAAGGAAACAATTAAAAATCCAACAATAGCCAGCAAATGCGGTAGCGCTTTTTTGATTGTAAACTTCATAGGTAATGTTTAATTTGTAGGTTGATTATTCAATTTCTTCAAAATCGATGTACTCCCCTACTTTTTTATTTTTATTAGATGCAGGACGCTTGGTCGTTTTTCTTTTTTGCTTCGTAGAAAAACCACCTTTGTCAAAATCGCTATTAGTATCGTTTTGTTGTTGAAATTCTTGGTTAAAGCGCTGCTGAAATTTTTCTTGAAATTTCTTAGAAACATATCTTAAAATATAGGGTTTTAACCATTTCCACAGAATTTTGGCCAAGAAATAAAACAAGACCAGGTAAAGGAAAAAAATTACTACACTCTCCATATTGTTAGCTTGAAGTCTTAAGCTACAAAAATAGTATTCTAAATGAGTATTCCAGTAACAGGAAGTATAAAAATTCATAAAATGTATTATATTTGGTTTTAAATTGACTTTATGAAAGCAGCACTACTTTTCTGGTTACTTTTTTTAGGGGCATTTGGCATTAGCAAAGCACAATACACCGAAACCATTAATACCAATCGCCCCGGACTTTCTTATGGTGCTTTTGGTGTGGGTAACAATGTTTGGCAATTTGAAACAGGGCTTTCCTACGGAAACAACAACCATAGTTTACGGCAAGCTGATGCCAACATTATTGGTTTTGATTATGCGGTTCGTTATGGGTTGTTTATGGAACGCTTAGAAGTAATTTGGGATGGAACCTTTTTATCTCAAAATGAAACCATACCAGTTGGTGGTGGCGAACAATCCTACAGAGCATCCAATTTTGAACGCAATACCATAGGTGCAAAATACCTGATTTACGATCCGTGGGTAAAACGAGAATTAGAAGGGCCAAATTTGTTGAGCTGGAAAAGAGACAATACTATACAGTGGCATCACTTAATTCCTGCAGTTTCTGTTTACGGAGGCGTAAACTTGCATTTTGGTAATTCAGTATTTATGCCACCAGAAGACCCACATATTAGTAGTCGTTTAGGAATTATTACTCAACACAATTACCGTAGATTAAGCTTTGTAAGTAACTTTATTGTCGATCGGATTTCTACTAGCTATACGAATTTTACTGGAATCTTCACCCTTACCCAAACAGTCGATCGCGACAAAGCTTTGTTTATTGAATTTCAAACTTATATCGGTGATTTTTATAGCGATGAAGTGGTGCGCGTTGGGGGTGCTTATTTGTACAACCAGAACCTGCAATTTGATGCTTTTGGTTTGGTCAATTTTAAAGATACGCCGCAACGATGGCAGTTAGGAATTGGCGTTTCTTATCGTTTAGACACACATAAAGAAGAAGAATTTTTATTTGAATCGGAAGAAGATCGTAAGAAATTTGAGCAATCTCAAGACCGAAAAAACCGAAAAGACGATAAAAAATTTGAAATTCCTTATGACTAATCATAAAGTACAACTATCAAAAAATTTAAGCTGATTGGCTTTTGATTTAAATGAAAGTAACTAATATTTCTCCACTATTAACTTCAAAATAATTACAATTTATGGTTCCGCTTAAAATTGAAGGCCGAAAAAATCCGATGAATCCAACTGCAGACAAGTTATATTATTTGCGAGCTGTAAAGCGCGATTATGTAGATTTTGACCGACTCGCCTATTTAATCGCAAACCAATCTACCGTTAGAGAAGCCGATTGTTTGGCGGTTTTAAGAGCTCTGGAGCTAAATGTAATTGACCAATTAATGCAAGGACATATTATTCAATTAGGAAATTTAGGAAATTTTCAAGTTGGTGTTCGGTCTGAAGGCACTAATACGCCAGAAAATCAACATGTTAGGAACGTAAAAACTAGTCACATTAACTACCGACCTGGGAAACGCATTAAAGAAGCCTTGAAGAATCTTAAATTTCAATTGCTTAAATCCTGAAGTTCATCTTGATAAGCTTTCAAAACTTATGATAAGTTTCATTATACTTATGATATGTTTATTCAATCTTATGATAAGTTATATGATACTTATGATAAGTTTTCTTTGTTCATCTTGATAAATTCAGTAAATGATCTAGACAAATTGAAGTAATCTATTATTTAATGAAATTAAACTCTTGTTTGTTATAAAATTTTAGTCAATTAAATTGGCAAGGGTTTTAAAATAATTAGACGAGTTTTATTCATTTTTAAAAACATCAATTTAAACTTGTAAGCCTTTGATGGCAACATGATTTTTATTCTGCTTAACAAATTCACATAGAAAAATTACAACTTTCCATCGGTATTATCTTTTTAATAAAGATAATTGCATGATTATTTAATTTCAATAATATACTGATTATCAACATACAATTAATCAATTACTAAACAAATAATTATTAATAATGAAAATAAACCTTCAATTAGTTGTTTATTTCTACCAAAAAAATTAGTTTTATGCTTTCATTAACTAAAAAACCAATCTGTAAGCAATTTGATGTGACTTACTGCGGCGAAGCCGTGAACAGGTTTTTGTTTGGTTTTAAACCTAAAATGGATAAAAAAGAAGATTATTTTAGAATTTCTAAAGAAGGACACTTTCATATTTTAAGTGACCGAATTCCGTTTAATTGGAAGGAATTAATGGTTTTTACGCCTGCTTCATTTATTTTTTTAATTTGGTTTTTTGGGGTAATAGTTGGTGTTTTTATTACAATTATTACTCTTCTATTATACACTTTTTTCAGATTTGCCGCTTGGATTTTTTATTCAGAAATACTAATTGACGAGAAAAGCGGAAAAATAACCCGGCTAAAAAAAGTACTTCATCGAACGCATAAAAAGGAACTTATTACGCAAAAATTTGATCCAAACCAATTTGAATACTTAAAATTGAAACGAAGTGGAAACACAAAATACCTATTGAATTATCGAACGCATAAAGACAATGAGTTAGTAATTTTAAGAAACAAAGTAGATAAAGAGCTCATTGAAAAATACATCAAAGAGGAAATCACTTTTCTCTCTTAAAAATATTTATTCACAAAATTCACATATCAATTTAATTTGTTCACTTAAAATATACGCTTAATAGAATAAGATTGCTTGCTGAACTGGTTTGTTTTTGACTATTATTTTTTTTATCTTGTAAGGCTGTTTTGATTTGAAAACCAGCTTTGTACTAAGATAAAATCTATTCAAAATGAAACGAGTTATTTTAAAACCATTGCAACACCGAAATAAAAATTGTATCGGAATTTATTTTCAATACAACGAGGAATTGAAAGACATTGTAAAGAAAATTCCTGGTTCAAAATGGTCGCAAACCCATAAATGTTTCTATGTAATTCATTCAACCGATAATAAAAAGAAGGTTTACTATTTGTTGCGAAAAGCCAATTGTTATGTTGACTATTCGCGTATGATTAAAGCAAAAGAAAAAAAGCGAAAAAGCAAATATCAGGCTTCGCACCTATCCGCATCGCATCAACAATCGCTAGAAAAATATGAACGCTATCTAAGTGGACACCGCAAAAGCAAATCTACTATTAGGACATACAGCAATTTTATTGAAAAATTTTTAAGTTTTTACAATGAAAAATCGTTAGAAGAAATAGACAATCGGTCGGTAGAAATATTTGTAGAAGACGTTTTAGCAAAATTCAATTATAGCATTAGCGCCCATCGGCAATGTATAAATGCTTTAAAACATTTCAGTGAATTAGAACTAGGTAGCTCTTACAATCCAGCGGAAATAGCTATGCCTAAAAAAGCAAAAAAGCTACCTACAGTTTTATCAACTGGAGAAATTATTAAGTTGATGCAAGTAACCAAAAACATAAAGCACCGAACTATAATTGGATTGTTGTATTCATCAGGATTACGCATTGGCGAACTATTAAATTTAACTTTAGCCAGTATAGATTTTGATCGCAATACAATTTATGTAAAGTCTGGAAAAGGTAAAAAAGATCGAAACTGTAGTTTGGGTCAGAGCATACGACCATTGTTGGTAAATTATGTACAAACTTATCAACCAGAACAATATTTATTTGAAGGAAAAAGTGGATCAAAATACGCCGATTCATCAGTCCGTGCATTTTTAAAGCGAAATTGCAAAGCTGCAGGCATCTTAAAACCCGTAACGCCGCACACATTACGTCATAGTTACGCAACACATTTATTAGAAAACGGCGTAGATGTTCGCTACATACAAGAATTATTAGGACATTCGCGCCCAGAAACCACAATGATATACACGCATGTAACCGAGCGCAACATCAATGAAATACAGAATCCGCTAGACATAGCAGTAAATCGCTACAAGCAATTGGATAAACAGCATAAAAATATATCGTTATCCCGCAAAAACAACAAATAAATGACTAGTTTTGTAATTGTATAACGAGTTATGTAACATTTAAAACAAATTAATGGCAATTAACCTTTTTATTGATACAAATGTTTATTTAAAATTTTATCACTATTCTGACGATGACTTAGAAGAATTGAATAAGTTGATTGTTCTCATGGATAATGATGAGCTTGAATTACTTCTTCCTGAGCAAGTAGTTAATGAATTTTACAGAAACAGAGATTCAAAGTTGGCTGATGCTCTAAAAACTTTTAGCCAATCAAAACTAAATAATCAATTTCCACAATTCTGTAAGGGATATAAAGAATATGAAACCCTTAAAAAATTAATTAAAGAATATAATCAGGAAAAACAACTTTTACTTAAAAATATCATGCTCAAAATTGAAACAAATTCTTTACAAGCAGATAAAGTAATAGACAATCTTTTTAAAAAAGCATATTCCATAAAAACTACTGAAAGTTTAGTTGCTAAAGCAAAACTTAGATTTGATTTAGGAAATCCTCCAGGCAAAAATAAATCTTATGGTGATTCAATTAATTGGGAGTCTTTAATTGATTCAGTTAGTGATAATAATGATCTATATTTTATAGCTGATGATAAAGATTATTTTTCTGAAATTAATAAATCAAACTTTAATACCTTTTTATTCAATGAATGGAAAAGAAAAAAAAATTCGAAAATTAGATTTTATAAAACATTATCAGATTTTTTTAAAGATGTATTTCCAGATATAAAATTAGCCACAGAATTAGAAAAAGATATATTAATTGCTAAATTGATTGATAGTCAAAACTTTTACAGTTCGAGAAAAACCCTCCAAAAATTATCAAAATTTGATTCATTTTCAACTGAACAGGCTAACCAATATATTTCAGCTGCAATAAACAATACTCAAATTCTTTGGATTAGTGATGATGTTGATATTAATAACTATTTGCACAAGTTTGTAGAAAGCAATAAAGATAAAATTGACTCTAATTTGCTTGATGAGTTTTATGACAGAATTCCTGTAAAAGATGAAATAGATGATAATGATGATGATGAACTACCCTTTTAAAAAAAAACGTTACATAACAGCGCATAACAAAAATGGCGAATTTATTGCTGAAACAAGAGTTTTGTGTAATTTTAGAAACTAAAAGTTTAATCGAAAAACTTGCGCATTTTAAGTCGCCACTTTCGTTATGCGCGAGACGTTGTAGCTAATGTTAATAAAAATTTGAAAACAAAGTAAAATTATATTACGAAAAAAAAATAAAA
>JBNJHC010000015.1:0-60405 GCA_051748125.1 Bacteroidota bacterium
CAACCACAGGGCTTGATCCTAAACAATTAGTAGAAATCCGTCAACTTATTCGTCAAGAGGGAAAAGACAAAACTATTTTGCTTTCTACGCACATCATGCAAGAAGTAGAAGCCATTTGCGACCGCGTTATTATTATCAATAAAGGAAAAATAGTTGCTGATAAAATGCTTGACGATTGGTCTAAATCGGAATCGCAAATAGTTGAAGTTGAATTTAATTACCGTATAGAAGAAGTTGCTTTTAAGGAGCTTCCACAACTCGAAAAATCAATCAACACAAGTGGTTTTAAGTATGATTTATATTTTAACACACAAAAAGACATGCGTTCAGAAGTGTTTGATTTTGCTTATGATAAAGGGTTAAAAATCATTTCATTAAATAATAAAAGTCAAACCTTGGAAAGCTTGTTTATAGAATTAACTGCTGAATAATTCTGTCTAAGTTAAGTTGAATTTCTTTACTGTAAGTTGATAGAGTTTTAAAACTAAATAACCTATGGTTCCACCAACTAAAAACCCAACTAAAATATCGGTCGGATAATGTACTCCTAGATAAATACGGCTATAGGTTATGATAAGCGCCCACAGTAAAATCCAATAATGGGCTTTTTTATAATAAGGTTTTAAAATCCCGATTAATATAACAGCTAAGCCCATTGAACTAGAAGCATGAGCTGAATAAAAACCATAGCTTCCACATCGTTTTGCCAAGAACCTTCCTAACTCCATAAAATCTTCGTGACACGGTCGCGGACGCATAAAGTAATGTTTAGAAACATTCGAAAATTGATCGCTGAGGGCAACAAATGCAGCAATAAAAAGTAAACTTATTCCTAGTAATTTCCATGACATCTGTTTTTTAAAGAAGTATAGAATCACTAAATACACAGGAATTGAAGTCCATTTTTCAGTAATTAAAATCCACAATGAATCAAATGGCCTGGAACCTAGGTTATTAAACCATAATAAAATTTGTTCGTCATATTCTTGAATAATATCTAACATACAATTTTACTTAGGAAGGATTTGAGATATTGAATTGTTTTCGAGTATATACTATAATTTCGATAACTGCTATAAAAATAATCATATATGCTAGAAGCTCAATACATTCTTCAGAAGCGTCTTTTACTCCTCTTTGGTAATTGCTTCCTAGCAAACTTTCCCAATTGGATGTTTTTCCGTATAATCGTGAAAATACATGAAGTGTCGTCAACCCAATCAATAGAATTCCAAATGGAAATTTATCTTGTATATTGGCAAGTTGCTTCCAAAAAGCTTTCCAGTTTTTTATAATGATGACCAAGGCTATAGCCAAAGTTGTATAAACCCCAATTTGCCAAAAACCATCAAATACGTTTTCATCAAAAAAGGCATCAAACTCTCTGATGAAATGCATCAATAAAAACAAACCTAAACCAATATTAAAATAGCGTTGTATGTTGAATTTTGCAGCGGTTATCAGCAGCAATATCGTACTTAGAATCAGTAAGGATTCCTGTGTGTATTCTACTAAACCGTCTTCTTTAAATTCTCCTGCTTCAAAATCAATTCTGATAATTTGAGTAATAAAAAACAAAAGTCCTGCGTAACCGAATAATCTGATAAATACTGGAAGTATAGATTTTATTTTCATAAAAGCGTATTTTTAAATTCTATTGATTGGGTACAAATTAACGTAAAAAAATTGAAAGCTAAAGAAGTTAAGCTTCAGAATACTATTCTTTTTCTTTGGTATCTATTACAATTGTTACTGGACCATCGTTTACTAAATGAACTTTCATATCTGCTCCAAACACTCCAGATTGAACAGGTTGATTCAGGTATTTTTGTAGATTTTCAATAAAAGACTCATAAATAGGAATTGCTATTTCAGGTTTCGCAGCTTTGATAAAACTTGGGCGATTCCCTTTTTTTGTTGAAGCGTACAAGGTAAATTGACTTACCACAATTGCTTCGCCATCAATATCTTGTAAACTTAGATTCATTGCGTTTTGTTCATCTGAAAAAATTCGCATTTTGGCTATTTTTCTACACAGCCAATCGATATCTTCATATGAATCTGCAGCTTCAATTCCTAGTAAAATTAAAAGCCCTTTTTGAATCGATGCTATTTTTTGCTGATTTACTGCTACACTCGATTCAGAAACACGCTGAATAACTGCTCTCATAATCGATAAACTTTAGTTTTCGTTGTAAATATCTTTTCGATACGGATCATCTTCACCCGATAAAATTTGCAAGTAGCTGTTGTACCTAGAAATGGCTATTTCATCGTTTTCTAAAGCAGTTTTAACGGCACAATTAGGCTCGTTGGTGTGTTTACAATTGTTGAATTTACATTGGTTTTTCAGTGCTATAAATTCAGGAAAATAATCGCCTAATTCTTGCTCGTCGATATCAACTACTCCAAATCCTTTAATTCCGGGAGTATCAATAATTTTTGCATCAAAACTTAAATCGTACATTTCAGCAAAAGTTGTCGTGTGCATTCCTTGTTGGTGTTGCTCAGAAATCTCGGCTGTTTTTAGTTGAAGTGTGGGTTCAATAGCATTTATTAAAGTCGATTTTCCGACCCCACTATGTCCAGAAAACAAACTTACTTTCCCTTTCATAAGTTCTTTCACCTGATCGATATTTGTTCCTTCTGTAGCCGAAACGCCAATACATTCGTAGCCAATCTCTCTATATAATTCTGCCAAAAATTTCATTTCACCAAACTCTTCCAACGAATAAACATCCATTTTGTTGAACAACAAGACTGTTTTGATGTTATAAGCTTCTGCAGTAACCAAAAAACGATCGATAAATGTTGTTGAAGTGGGTGGATTGTTATAAGTGATGATTAAAAAAGCAAGATCGATATTTGCAGCAATAATGTGGGTTTGCTTGGAAAGGTTAACCGATTTCCGAATGATGTAATTTTCACGCGGATAAATTTCAGTAATCACACCAATTTCTTCATCGGCATTGGTATCGATTTTAAATTCAACACGATCGCCCACCGCAATTGGATTGGTGCTTTTTATACCTTGGATTCTGAATTTGCCTTTGATACGAGATTGATAAAACTTATCGTTCTCGCCTTTTATGTGATACCAGCTTCCTGTAGATTTATAAACTAATCCTTTCATTTTATTTTGAATAATGTGGAAACAAATATCCTATTATTTATTGGATTTATTGATGATTTTGTGTTGATGTGTTATAGATTCTTGATGTATGGCTTTAAAAAGTTGCGTAACAAATTCGTCTGTTAACTGATTTTCATTTCCGTGAAGCAACATATTTTTAAGCACCTGATTCCATCGTTCTTCTTGCAATATAGCGACATTATACTTTCCTTTTAAATGACCAATTTCATCAACGATTTGCATGCGTTTACCAATTGCATCGGTTATTTGCTTATCGACTACATCAATTTTATCGCGCATTAAACTCAATTTTTGCAAGTAGTTTTTTTCTGTCCAATCGGTTTTTCTTACTTGTAAATTCTCTAGTATGGAACGCAGCGTTTCAGGAGAAACCTGTTGATTGGCATCACTCCATGCTTTTTCTGGAGTCGGATGCGTTTCAACCATAATTCCGTGGTAATTTAAATCCAAAGCTGTTTGGCAAATATCTGCAATCAATTCTCGGTTTCCGCTGATATGAGAAGGATCGACAAAAATCGGTAGCTCAGGAAAACGACTTTTTAAGTCTATAGGAATTTGCCATTCTGGATTATTACGGTATTTGCTTTTTTCGTACGTGGTAAATCCACGGTGTATAACGCCAAGTTTGGTTATACCTGCATCATATAAGCGTTCTACCGCTCCCAACCACAATTGCAAATCAGGATTAACAGGATTCTTTACTAAAACAATTTTATCGGTTCCTTGAAGTGCGTCTGCAATTTCCTGAACTATAAATGGACTTACCGTGCTTCTGGCTCCAATCCATAGCACATCAATATTAGCTTCTAAAGCAAGTTCTACGTGGGTTTTATTGGCAACTTCAGTGGCTAATAAAATACCTGTTTCTTTTTTTGCTTTCTGCAACCATTCTAATCCAATAGCTCCAACACCTTCAAAGTTTCCGGGTCTTGTTCTTGGTTTCCACACACCAGCGCGCATAATGCCAATGTTAGATTTCACCAATTCTCGAGCAATTTCCATTACTTGATCTTCGGTTTCTGCGCTACATGGTCCAGCAATAATTAAGGGTTTGTTCGAATCAAACTGATTGAACCAATTTTTAGAATCGCTAAAGTTCTTCTTCATAAAGCAAAGATATAAAAGCCTGTTTTAACTTTGGTGAATCCTATGTTTTTTTAAGTCAATTTTCAAGTTTGAATGCTATTTTTTGTTTACTAATTGGATTTTAATAGCGCTGGAAACTTTGCTTTGAAACGCGCTAGCCTTGGATTAGAAACTTTTTTGATATATGGATTATTAGGATGTTTCTTTTTATAATCTTGATGATACTCTTCCGCTTTCCAAAACTTCTGAAACGCTTTCACTTCAGCTGCAATTGGCTGTTGAAATCTTGCGCTTAATTTTTCTATTTTGGCGTTTATAATTTCTTTTTCTTCATTATTTTGATAAAAAATTATCGATCGGTATTGCGAGCCAATATCGGGTCCTTGACCGTTTTGTTGAGTTGGATTTTGAGAACCAAAATATACATCAACCAATGTTTTAAAATCGATTATTGCAGGATCATAATAAATTTTGACTGCCTCTGCGTGACCAGTTTCACCTGTATTGCTAGATTCGTAGGTTGGGTTTTCTGTATGACCGCCAGCATAACCAGAAACCGCCTCTTCAACACCTTTTACGCTTTCGTAAATTGCTTCCACACACCAAAAACAACCACTAGCAAAATAAGCTGTTTCTAATTCTTTGGTTGAGCGTGATTCATTTGTTTGTTCTTGTTGTGCTTTTCCACAAGCAATTGTTAAAAGTAAAAAAACATAAAAAACTATTGATTTTAACCTCATCTTATTTCGTATTTATCTACATCAAATATAATAAGTAAATACACTAAACACTTTAAGTACTTTTGTTAAATAATTTCGTTCTAAATCAAAAAAAAAACTTTCTAAATCGCTTGTCATTTTATGACTTGCAATTTAGAAAGTAGAAGTTAATTATTTTAAATAAAAGAATAAATTAAGGTTGTGCTGCTATTTCTTCTAAGCTATCAAATCTGGCTTCAAATAAGCTTGCTCCTTTTTCTTGGTCGTATTTATCAAGTTCGAAACTTTCTTCTTCTGCTAATTCAAAATCGATGCCCGTTCCTTGCAGATTTTCCCAATTTAATTCAGCAAAATATTTAAGCTCATTGTTTGTATTATATGCTAAATACACATCTACTTCACTGTTATTCGTATCAACTTTAGCCAGTGTTAATTCCTCGCCATCTACAGTTTTTTCATAAGTTTCGCTGATGTTATACTCCTCATATTTCTGATTTAAAAATTCTGTAGGGGTCAGGTTTTTATTCTCTGATTTTTCAATTAATTTTTCCTCAGTTGGCTCTTTTGCTGCCGTTGATGACGATTTTGATTTGTTGGTTTCGCAAGCAAGCAAAACACCAACACATAATCCGGTAATTAAAACTGTTTTAAAATTCATAGTTATCATTATTTAGTTAAACAAAAATTGTACTCAAATTTATTTTTTTTGAATGTCTACTTCTAGGTCAAAAGCCAAGTTATAGTTGTAATCAAATTCATCTACTGAAATTGGCACGCCCATTTTTTCCATTGTGGGTTCTTCTTTAAACATCAATCTTCTGTAAGATTTAGCCGTATAAAACTTGTTTTCTTTTTTACTTACTTTTGGCCGAGCCATAAATTTATTTTCTGAAAATTTTCCGTCTGCGTCTATCAGTCCAACTAATTCGAGTCCAAAAGCTAAACCGTCTTTAGGAATAAGTATTGCCAAATTGCTTAAATCTATAAACATCTCATCCTTTTCTGTCATTTCTAATTCTGCAGGAAACTCATATATTTTTGACCCCAATTCTCCGCCATCAAGTTCGAACAAATTGAAACGGATTACAGCTTTCAATCCATTTTCTAGACCATCTTTATCCTTTACGCCTCGAAAAGCATTGTTGAAATAAAAAGTGACATTATTAAGGTAAGCATCCGTAAGTTTTTCTGTTGGCTGCAAAAACGTAAAAACTTGTCTTTGCTTTATTAAATAAGCTGATTTACGTTTTCTTTTAGCCTTTATTTTTTTGGTTTTGGTTGCTGTCTCGTTGATTTTAACTTCGGCTAGTGTTTCTTGGCTTTCTTCTAAAAATAGGCTATCCTGGATTTGGTTGACGGCAATTTTTTTCGACTTAAAACCCAACATACTTACTTCGATAGTATCGGCATCTGTAGAAAGTTCTACTTTTCCATTTTTATCAGCATAAGCGCCTTTGTCTTCACCATAAATAACAGTAGCAAATGGCAAAGGCTGTTTTTCTTTAGCATCATAAACTACGAAATTTTGTGAGTAAGATAGGTGAGTTATTAATACAACTAAAAGAAATAGCAGTAAATTTGGTTTCATAAAATGACTCAAAAGCTTTATAAATTCAAAGCAACTAAAAAAGTCAATAAAAAATCATAAAAAAATCATATATTTTATGCAAAAAAAACGAGCAATAAATAAATTATTGCTCGTTTTTTAATTAAATTATTCAGCTATATTATTACAAACTAGCAAGGCTAGCTTGAATCGTTTCAATTTTAGCCAAAGCATCTGCTTTTTTCTTGCGTTCTAAATCAACTACTTTTTCTGGAGCGTTATTCACAAAACGTTCGTTAGTTAGCTTTTTTTCTACAGATTTCAAGAATCCTTGCAAATATTGTAATTCTTCGTTAAGTTTTTCTTTTTCTGCTTCTACATCAATAGCGCCTTTCATCGGGATAAAATATTCGTTCGATTTTACTCTAAATGAAAGTGCTCCTTCAATTTTGTCGTTTACATAATCAAATGTGTTGATATTGCCTAGTTTAACAATAATACAATCTAAGTGATTAGGCGTGTTTTCGTTATTGATAAGACTTAAATCGATGCTGTTTTTAAATGAAATATTTTTCTCTTTTCTGATATTTCTAATTCCAGCAACCACTTCAGTCATCATTTCAAAATCGGTGATAAGCTGATGATTAACTTCTTTTGCTTTAGGCCATTCGGCAACAATTAGCGCTTCTTCTTTTGATCGTTTATTGATGTTTTGCCAAATCTCTTCAGAAATAAACGGCATAAATGGATGCAATAATTTGAGGTTTTCTTCAAAGAAATGCAAAGTTGCTGTTAGTGTTTTTTCATCAATTGGCGACTCATAAGCAGGTTTTACGATTTCTAATAGCCACGAACAGAAATCATCCCACACGAGTTTATAAGTCGCCATTAGCGCATCAGAAATACGGTATTTTTGAAAGTGCTGTTCAATTTCAGCTAATGTTTGTTGAAATTTAGCTTCATACCATTCTAAAGCAATTTTTGCATGTGCTGGTTGCTCGATAGCAGCATCAGGTTCCCAACCGTTAACTAAGCGAAAGGCATTCCATATTTTATTTGCAAAACCTTTTCCTTGTTGGCAAAGCGATTCATCAAACAACAAATCATTTCCTGCCGCATTACTAAGCAACAAACCAACACGAACGCCATCGGCACCAAAATCTTCAATCAGCTGCAAAGCATCTGGAGAATTCCCCAAAGATTTGGACATTTTTCGGCGTTGCTTATCGCGAACAATTCCCGTTAAATAAACATTTTCAAAAGGACGTTTACCTGTATATTCATATCCAGCCATCATCATTCGAGCAACCCAAAAGAACAAAATATCGGGTCCGGTAACCAAGTCGTTTGTCGGATAGTAATAGTTGAACTCTTTATTGCCTGGATTTCGAATTCCGTCGAAAACACTCATTGGCCAAATCCAAGAAGAAAACCAAGTATCGAGTACATCTTCTTCTTGATGAATATCTGCGTGACTTAGACTAGGATTTCCTGTTTTTTCTATGGCTTTTTCGAGTGCTTCATCAGCATTTTTGGCGACTACAAAATCATTTTTCCCTTCACCGATATAATAAGCAGGAATACGGTGTCCCCACCACAACTGGCGAGAAATATTCCAATCGCGAATGTTTTCCATCCAATGTCTAAACGTATTTTGGAATTTTTTTGGATAGAGTTTAATTTCATCAGAATTTAAAACGGCATCGATTGCAGGTTTGGTCAAACTCTCCATTTTCAAAAACCATTGATCAGAAAGTTTGGGTTCGATTACCGCTCCCGTTCGTTCTGAAGTACCGACTTTATTGGTGTAATCTTCAAGTTTTAATAAAAATCCGTTTTCATCTAATTCTTTTACAAATAGTTTTCTAACTTCAAAACGATCTTTTCCTTGGTAGTGTAGTCCAAATTCATTTAAACTAGCATCATCATTAAAAATATCAATAACTTCGAGCTTGTGTTTGTCGCCAAGATTTTTGTCGTTTTCATCGTGTGCAGGTGTTACTTTCAAACAACCTGTTCCAAATTCAACATCCACATAATCATCGGTAATTATTGGAATACTTCTACCAACAATTGGTACTATAACTTTTTTTCCGTGTAAATGAGCAAAGCGTTCATCGTTTGGATTGATACAGATAGCGGTATCGCCAAAAATAGTTTCTGGTCTAGTTGTAGCAATGGTTAAGCGCTCATCGCTGCCTTCAATTTGATATTGAATATAATATAATTTACCTTGTTTTTCTTGGTAAATAATCTCTTCGTCGGAAAGTGTGGTTTTGGCTTCTGGATCCCAGTTAACCATTCTAAACCCTCGATAAATCAATCCTTTTTGGTGCAAATCGATAAAGGTTTGAATAACCGATTCGTACATATCGTCATCCATTGTAAATTTGACGCGATCCCAATCGCATGAAGCGCCGAGTTTTTCTAATTGATTGAGGATTTTACCACCATAATTTTCGGTCCATTCCCAAGCGTGTTTCAAAAATTCTTCTCTAGAAATAGAAGATTTATCAATTCCTTCGGCTTTAAGTTTAGCTACTACTTTAGCTTCTGTTGCAATCGATGCATGATCGGTTCCAGGAACCCAACAAGCATTGTATCCTTTAAGTCTAGCGCGACGAACCAATACATCCTGAATGGTGTTGTTAAGCATGTGTCCCATGTGTAAAACACCGGTAACATTTGGTGGAGGAATTACAATAGAGTAAGCAGGCTTATCGTTGACTTCTGAATGAAAAAAACCTTCATTTTTCCAGTAATCATACCATTTTTTCTCTACTTGTTTTGCATCGTATTGAGAAGCTATTGCCATTTGTTTATCGTTTTTTAAAGCTGCAAAAATACCACATAGAAGCTTAATAGGAAAAGTAAAAACTTTAAAAAAATTGAATTTGATGTTAGTGAATTATAATCCTAAAAAATAAGCCTTAAAATTTAGGTGTTTTAAGGCTTATCTTTTGAAAAAAACGTGAAATTAATCTTCTTTCACATTTGATTCTTTTAGGATTTCATCAGTTGAATCTTTATTTTTAGTTTCATCGATAGAAGCATTCGTTTTGCTTTGTTCTTTTTTAATTTTTTGAAGTTCAGCTTCGGCTTCTTGAATAACATTTGGGTATTTTGTAGAACTTTTAATTACACTTTCTAAGATATAATTGGCTTGAAAAGCATCGTCAAGTTCATTAAAGTTTTTTGCCATAATGATTAACGCTTTTGAAGCAAATTCACGATACCTAGAATATTCCTTAGCTATTTTCTGAACTATTTGAGTAGACTTTTCATAGGCGCCATCATCGTGTAAAAATTTAGCTTCATGGTACAAAGCTTCTGCAACCAATTCACCTGAAGAAGAATTTTCAGCCACTTCTTTATAGGCTGCTCTTGCCTTAGATTCATTTCCCTTTACTAAAGCTGCACGAGCCGTAAAAAGCTGAGCGTCAGATTTTGCCTTATCCTCTACCCCACTCATTTCAAGGACTTGTTCGGCGTAAAGCATGGTATTTTCATAATCTTCGGTTCGGTAGTATGATTTCATCAAATTCGATTTTGCAAAAACGATATTTTGCTGATATTCGGCTACTCTTTCTAAATTTTCTAATACAGGAATAGCAGCTTTATAATCTTCTTTTTCTAAGTGAACTTGAGATAATCTACTTAAAGCTTGTTCGGTAAACTCAGATTTTGAGGCATTCATTACATATTCATAATGCGAAATACTTTCTTCTTTTTCACCTTTGTTATATAAAAGTTGTGCTAAATAAAAATTAGCTTTAAGTGCGTGAATTCCGTTTGGAAATTCTTTGAGGTAATTTTTAAAACCTTTGATGGCTTTTTCGTTTTTACCTTCAAGGAAAGGGTTTTCAGCCGATTCAAAAGTAGCGTTATCGATATCAGCATCGGCGACTTCAACAAAATCTAATCCTTCAACCCAAGCAGCATAAGCTTCTGGTCTACCCATATCAATATAAATCATTCTCACGGTTTCAACCGCTTGAGCAGCTTGTTCGGAATCAGGGTAATTATTTGCTAGACGCTTTAATTTATCAAGTGCTTTTTCATTTTGATTGGTATTGTAATACAGTAATCCTTGTTTTGACAAGGCACGAGGAACTAAGCGACTCTTAGGCATTTCATCTAAAATACGTTGATACGATTGTACTCCTTTTGTTTCTTGATTTTCGCTAACGTAAGTATTTCCTAATTCATACAAGGCGTTGTCTTTGTAAAGTGAATTAGGATAACGCTTTAAAAAATTTTCAAGCTCTTCAATTTTTCGGCTATTTCGATCTACAAAACCATAAGAAATAGCTTTTTGATAAAATGCATAATCACCTCTATGCGATTGCATTTCAATAGCATTATTATACGATTCCATTGCTGGCCAAAATTTACCTAAAGCAAAATGTGCATCGCCTAATCTAACGTGAGCATCGTAAATTTTAGCTCTTTGATTAGCGTTTTTCAGGTATTTTTCATAATTATCTCTAGCTGAAGCATAATCTTTATGTTTGAAATAAGCATATGCCAAATTGTAGTAAACGTGTTCAAATTCATCGGTATTTTTTGCTGCAGCCATTCCTTCAAACTCTTTGTATCCTACAATTGCTTCTTTGAAGTTTCCAGACAAATAATCAACTTCTGCTTTCCAATAAGTAGCTTTTGCGGTGTAAGTTTTGTCTATTCGATTTGATAAGGATTGCGTAAAATAATGCTTAGCTTGGTCGTATTTTTTTTCATTAAAGAAATCTACTGCATAATAAAAAGCCACACGTTGGTAGATTTTTTTGTCTTCAAAATCACGGCTACCTTCAAGTAAATCTAAAGCTTGTTCATAGTTTTTTGTTGAAATATAAGCATCAATAAGCAACTCTCCTATCTCTTCCGCTTCAATAGATTCTGGATATTTTTCCATATAAGCTATCAAAACCTCTGGTACACTTTGATAAGAATTACCAATTTCGTAGCTCAATTTTGCATAATTTAGAAAAGCATCTTGTTGTATTTCTTCATTAAATTCCATTTCAGAAGCATTTTTAAAAGCATTCAAAGCTTCTGACTTTTTGTCCATTTTTAAATAAGATTGTGCCAAATGATAATAAGCATTTTGAGCTACATCATCATCGCCATCAATAATTCGATTGAACTCTGAAATAGCACTTTCAAAATCTCCTGTATTAAAATAAGCGTACCCAAGTTGATAGTAATCAGTGTTGTACCATCGCCCGCGTTCGCCTTCGTATTCTTTTAGATATGGAATTGCTTTCTCGTATTCTTTTAAGTTGAAATAACTTTCACCTATAATCTTATTCAATTCTGATTTTTCGCGGTAGTTTGCTCGCGGCATTTTCTGTTCTGCTGCTTCAATAGCTTCTTCAAATTTTCCTGCTTTAAAGCTCATATCGCTTTTTATGTAAGACATTTCTGGAGATGATTCTGCTGCTTCATCGATATCTTCAAAATAATCTTCTGCCGACTCATAATCATCGCCTTCGTAAGCCAAATATCCTAGGTAATAGTTAGCTTGATCGCTGTATTCTGGATGTTTTTGAACGCGTTTAAAATAGTTTGCAGCTTTCTTTTCTTTTCCAGATTTAAAAAGCACGTAAGCGTAATGAAAATTATAGGCAGGTTTATGTTCTCTTGCTAAATCATAAGCATCGATTTGAGCATACCAACGCAAAGCTTTCTTGTAGTCGCTTTTGTTGAAATAAAATTCAGCTACTTCAAAAAACGCCATATTTCGTTTATTGCTTGTCGGGTAATTTCTAACAAATTCTTCCATCAATAAATCGGCGTTTGCTTCTTCTAGTTTTAAGCTAGAACTTGCAGCATAATAAGTGCTATTGGCTTTTAGTTGTTCTTTTTTAGTAGTTTTTCCAACTTCGTTAAACAATCGCTTAGCTGCTGGATATTGCGCTTTTTGGTATAAGTTTAGCGCGCGCTGATAGGTTGTAATTTCGCTATTATAAGCTTCTGATTGTTGCCCAAAAACGGTTGATTGAGCTACTAAAAATAAAAGTAATCCTGAAATAAACGCTTTCATATATTGAATTGTTTTTACTCTCCAAAGATAAAAATTAAGCTGAATAAAATTCGGTTTTTATCAAGGTGTTATTTAAGTTGAATAATCTTCTGTACTAACGAAAAATTATCCCGTTTATTGAACACTTTTTGATAAAAAATTATTCCGTTAAACCAGTGCTGTTCTTTCGTTTAACTTCGTGAATACTAAACAAACTCAATGCATTTGCCATACAACAAATTAACTTGCCTCAACTATTTAAAAATTAAATAAAGAAATATAGCTAAAACAAAGCACAATTCTTCATATAGCTCATTCCGATAAATTGATTTAATCTGCCAATCGTTTAATCGATTGTGTGTAAGCAAGGTTTTAATTTTTTAGTCCAGTTGTGTTAGTGTAATATTCCAAAAACTATGGTTTGATGGCTTAGAACTAGATTTTTTTGTTTTAATTATAGCATTAAAATATTTTACAATATATATAACTGCTACTAGTTTTTTATCCGAATCTTATGTGTTTTAGTAGTAATCATAAAACATCAGATAAAATGAAATTCAATCCAGCAGAAAAAATTCAAGACCTTCAGTATTTTGGGGAGTTTGGTGGTGTAAACCCATCGATATCAGATTCGTCTACCTATACTTTTATGACAGCAAAATCAATGTCAGACACATTTGAAGGCAATACCGACGGTTGTTATTTATATTCAAGACATACTTCACCCAGCAACGAATTTTTAGGGCGAGCTTTGGCAGAAATGGAAGCAACAGAATCGGCTCAGGTTTTTGCTTCAGGAATGGCAGCTATTACCGCAACATTAATGCAAATATGCAAAGCTGGCGATCATATTGTTTCCAGTCGAACAATTTACGGTGGAACTTATGCTTTTCTAAAAAACTTTGCACCACAATTAGGCATTCAAACCAGTTTTGTTGACCTTACAGATCTTGAAAAAGTAAAAGCAGCTATTCAGCCGTCTACAAAAGTTATTTTTGGAGAATCCCTGAGCAATCCCTTACTTGAAGTAGCCGATATTAAGAGGCTTTCAGAAATCGCGCAACAAAATCAATTAGAATTAGTAATTGATAACACGTTTACACCGCTTTGTATTTCACCTAAAATTCTTGGTGCTTCAATAGTTATTCATAGTTTAACGAAATTTATAAATGGTAGCTCAGACACGGTTGGTGGTGTCGTTTGCGCTTCAAAAGATTTTATTGATAGCTTGCGAGATGTAAATACAGGAGCAGCGATGTTGCTTGGACAAACAATGGACAGCTTGCGTGCAGCATCTATTTTGAAAAACTTGAGAACGCTCCCAATTCGAATGAAAAAACACAGTGAAAATGCACTTTATTTAGCCGAAAAATTTGAACATCTTGGCATTAAAACGGTTTATCCAGGATTGCAAAGTCATCGAGGTCATCAAAAAATGAATCATCAAATTAACGCTAGTTTTGGATGTAGTGGAATGTTGACCATTAACGCAAAAAGTTTTGAGAAAGCAAATGAATTAATGGAATTGATGCAAAGTCGTAATATTGGCTATTTAGCTGTAAGTCTTGGATTTTACAAAACCTTATTTTCTGCACCTGGAACTTCTACTTCTTCTGAAATTCCTGATGAAGAACAAGCAGAAATGGGACTTTCTGACGGATTGGTTCGATTTTCTGTTGGGCTAGACGATGACATCGAAAAAACCTTTATCAAAATTAAACATTGTTGCCAAGAAGTTGGTTTAATAGATTAAAATTTATAGCGGTAGTTCGTTGCCTAAATATGGATTTTTGTAGAGCGATTTTACAATGCCATCTACCAACCCAATTTTAGGCACGTACACCGATTTTGCTTTGCCCCATTTCATTGCACTTAAATAAATTTTTGCTGCAGGAATGATAACATCTGCGCGATCTTCATTCAGATTTAATTGCGAAATCCGATCTTCAAAAGTAAGCGAATTCAATAATTGATAGTAAGAACTTAAGTATAAGTAAGAAAGTGGTTTCCCCATTTTCTTGCCGCTGCTTTTAAAAATATTATTGATATTTCCGCCAGAACCGATTAAAGTGACTTTAGTAAATCCGTGTGTTCGTGATTTTATCCAATGTTCAAAGTCATTCCATAATTCTTTTTCAACTAAATTATTCAGTAATCGAACGGTGCCAATTTTAAAAGATTTAGATGAAATTGTTTTTCCACGAGAAAAGAGTGTCAACTCGGTACTTCCGCCGCCAACATCAACATATAAATAGGTTCTATCGTCTTTTATGAGTTCGTTTAAATCGGTAGCAGCAATGATAGCAGCTTCATCTGAGCCGTCAATAATTTCGATTGTTAAACCGGTTTTATTTTTGATATCTTGAGCTAAATCATTTCCGTTTACAGCATCACGCATTGCCGATGTTGCACAAGCTCGATAGCGAGAAATGCCGTGTAAATTCATCAATAATTGATAAGATTTCATCGCTTCTAACATTCTGTTGTAGTTGCGATTAGATATTTCACCGTTTACAAAAACATCTTCACCAAGCCGAATCGGAACACGCACCAAGGAAGTTTTTTTAAAATTGGTTGGTTTACCGTAAGGTTCGGTTATGGTCGAAATTAGCAGACGTACAGCGTTAGAGCCAATATCGATTGCAGCAAATTTTTGAATATTGATCACTTTAGTTCCCTGTTTTTAATTTTGTTCAAATAATAATTGTAAGTTTCAAATTGGCTTCTAACCGATTTACCATTTGGCTGGCGGTAATTATTTTTGTTTTCTTGACTAAAAAATCGAGCTTTCACATTTTCTTTCCAACAAATATCAAATGTATCTTGCAGCTCTTCTTTTATTCCTTCATCATAAATTGGGCAGGTAATTTCTACTCGGCTTTCTAGATTTCTACGCATAAAATCAGCTGAAGAGATAAAAAACTTTTTATCACCTGCATTTTCAAAAATGTATAATCGTGTGTGTTCAAGAAATTTATCGACTACACTAATGGCCTCAATATTTTCACTCATTCCTTTTACGCCAGGAATTAAACAACAAATTCCGCGAACAATTAATTTTATTTTTACCCCTGCTCTACTTGCTTCGTAAAGTTTATCAATCATTTCATAATCAGAAAGCGAATTCATTTTTAATTGAATACCCGCTGGTTTTCCTTCTTTATGATTTCTAATTTCGCTATTGATTAAACGCTCGAACGTACTTCTGGTATAATGCGGGCTGACGATTAAATGTTTATATTTTTTGATTTTATAATTGACTTCAAAAAAATCGAATACTTTTTTGATATCCTTCATAATTCCTTGATGCGAAGTAAAAAGCGTATAATCGGTGTAAATTTTAGCGGTATTTTCATTAAAATTTCCTGTACTGATAAATCCGTAACGTTTTACTTTTTCATTTTCAAGACGTTCGATAAAACAAGCTTTGGCGTGAACTTTTAAGCCGGTTACACCAAAAATCAATTTGATTCCTTCTCGCTGCATACGTTCGGCGTACTTAATGTTGTTGGCTTCATCAAAACGAGCTTGTAACTCGATAGAAACCGTAACCATTTTTCCGTTTTTTGCAGCGTTAATGAGCGATGAAGCAATATGAGAAACTTCAGCTAAGCGATAAATTGTAATTCCAATTGCTTTTACTTTAGGATCTAAAGCAGCTTCTCTTAAAAATTTTACGGTGTATGAAAATGTTTGATATGGCGCGTAAAGCAAATAATCTTTTTGGGCGATATTTTTCAGTAAACTACCTTGAATTGTTAAGCCTTCAATGGGTAAAGGTTGAATTTTATCATACAACAAATGCTTGGCGCCTAGACTAGGGAATTTCATATAATCGCGGCGATTGTGGTACCTTCCGCCAGGAATAATACTATCGGCATCGTCAATCTGCATCTTTTCTAACAAAAAATCTAGCGTATCTTGATCGATGGTTTTATCGTATACAAACCGAACTGGATCGCCATCTACTCGGTCTTTTACGCTTTCTAGAATTTTATCGATATAGCTTTTGCTAAAATCACCTTCCATATCGAGTTGCGCATCTCTGGTGATTTTAATCATATGCGCCGAAATGCTTTCGTAATCAAAAATATTGAAAATTGCATCTAAGTTATAGCGAATCAAATCATCTAATAAAATGATGTATTTGTTTTCATTAGCTGAAGGAATTTCAATAAATCGATTGATGCTCGACGGAATTTCAATTAAAATATAGCGTGTACTTTTCGTGTCATTTTCTTTTTGAATCATTTTTACCGCCAAATAAGCAGCCGAATCTTTTAGTTTTGGTACATTATCTAAATTATTAAGCATAATTGTAACCAAAGCAGGACTTACTTTTTGAAGAAAAAAATCTTTTAAGAAAATCGCTTGTTCCTCATCGACTTGCTTTTCATTTATGATAAAAATATTGTGCGGTTCCAGTTTCTTTTTAATATCACTTAAAATTTCTAGACTATCGGCTTGATGTTTGATTACTATTTGCGTAATTTCTTTGAGTAAGCGTCCCGTATCAAAACCTTTAATTTGCTTGTTTCCTTCTTCGTTTTCGCTATCAATTCGTTTTACAAGTGCATATCGAACTCTAAAAAACTCATCTAGATTATTAGAGAAAATACCAATAAATCGCAAGCGTTCCAACAAAGGAACACTTTCGTCTGCTGCTTCTTGTAATACGCGCTCGTTAAACTGAAGCCAGCTTAATTCTCTATTGACATATTTGTTTTCTATCATAAATTTTATCGTAAGTGTTTTGGAAAAATAACATATTCTACTTTTCCTGGCTGAATTGTTTTCCAGCTATCGCTATCAAAATTAATTTTCACCAATCCTGTAGTAGGCAAATTTGGTAAAAAATAATCACCTAAATCGTTTACTAACTCTGTAAAACCAGGATTGTGACCAAAAATTATCAAATCATCAGTGTTTTCAGGCAAGTTATGAATACATTTTTTTAATTTTTTATAATCGAAGGTGTACAAATCTTCAATTATTGAAAAGTTTTTATCAGTTATGGCCAATTTTTCTTGAAATAATTTAGCCGTAGTTTTTGCGCGAACTGCAGAACTAGAAAAGATTGTTTTGGGTAAATTTTCCTTTTTTAGCAATTCATTTATCACTAATTCAGCATCTTTAAAACCGCGTTCTTGAAGTGTTCGTTCGTGGTCAGATTCAGCATTTTCCCAAGAAGATTTTCCATGACGCACTACAAATAATGTTTTCATAATTGCTTTTTTTTTAAGGAGCTAAACGTTCAATTTTCCAGTTAAAATCGCTTTGTAAAGTAAACAAAAATCGGTCGTGAAGCCGGTTTGGTCGTCCTTGCCAAAACTCCATACTTTTTGGTTCGACTATAAATCCGCCCCAATTATCGGGGCGCGCTGGTTGTGTATTTTTGTATTGTCTTTCTAGTTCAAGTAATTTATTTTCGAGCACATTTCTGTTTTCAATTACTTGACTTTGCGGCGAAACAATTGCACCTAATTGACTTCCTTTAGGACGATTATGAAAATAATTATCTGAAATATCAGCACTAAGTTTTTTGGCAATTCCTTTTATGATTACTTGCCGCTCAGCCGAAGGCCAAAAAAAAGACAAACAAACTCTTGGATTTTGTTGAAGCGCTTTTCCTTTTTCGCTTTCATAATTGGTATAAAAAACAAAGCCATTTTCGTTGTAAGATTTAAGCAACACCACACGGCTTTTTGGAAATCCATCTGTTCCTATGGTGCTAATTGTCATTGCATTAGCTTCGTCTATACCATCAGAATTATCGACTTCATAAAACCAAGTTCTAAATTGCTGCATCGGATTTTTATCCAAATTATCGCGCGTTAGTGCAGCTTTTTGATATGATTTTCTGTAATCGTGAAGGTCTTGTTGCATCTTGATTTAAATTTACTCAAATATAAGCTGAAAGCAAAAAGCGAGCAAAGAGTTTGGTTTTATTTTAGCAACAAAATATTTTCTTCAAATCGCCAAATTGCAGAAAACGATTGATTACAATTTAGGTTTATTCGTAAAAAACATACATCAAATTTAATCAGCTTATTAGTGATAGTATAAATACCGTTTTGCTAAAAGTTATTTTATTGGAGAGTTATTCTTCTTTTGCGCGTTCGTATACATCCAACGTTAAAAGTATTTCTGACTCCATTAAATCCGTTTCATATTTAAGTGAGTTGTAGATAAATGAAATATTGTAGTCAGCATTTTCAAAATCATAATCATACTTAATCCAGTTTTCAAGATTACAAATTGAAAACCATCGGCTAAACAACCTTTTTCTGTATAGTTGACGCTTGTCATCATTTTCACAAAGAAAATGTAATACTAAGGATGAATCCTTCTCCAAAAACATAATAATAATTTCTAATATAGTTGAAGAAATTTTTGAATCCTTTTTACCTTTTTTTCTATCGACTTCACCAAAATCAAGTGAATATACATTATCCAAAGGATAGGATTCCTGTGGCATCTCTCTAAAAGCAACATAATAAGTTAAACCAAAGTCGGTTGTAAAATAAAAATAGGGGCCATTAGCCCCTTGTTCTATATTATACTCGTACATTTTATTTAGCCTTAGTATCTTTAATTTTGGCTATAATTTTTTTTCTGTGGACATCTTTTTCAAGAGCCATTTTCTTCAATACCTTTATGGTATTATGATTAGCTTTTAATGTTGTAGAACGTATCATATTGATTCGTAATTAATTGGAGAACAAAAATAATTAATAAACATACATTTACCACACTAAAACCATACTTAAATACTATTCAAAAATAAGAATCAATAAACAAAAGCTATGTAGGTAATCTACATCAATCAAATCGAAAAACAATTCCCGATTGGGCTAGTAAAACCGAATCAAATACTTGTTGAGCTTCTTCTTTAAACTGCGAAAGCGATTTGTATCGAGCTGAATAATGTCCTAAAATTAAGTGCTTGGCTTGGGCTTTTTGAGCAATAATTCCTGCTTGTTTGGCGGTGGAATGTTTGGTTTTTACACATAAATCTTCGTGCTGTTCTAAAAAAGTAGCTTCGTGATACAAGGCTGTTACCGATTCAATTTGTTCAACAATTAATGGTTTAAAAGCGGTGTCGCTACAAAATGCATAAGATTTTGGTGAATCTGGATCGTCTGTTAAATCCTCGTTTCTAACAACTTCTCCCGAATCAAGTGTGTAATCAAATCCTTGTTTTATTTTGTTGTAATAGGCTTTTGAAATCGGATATTTTCTAACTTTTTCGATGTTTAGTTTTCGATCGCCGCTTTTTTCTTTAAATAAAAACCCATTGGTGTACACGCGGTGATCTAACGGAATTGTTTCTACACTTACTTTTTCATCTTCAAAAATTAGTTCCGTATTACGTGATTCTAATTCGTGAAAATGAAGGTGAAATTTGGCAAAGGATTTCGATAACCGCAGTTGAAGTACAATAATTTCTTTGATGCCTTTTGGGCCGTAAATGTGCAAATCTTCCTGACGATTCAATAAGCCAAAAGTTGAAATCAATCCGATTAACCCAAAGAAATGATCGCCGTGTAAATGTGAAATAAAGATATGTTTTATACGAGAAAATTTTACTTTATGCTCGCGCAATCTTACTTGTGTGCCTTCACCACAATCAATTAAAAATAAATGTCCACGTATGTCGATTACTTGCGAAGTTGGATGCGCTTTAGATTTTGGACTAGCAGAATGGCATCCCAAAATGGTTATTTCTAATGGTGAAGCCATTTTAAAAACCTAAATCACGTTCGATTTCTTCCATCTGAACCATATCAACCGCTTCCTGAAAAGTGGGAACGACATTTAGCTCGTCTGGTACTTCATCGATATTGATAGTATCATTAATAATGACGAACGATTTTTTGTTTCTTCTATGCTCGTTAGAAAGTTCCAAAAAACTCAACAATTCATCTAAGCTTAGTTTTCCGAATTTTTGTAAATCAATAATCAAGTTATCTTTTTCAAACTGATGATGAATACTGCCAAGAAATCCTGAAAAATCTTTAGGATTGTCTTTTTCGTCTTTAAGAAGAATAAAATTATCGTGTTTCTCGTTGATCATACTGTTTTATTTTTGATGCTAATAAATAAATAACTGCCATTCTGATAGCTACGCCATTTTCAACTTGATTGAGAATAATTGAATGTTCAGAATCGGCTACATCGCTTGTAATTTCTACACCGCGGTTTATCGGTCCGGGATGCATTATGGTAATATTTTTTTGAAGTCGATCGAGTCGGTTTTTATCAATTCCAAATTGTTTTACATATTCTCTTGTACTTGGAAAATAACTGATTTCCATTCGCTCGTTTTGTACGCGAAGCATATTAGCAATATCGCACCATTGCAAGGCTTTATCGAGATTGGTTTCTACTTTTACACCAAGGCTTTCAATATGTTTTGGAATAAGCGTTTGTGGGCCGCAAACCTTTACTTCGGCGCCGAGTTTCAGCAACGCAAAAATATTGCTTAACGCCACACGGCTATGCAAAATATCACCTACAATAACCACTTTCTTTCCAGCGATATCACCGTGTTTTTCTCGAATAGAATAAGTGTCTAAAAGCGCTTGTGTAGGATGTTCGTGAGCGCCATCGCCAGCATTAATAATCGCAGCATTTACGTGCTTGGAAAGAAAAACTCCAGCGCCAGGATTTGGGTGACGCATAACTACCATATCAACTTTCATCGAAAGGATATTATTCACGGTATCAATGAGGGTTTCGCCTTTGCTTACAGACGAAGAAGCCGCTGAAAAATTAACCACATCTGCACTTAATCGTTTTTCGGCTAATTCGAAAGAAAGCCTGGTACGCGTACTGTTTTCAAAAAAAAGATTAGCTATAGTAATATCTCGTAAACTCGGAACTTTTTTAATGGGCCGGTTGATTACTTCTTTGAAATGATCTGCGGTTTCAAAAATCAATTGCAGGTCGTTTTCTGTAAGGTTTTTGATTCCTAATAAATGCTTTACACTCAGTTCACTCATTTTTTTAGCTTATCAGTTCTACTGCGTCTTTTCCGTCTATATCTTTCCAACTTACCTTTACTCTTTCTTCGTTTATGGCATCTACTTGACGGCCGTTATAATCGGGTTGAATTGGTAAATGGCGGCTAAACCTTCTATCGATTAAAGTTAATAGTTCGACTTCTGTTGGTCTTCCAAACGATTGTATTGCGGTGAGTGCCGAACGAATGCTTCGTCCCGTAAACAACACATCATCAATAAAAACCACTCGTTTATCTTCTACCACAAAATCTATTTGTGTTTTATTAGCTTGCAAAACTTTATCGCCACGACGAAAATCATCTCTATAAAAAGTGATATCGAGTTTACCTAATTGAAGCGATTCAATCTTGTAGGTGTTTTTTAAGATTTGAAATAATCGATTCGCCAAGGCAACACCGCGTGGTTGAATTCCGATAAGTACAGAATTTGAAAAATCATCGTGATTTTCAATCAATTGGCAAGCCAAACGATGTAGAATTATATTCATTTCTTTGGCGTCGAGCAGTATTTTTTGACTCATCTGAAGCGATTTGACTTTTCTACAGACAAAAGTAATTAAATAAATTGGTTATAAAACTGAGCGACACAAAAAAAGCCAAAACCACTTCAGTAATGAAGGGTTTTGACTTAAAGACAAACTACAAGTATTACGAATTAAGCAATTAACTTTTAAACTCTTTTAGAAGAGAATCGAATTCATCAATGTTTTCTAAATCCATTTTATGACCCATTTTCATCAACTCATATAATTGATTTGGATGAACATTTTTGCCGGTTAACCGAAGTAACATCAGCCCTTTTTTGTTATCGTTTCCAAACACAATAATTTCTTTAATTTCATTTTTATCTCCAGTGAAATAAGTGTTTAAAGCTGAATTTCCGTTGGAATAGTTGAAAAGCGGCTGGTACTTTTCGTTGGTTAATATTTGATTTAAAACTGCTACTTCATCTTGGTAACGGTTTTGGCTGCCATTATCGTCTTTCAATTCAAAAGCAAGCAAATTGATTTTTCTGATGTTTTCAAGTTTCTTTTTTTCCTCTTGGTCTAAATCATCTAAAGAAGAAAAAAGCATTGAAGTTGGCATATCTAGAGAAATAAACTCCTCATCGTTGGTATGTGCTACAAAATATTTTTGCAGTGTAGGCTCGTTGCTGCAAGCCATTAGCAAAAGTAACACACCGAATAAACCTATATTTTTAAGTGTTTTCATTATTCTTTTTCTTCAAGTTTTTCAAATTCATCCGAGGCAGGCAAGTTAAATTCCTTGACCAAAGCGCTTATTTTTGAAAGGTCAATGTTTCCTTGAATAATGATAACAACCGATTCATTTTTGTCTTCATTACTTGAATCGATGTGCATGAACAGTTGGTTGATAACTTCTTCTGTTTTGCCAGGAATGTAATGGAAGGTCACTTTTTTTCTGTCATCATTGATCTGCATCAATTCTTCAAGTTGATTGTTTTTCTTATAAGCGTTGGCATCTTCATTCAATAAAGAAATCAAATCGGCTTCTTTGGTCGCGTAGACTTTTACACCTCTCAGATTTTCAATCATTTTAATCATTTCTTGGGCTTCATCGTCCTCAGATTCAATATCGACTTGGCTCATCAACTTAAACATATTTTTGTTGATGCTTACGCTGGTTACGCCAGGCATACTCTCATATTTTGAGAAATCTTGCGCGTGCAATTGAAGTAATCCTACTCCAATTATTAGTAGACTTAAAATTGTTTTCATCATTTTTTATTAATTAAAAAGGTTAAAATAAGGTTTTGTTTGTTCTTCAATTTCATTAAGGTGTTTAAGTTGTTTTTTTCCTTGGTTCATTTCGCTAGAAACGAGTTCTAGTGCTGCTTTAGTTTGCTCATAAGCCAAGCGAACTTCGGCTTTCTTTTGTTGTTCTGCTTGGTAATTCAAAAACCAAGTTCCGCTTATAACAATTACTAAAACAGCAGCTATTTTTCGAATATTTGCCGTTTTCCAAAACTTAAGCTTAGCGTTTTCTTCTGCAATAATTTGTTCAGAAAAACTGCTATAATTTTTGTCTTTTGGTAATTGAATTTCAGCTTCAACCGTCATTACATTAAATAATTCTCGGTATTTTTTCAATGAATCGGGCAAGTTTTCCTGCTGCAAAAATTGTTTTAATTCAATTTCTTCCTGCAAACTGGTTTCTGCGTCAAAATAACGCTCAAGCAGCAACTCGATTTTATGGATATCCTTAGTATTCATAGGAATATTTTTTTAGGTATTCTTTCTTAATTGTTTTTCTCGCTCGTGAAATATTAACTCTCACACTTCCTTCGGTACAATTTAAAATTTCAGCAATTTCTTCGAAACTCAAATTTTCTATATCGCGCAAATGCATTACTATGCGCTGTGTTTTTGGTAAATCATCTATCAATTGCTTTACACGCCGGTATTCTTTTTTTACCGACTCTTCTGTTTCTTCAAAATGACTTCCCTCCTCTTCTCCTTCAAAATTGGTATGTACCAAACGTAAATTTCTGTTATTTTTCAGTTTTAATTGATCATAACAATGATTTTTTGTTAACGTAGTAGCATAGGCTTCTAAACTATCAATTTTATGCAATTGCTTTCTTTTCTTCCATAATTTCAACAAAACTTCTTGAACCGCATCTTTTGCTGCGTCGTTAGAAATCAAAATCCGAAGCGACAACCGGTAAAGTTTATCTTCAAAACATCGGGTTTGATGAATAAAGTCTTGTTGTTTCATTTATTTTGTGTTCTGTTAGTATAACGATTGAAGTAAAAAAATGTAACATTATTTCTATTTTTATTTGAAACTCAGTACATTTAAACCCTATAAATCAGCATATGAAACTTAGAGCCACTTTATCGATTTTATGTCTTTTATTTTTATTGTCAAGCTGCCAAGATGATTTAGATGACAACATCTATCCGGCAGACAATTTACAAATCAATAATTTTATTTGGCGTGCCATGAACGCTTATTATTTGCTAAAGTCGAATCAGCCAGATTTAGCAGATGATCGTTTCACTAACGATGACGATTATTATAATTTTTTGACATCATTCAATTCCCCTGAAAATTTCTTTAATCACTTAAAAGTAGAAAGCGACCGTTTTAGCGTAATTGTAGATGATTTTAGGGCTTTAGAAAATGCCTTAGATGGAATTCGCTTAGAAAATGGAATGAAATTTGGCTTGGTTGCCGACAACAATTCAACTGCCGTTTTTGGTTATGTTCGCTATGTTTTACCGAATTCTCCAGCCGATGCTGCCGGAATTGAACGCGGAATGCTGTTTAACCGAATTGACGGTATTACGCTTACCGAAGATCTCAATCTGAATGAACTTTTTGGTCAAGATACCTACCAAATTGGTTTTGCAGAATTTCAAGATGATGAATTGATTTCTCTTGATATTGAAATCGAACTTTCCAAAGTAGAAATACAGGAAAACCCGATTCATAAAGTTGAAGTTGTAGAGTTGTCAGGACAAAAAATCGGTTATTTGATGTATAATGCTTTTACCCGATCGTACGACAACGAGCTCAACACTATTTTTGCACAACTGCAATCTGAAGGAATAGATGAATTGGTTTTAGATTTACGTTATAACAGCGGCGGAAGCATTCGCACAGCTCAAGATTTATCAAGCCTAATTACAGGGCAGTTTGAAGGAGATTTGTTTGTAAATCAATTATACAACGACAATTTTGACGACCAAACATTATTTTTTGAAAATGTAAATAGTAACGGACAAAACCTAAATTCTTTGCAGCTCAATCGTGTTTTTGTGCTTACCACTTCTACTACAGCTTCGGCTAGCGAATTGGTTATAAGCGGACTAAGACCTTATATTGATGTTGTTCAAATTGGAACAAATACTTCTGGAAAATATCAAGGTTCGACTACGCTCTATGATTCGCCAAATTTCAGGCGTCAAAATGCGAATGTAAATCACTCTTATGCTTTGCAACCACTAATTTTAAAGATTGAAAATTCAGTTGGATTTACAGATTACGATGAAGGACTAGTTCCAACTTTTGAATTGGGTGAAGATTTTGCTAATTTAGGTGAATTAGGAAATCCTGACGAAAATCTTTTTCAAAAAGCATTAGAAGAAATGGGGGTTTTAGGGCGAACCTCTGGAAGAATTCAGAAACATCTACACTATACTTTATTAGGCGAAACTCAAATGAATGATGTAGACTATCAACGAATGTATACCGATTAAAATCAACCATTTATGAAAAAACATCTCCTACTCTTATTTACGCTTACTTTTTTAGGCGTACAGGTTATACAAGCGCAAAATTATGTCGACAAATGGCACAACGATGAAAATGGTTTGCCTCAAAATACAGTAAAAGATATAGCAAAAGATGAAAGAGGGTTTATTTGGTTAGCTACCGAAAATGGTTTGGTGCGTTATAATGGAAAAGACTTTAACACCTTCAATGACATTCCAGGTATTAGAAGCCAACGGATGAGTTTTTTTTACAAAGAAGATCAACAACTAAAAGCCGTTACTATATCGCAGGAAGAATTAAAAATAAGCCAAGGAAAACCAATTTCAGAAGGTAAGTTTCATCCTAGACCTGGTTTACTTTTCGAGGAAATTTCTAGTCGAAATATTCCTAGAAATATTTTTTTAGACAATCCATACGAACGTGATTTCTACCTTAATTCAACATCATATTACCTTGTTGGTGATTCGGAATTCATTCACATATATGAAAAAGAGAATCGAGAAAAATCGGTTAAAAAAATTGCTTTAGACGACTTAAATGAACCAACAGCTTTTTACGAGAAAAACGGTGAAGCTTATCTTTTTACCAAAAACAATCTGCTAAAATTTAACGATAGTAAGTTGGCGTTTGAAGCTTTAAAAACACCTTTCAATGAAGATTCGAATTTTGATGCTGTTTTATATAACAATTTTAGCGATCAATTAATTCTGAATACTAATAGAGAAATTCATTTATTAAATTTTTCTGATGAAACAATTTCAACCCAAATCATACACGATAATACGTGTATAAAAGATGAATATATACGGACTTTTTACTACGATGAGGATCTAGAAATCACCTTTTTTGGTAGTTGGTCTAACGGTTTAAAAATCAGCAAGAAAAATAGGTTTAATGTCATTACAAACCCAAAAAACAAATCACAAAACATACTTTACGCTTTTCACCAAAACAAAGATGGCGAAATTCATACTGCAACGGGTTTATCCATAAAAGACAAAAAAATAATTGCCAATTCTACTTTTGATGAAGACTTAATTATTACGCCACATTACTTGTCTCCAACAGGAAATAGTCACTATTTCAGCTATAGAAACCCATATTTAGTAGCTGTTACAATTAATGATAACAATCAGTTTCAAACTGAAAAATTATTAGACATAAAAAGTGATTTCAGCTCAGTGTATGCAAACAGCGACAGTCTAGTCTATTTTACGACCAAAGATCACCGAAGAGTTAAAGATAATGTTTTTGCACGTTATACGACCCAAACAAAAAAATTAGATACCATTGCAGAAATTCCTTATGAGGTAATTTTTATGCAACCCAAAAAATCGAATTCTGAAGAATTATGGTTAGCAACTGATATGGGTTTGTATTCACATAATCAAATAACAAATGAGATTGAAACCATCAAGTCGACAAAAAACCTGAATATTAGATCGATAAATGAAGAAAAAAATGGCATTTGGATAGGAACTTACAACGAAGGTTTTTATTACCTAGACAAAACGAATCATCTACTTACAAAATTTCCTTTAGACCATAACCAGTACCTAAAAACCACCCATCACATTTTAGAAGACGATTTTGGGTTTATGTGGATATCGACCAATAAAGGACTTTTTAGAGTAAAAAAACAAAACTTAATTGATTATGTTCACTCGCGAGAAGACAATATTTTATATCAATATTTTAATACTTCCGATGGTTTAAAAACCAATGAGTTTAACGGCAGATGCTTTCCTTGCGCCAAAAAGCTAGCCAACGGCGAACTGGTTTTTCCTTCAATGGATGGCTTGGTTTTCTTTCAACCTGAAGACTTTCTTAGCATCAAAAATCCAGCAAAAATCTATTTAGACCAATTGATTTTAGATGGAAAAACTTTAAGCTTACAAGATGAAATTGCTTTACCTCGAGATTTTGAGCGTTTAGAAGTACAATTTGATGGGCCTATTTTTTATCAAGACCAGCGTTTAAATTATCAATTTCAGATAAGCGATCGTTTGTCTGAAAGCTCCAAAATAAAAGAAGGAAAGTTTGTTTTTACGCAATTGCCTCCCGGCAAACACCAATTGTTTATCAATTATCCAACAGGAAAATCAAGGTCAACAGAAAAAATTAATCTCGCTTTCGATGTGCCGCTGATGTTTTATGAAAAAAATTGGTTTAAAATATTAAGCGTTTTTGTTTTAATCATTCTAGTAGGCGGAATTATTTTCCTGCAAGTAAAACGCCATCAAAAGCAAAAAATACAACTGGAAAAAATTATAAATGAAAACACAAGTCAACTGCGATCTACCATCAATTCATTAAAATCCAGTAGAGACACATTGGAGAATCAAATTCAAAGTTTAAAAAAGATTGTAGCCTCTATTTCGCACGATATCAAAAGTCCGTTACAATACTTAGCATACGGAATTGATTTTTTAAATTCTGAATTAAAAGAAGTAAAAATTTCAAAAGATGCTGAAGAAAATTTGGAAGCTATAGCGTCTTCAGTTGAAAAACTACAAGAATTTACAGAGAATATTTTAACCTATTCGAAAGCTGTTTTGAACAATGAAGTCACTCAAAAATCCACGCACAATATTTATGAAATTTTACAATCTAAAGTAGATTTGTTTGAGCAAATGAGTAAAAACAAACGAATTGAAGTCACCGTAAAAGCGCCAAAGGATTTAGAGTTTAAGGTTAATAAAAATCTGATTTCGGTAATTATTCATAATATTTTGGACAATGCCATTAAAAATACGCTTAATGGAAGGATTGAGATTTCAGCAAAAACAGTTGCTAATCAATTGCTGATAAAAATTAGCGATACAGGGTCAGGAATGAATTCGGATACGCTGGAACGTTACCGCGAAATTTTTTCTAAAGAAAGTAATCATACCAGTGTTTCTGGTTCAGGCTTAGGTTTGTATATTGTATCCGAATCGGCTCGATTAATGAATGCAAAAATCGACATCGAAAGTATAAAAAACCAAGGAACTACATTTATGATGAAACTTAGCTAGTTTTTCTAATAAAAGTCGAAGCTTTCTCGGTCGCCATCGCGTTTGCTTTGCTCCAGTAAATCGCGGTATTTATCAAGTAGTTCAACAGTATTATTTACTTGAAACTTCTCCACTACTCTACGTTTGTAAGTGCTTACTGTGGAAGTTTTTAAATCTAATTCTCTTGATATTTCTAAATTTCCGTAGCCGTCGTTCAACAATTCTAAAATTTCTAGCTCGCGCGTAGAAAGACTATCGAGCGTACCTTTATCTTTTTTGAAGCCGTTTTCCATTTTCTGTTTAAGGTCATCGCTCAAGTATAAATCGCCTTGATCTATTTTCTTCAGGGCATTTACGACTTCTTCTACAGGACTGTGTTTACTCAAAAAACCTTTAACGCCTAGTTTCAAAAAACGACTCCCATATTGCGCTTCATCTAAGCCAGAAAACATTAAAATTTTAATACTGGGGTAATATTCGGTAACTTGTTTTACAAAATCTACAGGGCTTCCACCGGGCATTTTAATATCTATTACAGCAACATCAATTTCATTTAAACTCAATGTATCGTAGGCTTCTTTGAAGTCATTGGCTTGAAAAACAGCAACACTAGGATAATGTTTTTTAATAATATTTGCCGTACCAGTTCTTACAATACTATGATCATCTGCAATTAAGACATTTTTCATAAACAAGCTTTTCTGTATAAAAGTACAAAGTTAATTCATTTATCGTCTTCTTTGCAATATTTTTTTTAGAATTAATACTACAAATTGATTTTAATTAACATTTTGTCACTTTACTAAATCAAATTAACAATATTTTCGCTACACGCTAGTAAAATTTATTAAAGTAAATTTGCAAAATATTTGACCAAGATTTGAAAAACGGATTTTACATAGAAAAAATTGTAGTCGATTTTATTATCCCAATACTAGTAATTATATTGTCAAGTGTAATCATTTTATTGGTGTATAATCGGTTCAATATTGGTATTATCAATATAAATCGAAAAATTGTTGGAAAAAAAATAAACACCTTGCTTACCAATGTTGTTTTTGATGAATATAGCGATACCGAATTAGAAAACCGGCTCAGTAATTTCAAATATATTGTACCGCTTCACCAGTATTGGTGCAAAGATTTAATCATTAAAATAATAATTGATACAAAAGCTAACCTAAAAGGTTTTGACGATTCTAAACTAACTCAGGTTTACGAAAAATTAGAGCTTCATAAATACACTTATAAATTTATGAATAGTCCTTTTTGGTTTGCAAAAACCAAAGCCATTTATCAATTTCAAATGCTTGATTACAAGAAATCTACCCAAGACATCAAGCAATACATTCAACATAAAAACAAAATTTTACGCGCTAATGCGCTAATTGCTTACCTGATGTTAACCAAAGAAGATCTTTCTTTTTTAATCGATTATAAATATGAATTACCCGCAATTGAAGAATTAAAAATAGTAGAAATTTGTAAGGCTAGAAAACTTAAGCGTCCTCTAAAGCTAAAAGAATTCTTGCTGTCTAACAACAACTTCTTGATTAGGTTAGGTTTACGACTATCTAGCTATTACAATGCCTTAGACTTGCAAGATGAAATCATTTTCACATTAAAAAACACGGATAAAAAAGTAAGAAAACTCGCCTATTTTGCAATAGAAAAACTATATTTATACCAATCAGAATCATTGTTAATTGAACAGTATTGCAACGAAACACGAGGCAATAAACGCAGAATTGTTTTTGCGTTAGGCGAAATTGGAAGCCAAGAATCCTTGTCTTTTTTTGAAAAAGTATTGGAACGACAAAAAGATAAGACTGAAGCTTTTTTTATTATCAAAGCGATGTTGAATATTCAAGATGATTTTTTTGAAGGCAAAAACATTTCAAAAGACATTGAGTTATCGATTAAACACATTAGCGAACCGCTGCTAAAATGATAGACTTTTTTATAAAATTTTTATATTATTTTGAGTATTTTATAGCCTTTTTTATGGCTGGATACCTCCTGTTTTATCTATTTTTAGCCTTTTCTTCCTATTTTGCTATCAAAAAAGATTTAAACGAAAAATACGAACTTCCGCCTGACGTCCTTTTAAAATCGAATAACATTGTTGGTATTTCTGTTGTTGCACCAGCTTTTAATGAAAGTGCCAATATTGTCCTCAACGTAAAATCTCTACTTTCTTTGCGGTACCCAAAGTTTGAAATTGTAATTGTAAACGATGGCAGCAAAGACGATACGTTGGAAAAACTCATTAAGCATTATAGCTTAAAAAAAGTTCCTTTTAGTTACGATGAAAAAATAAAAACAAAACCGGTAAGAGGTCATTACAAATCAACCAATCCGATTTACTCGCGACTTTTGGTGGTTGATAAAGAAAATGGTGGCTCCAAAGCCGATGCAAGTAACGCAGGAATTAATTCTTGCCAGTATCCCATTTTTGTCTGTACTGATGTTGATTGTATTCTAAAAAAAGATACGCTTCTTAAATTAGTAAAACCTTTTTTAAGTGAAAGTAAGCGCGTTATTGCTACTGGTGCTGGCATTCGTGCATCCAATAGTTGCGAAGTAAAAGAAGGAAGTTTAAAGAAAGTTCGTTTTCCGAGAGAATGGTATCCGCGTTTTCAGGAATTAGAATATGTAAGAGCTTTTTTATTTGGCAGAATGGCTTGGAGCAACATCAACGGATTAATGCTCGTTTCTGGTGGTTTAGGAATGTTCGAAAAAAAAGCATTTTTTGAAGCTGGTGGATATTGGCACGATTCACTTGGTGAAGATATGGAGCTAATAACGCGAATGCGAAAAATGATGCACGAAAAAAAGGAAGCTTTTGTCATTAAATATATTCCAGAATCGCTTTGTTGGACAGAAGTTCCAGCCACTAAAGAAGTGTTGATTAGGCAACGCGCTAGGTGGTCTCGAGGCCTGGCACAAACACTCTGGTTACATAAGGATGTTTTCTTAAATCCAAAATATGGTATCACCGGTTTAGTGGTTTTTCCATACTTTTTCTTTTTTGAATTTTTAGTTCCAATTTTAGAATTGTTAGGACTAATAGTCGTCCTTATTAGCTTTTTTGTGTTAGAAGTAAATTTAAGTTTCTTATTCTGGATGACATTGACGATCTATTTATTTTTCCAATCTACTACGCTTATTTCTATTCTTATTGATGAATATTTGTACAAAAACTACAACAACTTAAAAGAAATTTTTTGGCTGATAGCAATGTCACTTATCGAACCGCTTTTTTATCATCCAGTAAATACCTTTGCCTATTTGAAGGGATACTGGTTATTTTTTAGAAACAAAAAATCGGTTTGGGGAGACATGCAGCGTAAAGGCTTTAAAACTGAAGAAAAATGAAGATAAACAGCTATATTATTACACTTGCTTTTCTAGCACTTTTAAGTTTTAAAAGTGCTGCTCAACAAGTCAATCTCGATTCACTTTTGTATCAATCAATCGATTTGTTGAAGGAAAAAGAATACCAACAAGTTATTGAAAATTCTAAGTTTGCCTTAGAAAAAGCACCTGAATATTTAGATTTTAATCTGATTTTGGGTAGAGCTTACGAAATGCAAAATCAACCAGAAAAAGCACGAGAAAATTATAAAATCATCATCGACGAAAACCCAGATTACAAAGATGCATTTACTTACCTCGTCAACCTCGAATTGAAAGAAGAAAACTACGAAGACGCGTTAACTGCTGTCAACAAAGCAATAGCAGCGCATCCTGAAGAAATCAATTTTTACTACAAACAGCTTAGCATTTATAATGAACTCGATGAACATCAACAAGAATATGAACTCATTCAGTTTATCTTAGAAAATTTTGACGAAGAAAACGACGACCTAAACCGACGTTTGCGTACGCTAGAACTGCGATTCAATTTTAATATTGCTGGAATAAGTTACAGCTTAACAGGATTTGATAGAGACGGTGTTGGTCCTTGGCATTTAACTGGTCTCCAATATATTAGACAACGAAAATGGGGATCTCTTATCGGTAGAGTTAACTACGCCAACCGACTTTCAAACGGAAGCACAATAAGCGATGGCGTCCAATATGAACTCGAATCTTATTTTTTTACTAGCAATCAATCCTATGCTTATGTTGGCGGCGCGTATAGTAATAATCGTGTTTTTCCAACTTGGCGTTTTGGCGCGTCTTATTTTCAGTATTTAGGAAGTGGCTGGGAAGTTGATTTAGGCGCTCGCTATAATCGGGTGTTCGATGGAAAAGAATTTTACACCGGAGCCTTGGGTGTGAGTAAGTATTTCGGCAATTTCTGGATGTATTTGAGAAGTTTTATGCAAGAACACCAATCGAAATACTATCCTGCATTTACCCTAACAAATCGGTATTTTATTAACACGCGATTTGACTATTTTACCTTTATTTTAGGTTATGGAACTTCGCCAGACGAACGTGCAACTTTAGGACAATTTGAAAATCGAGTGGCAACTGAATCTTATCGCGCAACTATTGGTTATTTCAGAATGTTTAACAACACTTATCTCATTGGTGTTCAAGGCGGTTATAATCACCAAGAGTTTTTACCCGATCGATTTCAAAATGAATTTGAACTGTTTCTCTCCTTTCAGTATAAGTTTTAATTCAATCAAAAATTCACTAGTTATAATTAAATCAAATAACGATTTAACTTAATTTTTATCGCTTTAATAATTCATTTAAATATGTTTGTAATTATCAAACGACAGTAAGCAGTTTTCAGAATTAATTATTGTAAATAACTTTGTAAATTGATTACTAACGCAACCAACTAAAATTTAACACATTGAAGAACCTAGCAAAAATACTAGTTGTGGAAGACGAGGAATTAACTTCAAGAATGATCGAATTTGTCTTAAAGAAAAATAATTATAGCATTATAAAAGCAGAAGATGGCGGCAAAGCAATCGAACTTTTTGACCAAGAACAGCCTGATTTGGTAATTACCGATATTATGCTCCCTTTTCGCTCGGGAATGGAAGTTGCGCACCACATTAAAACTAATTCTCCCAAAACTCCAGTTATTGTGCTTTCTTCGCTAGGTGATGAAGAAACTACTGTCGAAGAAGCTTTTAAGCTTAATGTAGACGATTTTATCGGCAAACCTTTCTCGCCTAACGAATTATTGCTCCGCATTAAACGATTACTGCGATAATAAAATTCTGATCAGCAATTTTTTCGGGTTAATTTTACTAGGAATTAACATTGTTTTTTTGTTAATTTGGATGCTTTTTTGAAAACTAAACAACCAAGCTTAATTACTATTTTTCACTTAATTAAAGTGACCGTTTTATGAAAAAAAACATCCTATTACAACAGCTAAAGAGTCAATCTTGGGAAATTCATTTACAATCCCTGTTGACATTTTTAAAATTAAAAGACGGCATTTTAGGCTTATATCATTCAGCTGAATTTCAACCGCTAATCCATAAAAATTTTGATGAGCCTAATGAAGAGTTGCTTCAAAAAATTGATTTTTCGACAACTCAGTCGCTACAATATTTTCAGTCAAAGAATCTAAATAAACAATATCTTGCACTGCCAATTTCAATTCAAAATGCAGCAAGTTTGCTTGTTTTTATAACTGAAATTGATGATTCCAAAAAGATAGAGAAACATCAAAAAGACTTGGTTTTAAATTATGCCAAACAACTTCAAAACACCATTTATCAACTAACTATTGAACCGCAATCAGAAGAAAAAGCAACACATAAAACCCGTAAACACTATGAGAATTTGCTTAAAAACACGGGGGATTTAGTTTTTGTAATTGATAAAAACCTTCAAATAAAGGAATTTTATGGTGATGAAAATGGTTTGGTTTATCCGTTTAAGGATTTTAAAAACAAACATATCAATAAAACTCTAGTCGATGATAATCTAAAAAAATCTATACTAGAAGCCATTCAAAAACTAGCTGATAAAGATTTTTATGAAATTGAAAAAATTGAATATTCAATTGAAATTAATGGAATTACTTGTTGGTGCGCTTCACACATCAAAAAAATATACAACACTACTAAAGCGGAAATTGAATATTTGTTTGTCGTTCGTGATATTACCGAGCGAGTAAGAACGCAAGAAGAACTGAAACTCACCAACGAGCTGCTCAACGAAACTGGAAATTTAGCAAAAGTTGGCGGTTGGAGTTTGGACTTATCAAACCGAAGCGTTTTTTGTTCAAAAGTGACCAAAGATATTTTGGCTTTAGGTATTGGTTTCGATTATCAGCTGAATAGTTTTCTGAAATTTTTTCAACATAAAAAGAGTCAAGAACGCATCTATCGAATTATTCGAGAAACTTTACTTGAGCGCAAAGCAAAACAAGACCGATTTAAAATCAAAAATTACCACGGCAACGAAATTTGGGTTTTAATAAAAGTAAACGCCAAATTTGTTGATGATACTTGCGTGAATTTATACGGCTCCATTCAAGATATTACCGAAGTAAAATCTATAGAAGACAAACTTATTTACGAGCAAAACAGACTTCAGCACGTAATAGAAGGAAGCGATTTGGGTGCTTGGGAATGGGATGTTCAGGAAGATATTGGTTACCACAACAAAAAATGGGCAGAAATTTTAGGTTATGATGAAGATGTGCTCGGCCCGCTAGACGGAAATAAATGGGATAAACTTCTTCATCCTGATGATGTGAGCAAGTTTTACAACGCTATTCAAAATCACCTAGACGGAAAAACTCCTTTTTATGAATGCGAATTAAGACTGAAACACAAAAATGGAAATTATATCTGGATTTTAGATCGTGGAAAAGTTGTATTAAATGATGAAGATGGCAAACCAACTAGGGTTTACGGAACGCATCAAAATATTACGCGAATTAAAAAATTAGAAAACCAATTAAAAGATAATTACAAACGCTTCAAAGGAATTTTTAACCTCTCCCCTGTTGGAATTTTGCTTACTGATTTTGAAACTGGTGAATTTGAAGAAGTCAACAACTCATTACTGAAAACGACTGGTTATAGCAAACGAGAATTTTTGAATTTAAGTTTTTGGAGTTTAGCAAAAGATTCTAAATCTGAAAAAGACAAACTATTGCTCGAGGAGCTTAGCCAAACGGGAAGTTTTGGACCATTTGAGCGAACTTTAATTACCAAGAAAGGTAAATTATTTACTGCCTTAATTCAAGGAAAAGTTTATTTAACTTCAGATGAAGAAAAGAAAGTTTTGGCGGTTGTGCAAGATATTACCGATCAAAAAAACATTCAGAAAAAGTTGAAAGAATCAGTTTTGGCAGCTAAAAAAGCAAGCCGTGCAAAATCGGAATTTTTAGCAAATATGAGTCACGAAATACGTACGCCGCTAAATGGTGTAATTGGTTTTGCTGACTTGTTGAAAAAAACACCGCTCAATCATACGCAACAAATGTATATGAATACGGTGTCTGAATCTGCTGAAAGTTTAATGGATTTGATTTCGCAAATTCTAGATTTTTCTAAAATTGAATCAGGAAAATTTGAATTGAGTCCTTCTAAGGTTAACCTTGTTTCGCTCTGCAAGCAAGTAAGCGATATAACCAAGTATTTGGCGCATAAAAAAGGTTTAGAATTGTTTATTAATTTAGATAAAAACCTGCCAGATTACATAGAAACCGACGAAGTTAAATTAAGACAAGTCTTGATCAATTTGCTGAACAATGCGCTAAAATTTACTGATAAGGGTTACGTCGAACTTAAGCTTAGTTTGCTAGATCAACAAGCGAAAAAAGCAAACTTAAGATTTGAAGTTATCGATACTGGAATCGGCATTAAAGAACAAAATTTGAATAAAATATTTAAAGCTTTTGTTCAAGAGGACAATTCCGTTTCAAAAAAACACGGCGGCACTGGTTTAGGACTAACCATTTCAAATAAAATATTGAAGTTTATGAATAGTCGACTTCAATTAACGAGTACATACGGCTCTGGATCTACTTTTTATTTTGAAGTTGAATTTCCTACGTACAGCAACCCGATGCCAGCTGTGCAAGCTAAAGAATTTGAACAAATTTTTATCATCGATAAAGATCAGCATAGCGCTCGTATTATTCAAAATGGATTGCAGCAACAATATGCAAATGTTAGCTGCATAAATCCGAACGAAGTAAGTATCATCAATCGGATAAAAAATCAACAAAAAACCTTGATTGTAATCAATCAATATGAGTCTAAACTTGAAGTAGAATCCTTGCTGAAAACACTTCAACCGCAAAAAGAAGCAACGGGTTTTAAAATATTAGTCTTAATCAATTCTAACGATTCATTTGAAACTCAAAATTATTATAAATATTTAGGAGCCGATTATTTATTAACCAAACCATTTTTGGTAATTGATTTTAATGAAATCATTGAAGCGCAACAACGACAAGCCTTAGAAATAGGTAAAGAAACAGCTAGTGAAGTGGTAAAAGATACGCTAGACGGCGAAAAAATCCATTTGCTTTTGGCGGAAGATAACCCGGTAAATATGAAACTGGTAAACACTTATTTAAAAAATATTTTACCAAAATCGACCATTTATTATGCTGAAGATGGCAAAGTTGCTCTCAAATTATTTAAAGAAGAGCAAATTAATTTTGTGATTACAGATTTGCAAATGCCAAATATGAACGGATTTATTTTAGCCAAGAAAATTCGACACCTTGATAAAGGAAAAAATATTCCTATTTTAGCACTTACAGCTGGAACGGTAAAAGGCACTTTGGAAGCTTGTTATCGCGCTGGAATTGATGATTGCATAACCAAACCGATTTTACAAGATCAACTTGCAGAAACCATCAAAAAATGGCAATTACATTATACAGAAGAACATTCTAATCGTATCACTTTTTTAAATTCAAAAGATATTTTAAACCTCGACTACTTAAAAGAAATAACCGGCGGCGACGAAGAATTTTTAGAAGAATTACTTCATTTAGCAAACGAGTCGATAGCCGACAGCTTGCAGCGTTTTGAACTTGAACAACATCAAAATGATTTTGAATCGATGAAAAAAACTGCGCATAAACTAAAAGGCACGGCACTAAACATTGGTGCTGAAAAAATAGCTGATAAAGCACAGGAAATTCAGCATTTTAGTTCAACAGATTTTAAAGAAAGGAAGCAGGATTTAAGTCAGTTTACCGCTGATTTAGAAAACCTTCAAAAAGAAATTAAATCGCATTTGAATTAACAAAAAAAGCTTCTAAAACAAGCTGAATTATTTTTCATCTTGTTTTAGAAGCGCTGTTGTAAACTTTATTTTGTGTATGTAATTAAGCTAGAATTTGTTCTGCGTGTTCTTTGGTTTTCACTTTCTTAAAAACTTGCTCAATTTTTCCTTCTTCATCAATAATGAAAGTAGTTCGGTGAATTCCATCGTATTCTTTTCCCATAAATTTTTTAGGTCCCCAAACACCAAAAGCTTCAATTACTTTTTTGTCTTCATCGGCTAATAGCGGAAACGGCAATTCATTTTTGGTTTTGAAGTTGGTTTGTCGGCGTTGAGAATCGGCGCTAACTCCTAATATTTCATACCCTTTTTCTTGAAAAGTAGACCAATGATCGCGTAAATTACAAGCTTCTTTGGTGCAACCAGGCGTACTTGCTTTTGGATAAAAAAACAAAACTAATTTTTTGCCTTTGTAATCTTCCAAACGATGTGTGTTTCCTTCCTGATCTACAGCTTCAAAATTTGGGGCTTTATCGCCAGTTTCTAGTGTTGTCATAGCTACATTTTTTTGGGTTTTAGCAAATATAAGTATTCGCAAATCATTATTTCTGAATGCTTTTATAAAAATCTGTTTAGAGCAGTCCTTTATTTATTTTCAGAAAAATTTAGCAAAAAAATGTATATTTGGTAACTAAATTTTAAAACATAATTTTTATGCCCCAAAAAACTATTTTTTTAAGTAAAGTAACACTTCTATTTGTCGCTATTTCACTTTTTATTTCGTGTAGTAACGATGATGATGAAGTATCTTCTTTTGAAGAACAAATATCAGTAAACAAATCTAAAATTGATTTTGGTGATGTCTTAAATGATGAAATTTCAGAAAGTAAGTCTGTAATTATAACTTCAGAAAATTATACAGGTGAATTAACCTTAAAACCAGTTACAGAAAATTTTGAAGTAAGTATAGACAATGAAAACTTTGAAAGTCTAAGTAGTATTGATCTAGTTGTAGGTGAAGAAAAAGAAATTTTTATTCGTGTAAATCCTGATGGAAACAACGAAGAATTAGTTGATAAACTTCAGATTTCTAAAAGTGGAATTGTCGTAAAAAAAGTACGATTAGTTGCCAATGCTGTAGAATATGTAGAGGAAAAACAAATGGTAGAAACCTTTTACCAAGCGCATCATGCTTTTGGTGATGGCCTAAATCAAGCTCAGGAAGGAAGTTTCAGTTTTCCTGATTTAGGTGTAGAAAACATATCGAATATCAATATGTATATAAAACTTGATTGCCCATCTGCTGGTTGCAACGAATGGGATGTTTTTGCTAATGTTTTAGTGAAAGACCCAGCATCTAATGAATGGCTAGAAATGGGCAGGTACATCACGCCTTATGGAGTTGACAACAGCCAAAGAGAAAAAGGTTTTGAAATAGATGTTACCGATTTTAAAAACCTACTAAAAGGTGAAGTGGAACTCAAATCTTATATAGAAACCTGGGGCAGCGATGGTTGGAATGTAAGCGTTGATTTTGAAATTACGACAGGTGGCGAAGTTGATTATCCTTATTACCACGTAGCCGAAATTATTCAGTACAACCAAAATTCATTAGAAGGCGTTCCTTATGGTGTAGATCACGATTTTGACATTGATAAAAATATTCAACTAAACGATGATGAGGTAGAAGCTGCAGAATTGCGTACAATTATTACAGGTTGGGGTCACGCAACACCAGCCGATCCAGATGGCAGAACTTGCGCCGAATGGTGTTTTAGAACACACGGTGTAAGCATAAATAATTCAACTGTTTTCCAGCACAATATGGCGCCAATTGGTTGCGGATCAAATCCTGTGCAACCACAATATGGAAACTGGAGTCCCGATCGCGCTGGTTGGTGTCCAGGAATGGAAGTTCCGATTAGAACCAACCAACTCGACTTAGCGCAAAGCGGAACTAATTTTGACTGGAAATATGAATTTGAAGAATGGAATACCAATAGCGCTGGTGAATCTGATGCTTATTATGCCATTTCAAGTTTTGTTGTTTTAAAATCTAATGAACCTATAACGGCACCAACAATTCAGTAGAATTTTAGAACTAAAAGCTGATTCAAGTTTTATATTGAATTTGATTTTTCTAAGCAGGAATGTTCTTTTTCAAAACTTAGAAGCGTTAAGTTCAATTTAAAAATCTAAAAGAATCAGCTTTTTTTTGTAAATTTAGGCTGATTCTAAAATTCAAGATTATGAAAACTCTAATTCCTAGCCTCGTTGTACTATTTTTTCTTTTTACAAGCTGTAATTCCAAAAAAACCGATTCTGCCGAAGAAGATAGTATCAAAACCACAGAAAAATCTGCTGAAGAAATTGCTGTATTGGGCAAAAAAACAATGGAAAACAAATGTTATTTGTGCCATAATCCAAAAGCAAGTAAAAACAATCGTGTTGGTCCTCCGATGGTTGAGATTAAAGCTAAATATATGGAAGAATTTGATTCCAAAGAAGCTTTTGTAAATGCCATTTGGAATTTCACCCAAAAACCGACCGAAGAAAAAGCAAAATTAAGAGGTGCTGTAAAGCGTTTTGGATTAATGCCTTACCAAAAATATCAACAAGAAAATATCGAAGCGCTAGCTAGTTATATTTATGATTATCAAATTGAAGAGCCAGAATGGTTTGCCGCCCACTGGGAAAATCAATACGGAGAAAAATTTCAGCAAAAAGGAAAAGACTTTCAGGCAGCTCAAGACAATCAGCAAAGTGTTTCTGAAATCGGAATGAATTATGCCAAATCTACCAAAGCTGAATTAGGAAAAAACTTAATGGGTGCTATTCAAAAAAAAGGTGTTTTGCACGCTTTGGAATTTTGCAATGTTCAAGCTATGCCGCTAACCGATTCGATGGCTACGGTTCATAATACCAAAATTAAGCGTGTTTCAGATAAAAATATAAACCCAGGTAATAAAGCAAATAGTAAAGAAATTGAATACATTAACAACTTCAAAGAAATGGTTAGTTCTGGCGCAGAACCGCAACCAATAATTGATGAAACTGACAAAAAGGTAGATTTTTATTATCCGATTACAACAAACGATATGTGTTTAAAATGCCACGGAACTGTAGGTAAAGAATTGAAACGCGAAACTTATGATAAAATTTTAGAATTGTATCCAGATGATAAAGCCATAGGTTATGATGTTAATGAAGTAAGGGGAATTTGGAGCATTTCATTTGAAAAGTAATGTAAATCTATTAGAAATTAAAAATCTTAGTGATGTTCATCATCCTGATGGCGACACTATATCTTTCTGATAAATCATAACCAGTTCATTTAAAGCAAGTAAAAAAATTATCAAAAAAGGGAATAAATATTTTGACGATCACTTTTTTTTTTTTATTTGCAATCGCTTTTGGCCAAAGGCTTTAATTTATTTAGAATTTCGTTTGCTATGCTAATTACTAGTTTTGTCTTAGTTTCTTGTAGTGAAGATGATGTTCTCTTAGAGGACACAACTAATTATACTAATAAGAATGACGAATTAATTTACAATTCAAAAGCTGACATTCCATCAGAGGACTACGAGTTAGGTAAAGAATTAGTAGAAATTACAACTAGAATGACATTTGAAGAAGAATATATAAATAAAGAGAACCTAAGGTCATTTGAAAATAAAATTTATGAAGCAACTTCTTCTGGCAGTCAAGAAATCACTTTTGAAGAATACAGTTCAATTTTACAAGATGAACTTACAATTTCAAGTGATGCAAATACTGAATTTTTGTATTTTATCCAAAATAATTCAAAAAAAATATCTAGGTACAAAACTGAACAATTTGCTAGAATTTTAGAAATAGTAATTGAGGAAGAATACGAAAGTGAAAATGTAACTAATGGAGCTATTTCTACAGTTGCAGGTTGGTTTGGTATTGGTGATGAAGATTCCTCCTGTTCAGAACAAGTATTGGTTGCATTTGCTGATACCGCCATTTCTTCAGTAGTTTTTGCTGGGTCGACTTTAACAGGTCCAGGCGCAATTTTGGGTGCCGCTAATTTGGCAACTTCATATGGAGATTTGTTACTTACGGCTACGACTTGTGAACAACATTAATTGATTGAATATATCTAGTTTGAGTAATGGAAAGTTTTGTTAGTTTTTTGGATAGCTTTGGAACAATAATAACTCTAATATTATTTCTAATTGACTATTGGCGTCGAAAAAGAAAGTCTAGAATAGAAGGGGGCAACAATTCAAGTGAAAGATTATTTGTCTTTAACAAAAAAGCTTATACTTATTTAATTTTAATACTTGTGTTAACTTCTGTTGTTTTTGTTATTTTGAAGCTAATCTCATCAACTGAAGAAGAGTTCTCAGAATTCGTTCTTTACTTTAAATTTATTCTTAGAGTTGTTTGGGTAATTGCTGGAGTCTATTTTTTGATGGGTCAATTTTATCCTAAGCTGCTTAATACTTTCTCTTTATTTGAAAAAAAGGGTTAAGGAAACTAAAAGTAACACCTCGTAGTATTATACGTGGTGTTACTTCCTTCCAAAATCCGCTGGGATTTCTCCCCAGGACTTGGTTTCCCATTTCAGAATCTTGTTGGAATAACTAGTTTTGCGCAACCAATCTTCAGCACGAACAATCAACTGAAACAACTTTTCATTCTTTGGGGTGCGTTTCAATTTGGTTTTGCATTTTTTCTGTCGCACCCAACTGATTGCAATTTTAGAATCAGAGTAAATTGCGATGTCAGATTTTTTATCTTTTAAAAAAGCTAATGCATGCTCCAAAGCTGAATTAGGAAAAAACTTAATGGGTGCTATTCAAAAAAAAGGTGTTTTGCACGCTTTGGAATTTTGCAATGTTCAAGCTATGCCGCTAACCGATTCGATGGCTACGGTTCATAATACCAAAATTAAGCGTGTTTCAGATAAAAATATAAACCCAGGTAATAAAGCAAATAGTAAAGAAATTGAATACATTAACAACTTCAAAGAAATGGTTAGTTCTGGCGCAGAACCGCAACCAATAATTGATGAAACTGACAAAAAGGTAGATTTTTATTATCCGATTACAACAAACGATATGTGTTTAAAATGCCACGGAACTGTAGGTAAAGAATTGAAACGCGAAACTTATGATAAAATTTTAGAATTGTATCCAGATGATAAAGCCATAGGTTATGATGTTAATGAAGTAAGGGGAATTTGGAGCATTTCATTTGAAAAGTAATGTAAATCTATTAGAAATTAAAAACTGACTCAGCGATGTTTTACTATTCTGAGTCAGTTTTTTTGCAATTACAATTAATTAAAAATTATACTTTACAAAAGCGGTAAAATTTCTACCAGGATTGGTTAATCGTTCCATTCCTCCTAAATTATTATTAGCTTGATTTCTAAAAGCAAAATTGAGGTGGTCATAGTAAAATTCATCAAATATATTGAGTACTGCAACTCCTAAGTCTAAGCCAGGAAAAATTTCATAACCCATTTTAAAATCAACTAAATTGTAAGCTGGTGTAGTTTGATTTTCGCCAAAAGAGCTGGCTAGTTTAGACTGTTTACTTACCAAACGAACATCAGCTCCTGCCCAAAACTTGTTGTTGGTATAACTTAAATTGAACATCGAACGCAGCGGAGGTGTTAGCGGCAATGCTTCATTTAAGTCTTCATTTTTTGAATAGACATAAGCAAACTGAGCACTTGCATCAAAATAATTCAAAAATTGCAATCCAAATCCTACTTCAAAACCTGTTTTATAAGCTTTATCTAAATTCTGAAAAACTTTTGGATGAACAGGTTCTTGATTGGGCATATATTTTCGATCCTTCGATTCATCAATAAGCGCAACAATATAATTTTCAAATTTTGAATAATAAACAGAAGCATTCCAATCCAATCTGTCTATAAAAGTATTTAGTTCGGTTTTTCCTTTATAACCAATTTCAAATTGATGGTTTACTTCAGCAGCTAGATTAGGATTACCAATATATTCATACGGGTCTTGTCCGACTTGAAAATGATTGATGGCGCGCTCAATCATATTAGCAGAACGCACTCCTCTACCATAAGCAAATTCAATAGAATGATTTTTAGATAAAAGCCTTTTCAAGGAAGCTGTTGCGCTGTAATTATGTTCGGTTCTTTTTCCTAAATTTGGGTAATACGCATTAAAATCGGCTTCAGGATCCTGAATTTCTGAACTTACATTATCGTAACGCACGCCAAAATTTACTAAAGTAGATTGGTCTAATTTATAACGCGCTTCCGCAAAAACACCGAGATCATTTATATAAGAATCTTGCCATATTTTATCGGTAAACAACTTGGGTTGATCCAAAGGTTGCCCCATCATATTTTGCTTTACAAGACGATTTCGAACACCATCCCGGTGAATCAATAATGCATCTACACCAGAAAAAACTGTCCAACGCTTGCCAAAATCCCATTCCAATTCAATTTTTCCTCCGGCAGTGGTTGCTTCAACAGGAGAACTTGCCTCTGTTGCTTCAAAATTTGATCGTCTGGAATTGCTCATTAAATGATCAACATAAGAATAATATGTTTTTGCTTTTATAGCTACAAGTTTATCGGTAATGTCTTTTTTGAAATAATCTAAAGACAACATACTAGAATCATCATAATCTGAATCCATCGGCAATGAAGCGTGTAAAACATCTCTTCCGAAGGATTGTCGCCAGTGAAGTTGCAAACGTTCATCTTCAGAAAAGTTATATCCCATTCTTAAGCTATAATCAATACTTCTAAAAGAAGAAGGAATTTCTCGACCTGCGCCATCTTCATAATTACCAAAGTCGCGGTAACCGTACATTCCAACAACATCAAATTTTTTGCTAGCGTATTGCAAGCGCAACATATTTACCATTGAATTTCCATTTGACTCATAGCCAGTAGAAGCACTTCCTGAAAATCCATAATCAGCAATTTCAGGTCGTTTAGAAACCATATTAATCAATCCTCCAAAAGTAGCGCCATAGCGAACTGTATAAGGACCTTTAATAACTTCAATTTTCGCAATATCTTCTGGAATAACGTGCGTTGTAATCGGATCCATTCGGTTTGGACAAGCGTGCATTACTTTAGTTCCACCGTCGTATTGAATATTTAATTGTTCATATTGAGCAGCTCTAAATGAGGGATCGATGGCGTAATTTCCTCGTTTAATCAGTCCAAAACCATTGATATCCTGAAACAAATCGGCTACATTTTTAGGTTGAACAACTTTTTCGGTTAAATCAGGTGTTGTGGTATTCATAACTGGATCTCTAAAAACATCTCCTGTAATCAATACTTCTTCTAGTTGATTTTGAGCCATTTCAAGTATAACAACCCGTTGATTATCAGTCGGTAAAATTTGTACTTGTTTGATTTGAAAACCCAAATGAGAAATACTGATTTGAATTGATTCTTCCTTTTCAAAAGTTAGTGTAAAAAAGCCATTGTCATCGGTATAAGTAGTTTTGTTTTGAGTTAAATTTTGCACATAAGCCTGCGGAACAGGTTCTTGTTGGTCTTGATCTACAACTTGAATTTTTATTTCTTGAGCATAGGATGCTAGCCCAAACATCCACAAAGCAATGGATGCTAGTATTTGTATCGTTTTCATAAATTATTAATTGTTCTGCTAGTCGATTTTAGACATAGCGAGTTATTATAAAATTTTTGATTATTTTATTTGATTTTATTCAAATAAAATTGAAATTAACTTCATTTCTTTTTAAAATTTCACATACGAATTCCCGTTACAGTACAAATTTTGTTCTGAGAAAAGTATGCATAAAGACAATTAATAGTTATGAAATCGGAGGTTTAAAACACTGAGAATAAGTTGAAAAATTGTATAAATTGGTATAGTTAAAAAGCTGCTCTTCTGAAGTTAACACCTCAAAATTAACATCTGAGACGGGTTCAAAAAACAATAGAATTTCAGTTTGCACATAAGTTGGTATATCTGGCTTTTCTGAAGTTGAAGAATCGATTAAATCTCCTAAAAAACATTTTCCATCACATTCCAATTCAGGTTTGTCTACATTAACACAATACGTTTCAATAAAATTTTCAGTAAAAAGCGCATAATAACCAAAGTAAAAAGTAGCTTTTAGCGAGAAAAAACTCACAATAAGGAATAATCCCAAAGCAATATATTGATGCGTTTTCGGCATGTTACAAAGGTAAAACTTTTTTCAAAAAAAAGCTTATGATTAGTGTCATAAGAATCATATTTTTTCCTTATTCACCATTTAGTTTTATTATTTTTGATTTTAATTCTCAAATTATGATTGAAGAAAATTTATTGGTTACTTACCAAGCCGAGCTTTTAGAGCTTCCTAAAAATGAAATCATTTTTAACAACGGAGATCGTGCGCATTTTTACTTTCAAGTTAAAAGCGGTGAGGTAAAAATGAATAATTTCAATGAAGATGGAAAAGAATTTATTCAAGGAATTTTTTATTCAGGACAAAGTTTTGGTGAGCCTCCCCTATTTGCCGATGTAAAATATCCTGCCGGCGCAGAAACACTAACTCCAGTAGAGTTGTATAAATTACCAAAACCACAATTTTTTAAATTATTAAAAAATCATCCAGCAACTCACCTCAAAATTTCTGAAGTCTTAGCTGGTCGTTTGTATTATAAAGCCGTTATGGCCTCCGAAATTTCGTCGCAAGAACCCGAACATCGAATTATACGTTTGCTCGATTACTTAAAACAGTACGTTCACCATTTACCTATCGAAAAAGTGTTTGAAGTTGACTTAACTCGTCAACAAATTGCAGACTTAACAGGCTTGCGCGTCGAAACTGTTATAAGAGCTTGTAAATCATTAGAAAAGAAAGGAAAAATAAAAATCAGTAAGCGAAAAATTTATCGCTAAACTCAAGCTGATTTCAATCATAAACTAGCGCGATTATCATGTGTAGTTTTGAACAAAACAAACATTATGATAACTTACTTACTCAAGGATTTTAAAAAAAATTTTCTAGCTAATGCTATTTTAGGCGTAATTGTCTCCAGTTGCTTAGGATCCTTTGCTGCGATGCTTATTTTAGGCGACGGAAATAGTGTTTGGCACGTTATTCATTTAGCGTGGATAGTTATTATTTGTATGATTTATAATGCTTCGGTTTTAATCCATCTAAGTGCCAAATATGTTTTTACCTTGCAAGTAATTAGCGTACTTTCGAGCATCATTAGTATTGCTTTGTACCTTATTTTTTAAAACACATTCCTATGAAAAATGATTTGAGAAATAGAGCCGACGTTAGTAAGCTTGTAACTAGTTTTTATGATAAAGTTAGGCTAAATGAAGAAATAGGGCCTTTTTTTAATGAAATGATTAGCGAATGGGATGAACATCTAGAAAAACTAATCGATTTTTGGGAATCGAATTTATTCTTTGTAGGAAAATATAAAGGAAATCCGATGCGAGCACATTTAGCAGTCGATTCAAATTTTGATCATCAAATACAACAGAAACATTTTGGCGTTTGGCTTAATTTATGGTTTGAAACCATTGACGAACTTTTTGAAGGCGAGCTTGCCAATCGTGCTAAAAATAACGCTAGAAACATGGCTTCACACCTATTTATGAAAATGTATGTGAACCGAAAAAAAAGTTAGTTTTTAGTTACTTTCATTCACTGATGTTTCTTTTTTCATATTTCTTTATACAATCAAGAAGTATGAGTTTACTATTATTCAGTAAAACTTGAATTTCAAAAACCAAGGGATGAAAAGCAATAAAAGTCATTATCTTTATGGCGTATTAGAAACCTATTAGAATTAAATTATGGCAAAATCAACTCCACTAAAACGTCACGAAGCACTAAAAAACTTGAGCCGTGAACATCACGACGGATTAGTTTTTTGTCTGCGAATTCAAAAAGGTATTTCAAAATCGGCTGATTTGCATAAAATGGAAGAATACGCGAAGTGGTTTTGGGAGAATCAGTTAATTCAGCATTTTCAAATAGAAGAAGCTCACTTATTCCCTATTTTGAGTAAAAAAAATAAGTTAGTTATTGAAGCAAAAAATCAACATCAGCAGTTGGAAAAAATTTTTACTAAACCAACTAAAAACTATCAAGATTTTGAAGAGTTATTTCAATTACTAAAAACACACATCCGTTTTGAAGAAAGAAAACTATTTATAGAAATACAGGAAAAAGCAACAGCAAGCGAGCTTAAAATGTTTGCAGAAAAACATAAATTTCAGCAAGAATGTGGAACTTGGAACAATGTTTTTTGGAAATGAATGTTAAGTTGATATGCTGTTAATATGAGTTGTGTACAATTAAACCGAACCATTATGAAAAATAGTTTAACTTTAATGTTAATGCTCATTTTAATCTCTTGTGGAACTTCAAAATTAGAAAGTACAAAAACAATTTTTGATTATGTTGACCTTGGAAAATATGGACGAATTGAACTTGGAAATGATATAATGAAATTTAAGAGTTTAATAATGCAGAAAAATGACCGACTATATTTAAAAGAAAATGTTTTTGGGGGTGCAAAATCAATTGAATTAATAGTTGACGACTCGAACAAAATTTCAGAATTTATTTTTGATTATGGAAAAAACATATCTTATGAATCAAAAGTTTCTGAATATTTGAAACTGGGAAATCCAAAAATAACATCGAATAAAACAGTATGGAAAGACAAAAAAACTGAATTTTCAGTTTATAAAATTAATGGAAATACATACTCAAAAATGCAAAGGTTAAAATAATAACTGTACACAACAGCGCATAACAAAAATGGCGAATTTAGAGCTTAAACGAAAATTATTGTATTTTTAGAAAATCAAAGTTTAACCGAATCCCGAAGCTTCGGGAGCGCATTTTAAGTCGCCACTTTCGTTATGCGCGAGACGTTATAAGTGTCTGAAAAACAATCTTTAAACTTTTATAATTGGCTAAAAAATCAGCTTGCCAAGATTTATAATCATAAGAACATTGGTTGGTATTCTATTGGTTCAAATCCTGAATTAACTCTTCAACATCAACTTATTTTTTTCACAAACAGCTTCAATGCTAATTCCTCCTCCACAACAGAAATCAATTCCGTGTTTTTTAAAAACATGAGCTGTATTGATGTTTTCTGTGACTAAATCTGCCACTTTTTTGTTTAAATTGTTTTCATTTTTGTTGAATTTTAAATTATGCATAGAATTGATTACTTGAAAACAGCTGGTTCGTTATTTAGGACTTGAATCAGCTTATAAAAAGCTTAAAATATGAGCGTTATCATAAATTATAAATCAGTTATTTTGTAAGATTACATAAATTTATGTAGAAAAAGCTATTATGATTATAACTGATATCAAATTCAGTTTAAACAAATATTCAACTTATTTTAAATAAAATTACAATGGAAAAACATACTTACAACGTAAATGTAAAATGGAAAGAAGACCGTAAAGGCGTTATGCAGTCTAAAGAATTATTTAATCCAGAAACAGACAACAACAACCAAATTGAAGTAGCTACGCCGCCTGAATTTCCTGGTGGAATGAAACATATTTGGTCGCCAGAACATCTATTTACTGCTGCTGTAAACAGCTGTTTAATGACAACTTTTTTGGCAATAGCAGGTCATTCTAAATTAGATTTTATCAGTTTTGATTGCAACTCGGAAGGTGTACTTGAAAAAGTAGAAGGTAAATTTATGATGAGCAAAGTTTATCTATATCCTGAAGTGGTTATTACAGACGAAAACCAAAAAGATCGCGCAAATCGGATTCTTGAAAAATCGGAAAAAGCTTGTTTAATTTCTAATTCTGTAAAAACTGAAGTTATTATGAAGCCTAAAGTGATTGTTCAAAATTAGTTATTACTTTTTTGAAATAATGTCTTACTGAATTTCTTATTTTCGCTTACTGTAAATTTATAATTCAAAAAATGAAAAAGGCTGAGCGTGTAGAATTTGTAATGGATAAATTAGAGGAATTATACCCAACAATTCCCATTCCTTTAAACCATAAAGACCCCTACACTTTATTGATTGCTGTTTTACTTTCAGCTCAAAGTACCGATGTAAAAGTCAACCAAATTACGCCTTTACTTTTTGAGCAAGCCGATAATCCTTATGATATGGTAAGATTATCTGTAGATCAAATTAGAGCGATTATAAAACCAGTTGGTTTATCTCCTATGAAATCGAAAGGAATTTATGGCTTGTCCAAAATTTTAATCGAGAAATATAATGGCGAAGTACCAAAATCCATCGAAAAACTAGAAGAGCTTCCTGCCGTTGGGCATAAAACGGCAAGTGTAGTCGTGGCTCAAGCTTTTGGAATTCCCGCTTTTCCCGTCGATACGCATATTCATCGACTTATGTATCGTTGGAATTTATCTTCTGGAAAAAATGTGAAACAAACCGAAAAGGATGCAAAACGATTGTTTCCTAAAGAAAAATGGAATAAACTGCACTTGCAAATTATTTGGTACGGTAGAGAGTTTTCTCCTGCTCGTGGTTGGGATCTAGAAAAAGATAGCATCACTAAAAAAATTGGAAGAAAATCGGTGATTAATGAATGGCTGAAAAAAACATAAAAAAAGCTGAGCCTTTTCAAGCTCAGCTTACAACAGAGTAATTAAATAAACCACAAAAAAAACAACTAATTCATAAGCGTTTCAAACTCCAAATTCTTGTATTTAGTAATTCGAAGTGATTTTGAATAATTCAAAATAAAGTTCTTAACTTCCTTGCTTGGTCGCAAGTTTTTTGCCCTTTTGGGCATTTTTTTAGAGTAAACATTTGCCATATAATCAAGTTTTTGTTCCTATTTATAACGGCAAATTTGTATGAATATTTTATTGCTTGGTTAAAACTATATCTTTTTCTTCGATAACTTTTCGCAAATTGATTAACGCATATCGCATTCTACCCAGAGCGGTATTAATGCTAACTTCGGTTTTATGAGCTATTTCTTTAAAACTCATTTCTTTATAAATACGCATCTCTAAAACTTCAATTTGGTCTGCTGGAAGTTCTTGAATTATTTTTCGCAAATCGGTTTCAATTTGGTCTTTTATTAACTGCGATTCTGCATTGAGCTTATCGTCTGATAAGACCGAAAAAATATCAAAATCTCCTGAGTTATCAAATTTTGGCATGCGCTTATTTTTACGGAAATGATCAATCACTAAATTGTGAGCAATTCGCATAACCCAAGGTAAGAATTTTCCTTCCTCGTTGTATTTTCCGCGTTTTAGGGTTTTAATAACTTTTATAAAAGTGTCTTGAAAAACATCATTAGCTATATCGCGATCAAATACTTTTGAAAAAATAAAATTATAAATTCGTTGTTCGTGACGATTGATAAGTTGACTTAGTGCGTTTTCACTTCCGGCCATGTACTTTTTTACAAGAACTGAGTCTGGAGTCTGTTGCTTATTAGACATAATTACTGTTTTAACTGTTAAAAATTCGCTCCTAAAGAGTTTGTATTTTATTAAAAAAGTAAAAATTTTCTATAAGCCTTTCGTTTGAGTTAATGGCGTAAATATATAAACAGATTTCTTACAAAAACAAATTCGTTAAGGACTTTAACATAATTTGTTTTATGAAAAATGATTTCAACTACCCGTAAAAACAAATTTAAACTATTGATAAACAACATTTTAAAACGAATAAAACAGCTTAAAAGAACTCATAAAAATCTTAAGCTTTAAAAAACGATTTCGGTAAAAGTGAAAAGCAAAATTTAATCTATTATTAAGTTTTAATGAATCAAATTTATTCAAACTTCAACGCAATTATAGTTAACTTTGCCCTACTTTATAGAAGATTATGAAACAAGATTTAGCAGCAGTCGACCCCAAGAAAAATATCATCATTAAAGGAGCCAAGCTCCATAATCTGAAAGACTTATCGGTAGTTATTCCTAGAAATAAACTAGTGGTTATTACTGGGCTTTCGGGTTCTGGAAAATCAAGTTTGGCTTTCGACACACTCTATGCAGAAGGTCAACGCCGTTATGTTGAAAGCCTATCATCATATGCTAGACAATTTTTAGGGCGTTTAGATAAACCAAAAGTGGATTATATTAAGGGAATTGCGCCTGCTATTGCTATTGAACAAAAAGTAAATTCTACCAATCCGCGTTCTACCGTTGGCACAACTACAGAAATTTACGATTACCTAAAATTGCTGTTTGCTAGAATCGGAAAAACATTTTCACCTATCTCTGGTAACGAAGTCAAAAAAGATACGGTTACCGATGTAGTCAATGCCGTAAAAAATCAACCTGAAAAAGAAAAGCTCCTCCTACTCGCTCCCATCGATTTAGCTCCAAAACAAAGTTTTCACGAAAAGCTTAAAATCCTTCAACAGCAAGGTTTTTCAAGAGTAAAAGTGAAGAACAAGGTGCTGCGAATTGATAAAGCTCTGGAGGATAAAAAAATTAAAGCTAAAAACTTTCACCTTGTAGTCGACCGAATTGTAGTCAAAGATGACGAAGATTTTTTCCATCGACTTGCCGATGCGGTTCAAAATGCCTTTTTTGAAGGAAAAGGTGAATTGATTTTAGAAAAAATTGCCGATCAAAGTCAGCAAGAATTCAGCAATAAATTTGAGTTAGACGGAATGCAATTCTTAGAACCAAACTTGCATTTATTCAGTTTTAACAACCCCTACGGCGCTTGCCCAACTTGCGAAGGTTACGGCGATGTTATTGGCATCGATGAAGAATTGGTGATTCCAAACACCGGACTCAGTATTTATGAAGATGCCGTTTTTCCGTGGCGTGGCGATAAGCTAAAACGCTATAAAAATGAATTGATTAAGTATGCTGAAAAATACGATTTCCCGATTCATAAACCTTATTTTGAATTGTCTGAAGAACAAATCGACCTTTTGTGGAATGGCAACAAAGACATTACAGGAATCAATGGTTTTTTTGAAAAAGTAGAATCAAAATCGTATAAAATTCAAAATCGGGTTTTACTTTCAAGGTATCGAGGAAAAACCAAATGCAAAACGTGTAAAGGAAAACGATTGCGCAAAGAAGCCGATTATGTCAAAATTCAACAGAAAAGCATTTCAGATTTAGTCGATTTGCCTATCGCACGATTACAAACTTATTTCAGCGAATTATCATTGTCCAAACACGATGAAAAAGTAGCAAATCGGTTACTGAAAGAAATCAATTCAAGGCTGCAGTTTTTAACCGATGTTGGCTTGAGTTACCTTTCTTTAAACCGAAAATCGAATTCCTTATCTGGTGGAGAATCGCAACGAATCAATATTGCCACTTCTTTAGGAAGCAGTTTGGTGGGCTCGATGTATATTTTAGATGAACCTTCCATTGGTTTGCACTCTAAAGATAACGAACGATTGATTAAAGTTTTGAAAAACTTAAGAGATATTGGCAATACGGTAATTGTGGTAGAACACGATGAAGAAATTATGCAAGCTGCCGATAAAATTATTGATATTGGTCCTCGAGCAGGAACTTTTGGAGGCGAGTTAGTTGCCGAAGGAACTTTTGATGAAATCTTGAAACAAAACTCGCTTACAGCGGAATATCTAAGTCAAAGAAAACAAATTGAAATCCCTAAAAACAGAAGAAAAACAACGCGGTATATCAAAATAAATGGTTGTCGAGCAAACAATTTAAAAAACATAGATGTAAAAGTTCCGCTTGGGAATTTAACTTGCATTACGGGAGTTTCAGGTAGTGGAAAAAGTACATTTGTAAAAGAATTGCTTTATCCAATTATGCTGAAATCAACTGGAGCCAATGTTAGAAAACCAGGACAATATGATGATTTTGAAGGAAAATATGAACACATTCAACAAGTGGAATATGTGGATCAAAATCCGATAGGAAAATCATCGCGCTCCAACCCTGTAACTTATATCAAGGCTTACGACGAAATCAGAAATTTGTTTGCACAACAAAAACGCTCAAAAATAAACGATTTTAAAGCAAAGCATTTTAGTTTTAACGTCGATGGCGGGAGGTGCGAAAAATGCAAAGGCGAAGGCGAAATTACCATCGAAATGCAGTTTATGGCAGATGTTCATTTAGAATGTGATGCTTGTGAAGGAAAACGCTTCAAAAAAGAAGTTTTAGAAGTTCAATTCGAAAAAAAATCTATTCACGATATCTTGTCGATGACCATTGATGATGCTATTTCATTTTTTGAAACGAATGGCGAAAGCAAAATCGTAAAAAAATTACAACCACTGCAAGATGTTGGCCTAGGCTATGTTTCTTTAGGACAAAGCTCTTCTACGCTTTCTGGTGGAGAAGCGCAACGAATAAAATTGGCTTCATTTTTGGCTAAAGGAACAACCGCCGATAAAGCTTTGTTTATTTTTGATGAACCTACCACTGGTCTGCATTTTCACGATATCAAAAAGTTGCTAAAATCGTTTGATGCACTCATTGAAAAAGGACACAGTGTATTGGTGATTGAACATAATTTAGAATTGATTAAATGTGCCGATTATATTATTGATTTAGGTCCTGAAGGAGGTGAAAATGGCGGTTATTTAGTAGCAGAAGGAACTCCAGAAGAAATTATTAAAAACAAAAAATCGTTTACAGCAAAGTATTTGAAAGAAAAACTATAACTAAATTTAATTATCGGTATATTAGGAGTATTCATCTTGTAACCAATATCTTAAACTCTGTGTTATTATCAGAATTTAAAACAATACGATAAAAACGGATAGCTGTTTGGCTGTATGTAATATTTTATTAATTTGTCTTTTTATTCAAAATATATCAAACTATAATTTATAATGATATGGGCTTTTTCAAATACAAATGGCAAGTTTTTTTAATAATAGCTTTATGCTTTGGTATGGCAATTTTAGTTAATAGCTTAATATTTAAGTTTTTAGAATTATTTGAAATCATACTAGCTTATGCAATTGGGTTTATTTTTGCCGCAATATTACTTTATTTAAGAAGAAAAGAAGCTTGGTTTAAATCACTTAAATAATAGCTTTTGAACCTGTTATGTATCAAAATGCAGCCTAAAAATTCAACTAAGTAACAGAGAGAAATATTCTAAAGAAATGAGGGTATGAAAATTTTTGTTATTTTTATCTATATTCGTATTTAATTTGCGACATATTATGAAATTTTCAGTTTTAAGCATATTATTTGCAGGAATTTAATCTTTAAAAGCTATATGAACTTAAGCTCTTTATTTTTTGGACAACGCAAGCGCTTGATTTATCTTTTATTATCAAACCTGGTACTTTTTGCGATCATTCTGGTTGCTCCTCGATTGATTAAATTTATCTTGAGTTTTTTTGAAATCTATAGCAATTACAACTTTGTAATAGGACAATTGAGCCTAGAAACCATTTTTCTTTTTTGGGGTTTTTATATTTACAAGCAGATTTCTCAGAAAAACGCTTTATTTTTCTTTGGATTAACAATCCTTAATTACACTGTTTTCTACATTTTATATATATCGATATTGCTGATTTTTTCTTTTGATTATTGCGTCGGAGAAATCATAATTCCACACTACTTTGAACCAGAAACCATTGCCTGGAGAATTTTGATTTTAGTTTTTAACTTTATACTGGTTTATAAGTATCTTTGTTTATTAAAAACGAAAGAAATCGTACTTTTTTACGCCGTATTAATTTCATTACTGGCATTTGGTATGATTTAGCATTCAGTTAGTGTTGTTTGTCATCAAAAGAATCATTTTTATAAATGCTAAAACTAAATTATGATAAAAAAATGGACACAATCATTTATAGTATTATTCTTGCTGTGTAGTTTTTCATCAGCCAACAGTCAAGTGATGTTTTCTGCTGATTATAAATCAAAAGCGGATATTAGTGTTTTTGTTGTAGACTATGAATCGCAAGCAGATTTACTTGTTCATAAAGCTGATTATAAAAGTCAAGTAGATGGCAACAAAGGAATTTGGTTTTTTGCCGATCACAAATCGCAAGCAGATTTTGTGATTTTTTTCGTGGATTATCAGTCGCAAGCAGATTTAAAAATTCATTTTGTAAAATATCGTTCCAAAGCAGGTTGGCGCAACAATGAGAAAAAACATTTGTTATATTGAGTCAAAAACAATCAACATATAGTTTTCAATCGCCACTAGAAGAGCGTTACAATACACTTACACACTTCATTGGTGCGATTTTAGCCGCTATCGGATTTGGTATTTTAATCTATAAAAACCAATACCAAAATTTTTCGGCTTGGTTAGGAATTATCGCTTATGGCGTATCATTGATTTTGTTATTTACTGCTTCTAGTATTTATCATTATGTTGAAAATCCAGCAAAGAAAAAAATATTTCGAATAGTCGATCATATTTCAATTTACTATTTAATTGCTGGAACTTACAGCCCAGTCTGTTTGATTCTTTTAAATGACAGTTTAGGTTGGCATTTATTTATAGCTGTTTGGGCAATTGCCTTGATAGGAACTTTTCTAAAACTAGCTTACATAGGAAAATTTGAAAAACTATCGCTCCTCCTCTACTTGTTAATGGGTTGGTTAGTTGTAATCGATGGTTCTGCCTTGTACGAAAACACCAGTTTTTATCAGTTATTAATGCTGGCTTTAGGTGGATTTTTTTACACCACTGGCGTTATTTTTTATGTGTATCACCGATTGAAATTCAACCACGTAATTTGGCACGTTTTTGTCTTACTCGCTGCCATTTGTCATTTCTTGATGATTTTAGGTATTGTTCATTAGCTATGTTGAATCAATTTCGTCCATAAATTTTTTGCCCATTTTCTACATTGATGAGTTAGTATGAACATTATTATTTTTGAATAACAAAAACGCTAGCTTGAAATATCCGTCAGAAAAATTGATTTTTTTTTGTACATTGGGCTAAAATAAAAACATCAAATGACGAGAAAAATTTCATTTTTAGCCTTAGCTGGTTTACTATTTTTGGGGAGTTGCCAAGAAAATCAATCAGAAAAAAAAGACGCTAAAACAACTGAAAAAGAATCTTTTAAAGAAGAACACAATGCTAAAAACAGCTTAGACTATACAGGTGTTTATTACGCCGATGTTCCTTGTGAAGATTGTGAAATCATTAAATATAAATTAGCCATCACCGAAGATGACAAGTTTCATGAAAAATATGTCTATGTAGGAGAAGACAAAGTTGTCTCAAATGAAGGAAAAATTGAATGGATGCCAGAAGGTAATAAAGTAATTTTACATTCAAGAAACGGCGAACAAAAGGGTGTCGTTATTCAAGAAAACAAAGTTCTTGTTTCTAAGTTAAAACGATCGGTTATAAAGAAAAATCAAAATGGATTTACAGCAAAAAAACAGCAATAATAGTAGTCAATCAAAAATACCTAGATACGTAAACGACTGGCAAGAAACCCGTAAAATGGGTAAAACAAAGTATTGCCTAACTTACGGATTTGGTTTTGGTTTACTTTTGTTCTTTTTTGCTATAAGCATCGATTATTTCATTGAAGACAGCGTCGATCATATTATATATAATCTTAACACTTTAATTTATTTCTTTGCAAGTATCATTATCGGCTTTATTGTCTATCGATTTTTGGTCTGGCCAGTAAGCGAAAAACTTTATAGAAAATATTATAGATAAGTGTTATGAAAACTGTTTTTCATCCTTCAAATGAACGTGGAGAAGCTAATCACGGTTGGTTACAATCCAGACATTCTTTTAGTTTTGCTAATTATTTCGACCCAAATAAAATCAACTTTGGCGCTTTAAGAGTATTAAATGACGATATTGTTGCTCCAAAAATGGGTTTTGGTACGCATCCACACGAAAATATGGAAATCGTTTCTATTCCGCTTAAAGGCGATTTAGAACATCAGGATAATATGGGAAATACTTCAGTTATAAAAGCTGGAGAAATTCAAGTAATGAGTGCTGGAACTGGCGTACTGCATAGCGAATACAACAAAAACAAAGATCAGGAGGTCAACTTTTTACAAATTTGGATAATTCCGAATCAAAAAGATGTTGCTCCGCGATATGATCAGGCAAAAATCTCATTAGCCGCTACAAAAAATAAATTAGGTCAAATTCTATCACCTAATCAATCTGATGAAGGCGTTTGGATTTACCAAGATGCTTGGTTTCATTTAGGCGAATTTGATTCTGCTAAAAAAATTGATTATTCGTTTCATAAAAAAGCAAATGGCGTTTACTTTTTTGTTCTAGAAGGAAAAGCTAAAATAGCGAATGAAGCACTAAACACAAAAGATGCTATTGGAATTTGGGACACCGAACAGGTAGAGTTAGCTATTCAACCAAATTCTAAAATTTTAAGCATCGAGATTCCTATGGAATTTTAAAAATTCATTTCAACTAAAAAAAGAAAGTCGTATCAAAAAACTGATACGACTTTTCATTTATGTGTGAGATTTGAATCAAATTAATTAATTGACAAACTCTTCTTCAGAAACCACTTCTTCTTCACCTTCAAGACTAGCTAAATAACGTTCAGCATCGAGTGCTGCCATACAGCCAGTTCCCGCAGCAGTTACTGCTTGGCGGTATTCTTTATCCTGAACATCTCCACTAGCAAAAACACCAGGAATATTGGTTTGTGTAGATTTTCCTTTGGTTATAATATATCCAGTTTCATCCATATCGATACTACCTTTAAAGATGTCTGTATTTGGTTTATGACCAATAGCAATAAATAATCCTGTGATTTTAATTTCTTGCTTCTCTTGTGTCTGATTGTTAATCATACGCAAACCTTCAACCACACTTTCACCTAAAACTTCATCGATTTCAGTAAAGAATTTAACATCAATATTTTTGGTGTTAAACACTCGATTTTGCATGGCTTTAGAAGCACGCATTTCGCCTCTTCTAACCAACATAGTAACGTGGTTACAAATTTTTGCTAAGTAAGTAGCTTCTTCGGCAGCGGTATCTCCTCCTCCAACGATGGCAACATCTTGCCCTTTGTAGAAAAAACCATCGCAAACGGCACAAGCAGAAACACCTCCGCCACGTAAACGCTGTTCGCTTTCAAGTCCGAGGTATTTTGCAGAAGCACCCGTAGATATAATAACCGATTCGGCTTCTACCCATTTTTTATTATCGATTTGCACCTTATGAATCCCTCTTGTTTTGTTGGCCAACTCAACTTTAGTTGCCATTCCAATTCGGACATCAGTACCAAAACGTTCAGCTTGAGCTTGAAGTTCGGTCATCATTTTTGGTCCGTCAATTCCGTCAGGATAACCTGGAAAATTTTCTACTTCAGTAGTGGTTGTAAGTTGACCACCTGGCTCCATTCCGGTATATACTACAGGATTTAAATCTGCTCTTGCAGCGTAAATTGCTGCCGTATATCCAGCTGGACCTGAGCCTATAATTAAACATTTTATGCGTTCTAATTGTTCAGACATAATCATTGAATTTTATAATTACAAAGGTAGCAAGTTTTTATTTCAGAAAACAAACAAGCCGATAAAGGTTTATAGTTTCATATTGATTTTTCTTATAGCCGCGAAATAAATGAAAACTAATTTCAAAAAGCAAGTCTAGGAGGTAGTTAACGCCTAAATTATTACTAAATTTGTGTAAATTGAATTTAACGATGAGTAATAGACAAGAAATAATCGATCAGATTGTTGAGAAATACGAAAATTTAGGAGAGAATCCTGATACTTATTTGAAAGGCTTATTGCAAGCAAAACCAATTAATTATTGGGATTATATTCAAGTAGAGTCTTTGTTATCCTTACAAAAACCCAGAACCGATTTTAAAGATGAAGTGGTTTTTATTGGCTATCACCAAGTTACCGAATTGGTTTTGAAACTTATGATTCATGAAATCGAACAACTGGTTTTTGAAGACGTTTCAGAAGAAATTTTTGCCGATAAATTAGGGCGATTAACGCGCTATACAGATATGCTAATTACTTCTTTTAGCGTAATGCGAAAAGGAATGAGCTACGATGATTATAACACGTTTAGAATGACGCTAGCACCGGCAAGCGGATTCCAAAGTGCACAATTTAGATTATTAGAAATTTACTGTACGCCTTTAAAAAATCTTATCAACGAGGAAGGCAAAAAGCGCATACCAGAAAATCCGACAACAGCAGATTATTTTAATCACATCTATTGGCGTGATGCAGGTTTAAACCGAAAAACAGGTAAAAAGACACTTACCTTAATACATTTTGAGGATAAATATTTAGAACAGTTTAAATCGCTTACTGAAAAAGTAAAAGGGAGAACGCTTTCAGAAAAGTTTAATCAAATTAAAAATCCTTCTAAAACACTTTTAGAATCCATGCGAAAATTTGATCATTATTACAATGTCAAGTGGCCGCTCACCCATTTAAAAACAGCTCAAGAATACCTCGATAAAAAAGGCGAAACAAAAGCAGCTACAGGTGGATCTGAATGGAAAAAATACCTCCATCCT
>JBNJHC010000016.1:0-54831 GCA_051748125.1 Bacteroidota bacterium
ACTACATCGTGGGAAAGTAGGTCGCCGCCTTCTTTATTTAAAAGTCCTTACAGATTCCTGTAAGGACTTTTTTTATTTAGATAATCTGCTTAAAAATTTATATAGAATGTTTAAGATAGGGTGTTTCTTTTTACTGTATGGTTTCTGCAGCAATTCGTTTAAATCTAAATCTTTGTAGCCTGTCTCTTTTTCGAGTTCATCATTGTTTATTTTTTTATAAGACATGGACCAATCTTTAAACTGCCTTTCTTTTAAATCACCTATATCCAGTAGTAGTAAGCTATTATGACGTGTATCGTTTTTAATAGATTCGTATACTGATATTATTTCGTCTTCGGGGCCTTCAATATACTGTATAAATTTACCTTGAATTAATAGCAGTAAGCCTGTAATTGCAAGCTTTCTGTTTTTTTCTCTGACTTTGTATAACAAGTCTTGAATGTCTTCTTCTCTTAAAATTTGTGATTGATTGCTGATGTAGGAAACATACTTTAGTTTCATATTCTAAATAAAATTGTTGGTTGGCATACAATATAGAAAAATTTATTCAAAGTTTATTGCTTTCAGTTATTTAGGTCTTTTTTTTGTTTTTTAAGTCTTAACTTTGTTTCAAAAAGATGAAGTTAAATCTCAGTAGGCCTATTTGTTTTTTTGATTTAGAAACTACAGGAACAAATATTGCTAATGACCGAATTGTTGAAATTTCTATATTAAAAATACATCCTAATCAAAATAAAGATAGCTTTACTAGACGTGTTAATCCAGAAATTCCTATTCCGTTAGAAACTTCTAAGATTCACGGAATTTATGATGATGATGTAGCTGGTGAGCCGAACTTTGATGAATTATCTAAAACGATTTATCAATTTATTAAGGATTGTGATTTGGCTGGATATAATAGTAACCGTTTTGATATTCCACTACTTGCAGAGGAAATGCTCCGCGCTGGTGTTGAATTTGATTTGAAGAATATCAATTTGATAGATGTACAAACTATTTTCCATAAAAAGGAAAAAAGAACGCTTGAAGCTGCTTACAAATTCTATTGTGATAAAAACTTAGAGAATGCACATAGTGCCGAAGCCGATACCATTGCTACTTATGAAGTTTTAGAATCTCAATTAGATCGTTACGATGATTTGGAAAACGATATTAAGTGGCTTTCTGAGTTTAGTAAACACAACAAATTTGCTGATTTTGCTGGCTTTGTTCGTTTCGATAAAAATGGAGAGGAAGTTTTTGCTTTTGGAAAACACAGAGGAAAAAAAGTAGCAGACGTTTTTGATAAAGAACCTGGGTATTATTCTTGGATTCAAAATGCAGATTTCCCACTTTATACCAAAAAAGTGCTTACTGCAATTCAACTTAGAAAACTATCTACTAAATAAAACAATATGAAGATTATTTGTGTAGGACGCAATTATGCACAACATATTGCTGAACTGAATAACCAAAAACCCATATATCCTGTTTTGTTTATGAAGGCAGATTCTTCCTTGTTGCCGAAAAATCAGCCTTTTTATATTCCCCCTTTTTCTGAAAACATCCATTATGAAGCAGAATTGGTCGTTCGAATTAATCGATTAGGCAAACACATCGAAAAAAAGTTTGCGCATAAATATTATGATTCTATTGGTTTGGGAATTGATTTTACAGCTAGAGATTTGCAGGATCAACTAAAAGCCGATGGTTTGCCTTGGGAAAAAGCGAAATCTTTTGATGGTTCTTGTGTTTTAGGAAATAAATGGATTCCTATAAAGAATGTAAAAAATCAATCTAAAATTGATTTTTGCTTATTTCAAAATGGAAAAAAAGTTCAGCAAGCTAATACGCAAGAAATGCTGTGGAGCATAGACGAATTAATCTCGTATATCTCAACTTTTTTTACGCTTAAAATAGGCGATTTAATCTTCACAGGAACTCCTAGCGGCGTTGGTAAAGTTAATCCCAACGACAAATTGGAAGGCTACCTTGAAGATCGAAAATTAATTTCTCTCAATATTAAATAATGAAAAAAGCTGAAATAATAACCATTGGAGACGAAATCCTTATTGGTCAAATTATTGATACCAATTCTGCTTTCATTGCAAAACAACTTAATAAAATCGGAATTGATATCTTCCAGATAACATCGGTTCAAGATGATAGAGAACACATCTTGGCTGCCTTAAGTGCAGCTTCAGAAAATGTTGATGTTGTCATAACAACTGGTGGTTTAGGCCCAACAAAAGACGATATTACCAAAAAAACACTATGCGAATATTTTAACGATGAATTAGTTACTGATCAAAAAGTGCTTAAACATATCGAAGAAATTTTCGAAAAGCATATTAAGACGCCAATTTTAGCTTCTAACCGAGCTCAAGCCAAAATTCCTTCAAAATCAACGGGCTTGTTTAATCGATTTGGAACAGCTCCAGGAATGTGGATTGAACACCAAGACGTTGTTTATATTTCTTTGCCTGGTGTACCATACGAAATGAAAGCTTTGTTTAGAGACCACGTTATTCCACGGCTCCAAAATCGATATCAGACACCATTTATCATTCACAAAACATTACTGACATATGGCTTAGGAGAAAGTGCTATAGCCGATAAAATAGCTCATTGGGAAGATGATTTGCCTAACAGCATTAAATTGGCTTACTTGCCAGGACTTGGAAGAGTAAGGTTGCGATTAAGTGCTCGCGGAAATAATGAAAATGATTTAAAAAATCAGCTTGAAGAAGAAATTCAGAAACTTCATCTTATTATAGGCGATATTATTAAAGGTTATGAAGATGAACTTTCTATTGAAGAACGTATAGCAAAACTTTTAACCGCTAATAAATTCACTATAGCAACAGCAGAAAGTTGTACAGGAGGACGAATTGCGGCTAAATTTTCTGAAATACCTGGAGCTTCTGCTTACTTGAAAGGTGGAGTCGTTAGTTATGCAACTTCTGCTAAAACCGATGTGCTCAATATTCCAACAGATTTTATAGCAAAGCACTCTGTAGTTAGCGAAGAAATTACAAATGAAATGGCTCAGCGTGTGAAAAAAATGTTTAAAGTGGATTATGCCATTGCCACAACAGGGAATGCGGGCCCAACAAAAGGCGATAGCGAAGCCGAAATCGGAACGGTTTTTATTAGCCTAGCTACACCAAACCAAATGAGAAGTTTCTGCTTCAACTTTGGTAAAGAGCGAGAAAGTGTTACTCAACGAGCAGTCAATAAATCGATGGAAATTATACTAGAAGAATTGATAAACGCTACAGAAAAGAAAAACGAGAATTAAATTAATCCAAAAAACAGAAAATTAATTACTTATAGTGTTTGCTAGTTAGAGTAAAAAGTCGTTTATTTGCAACCTGTTTTGAAAAACGTAAAAGTATATAACAATGTCAAGAGTTTGTGAGCTTACCGGAAAAAGAGCGATGACAGGAAACAATGTTTCTCACGCCTTAAATAGAACTAAACGTAAATTTAACGTCAACTTAGTTAAAAAGCGTTTTTATATTCCTGAAGAGGATAAATGGATTACTTTAAAGGTGTCTACATCAGCTTTGAAAACAATCAATAAAAAAGGGATTTCAGCTGTGTTGAAAGAAGCTAGAGCAAAAGGCTTCTTGAAAAAATAGCAATAATAAATCATAGGAATTATGGCAAAGAAAGGTAATAGAGTTCAAGTAATTTTGGAGTGTACAGAACACAAAAACTCTGGTAAACCAGGTACTTCAAGATATATTACAACAAAAAATAAAAGAAATACACCCGATCGTATAGAGTTGAAAAAATACAACCCTATACTTAAAAAGATGACGGTTCACAAAGAAATAAAGTAGTAAGTTATGGCAAAGAAATCAGTAGCAAGTTTACAAACCGGAAGCAAAAGACTTACCAAAGCTATTAAAATGGTAAAATCTCCTAAATCAGGAGCTTATACTTTTGTAGAGCAAGTTATGGCTCCAGAACAAGTTAACGAATTTTTGAAAGACAAATAGTCATTCAAATTATTGTTTATAAGGTATAGCCGTCATTTTTAAATGCACGGCTTTTTCTTTTTATGTATATTTGCCGAATATAATTTCTGACTGATTTTTTCAGTTTAACTCAATAATATTCTGACGTAATGGGGTTCTTTAAAAAAATATTTTCAAAAGAAAAAAAAGAAAAATTAGATGAAGGTTTAGAAAAATCGAAATCGAGTTTTTTTGGAAAATTAACCAAAGCAGTTGCTGGTAAGTCTAAAGTTGATGATGAAGTTTTAGATGATCTTGAAGAAGTGCTTATTTCTAGCGATGTCGGGGTAGCTACTACCATAAAAATAATCGATAGAATTGAAGAGCGTGTTGCTAGAGACAAATATGTTGGTACGGATGAGTTAAACGAAATTTTACGCGAAGAAATTGCTAGTCTATTAAGCGAAACTGAAGAAAAATCTAACCAAGAAGAAATAGCTTCTGCATCAAAAACACCTTATGTAATTATGGTTGTTGGTGTAAATGGAGTTGGAAAAACAACTACGATTGGCAAGTTAGCAGCTCAGTTTAAAAGCGAAGGTAAAAAAGTAATTTTAGGTGCCGCAGATACCTTTAGAGCTGCTGCAATCGATCAATTACAAATTTGGGCAGACCGAGTAGATGTTCCTATTATAAAACAACAAATGGGCAGCGATCCTGCTTCTGTTGCTTTTGATACCGTACAAAGTGCAGTGAAACAAAATGCCGATGTGGTTCTTATTGATACTGCTGGTAGACTGCATAATAAAGTTAATTTGATGAACGAATTAACTAAAGTAAAACGGGTAATGCAAAAGGTGATTCCAAACGCTCCCCAAGAAGTGATGCTTGTTTTGGATGGCTCGACTGGTCAAAATGCTTTCGAACAAGCTAAACAATTTACTGCAGCTACCGAAGTTACTTCTCTTACGGTTACCAAACTTGACGGTACTGCCAAAGGTGGCGTCGTTATTGGTATTAGCGATCAGTTCAAAATACCAGTTCGTTATATTGGAGTTGGAGAAGGTGTCGAAGATTTACAAACTTTCAATAAGTTTGAGTTTGTCGATTCTTTCTTTAAGCAATAGTTTGTATGTCTGAAAAAAAACCACCTTTACTAAAAAAAGAAACCACCATCATAGGCACAAAAATCATAGCTATTTTTGGCGGAATTTTCTTTTTGATGAAATTAATTGCCGTTTTTACGCAAGAAATGTGGGTGCTACCCAACCTTATAGTTACTTTACCTGCCTTAATTTTAGCAGGTTTAGCCGTTTATTTGCTTAAAACGAACAAGTCGAGTTGGTCGTTTGTTATCGTTTCTTTCATTATTATTATAGCAATTAGAGCCTACGAAACGAGCTTAGTTCAATGGTTGCATAGCATCTTACAATAAAATTAAAATTCCATCATTTCACTTTCTAATACTAAAGTGAAAAGTGCTTCAAGCTATTTGCCTTTTTAGCTTGGCTTTTCATATTAGGTCGTATCTTTGCAAATCAAAATTAGTTTATGCGCACAAAATCACTTAAAAAGAACAAAATCAATGTTGTAACGCTCGGATGTAGCAAAAATGTCTACGATTCTGAAGTTTTAATGGGACAACTAAAAGCTAATAAGAAAGACGTTGTTCACGAACAAGAAGGAAATGTTGTGGTGATTAACACCTGCGGATTTATCGATAATGCCAAAGAGGAATCGGTGAATACCATTTTAGATTTTGTGCAAAAAAAAGAGGACGGTGATGTAGACAAAGTTTTTGTTACTGGTTGCCTGTCTGAACGCTACAAACCTGATTTAGAAAAAGAAATTCCAGATGTAGATCAATATTTTGGTACTACAGAATTGCCAGCGCTCTTGAAAGCACTTGGCGCAGATTACAAACACGAATTGATTGGCGAAAGACTTACCACTACGCCAAAGAATTACGCTTATCTTAAAATTGCTGAGGGTTGCGACAGACCTTGTTCTTTTTGTGCCATTCCGTTGATGAGAGGCGGTCATAAATCTAAACCGATTGAAGAATTGGTAGAAGAGACCAAAAAACTTGCTGCCAACGGCGTTAAAGAATTGATTTTGATCGCACAAGATCTGACTTATTACGGATTAGATCTTTACAAAAAAAGAAATTTAGCCGAGTTGTTACAGCATCTAGCAAAAGTTGATGGAATTGATTGGATTCGCTTGCATTATGCATTTCCAACTGGTTTTCCAGAAGATGTACTCGATGTCATTCGGGAAGAGCCTAAAGTTTGTAACTATATTGATATTCCGCTGCAACACATTTCAGATAAATTACTGAAGTCGATGCGAAGAGGAACCAATCATAAAAAAACTACGGATTTACTTTATAAATTCCGTGAAAAATCTCCTGGGATTGCTATTCGCACAACACTAATTGTCGGTTATCCAGGTGAAACAGAAGAAGATTTCAACGAATTAAAAGACTGGGTAAAAGAAATGCGCTTTGAACGCTTAGGATGTTTTACTTATTCACACGAAGAAAATACACACGCTTACAATTTAGAAGATGATGTACCTGAAGCGGTGAAAATGCAGCGTGCTAACGAAATTATGGAAATTCAATCGCAGATTTCTTGGGAGCAGAATCAAGAAAAAATCGGAAAGGTTTATCGCTGTGTTTTTGATAGAAAGGAAGGCGAATATTTTATCGGTAGAACTGAATTTGATTCTCCTGACGTTGATAACGAGGTCTTAGTTGATGCTTCAAAATTCTACTTAAAAACAGGTGAATTCGCCGATATCAAAATTACAGATGCTGCTGATTTTGACTTGTATGGCGAACCAGTTTAAAAGTATTATTTACGCTTTTTGGCGAGTGCAAATAAGAAAATAAACAAGGCTAAAAACTGAACTACGCGAGCAATGTAATCTCCGTATTGTACATAAAAACTAAGCTTTTTATAAACTGGTAATTTGGTGCTAATACTTGTTTTTTCGTCGTATTGAGTACGCGAAATAACACTTCCGTCGGCATCGATAAATCCAGAAATTCCTGTATTGGCACTTCTTGCAACCGATTTGCGCGTTTCTACAGCTCTTATTTTTGCATAGCTCCAATGTTGTTGGTGCCCTTGAGTTTCATCCCACCAGGCATCGTTGGTAATAATCCCCAAAACATCTGCTCCGTTTTTTACATAATCGCCTACGTATTCGCCGTATACAGATTCGTAACAAATTATGGGTGCAATAGTCACACCTTTATTAGTTTCAAAATGGCTGCGTTCTTCTTGGGTGGTTTTCATCGCAACTGTGCCGCCTAAATCAATCATAACATCGCCTAAAATTGGGCGTAATAAAGATTGATATGGGAAATTTTCTACACCAACCACCAATTTTGATTTATAATAAAATTCAGTTGCTGAAGTCTTGTTCTTAAAAAAAGCAGCGTTAAAGTCGTTGAACCAAACTCCGTCTTGTAAATAATTGGTTTGTTTGCCTATTTTGTTTTCATCTCTAATAATTTCGTGTGCAGAAATTCCTCCTAAAATATTAAGCTGAGGATATTTCTCTAACATTTCAGTTGTGAATAAATGCGCTTGACTAACTTCATATCGATCAAATTTAGTACCATCAGCAAAAACGGTTTCTGGTAATAATAATAAATCGGTATTTGGTGAAATTTTTTCTTCACTTAATTCAATTAAAAGTGATTTTATTTGACGATCATTTGTGAAATACTTCTCGTTGTAAGGATCGATATTTGGTTGTAAAGCAAGCACTTCAATATATTCATCAGGTTTAAGTTGACTTGGTTTGATGAGATATGAAGCAATAATCGGAATGATTATAACAGCTAGCACACGAATAATTCCTCTATAAATAATGCCTTTTTCTTTATAATCTTGATAAAGCAGTACAATTTTGAAAATGATATAATTGGTTAATAAAACCCATAATGAACCGCCAAAACTTCCAGTATATTCATACCACTGAACCCAATTGATATATTCCGAAAAAACATTTCCCAAGTTTAGCCAGGGCCAAGAGAATTCCCAGTTGAGATGTAGCTTTTCAAAACAAATCCAACTACTTATAAAAAATGTCCCTGCAGCTGTAAAGTTGACTCGTTTTGCTACCAGATGATACAGCAAAAAAACCAATGCCATTAATAACGAATTCACCAAAATGGCAAAAGCCATTCCAAAAGCAGTTGAATAGTAAATCCAAGCCGTTGTAAGTACGTTCCAAACAAAAAAACTAAGGTAGCTCAGCCCGAAAACTTTCCATTTTGTTTTTAAGGGACTTTCTTTTTTGATGAGATATTCCAAATAAAGTAGAGGAACAAATCCAATAAAAGCAAAAGCAGCAAATCCGTAAGTAGGCCAAGCAGCTGCGAGCAAAATTCCGCTTAGTAAGGCAATCAGTACTTTTTTCAAGGCGTTAAATTTTATTCAAAAATAATAAAAAACATCCGCCCTTAGTACAAAAGACGGATGCATAGTTTAAAGTTGCTGTAGGCTTAATTATATAATCATTCCAGCGGCTACTGTTTCTTTTGTGTTTTCATCAATCAAAACAAGGCTTCCTGTATTTCTATTTGACTTATATGGGTCTACCATAAGTGGTTTTGTGGTTCTTACTTTTACCCTAGAAATATCATTCATTTCAAGCGATTTGTCTTCATTATTACGGTCGTAAGTATTGATGTCTACCTTATAGATGACTTCTTTTATCATTGCCTTTTGTTCATTTGAAGCGTGCATAACCGTATATTTTGCTCTAGGTTGAGCAGGTTTGTCGTTAAGCCAGCATAACATTACATCAAATTCTTGAATGGCTTCTGGTTGATTGTTTTTTCGCAAAATCATATCTCCACGACTTACATCAATATCATCTTCTAGCGTCATAGAAATCGACATTGGTGCAAAAGCCTCTTGAATGTTTTTATCGCCAGCATTGATACTTTTTATTTTGGAAGAAAACCCAGACGGTAGAACGACCACTTCATCGCCAACTCGATATACGCCACTTGAAATTCTACCAGCATAACCTCTATAATCTCTAAACTCATCTCGCTGTGGACGCAGGACTGTTTGCACTGGAAAACGAGCATCAATTTTATTGATGTCGCTACTGATGTGCAAAGTTTCTAGCAAATTTAGTAATGGCGCGCCTTGGTACCAATCCATATTCTTGGAATTGTGTACAACATTGTCGCCGTTAAGCGCACTTATTGGAACAAAGCGAATATCTTTTATGTACAACTTAGATGAAAATTCTTCAAATTGCGCTACAATATCGTTATAAACTTCTTCGCTATAATCTACTAAATCCATTTTGTTGATACACACAATAATGTGTGGAATTTGCAGTAAAGAAGCTATATAAGAATGGCGTTTGGTTTGTTCGATAACGCCGTGACGCGCATCGATTAAAATTACAGCAGCATTAGCAGTAGAAGCGCCAGTAACCATATTTCGTGTATACTGAATATGTCCTGGCGTATCGGCTATAATAAATTTCCGTTTAGGTGTTGTAAAATATCGGTAGGCTACATCAATTGTAATTCCTTGTTCACGCTCGTCTTTTAAACCATCGGTAAAAAGTGCTAGATCAACGCCTTTAATTCCTTTCTTTTTGCTCGTGTTTTCAACGGCAGAAAGTTGGTCTTCAAAAATGGACTTTGAATCGTATAATAATCTACCAATAAGTGTGCTTTTTCCATCGTCTACACTTCCTGCTGTGGTAAATCTTAGTAATTGGTTATTATCTATATTCATAATGTAAAATTCAAAAATTAGTAAAAAATGCTATTCAAATGAAATGGCTTAAAAGTATCCCTCTTTTTTACGATCTTCCATAGCAGTTTCCGATCGCTTGTCATCAGAGCGATTGCCACGTTCTGTTTGACGCATAGTTGAAACTTCTTTTACAATTTTTTCCATTGTATCTGCATCCGATTCAATTCCACCTGTAATGGTAATGTCTCCAAGTGTTCTAAATCTAATTTTTTTGGTAACGACTTCTTCGTTGGGTTCTAATTTTAAGAAATCTGAATAAGGAATCCACGAATCGCTTCTTCTTACCACTTTTCTTTCGTGTGCTAAATATAAGGATGGGATTTCAATTTTTTCTCTGGTAAGGTAGTTCCAAACATCCATTTCGGTCCAATTACTAATCGGGAAAGCTCTAAAATGTTCGCCTTCAAAATGTTTTCCGTTAAGTAAATTCCATAGTTCTGGACGTTGATTTTTAGGATCCCACTGGCCAAAATCATCGCGATGAGAAAAAAAGCGCTCTTTAGCTCTAGCTTTTTCTTCATCTCTTCTGCCGCCACCAATAGCACAATCAATTTTGTTTTCTTCAATAGCATCGAGTAGCGTGGTAATTTGCAACGCATTTCGAGTTGCATTTTTTCCCTTCTCTTCGGCAACTCGACCCGTATCAATTGATTTTTGTACAGATCCTACAATTAAGTTCACTCCTAGTTTTTTTGCCAAATCATCTCTAAACTGAATAGTTTCTGGGAAATTATGCCCCGTATCTACGTGAAGTAATGAAAATGGAATTTTGGAGGGATAAAATGCTTTTTTGGCTAAATGTGTTACCAAAATAGAATCTTTTCCTCCCGAAAATAAAATTACCGGGTTTTGAAATTGTGCCCATACTTCACGAAGTATGTAAATAGCTTCAGATTCTAATTCGTCAAGGTAGTTTAAATAGTATTTATTCATAATGCTATGCTAATAATTTCTCTTCGATATAATTAATTACTTTTTTGGCAGACTCTTCAATACTCTCATTTTTTGTTGAAATGCGAATATTTGGAGAACTTGGTGCTTCATAAGGAGCGCTAATTCCTGTAAAGTTTTTAATCGCTCCAGCTCTAGCTTTTTGGTACAATCCTTTTACATCTCGTTTTTCACATTCTTCTAGTGGAGTGTCTACAAAAATTTCTACAAAATCGTTTTCTCCAATAATTTTTTTGATGAGTTCTCGGTCTTTTACCAGCGGAGATATAAATGCAGCAATACTAATGGTGCCGGCATCTACAAAAAGTTTGGCCACTTCAGCAATTCGGCGTAAATTTTCCTTTCGATCTGCAGTAGTAAAGCTTAAACCTTTATTTATGCCAGACCTGATATTATCGCCATCTAGCGAGTAGCAGCGCAAGTTTTTTTCAAACAATTGTTTCTCAACTTCGTTGGCTATGGTCGATTTTCCAGAACCTGAAAGCCCCGTAAACCACAATACAAACGAAGGATGTCCGTTTTGTTCGTTGCGTTTTTTACGATTTATTTCGTAGTGATGTGTAACTATATTATTGCTCATTTTTTACTGATTACTGACTAAAAAATGTTCGTTGAGTAAATTCTCGCGATTGTATAGCATTTCTTTTTGAGTAGATTTATCGATAACCGATAAGCCTACTGCTTTGCAAATAGCTTGACCAGCTGCTGTATCCCATTCCATTGTAGGTGCAAAACGCGGATAAATATCTGCTTTTCCTTCGGCTACTAAACAGAATTTTAGCGAACTTCCTTTAGAAACAACTTCAATGTTTTTAGAAGTGTCTAAGTTGTCGATAAAATCTTTTGTAGCATCATTCATATGCGACCGGCTTCCAACTATACGAACAGAATCATTGCTTTTTGTTGGTTGAATTGCTTTTGCGTTGGCAAGATTGTTTTCGATGTCTTGACTAAAATCGTACGTTACTTTTTTTGAAAACCCTGCATCAATATCAGCAAAATACAACTCTTCTTTTGCAGGAACATAAATTACGCCCAATACAGGAAGATTATTATCTATCAATGCAATATTTACGGTAAACTCACCATTCTTTTTGATGAATTCTTTGGTGCCATCAAGCGGATCGACAATCCAACATTGGTTCCACTTTTTTCGCTCTTCATAATCAATAGCTTTGTTTTCTTCACTAATGATAGGTAGAGCCGTTGGACGTAGAAAATCCATAATAATATCGTTTGCTTTTTGATCGGCTTCTGTAAGCGGCGAATCATCTGTTTTGTAATTAATTTGAAAATCTTTTTGATAGATTTCCATTATGGCTTTTCCTGCTTCTAGCGCTGCTTGAATAGCTGTTTTTAAGTTTTTGTTCATTCTTTGTGCTTGGTTTTGAGGCGCAAAGATAATTTATTATTATTAATCTATCGGAATAATAGACTAATAATTTTTGGTGAATTTTTTCTGTTGAGATGGTGAAAATTATTGCTTGTTTCTAAGGAATAATGATAGCAGAATATAACTTACAATCAATAAGCTAACACCAGCAAATTTGAAAAGAATGATAAAAACTACACTGATTAAAATGAGCAAAAAACGATGCCAATTCTCTTTCCATTTAAAGGATTTGAATTTTAAAGAGAATAGTGCGATTTCTGCGTTAAGGATAAAAGTGCTTAGGAAGGCTATGCTAATTAGAAATGGAAGCGATGCAAAAACCTCGGCAAAAAAATGGTCAGGTTGAAACTCGATGACCAGCGGTATACTTAAAATAAACAGCGCATTTGCAGGAGTTGGTAGCCCTATAAAAGAATCGGTTTGCCGGTCATCAATATTAAATTTAGCCAAGCGATACGCCGATCCTAAAGTTACTAAAAATCCTGCGTAAGCCCATAGTGGTGTGTCAAAACTTATCAAGGATTCATTGGCAGAAGCAGAAAGGTTGTTTCGGATAAGTTGAAAGAGTACAATCCCCGGAACCAAGCCGCTAGTTACCATATCGGCAAGCGAATCTAGCTGAAGTCCCATTTCGCTACTTACTTTTAACAATCGTGCCGCAAAACCATCGAAAAAATCAAAAAAAATGCCCAGTAAGACAAAACAAGCTGCAGCAAAAAATTCGCCTTCAACAGCTAAAATACTTGCAAAAATACCCGAACTTAAGTTGAGTAGAGTGATGAGGTTTGGAATTTGTTTTTTTAACATTTATATTCTTTTTGAAAACAATATCTTCGTGCAAATAAAGTTTATAATATTACAAATTAAATAAGATATTTGCCAAAATTTCTAATTTGAAAAAGTTATCATTCCTTTTTTGGGTTTTAATTCCCGTCATAGCATACAGTCAAACGGTGCGAAAATACTCCAATGAGTTTATGAATATTGGGGTAGATGCTGCGGCATTTGGAATGGCTAACGCTGTAACGGCATCGTCAGACGATGTAAATTCAGTTTACTGGAATCCTGCTGGGCTTACCGACATAGAAGACAATCAATTTGCAGCAATGCACGCCAACTATTTTGCAAACATAGCAACTTATAACTACATAGCAGGAGCAATGCCTTTGGATGATAAATCTGCAGTAGGTCTGAGTATGATTCGTTTTGGTGTCGATGACATTATGAATACCACTCAATTAATCGACAGTCAAGGAAATATAGATTACAACCGAATAAGCCTATTTTCTGCAGCCGATTATGCTTTTACGCTTACCTATGCCAGAAAAACCAATATAGAAGGACTTCGTTTTGGAGCCAATGCCAAAGTTATTCGGCGTGTTATCGGTCAATTTGCAGATGCTTGGGGATTTGGTTTTGATGTAGGAGTTCAATACAAAACTGGCAATTGGCGTTTTGGAGCAATGGCTCGCGATATTACAACCACTTATAATCAGTGGAGCATTAATGAAGAAGAATATGAAACGATTCGAGGAGCGGTTGATGGTCAAAACCAAGAAATGCCAGAAACTACCGAGGTAACCATTCCAAAACTGCAATTAGGAGCAGCAAGAAACTTTGAATTGAGTTCTAAATTTGACTTACTGGCTGCTGTAAATTTTGATATGCGTTTTACACAAACCAATGATATTATATCAACTTCAAAAGTAAGCGCTACACCTGCAATTGGTTTTCAAGGAAGCTATATAAAAATGGTTTTTTTGAGAATGGGTTTAGGGAATTTTCAAGAAGTTCAGCAATTAGGAGGAGGCACAGCTGTAGGATTTCAACCTAACTTTGGTGTCGGTTTTAACTACAAAGGAATTCAGATTGATTATGCTTTTACCGATATAGGCGACCAAAGTGTAGCGCTGTATTCAAATATTTTTTCCCTCAAATTAGATTGGAGTATTTTTAGATAAGTTACTTCATAGCTCACTTATTTTTTATTTAATTCACTATCACAAAGCTTCTTAATTAACTTTCAAATTCTTATTTTTGCCCGCAAATAAGGAAAGATTATGTTTGATAGTTTAAGCGATAAGTTAGATAAAGCCTTACATGTTTTAAAAGGACACGGGCAAATTACAGAAGTTAACGTAGCCGAAACACTTAAGGAAGTTAGGCGTGCTTTGGTAGATGCCGATGTTAACTTTAAAACCGCCAAGAGCTTTACCAACACGGTTAAAGAAAAAGCTTTAGGTCAAGACGTTTTAAAGAGCTTGAAACCAAATCAATTAATGGTTAAAATCGTAAAAGATGAGTTAACCGAATTGATGGGTGGCGATACCGAAGGAATCGATTTGTCGGGCAATCCTAGTGTTATATTAATGTCTGGTTTGCAAGGTTCTGGTAAAACTACCTTTTCAGGAAAGCTAGCAAACTACCTTAAACGTAAAAAAACGAAAAACCCACTTTTAGTGGCATGTGATGTTTATCGTCCAGCGGCAATCGACCAGCTTCACGTGGTTGGCGATCAAATAGGAGTGGAGGTTTTTTCAAATAAAGAAGAAAAAAATCCAGTTAAAATTGCTCAAGATGCTATAGCGCACGCTAAGAGCAATGGTCATAATGTAGTTATTATTGATACCGCAGGTCGTTTGGCTGTAGATGAGCAGATGATGAATGAAATTTCTGATATTCATCAAGCTATTGAGCCACAAGAAACCTTATTTGTAGTAGATTCGATGACAGGGCAAGATGCTGTAAATACCGCAAAAGCTTTTAACGAGCGCTTAAATTTTGACGGTGTAATCTTAACCAAACTAGATGGTGATACAAGAGGTGGTGCAGCTATTTCGATCAAATCTGTTGTTGATAAGCCAATTAAATTTATTGGTACGGGAGAAAAGATGGAAGCGATAGATGTTTTTCACCCTTCTCGAATGGCCGATCGAATCCTCGGAATGGGAGATGTTGTTTCTTTAGTTGAAAGAGCTCAAGAACAATACGATGAAGAAGAAGCCAGAAAAATTCAGAAAAAAATTGCCAAAAACAAGTTTGGTTTTGATGATTTCTTAAAGCAAATTCAGCAGGTCAAGAAAATGGGTAACATGAAAGACCTGATGGGAATGATTCCTGGCGCTGGAAAAATGATGAAAGACGTAGATATCGATGATGATGCCTTTAAACATATTGAAGCGATTATTCATTCGATGACTCCTGAAGAAAGAGAAAATCCTAATGTGATTAATGCTTCAAGAAAACGCAGAATCGGAAAAGGATCGGGAACTTCCGTTCAGGAAGTTAATCAATTGCTGAAACAATTCACCCAAATGAGCAAAATGATGAAGATGATGCAAGGCGGTGGCGGTAAAAAAATGATGCAAATGATGAAAAATATGCGCTAATTTTTATAAGAATAAGACACTTAACACAACACAACAATGACAATTTTAGACGGAAAAAAAGCCAGTAATGATATCAAAAATGAAATCAAAGCTGAGGTAGATAAAATGAAAGAGAAAGGCGAAAAAGTGCCGCATCTTGCCGCAGTCTTAGTCGGTAATGATGGCGCTAGTCTAACTTATGTAAATAGCAAAGTGAAGTCCTGTGAGCGCGTAGGTTTTGAATCTACTTTAGTAAAACTTTCATCTACTATAAGCGAAATAGAATTGCTTGATAAAATTGAAGAATTAAATCAAGACGATGATATCGACGGATTTATTGTTCAATTGCCATTACCCGAACAAATTGATACCCAAAAAGTTTTGATGAAAATTGACCCTGATAAGGATGTAGATGGTTTTCATCCTACAAATTTTGGTAAAATGGCGTTGGACATGACGACTTTTATTCCAGCAACTCCTTTTGGAATTTTAGAACTACTTGAACGCTATGATGTTGAAACCAAAGGAAAGCATACAGTTGTTATTGGAAGAAGTCATATTGTTGGAAGACCAATGAGTATTTTGATGGGACGAAAAGGTTTTCCAGGAAATTCTACGGTAACACTAACGCATAGTCACACCAAAAACATAACACAGATTACTAGCCAAGCTGATATTATTATAACAGCCTTGGGCGTGCCTAACTATTTAAAAGCTGAAATGGTTAAAGACGATGCAGTTGTTATTGATGTAGGAATTACGAGAGTGCCAGACGAATCTACCAAAAAAGGATATCGAATTACAGGCGATGTAGATTATAAAAATGTAAGCAAAAAGGCTTCATTTATAACTCCTGTGCCTGGCGGAGTTGGACCAATGACAATCTCAATGTTGCTTAAAAATACTTTGCTAGCAAGAGAACAACACCGTATGAGAGCTGGACTCTAAATTAAAACGTTATAGTTATCTAGTTGAATAAAAAAAACCAACCGCTTGAGCAGTTTTAGTCTGTTGAGCGGTTTTTTCCTTTCCAAGATTTATAAACCTCTAAGTCATCTTTTACAAGTTTTAAAGTCAATGCCAACACGCTTGCATCATCAATATAACCAATTAGAGGAACAAAATCAGGGATAATATCCATCGGGTTAAAAATATATAATAAAGCAAAGACAATGGCAGCAATACTCATCCAAGGAGTTTGTGTATATCGTTTGGCTCGATAATCTCTCAGCAATCCAAAAAGTAATTTAATACTCTCTTTATACTTACCAAACCGGGTTGATTTCTGCTTTATCTCATCTTCTTTTTCAATGGCATTGTCAATATCAGATTTATCAACACTTTTGGCATTTTTACGAATATATTTTTCGTCGATAGACGATTTGTCATAAGAGTCGGTCATAGTCTTCTATTTTGTTTTTTTCACCATATTCTTTCTTGTAAATCTTAACAATAATCAAGAATAAAGATATGATTAAAGGACCAAAAATCAGGCCAATAAAGCCAAATAAAGGAATACCGATTATTACTCCAATTAGTGTAATTAACGGATGCTCGTCTGCCATTTGTTTTAGTACATAAAGGCGTATTAAATTATCCGAAGAACCAACTACTATAAATCCATACAAAAGAATCCCTATAGCTTGCCCAGTAGCTCCTTGCGAAAATAAAATAATAGTTACTGGTATGATTCCTACAGCAGTTCCCACAAATGGAATTATTGAACCTAGAGCTGTAATTACAAACCAAAAAATAGGGTTGGGAATGCCGAATATCCAATATCCAATTAAGGCGATAACTCCTTGAAAAATAGCTACAAGAGGAATTCCGATGGCATTTGCTTTTACTTTAGCATAAGCTTCTTCACCAATTTTCTTTAAATTATTTGTACCAATGGGAATGTATGCAAGTAAAGTAGATTGCATCTTATCTTGATTGATAAGCATATAATATAAAATGAAATACATCAAACTTAATGCAATAAAAACATCAAAAGTGCCTGTTGCGATACTTTGTAAGCTATTTGATAGCCAGTCTGATACTGAAGAAGGGTCGAGCTTATCGCTTAAATTGTAGCCAATATTAGTTTCAAATTCTTCTAGTTGAATGACTAATGCGTTGATAAATTGTTCTGAGTTTTTTACCGCTTGCGATATTTTTGAACTTAGCATATAAACTGTAACAAAAATTGGGAAGACAATTACCAGCGTAGAAACTAATAAGACAACAGCCGACGCTAAAGTAGGGTTCCACTTGCGGTCAAGCATTTTTTGCATAGGTTTATTAAAAATAACAAACAAGGTAATGGCTCCCAAAACACCAGAAAAATAGGGTAGTGTTTTGTCTAATATTAATCCACCCAATACAATTATTAATAACAAAATAAATGTTTGGCGAATTAGACTCGGAGATATTTTGTTTTTACTCATTTTTCAAATAAATCTGTTGAATTTTTAAAAGCTTTAAACTCTAAGGCATTTCCAGAGATGTCATAAAAAAACATCGTTATTTGTTCTCCAGATTGATCTTTAAAACGAACATGAGGAGCAACTTGAAAAACCACTTGCTTGATTTGAAGCATTTTTGCAAAATGATGAAATTCATCCCAACCCATAACAATCCCAAAGTGAGGAATGGGAACTTTTTGACCATCAACATGGTTATTGCTTATATCTGTCTGTTGCTCATATTTGGTTTCGTGCAGTACTAGTTGATGACCAAAAAAATTAAAATCAACCCAGTTTTGGGCGCTTCTTCCTTCTTCGCAGTTTAATATATCGCGGTAAAATACTCTTGCTTCTTCAAGATTATTTACCGGAATTGCTAGATGAAATGGCTTTATTGTACTCATAAGTTTTTTGTTAACTGCAACCTGAAATCGCTTTCTAAAAGTACAATATTTTTTTATAAAGATTACTTTTCTAGGTAATCTTTTAGTCTTTTTACTTCTTTTGGAGATAGCTCGCGGTATTCGCCTTGCGGCATATTCAACAACAAATGCATGATCCTGATTCGTTGTAATTTTCTTACACGATAATCTAAGGCTTCGCACATTCTTCTAATTTGGCGATTAAGTCCTTGAGTAAGGACAATTTTAAACGAATAATTATCAATTTTTTCGACCTTACATTTATTGGTTACCGTACCTAAAATAGGAACACCATTTCGCATTCGCTCTAAAAAATCATCAGTAATTTTTTTATCTACTCCAACAATGTATTCCTTTTCGTTTTTGTTTTTTGCTCGTAAAATTTTATTTACAATTTCGCCATCGTTGGTTAGCATAATCAAGCCTTCACTCATTTTATCCAATCTTCCAACAGGAAAAATTCGTTTGGGGTAATTCACAAAATCAATAATATTGTCTTTTTCTACTCGTGTGTCGGTAGTGCAGACAATTCCCTTGGGTTTATTGAGCAGCAAGTACACAAAATCATCTTTTTTTTGGTCAACTTCCTTGCCGTCTACACAAATTTTTGATCCTGGAGTAACTTTTGTACCTAATTCTGGATGTTTGCCATCTACCGTAATTCGGTTTTGCTCCAATAGTTTGTCGGCTTCTCTTCTTGAGCAAAAACCAATCTGGCTGAGGTATTTGTTGATTCTTACAGGTTTTTCTTCCATAAATTGAATGTGTTTTATTCCAAAAAGGAAATGATTTTATGGTGAATTTTATCAGTATTTAATGAATGTCCAGCGCCTTCTGTTTCTAAAAACTTTGAATTTTTCAAACTATTATGTATGGCAACGCCTGCTCTAAACGGAACAATCTTATCGTATTTGTCTTGAATAACAAAGACTTCTTTTTCTACTTTTTGTGCAAATTTAGCTGTCGAAAAATCTCCAAATCGATAACCGAATTTGTTTTCAAAATAATCTTCTACATCGTTCATAAGCTTGTTGTTTAAGCGCATAATTTGTTGTAAATCAAGAATTATTTTTTCCATTTCGGAAGGTGCACCCAAGCTTACAATTTTTTTGATGCTTGATTTAGGATGTAAATATTCATTAAAAAAAATACTCATTCCGCCCATACTATGTCCTATTGCATATTTTGGTTGATAGAGCTGAATTATTTTTTGAATGCATTTTGCATAAAGTGGAACATTTAAAACCTTGCCGTCAGAATAGCCTTGTGCAGGCGCATCAAAAGCCACGACATTAAAGTTTTTTTTCTGTAGTTTTAAGATTAAATTTTTCCAACGATGGGTGTTGCTATCCCAGCCGTGAACGAGCAAAACGGTAGGACCATCGTTTTTCCAATGATAGGTCTGCAGTTGCAAACTTCCTTGTGTGAATTTTGTAACACGCGCAGGATTTAAAAATTCTTGATGATGAGGTTTTATCCTACCACCGCGTGGCGTACAAAAAATACGGTAGACTTTTATAACCGCCTTTTTTTTGTTTACAGCATAGATAGAATTAATCTGTAAGCCAATAATTCGTGGTAAGTATTTATTGATTAATTTTTTCATCTAGCTGCTGTAGTTGCTTATAAATTGAATGACCTTAGCCTCATCATACCAAAAAGTTATAGCGTTTTCGGGAAGCTCATAATTTGCTTTTACCCAATTTGAAATAGATTTTCGGTAGCTTAAAAAATTGCTAGCAAAATCATCAAAATCTTTTATTTCTGAACCGTGCTGAGCAAACTTGCTGATTACAAAATAATGGCTGCTTCCATCGTTTTTGAGTTCTAAAAGTGCTAGCGGTTGGGTAGGCACAACTTCTCCTGTTTTTTGCGGTTCACCAATTACTAAAACATCCAGTTTTTGTCCAACAATAGGGATAAAACCAAGATTGGTTAAAGCATTTGTGGTAAACTCATCGTTGCTTTTTACAAATTTTTTGGTATTAAAATTATACTGAACTTTACTTTTTGTATTTGCAGGCGTTTCAATAATAACATTTAGGTTGCCAGCATTATCTATCGGTGAAATAGCTTCATAATCTTTTTGTTTAGAAGAACAACCTATTAGCACCCATACAAAAACTAATACTACCCATCTATTCATTTTCATCATTACTTTCAGTTAAATTCATCCAGAAATACTTGATTTTAGCATCATCAGGTATTTGGTTTGATTCAATTCTTTCGTCGGCATCTACCTTTAATTCTGCTGGAAGATCGTTTTTATCAATAGAAACAAACACATCCAACTCATCAATTGTTACCACCAACGAAATTAAACTATTTTGAATTTTTGAAATCTTATAGTTTTTGTAAATATCACCAAACGAACTTTTAGGATTTAAGCCTTTTGCTGTTTTGTACTTTTCGCTTACTATTCTGGCTTGACTAAAAGTAGCTGTGCTATCTTGGCTGCGAGGTTCTAAAATCAACATCAATTCGCCTTGCTTGTTGTAGATTTCAATTTCTTGACTTGCGTTATCAAATCGATTTTGACTCGCTTCTACAATAGAGTCTTCTGCAAAAATCGTTTCAAGTTCATATTTTTTTGTGGAGCTGTCTATTAAACCAATTTTTCCTTTTTCTAATAAATAAGGATCAGTTGAGTTTTGACAACTTGCAAAAATTAGGGCGACAGCTAAAATCAATAGACTTGGATATTTCATAGGTATAATTTTTTTTTGAAATCAAATTTTGGTCAAAAATAAGCAATGTAGATTGTATGACTTCTATTTCTCTTTATAATTCTCTATCTGATTAAAATTCTTTATTACTACCTTTGTCGCCTATGGAGAAAGAGAAGATTACAAGTTTGGTAAACGAGGGGAAAATGCTTCCTTTAATGGAAGAGTTTTACACCATTCAAGGCGAAGGTCATCATACTGGCAAAGCAGCTTATTTTGTAAGAATTGGCGGTTGCGATGTTGGTTGCCACTGGTGTGATGTAAAAGAAAGTTGGGATCCTGAAAAACATCCACCTTCAGTTACCGAAAAAATTATTGAAAATGCTGTAAAATATAGCGATACCGTTGTGGTTACTGGTGGTGAACCTTTAACGTGGGATATGACTTTGCTTACCGAAGGTTTAAAAAGAAAAAATGCGATAGTTCATATTGAAACCTCTGGAGCATATAAACTGACAGGTGTTTGGGATTGGATTTGTCTATCGCCAAAAAAGAATAAGCTTCCTACCGAGGAAATATACGAAGTTGCTGATGAATTGAAAGTGATTGTTTATAACAAACACGACTTTAAATTTGCTGAAGAGCAAGCTTCAAAAATCAATAGCAATTGTGAATTGTATTTGCAGCCAGAATGGAGTGTAAGAGAAAAAATGATGCCTTTAATTGTCGATTATGTAATGAAAAATCCAAAGTGGAAAATTTCTTTACAGACGCATAAATATTTAAACATTCCCTAAACAATTTAGGGAATGTTAGTCTTTGTTTAGCTATAAATTCTATTGTACAAATCCATATATTTTGATTTGATTTCTCTTCTTTTCATTTTCATAGTCGGGGTGAGTTCTCCGCCTTCAATAGTCCATTCTTCAGGAGTAAGTTCAAAACGTTTTATTTGTTCCCATTTTCCAAATTTTTGGTTGTAATTATCGACTTCTGTTTGAATGCGTTCAATTATTTGTGGATTGCTAGCTAAATCTGCTTTAGCATTTCCAACGTCAACTTTTTTGCGTTTAGCCCATTCCTCAATAAATTCAAAATCTGGTTGAATAATAGCTCCTGGCATTTTTTCGCCGTCACCAACGACCATAATTTGCTCGATAAACCGCGATTGCTTCATTAGGTTTTCAATAACTTGAGGAGCGATGTATTTTCCGCCAGAAGTTTTAAACATTTCTTTTTTACGGTCGGTAATTTTTAGAAATCCTTCTTCATCGATTTCACCGATATCTCCAGTATAAAAATAGTCGTCTATTAAAACTTCATCTGTTTTTTCTTTATTTTTATAATAACCAATCATTACTTGTGGTCCTTTGATAAGGATTTCGCCATCATCGGCTATTTTTACTTCTGTTTCTGGTATTGGTTTTCCTACCGTTCCTATTTTAAAACCTCTACTGCGCATATCATTTACAGCAATAACTGGTGAAGTTTCTGTAAGACCGTAACCTTCCATAACTCGAATATCAGCAGCATTAAAAACGCGAGCAAGTCTGCTTTGTAAAGCAGCACTTCCAGAAGCAATAACTTTTAAGTTCCCGCCAAGAGCTTCTTGCCATTTGCTGAAAATTAATTTTCTAGCGATTTTTAGTTTAAATTCATACCAAGCGCCTTTTGCTCCGTATGGTTCATATTCGAGTCCGAGATTAACAGCCCAAAAGAATAAACTTTTTTTTATGCCAGATAAGGCTGTTCCTTTTGCTATAATCTTATCATAAACTTTTTCTAAAAGTCGAGGTACAGCCGTCATTACTTCTGGCTTTACTTCTTTCAGGTTATCGCTAATGGTATCGATAGATTCTGCAAAATAAATGCTTACTCCGTTGTATTGATATAAATATTGAAGCATTCGTTCATAAACGTGGCAAACAGGTAAAAAACTCAAGGCTTTTGCTTGCCCTTCAATAAGTGGAAGTCGTGTAGAGCTGTTTATGGCATTACTCACAATATTTTTATGAGAAAGCATAACACCTTTCGGTCTTCCTGTAGTTCCTGAGGTATAAATAATAGTCGCTAAATCTTCTTCTTTAACACCTGCTTTTAGTTGTTCTACTTCAGTTTGATTGCTGTCATCAATTCCTAAATCCAATACTTCTGACCAATTTTTTGCACCTTCAACTTCGTCGAAAGTAAAAACTTCTTTAAGGCTTGGAACCTGGTCTTTTATAGCCATTACTTTATCATAAACTTCCTTATCAGAAACAAAGCAGTAGCTAGATTCGCTGTGGTCTAATACGTATTGATAATCGTCTTTAGAAATCGTTGGGTAGATGGGAATATCTTGCGCTCCTAATTGCATAATTCCAATATCCATAATATTCCATTCGGTTCGGTTATTGGTAGAAATAAGGGCGACTTTATCGTTTGGTTTTACGCCTAATCGCAGTAGCCCTCTACTAATCCTATTTACTTTCTCTATATATTCGGTTGTGCTAGTGCTGATCCATTTTCCGTTGTACTTTGTAACTAAAGCTTGGTTTAAATTGAATTTTTTAAGCTGGTAGTATGGGAAGTCGAAGAGTCGTTTTACTTCATTCATTGTCTATTGGATTTAGATTACCTTGCAAAATAGTAATTTATTTATAAAAAAACGACATTCTAAAACGACTCTACTTCATTTTATTAATTTTTTAGCACAAATAAACTTCAGCAAAAGTTTAATGAAAGCTTGATTAATCGATGTCAAAAGCTTTTTTTATGCGATCGACATAATCTAATTTTTCCCAAGTAAACAATTCTACTTCTAGTGTTTTTTGACCAGAATAATTAGAGGTAAATTCTTTCTTGACTATACGAGGCTCTTTCCCCATGTGGCCATAAGCAGCAGTTTCTCTGTAAATAGGGTTTCTTAATTTTAGCCGCTCTTCAATTTTTGCTGGTGTCATTTCAAAAATTTCTGCTACTTTTTTACCGATTTCAGCATCGCTTAAGTTAAGCTGTGAACTACCATAGGTGTTCACCGATATCGAAGTTGGTTGGCTTACACCAATGGCGTATGAAACTTGAACTAAAACTTCGTTGGCAACACCTGCAGCAACCAAATTTTTAGCAATATGCCGAGTTGCATAAGCAGCAGAACGATCAACTTTGCTTGGGTCTTTTCCTGAGAAAGCACCACCGCCATGTGCGCCTTTGCCCCCGTAAGTGTCTACAATAATTTTTCTCCCAGTTAAGCCTGCATCGCCGTGTGGGCCACCAATTACAAATTTACCGGTCGGGTTGATGTGATATGTGATGTTATCATTAAAAAGTGCTTGTACGTTTTTATTGAAAAGCGATTTTACTCGTGGAATAAGTATTTCCTTGATGTCTTGTTGAATTTTTTGAAGCATGTTGTTCTCTTCATCAAAATCATCGTGTTGTGTTGAAATAACAATGGTGTCTATTCGCTGCGGAATATTATCATCAGAATACTCAAGTGTAACTTGTGCCTTCGCATCTGGTCTTAAATATGAAATATCTTTTCCTTCTCGCCTTAATTTAGCAAGTTCAATTAAAATTTTATGTGAAATATCTAAGGCTAAAGGCATGTAGTTTTCAGTTTCGTTGGTGGCGTAACCAAACATCATGCCTTGGTCTCCAGCGCCTTGCTCCTCCTTATCTTCTCTGTCAACTCCACGGTTGATGTCTTGCGACTGTTCGTGAATAAGAGAAATAACACCACAAGAATCGCCACTAAACTGATACTCTCCCTTGGTATAACCAATGTCATTGATGACATCGCGAGCGATCTGCTGTAAGTCTAAATAAGTTTCGCTTTTTACTTCTCCTGCAAGGACGACTTGCCCAGTTGTTACTAATGTTTCACAGGCTACTTTCGAGTTTTTGTCGAAGGCTAAAAAATAATCCAGTAAGGCATCACTAATCTGATCAGCAATTTTATCTGGATGTCCTTCTGAGACACTTTCTGAGGTGAATAAATATGGCATACGTACTGTTTTAGTGTTTAAAAAACGGAGGGAAAAACTGCAAGCACTTAAAAAAATGAAGTTACTGCTTTAGCATTTTTTAGAGGTTGCAATCAGTCAAATCCTTCCTCGTATGCAAAGATATAAAATACATCTTAGCTCGATAAGGCTTTAGTTTATTTTTATAGATTATTTCAAATTGCATAATTTTTATAGACTCACGAGCCATTGACTCCTTGACTCTCGATTCATAAACTCTTTTAATTCAAAATTAGCAATTCAAAATTCCTATTTAACGATTAACTTCTTAGTTTCTTCCTTACCGTCTTGGGTTTGGATTTTTACAAAATAGACACCGCTGGATAAATCTTGTACCGAAAAACTGTTTTGTTCTTGTAGTTTTACACTTAATACTTGTTGCCCTTTGATGTTGTAAATACTTGCGTTTTGCAGAGGCAATTTGCTTTCTAAATAAACTAGATGAGAAGCTGGGTTAGGGTAGAGTTGGATGTGGTTGACTTCCTGCTCAAAGGCAGTACTGCTAAAGGTGCAATTGTCGTCTCCATATTTGGCTACAAAAATATCTCCGTGCGGGCCACTCATTGCTAAGGCAAGCTCTGGGCCGTATGGAAAAAACAAGTTGTTCATAAAAGTTCCTGCAAGCAGGAGGTTTCCAGCTTTATCTTTTTTTATGGTAGTTATATGTGCAGTACTACCATCATACATGCCTTCTATAGAAACAAAATCTTGTATAATGCCTGTTTGTTTATCTAAAACAGCAAAAAACGGGTCAAAACCTGAATTTAGAGGGAAGTCAATTTCAAAATCTCCCCAGCTATTTAAAGAATGCGATGAGGACATGTAAACATAATCATCATCAATTTCTAACCCATGTACTAGCGGGGTATAATAATCGGGGTTGCTTCCCCAAATAAGCTCTCCATCAGAATCTAATTTTACAACAAAAGCGGCCTGGTCTCCAAAATGCCCCGTCCAATTTACAGCAGAATTTTCAAAACCTGCAAAACTATCGTGATATTCAGGTTGACTGTATTCGCCTGAATCTGAAATCATTCTGCCTACCACATAGATATTGGAATCTTCATCTACTTTTACATTATTGATATTTCCAAAACCAGTAGTTTGCTCATTATTGATTTGCCATAAATATTGACCATTATGGTCAAGAGCCACTAAACTCATTGCATTTTCCAATTCTACGTCATTGATTTCGTAATAATCAGAACTTTGACCTGTAGCATCTATTCCTACATAATAGCGCTGTAAATTTTCATCATATTCAAAAGAAGTTCTATAACCCCAAGGGAGTGAATCATGAATAATGGGAAGCGTAAATTGATCGATGACATCCCCATTGATGTCATATTTGATGATAGCTAGCGTGTGGTCATCATCAATTTCAAGTTGTCCATCAACATGTGTACCTTCGTGGAGGTAAGCCAACAGGTGTGTGGTGCCATCAGCTTCTGTGTAATGACCAAAGGAAGCGCCAGAGGGGAAATATTCAAGGTTATCTTCCTCCGGCATTCTTAGCCATTGAAAATCGCCTTCTTGGTCGTATTTAATTAAATAGGCTTTTTTATTATTAATACTTGTTGTATTTGGGGATGATGTACCATATCCCATAATACTGTCGTTATCAAAATGTACAGGCAAGTCACCACTAATTGTTGTAGGCCTAACGTGTCCAGAAACGTAGACATCATCATTTTCGTCAATACTAACAGCTAAAGCGCTTTCTGCACTTTGTGTCCCTCCAAAAATTTTATGCCACCGGTAGTCCCCTTCACAGGTAAAAGAAATTAAAAATGCATCTCTTCCTAAGGTGTTGGTATTATAGGTGTCTATGGAGATGCCGTCAAAAGTAACATCGGTATTACCTATTTCCCCTACAATATAATAGTTGTTATCGCTATCAATTACTGCATCGTTGGCTTTTTCGTGCTTGTAAAAATAGTGAGGGTTAGAGTCAGTAGGGCCCAAACCGCCTCCGCGTTTTGTCCATTGCCAATCGGCTTCTTGGGCGTTTGTGTTGGCGCTGGCTAATAAACTTATGGTGAGTATAACGTAAAGTAGTTTCATAATTATTTAATTCCTATTTAACAATTAATTTCTTGGTTTCTTCCTTGCCGTCTTGGGTTTGGATTTTTACAAAATAGACATTGTGAACCTTGGAAGTGTAAAATCATAATTTATTAAAATTAAAAACTAACTAAGTCAACACCATCGAACCTTAAATGTTTTATCTCAACATCATCAGGAATAGGTTTGTCAAAATCTATTATAGCTACTTGTTTTCTGTTGTGTTTTAGTTTTAATTTAAACCTTCGACACATCTTCATATTAGATTCAAGGTCAGCACATATATGAGCTGTATAGACATTAGAATTTTTATCAATTATTTCAAATTTATCGAAATCCTTAAACTTTTTGCCATCAGCTATATTTTCGATTTGAAGTTTGAGTTCAATATGGAGAAACCCCTCTTTAGCCACAATATAAGTCGATGTTCGGTGACTGCCTCGTGTAATGCCAGAGGTTTTTTTTCTTTTCAAGCTAATTATTTGCAGCTCAAAGTCATCAGTTATTTTATATTTTTTGTCTAAATCAAGTTTGTCTTGAGAGAATAAAACTAAAGGTGAAAGAAATATAAGTAAAATCAATTGCTTCATGATATTTTTGGTTTTTATTTTATTGCTAAAGTTTTCAATTCAAAACTTCTATTAATAATTATTTTTTTGACTATTTCACATTTATAAAAGATGTTTAATCACGCTTTGTAAAATAAAAGTTGCTTTTCGTGATGAAAAAGTTCGTTAAATATAATAATTTTATGTTAATACAGGGTTTTTGTTGGTGCTTTTCTTGTTTGCGCAAATAGTTTTTATTCAAGAAGCCATTTATATTTCTTCTACGAGCGTATAATTTAGTATATTTTTATTTTCTTTACTTTTGACCCTAATAATTGTAATTGAAATGAAAATCAACTTAAAGAAAAAAGCGAATTCAACTACCGATTTTACAGCTAAGAATCAGCTCGGTCATCAAATTGAATTATGTAATTCTACACAAGAAAACCCGACTTCACCTAGCCCGATGGAGTTAATTTTGATGGGTGTTGCTGGTTGTAGCAGTATTGATATTGTTCACATTTTAGAAAAACAAAACCTTCAGCTTGACGATTTAGATGTCGCGGTTGAAGGCCTTAGAAATGAAACGATTCCTAAGGTTTTTAATACCATCGATTTAAGCATTAAAATGAAAGGTGAAATTCCTGAAAATAAAGCTAAACGAGCAGTTCAGCTTTCGTTTGACAAATATTGTTCAGTTTCAAAAATGCTCGAAAAATCAGTAAAAATCAACTACAAGATAGAACTTAATGGTGAGCTAATTTAAGCGGTTCGTCATAAAGCAAATAAGTTTCACTCATTTTTTGATAAGCTCTTAAGCCATTTTGCCAACTTTTGTATATTTCTTCTAAAGAAACACCTGTTTCAATTTGTTGTTGCAATTTTTTGGTTCCGGCAAGTTTAGTAAAAAAGCTATTGAAAAAATCAGCTTGGTTAGCGGTATTGAAGTAAGCTTCAACAAGCCATTTCAAATTGAGCTGACTTAATTTTTGATGTTGAGTTAAATTTTCTCCAAAACATTTTTCGCCTAAATGCTTTGGGTTTTTTGCTCCTTGAAGCGATTTTGGTGTGTATGAAAAGTTATATTTTTCTGCTGCTAAAAACGGCGAACCAAATACTTGAAAAGGCGTGTCGGTTCCGCGTCCTGCGTTAATCGTTGTTCCTTCAAAAAAACATAAACTCGGGTATAAATTAACGGCATGTTGGTTGGGTAGATTGGGTGAAGGTTTAACCGGAAGCGTGTATTCCATATTTCTAGCATAATTTTTCATTGGAATAACCATTAATTCAGCTTGCATTTTTTTATCAAGCCAATTTTCGCCATTAATCATTCTTGCGTACTCTCCAATTGTAAGTCCGTGAACCACAGGAATTGGATGCATTCCGACAAAGCTTTGATGCTCCATTTCTAAAATAGGCCCATCGATATAATGACCATTAGGATTTGGTCTGTCGAGAACCAGCACTGTAATGTTGTTTTCGGCGCAAGCTTCCATCATATAATGTAGCGTTGAAATGTAGGTGTAAAACCTAGCGCCAACATCTTGAATATCAAAAACCAACAGATCGATGCCTTCCAGTTGTTTTGGAGTAGGTTTTTTGTTGCTTCCGTATAATGAAATTACCGAAATACCAGTTTTAGCATCAATACCGTCTTTAATATGTTCGCCAGCATCTGCTGTTCCTCGAAATCCGTGTTCAGGAGCAAAAACTTTTGTAATGTTGATGTCTAAACTCATTAAAGTATCGACTAAATGAACTTTTCTGTTGGGTGTTTCAATCACCGAAGTTTGATTGCCAAGAATAGCTACCGATTTATTTTGTAGTAAAGGAAGGTATTTATCTGTTTGCTCAACACCAAGCTTAAGGCTTTTTTGGGAGTTGACATTACTGGTGTCTTGCGATTGTGTATTGCAAGAAAAGCTTGCTAAAACCAGAAATAAAAATGTATTTTTGAACCACTTGTAAATCATAAGCTAGTGAATTTCGAATTTTTTATATCTAAACGATTAATTACTGAAAAAGATTATAAAAGTAGTATATCTGCGCCTATAATAAAAATTGCAACCTTAGCAATTTCGTTAGGTATTGTTATGATGCTTATCGCTTTTGGAACAGGTTTGGGCTTGCAGGAGAAAATTCGTGACAAAATAGCTGCCTTTAACGGCCATATTACGGTTAGCCCTTTTTCCAGCAACCAGTCAGATGTTACCTTAACGCCTGTTTCAAAAGACCAAGAGTTTTACCCAGATTTTAATTCGGTAAACAATATCGAACACATTCAGGTTATTGCCACCAAATACGGAATTATTCGTACGGAAACCGATTTTGAAGGAATTGTGGTAAAAGGTGTTGAAGCTGACTACAAATGGACGTATTTTCAAGAATATTTAAAAGAAGGTAGACTGCCCGATTATACCGACGAAATTAGCCGGGAGATTTTAATTTCTGAATACATCGCAAAGCGAATGAAATTTGAGTTAGGCGACCAAGTTGTGGTTTATTTCTTGCAAGATAGAGCATCAAAAAAACCGCGTTTAGTTGCTTTTGATATTGTGGGAATTTTTAATTCAGGATTTTTAGAATTTGATGAATCTTTTTTGATTGCAGACCTGAAACAAATTCAACGTTTGAATAAATGGGAAGCCGACCAAGTTGGAGGTTTTGAGATTTTTGTAGATGATTTTAATAATATTGAAGCGGTTGGGAATACGGTATATACTCAAATAGGCTCTTTTCTAAATTCAGATACTATTGTAGAAATGTATCCAGCTATATTTGAATGGCTTTCGTTGTTTGATTTTAATATTGCGCTTATTATTGGAATTATGATTTTGGTTGCGGGAATTAATATGATAACCGCCTTGCTGGTTTTAATTCTTGAACGAACCACTATGATAGGAATGCTAAAGTCGCTTGGAGCCAACAATTGGAGTATTCGGAAAATATTTTTATACAATGCCGCTTTTTTGATGCTCAAAGGAATGTTTTGGGGAAATTTGATTGGTGTTGGTTTTTTAGTAATTCAAAAGTATTTTAAAATTATACCACTAGATCCCGCAACTTACTACGTTACCGAAGCGCCTGTTTACCTATCTTGGACTTATATTTTAGGAGTGAATATAGGAACTTTTATTTTGTGCTTGGTAATGCTAATTATTCCTTCTATTATTATTGCTAGAATTTCTCCAGTAAAAGCGCTTAAGTTCGATTAACTAACTATTAAATATTGTTCTAAAAAATGAAAACAATGTTTAATATAGTTATGTTTATAACTATTGCTGTAATTGTCTTGATAATGTATGCTTATATGACTTTATTTCCTAAATTTGTTGTAGGAAAAATTTAGGGATTATTAAGCGTTAAGTATTGATTGGGGTGTTATGAGTTGTAAACAAGGCTTTTTTTTATTGTTTTTTTTGATTTCAACAGCAATAGTTGCTCAGTATAGAGAGGTTGATAAACATCTCAAAATTGGTAATTTTTCAGCAGTAGAACAATTGCTAAATGATGATGAACTTTCTAATAGTGATAAAAATATAATCAAAGGAAAGTTTTTTATTAAGCAAAATAAAATTGATTCAGCTTTTCATAATTTATTAAATATAGATACCTTAGGGCTAAACACGAAGCAAAAAGCCTTTTATTACAACTACCTAGCAGACGCTTACGACCAATCTACCGAATACGATTTAGTAGTACAAAACCTAGAAATTGCTCAGCGTTATTTTGAAGAAATTGATTATGAAGATGAATGGAATGAAGTAAATATGCAGCTCTATTTAACTTTGCTTACTTCTCCATTTTATGAAGGAAACCCGATTGACTATCTACATACTTTTCACGAAAATGCAAAAAAGAATAAAAATTATAGTCAATTAACGAGAGCTGAAATCAACCTTGCTTTTGAAAATATAACCCAAGAAAATCCTTATGGTTTTAGAGAATACATGGACCGCGCTTTTGAGTACAGTACCAAATCTGACTACAAAACAGATGAAGCTCTTGTGCATAATTATTTGGGTTTGTTGTATGGCGAAAGCTTGAAAAAACTTGATTCTGCAGAATATCACTACCAAAAAGCTCGGGAAATTTATAATGAAATCGGTAAAAATAGCAATCAGAAAACACTTTATTTATTGAGTAGTAATTTGGCGCGTTATAGTGGCGACGTAGAGACTTCAATACAATTGCTGAAAAAGGCAGATGCAACCAAAACCAATTCCTATCAAACAGAATTAGAAGTAAGAATTTACCACCAATTGGCTGAAGACTATAAAACTTTGGGTCAAATCGATTCTGCTTATGCGTATATGGAAAAATATAACAAGTTGCGGGATCAGTATGATATTGATAAGCAAAATGTGAATTTGGCTCGGTTTCAAGCAGAAAGAAAAGAAAAGGAAAACCTGCTTCTAGAACAGAAAAATCAGCGTAACCGAATCATTATTTTTATTGGTACTTTAATCATCATATTTTTATTAATACTTGGCTATTTTGTAGTAAAAAACATCAAACGTAAACAGTTGCTACTTGAAAAACAAAAGGAAATTGAAAAGCAGCGTAATGCGCGATTACGTAAAGAGCAAGAGTTAAAATCAATCGATGCAATGTTAGAAGGCCAAGAAAAAGAGCGTCAACGTATAGCCTCCGATTTACACGACAACATTGGCGCGAGTTTGACATCGGTAAAAATGCATTTTAATCACCTAAAAAGTCAACTTAAAAACCAACAAGTCGATCAAGATTTAATTGAAAAAACAAATTCACTGTTAGAAGAAACCTATCAAGAAATCAGAAATCTTTCTCACCTTAAAAATGCAGGGGTTCTAGCTAAAGATGGATTGATTCCTGCCTTGGAAAAACTAGTCAAAAACACCTCAAAAATTAATGGATTGGAGTTGAGTCTGCACACCCATAAAGTTGATGATCGATTGTCTAGTAAGCAAGAAATTACTATATTTAGGATTATTCAGGAGTTAATTACCAATATTATGAAACACGCACAAGCAAAAGAAGCCAATATATCGCTCACTAATTATAACGATGTATTGAATATTATGATAGAAGATGATGGTGTTGGTTTTGATTCCAACCAATTATTCAACTCTTCGGATGGAATGGGACTTGAAAGTATCAAGAAAAGAGTAAATCTTCTTAAAGGTGAATTTGAAATTGATTCAAAAGAAGGAAGAGGAACAACCGTAATTATAGATATTCCGTTATGATACGAATTGCTATTGTAGATGACCATCAATCGCTTATTGATGGAATGAAGTTAATGTTGAGTAAACAAGAAAATATATCGGTTGTTGCTACGGCAAATAATGGAGAAGAATTTTATGAACAACTCCACGTTTGCCGCCCTCATATTGTGTTAACTGATATCAAAATGCCAAAAATGGACGGCATCAAACTCACCAAAAAAATTAAACAAAATTGGCCAGATGTAAAAGTAATAGCTTTTTCAATGTTCAATCAAGAAGAAACCTTACAAAAAATGATAGACGCTGGCGTTTCTGGTTACCTCTTAAAAAATTCACCGCTCGAAGAAATTTTAACGGCTATTGAAACGGTTTGCAAAGACAAAAAATATTTCGATACTGAACTTTTTAATGCTAAAAACTCTAACTCTCATAACGATATTAAATCTAAATTGACACCTAGTGAAATCAAAATTTTACGCTTAATTGCTGATGGGCTAACCACTGCTGAAATCGCAGAAAAAAGAGGAACGGCCATATCTACAGTTCAGAAACATCGTAAAAATATGGCGCATAAATTAGAGCTGAAAGGGAAAGGTGAATTGATGCGTTACGCCTATGCCAATAAATACCGATTTTAAAAACACACAACAATGAGTATAGTTTTAATAAGCGAACATAGCAATATTGAAGAGTGGATCAAGGAGCTAGAAAACCAAAACCCGAACACCAAAATCGAACATTATCCCGATGTTTCTAATTTTGAAGAAGTTACTTATGCAATAAGCTGGCAACACCCTGAAGGTGTGTTCAAAAAGTTTCCGAACCTAAAAGTAGTAGCAAGTATGGGAGCTGGTGTGCGCCATATTTTAAAAGATGACGAACTACCAGAAAATATAAAAGTAACAAGAATTGTCGATTCGCAACTCACCAAAGATATGAGTGTTTTTGTGTTGACTCAAGCCCTGAGCTATATTAGAAACTTGCCAATTCACTTTCAAAATCAACAGAAAAAAAACTGGAAAATTATTCCGTATAAAACACCAGAAGAAACTAATGTTGGAATAATGGGGCTTGGCGTTTTAGGAAAAGCAGTAGCTCAATTATTGCTCAACAATAATTTTAAAGTTTACGGTTGGGCAAAGTCTAAAAAAGAAATAGAAGGAGTTACAACCTACGATAAAAATGGCTTAGACGAATTTTTAGCTCAAGCTGAAATATTGGTTTGCTTGCTTCCAATAACCGATTCAACAAAAGGAATCTTAAACAAAAACCTGTTTTCTAAATTACCTAAAAATGCATATTTGGTAAATGTTGCTAGAGGCGAGCATTTAGTCGAAGAAGATTTAATTGAAGCAATAGCTAAAAATAAGCTTTCTGGAGCTAGTTTAGATGTTTTTCAAGAAGAACCACTTCCTGAAAATCATTCATTTTGGAAGCATAAAAGGATCACAATCACACCACACGTTGCTAGCAGAACCAATCCAAAATCTGCCGCAAAACAACTTATTGAAAATTATAAGCGAATGAAGAACGGAGAAGAGCTAGAAAATCAAGTCGATACCGAAAAAGGGTATTAAGAATTTCCTTTTTCCACCATTTGATAGGCTTAATTACTAGTAACAATGATTTTAATATTTCCTTTAGAGGTAGAAGTTTTTGCTTAAATTTGCGGAAACCAGAGCAGCTATTATGAACAAAAAGAAATCTACCCATTTTGAGATTTCAGAGCGAAAAATTTTGCTAAGAATCATAGATGTGATTGTGGCTTGTTTTGCTATTGTGGTAGCATCTAAGTTTTTCGAAATCAATTATTTTTCGGCTAAAGGAAATTATGTTTCTTGGTTTGTGGTGCTAAGCGGTTATACCTTGTTTTTTGGAACTATTTTTGAACTTTACGACCTCCAAAAATCAGAATCTAAATTTACGATTTTTAAAAACCTAACACTCACAGTGTTGTTAACAGGCTTATTCTTTTTAATGACGCCGGTTTATACGCCACCACTTCCCGAAAATAGAATTCAGATATTACTTTTCTTAGGAATTTTGTTGGGGCTTTTATATTTATGGCGATTATTTTATATCATAGTTATTGCCTCACCGCGTTTTTATAAGCGCGTACTAATTGTTGGCGATGCCTACAATGTAGACAATATGATCAGTGAGCTTCAAAACAACGACCCAAACTTTGAAGTTAAAGGTTATATCAACACCGATAAGGATTTGTCCGATAGCTCAAACTGTAAACGTTATCAATTATCAGAAATCAACCAAGCAATTAAAGAACAAAGTATTAGCGAAATTGTAGTAGCTAATTCTTTCCAAGGCGTTAGTGCTCCGCTTTACCAGGAATTGGTGCCATTGCTTAAGCAAGGATTTCCAATAAAAGCCTACTCTCATATTTATGAAGAAATTACAGACAAAGTTCCAGTAACAAACGTAAAAAACGACTTTTACTGTTATTTCCCGTTTAGTAGAAGCAACAAAAACAAACTTTACTTAGCTTTTCAGCGAATTGTTGATGTATTAATCAGTCTTGCTGGCTTAACTTTTTTTATTTTGATTTTGCCTTTCGTTTTGCTGTTGAATCTCTTTTGGAATCGAGGGTCGCTTTTCTATAAACAAGAACGAATTGGTAAAAACGGTAAAATTTTTGAAATTATCAAGCTGCGAACAATGGTGAAAAACGCCGAAAAAGATGGTGCGCAATGGGCTCAAAAAAACGATCATCGAGTTACAAAATTCGGTAAAGTTTTACGGCGAACTCGTTTAGATGAAATCCCACAATTTATAAATGTCCTAAAAGGCGATATGGCATTTATAGGACCAAGACCAGAACGGCCGTGTTTTGTAAAACAACTTAGTGAAAAAATTCCGTTTTACGAAATAAGACATGTTATCAAGCCTGGTTTAACGGGCTGGGCACAAGTAAATTCTGATTATGGATCTTCAGAAAAAGATAGTTTAGAAAAACTGCAATACGATTTGTATTACATCAAAAGGAGAAATGTTTTCCTCGATATTAGAATTTTTTTAAAAACAATGAGTGCGGTTGTCTTTTTTAGAGGGCAATAACTTACCTTTACAAGTATGCGACTTTTATTACCTACTTTTTTGGTTTTTTGGATGCTGACTTTTTCTGTCAACGCTCAAGGTTTTTCAACCTTAAAAATAAATGAATTGGAGTTAAAAGCCGACAAGTTTGTTGGCTATGACAAGTTTGATAACCTTTATTACATCAAAAACAGTACTTTGTATCGAAAAAACGAACGCAAAGAAGTCGAGTACAGAGATTTACAGCTCGGTGAAATCACTTCAGTAGATTTGCTAAATCCGTTAAAAATCGTGATTTTTTACCGCTACACCAATACTGCTGTTATTCTCGATAATCGGTTAAATGAATTGAAACGAATTAAATTTGATCGTTTGGAAAACCGAACTAATGTAGAATTTGTAACCACTGCTGGTGAAAGTAGTTTGTGGATTTTTAATATCGATTTGCAACAGCTCGAAATTTATAATCACGATAGGGAACGTATTTCGGCAAAATCGGTTCCCGTAAATGATGAAATAGTATCGCAGAAAAGCAATTTTAATTTTTGCTGGGTTCAATCGGCAAACAAGCTTACACAGTTTAATTTATACGGAAGTCTGATTAGAGAAATTCCTTTTGAAATTGAACATTTCGATTTGTATAAAAATAAAATTCTAATCAAAACTAACGGAATTGCTTATTATTTCGATGCTGATAAAGATAAAATGCCACTTTTTGATTTCCCGAAAATTGATTTCCAAGAATTTTATCTAAACAATGAAAAACTCTATATTTACGACGGAAAAATAGTTCACGTATATCAAATCATTTCAAATTCATAAGCACTTATGCACGTAGCAATTGCAGGAAATATAGGCGCTGGCAAGACCACGTTAACCAAATTATTAGCCAAACATTTTAAGTGGGAACCAGAATTTGAAGATGTTTTAGAGAATCCGTACCTAGAGGACTTTTACAACGAAATGGCACGTTGGTCATTCAATTTGCAGATTTATTTCTTGAACAGTCGTTTCCGTCAAATTCTTGAAATTCGCGAAAGCGGAAAAGACATTATTCAAGATCGTACAATTTATGAAGATGCTTATATTTTTGCACCCAACTTGCACGCAATGAATTTGATGTCTAACCGCGATTACGAAAATTACAAATCGCTATTCGATTTAATGGAGTCGGTTACCAAAGCACCAGATTTATTGATTTACTTAAGAAGTTCTGTGCCAAATTTGGTCAATCAAATTCAAAAAAGAGGACGCGATTATGAAAACTCAATTTCTATAGATTACCTTAATCGACTCAACGAGCGTTATGAAGCTTGGATTCACGACTACAATAAAGGCAAATTGCTTGTAATTAATGTAGATGATTTAGATTTTGTTGATAATCCAGAAGATTTGGGAGATATCATTAATCGAATTGATGCTGAGGTTAATGGTTTGTTTTAATCTTCAGAATTGAAAAACTGCTTAATGTTAGGTTTAAAATAATTTGGTCCTTTTAGAACTTTACCATCGGTTCGATAAATCGGTTCGCCATTTTCGTCCAGTTTGCTCATATTGCTTTGCTGAATTTCATCAAAAACCGCTTCAATTTTGTCCTGCATTCCGTGCTCGATAATCGTTCCGCAAAGAATGTAAAGCATATCTCCTAGCGCATCGGCAACCTCAACCATATCGCCATTGTTAGCTGCTTCTAAGTATTCTTCGTTTTCTTCTTTCATTAAATGATAGCGCAGTGTGTTTTTGGCTTCACCTAAATCGGCTACCGGTTGATTTTTTACACCCAAACCAAATGCTTGGTGAAATTTTTTTACGTAATTTATCGGTTTTTTAATCATATTTACTCGTATTTTTGTTCATTAAAATTCAAATATATGTTTTCTGAAGGACAAATCTATTTCGCTGGTTTTTTTATTGTTGCTTTTATTTTTTTGATGATAATGAGTTACAAAGGCGATCGAAGTCTTCATAAAAAACACTACAAAGGCACGCGCTACATTTTATTTGGTTTTTTAGCATTTATTATTATCCTTTTCTTGATTAAATTTTTAATTAAAGAATAGTTGAAATCACTTTGAACTGAATTGATATTTTAATTCTCCAGAAATCAATTCGGAAATAACTTTTTTATATTTGCAGCACAAATTTGCTTTATGAAATACGTGAACAATATTATAGAAACCATCGGTAATACGCCGTTGGTTAAGATGAATTCCATTGTCAATGAAATTGATGCTTTGGTGTTGGCAAAATACGAAACTTTTAATCCAGGAAACTCGGTTAAAGATCGTATGGCGCTTCAAATGATAGAAGATGCCGAAGCCGACGGAAGACTAAAACCTGGCGGTGTAATTATAGAAGGAACTTCTGGTAATACGGGAATGGGACTTGCTTTGGTTGGAATTGTAAAAGGTTATAAAGTGATTTGCGTATTAAGCGATAAGCAAAGTAAAGAAAAAATGGATATTTTGAAGGCTGTTGGCTGCGAAGTACACGTTTGCCCAACTGATGTTGCACCAGACGATCCACGTTCTTACTATTCCACTTCAGAGCGATTGGCCAAGGAAACGCCTAATGCTTGGTATGTAAATCAATATGATAATCCTTCCAATTGTAAGGCTCATTTTAAATCTACTGGACCTGAAATCTGGCATCAAACCGATGGAAAAGTAACGCATTTTGTTGTTGGTGTAGGAACTGGAGGAACAATTTCTGGTGTGGGTTCTTACTTAAAAATGAAAAACCCGAACGTAAAAGTCTGGGGAATTGATACCTATGGTTCTGTCTTTAAAAAATACCACGAAACTGGTGAGTTTGATGAAAATGAAATTTATCCTTATGTAACCGAAGGTATCGGCGAAGATATTTTGCCGTTAAATGTTCGTTTTGAAGTAATTGATGGTTTTACAAAGGTAACCGACAAGGATGCAGCAATTTACACTCAAAAATTAGCCAAAGAAGAAGGAATGTTTTTGGGGAATTCTGCTGGAGCTGCCGTAAAAGGTTTGTTACAACTTAAAGAACACTTCAAAAAAGATGATGTTGTTGTAGTTTTATTTCACGACCACGGAAGTCGTTATGTAGGTAAAATGTATAACGATGAGTGGATGAAAAAAATGGGTTATTTAGATTAGTTAACCTATAATATAAATAAAATTATAGGTTAGATTCTATTTCCTTGAAAATCTTGTCGAATAAGGCAGCGGTTTTTCTCGCTTTTCTACTGCTGAGTTGGAGTCTTGTTTCGCCGTCTTCGTAAAATACAATCACCTCAAAAGGTTCTTGAATAATATTTACTATTTCGTCATAATCAAAACGCGAGTTGTAACGATGATTCCATTCTTTTCCAGCAGAGGAAATAACTAGTTTTTTTACCTCAGATTCAGTTTTTTCTGAATCGTTTTCTGAAACAAATACCAAGCGATCAACTTTTCTTACTGCTCGATCTGTAAAGGTAAAGTTTACATCTAAAGAATCTTTATTTGATAGATAAGTAATATCGTAATCAAAAGATTTTTTGCCTTGTTTAAACGTATCTAATTCATCTATAAAAAACAACACATAATCACCTTGACTTTTAGTGTTTAAATGTTTAGAAACTTTTTGAGCAAAAACACTATTGTACGAAAAAAAACTTATTAATAAGAAAAAGAAAAAAGAGTGGGCAACGCCCACTCTAAAAGACAGATTATTCACCATATACATAAATCTTGTATGTAGCGTAAATACCTAAAATACTAGTAGCTTCTTGGTCGATGTAGTGAATTTTAGTAATTCCTGCATCTTTTGCAGCTTTTTCAATACCTGCATCTCCAGTAGCAACAATACCTAAGATTGAAGTTGCTTCTGCAGTTCCAACTTTAGAAGAACTAGAGTTATCTGTTGCAGTTACAGGAGATTTAACCTTTTGGTAAATACTTCCCATTACTGGTGAGCTAGACATAGCACATCCTACAAACATGGTAGAAGCAACCGCTAGTACTAAAAGTAATTTTAAACTTCTCATAATAAATTATTTTTAAATTTTGCCTACTCCAGTTTTTTAGTTGGCTTTTCGGCATGTTCCCAACTTAATGGTGCTAATTTAGAAAAACTTAACTAAAAAACAAATTCATTGGTTACTTTTATGTATGCATAATTTTTCCTTATGCTGAAAAGCCCTGACTTTTGTACTATAATTATACAGTTGTAACATGAATTAGACCAAGTATACAGGTTCAATTCAAGACAAAAATAAGCAGGTAATTCTTATGACTGTTGTTTTAAAACTCAGAAGTAAAATGAAATTTTATGCTAGGATATTTTTGTTGCGTCATTTGTAATGAAAATGAGGAATCGGCCAAAAATACCAATTGATCTTGTTTATCCCTGGCTAAAAACTTAGATTTTACTCGCAAGAAATCTTTGTATTCTTCGCTTTTAGGATTTTCTGTTTCTATCCAGCAAGCTTTGTGAACATTGATGTTTTCATACGAACATTTTGCCCCATATTCGTGTTCTAATCGATATTGAATAACTTCATATTGAAGCGCACCAACCGTACCAATAATTTTTCGATTATTCATTTCTAAGGTAAAAAGTTGCGCAACACCTTCATCCATTAACTGAGAAACTCCTTTGTTAAGTTGTTTCGATTTCATTGGGTCAGCATTGTTGATGTACCTAAAGTGTTCGGGTGAAAAATTAGGAATACCTTTATATTGTAACTTTTCACCTTCAGTAAGCGTGTCGCCTATCTTGAAATTTCCTGTATCGTGTAATCCTACAATATCGCCAGGATACATTTCATCTACCACTTGTTTTTTCTCAGCAAAAAATGCATTTGGACTAGAGAATTTCAACTTTTTGTCTTGTCTTACGTGCAAATACGGTTGATTTCGTTTAAAAATTCCTGAAACAATTTTTACAAAAGCAAGCCTGTCTCGATGCTTAGGATCCATATTGGCATGAATTTTAAACACAAAACCTGTAAACTTTTCTTCAGTAGGGTTTACTTCACGAATATCACTTTGTTTGGGAAGTGGAGCAGGTGCGATTTCAACAAAACAATCCAATAGTTCTCTAACGCCAAAATTGTTTAAAGCTGAACCGAAAAATACCGGTTGTAAATTTCCTTCGATGTATGATTTCTTATCAAATTTAGGATAAACACCATCAACCAATTCTAATTCTTCGCGTAAGTTTTCAGCTGAATTGCTTCCGATAAGTTCATCTAATTCTGGTGTGTCTATATCAGAAATTTCGATGGTTTCTTCAATATCTTTTCTTGGGTCGCCAGTGAAGAGATTTACATTTTTTTCCCAAATATTGTAAATACCTTTAAAATCGTAGCCCATTCCAATAGGGAAACTCAGTGGCGTAACTCGTAGACCGAGTTTTTGTTCAATTTCGTCAAGCAGTTCAAAAGCATCTTTTCCTTCGCGGTCTAGTTTGTTGATGAACACAATCATCGGAATTTTTCTCATCCGACATACTTCCACCAATTTCTCGGTTTGCTCTTCCACACCTTTTGCTACATCAATAACCACAATTACACTGTCTACAGCGGTTAGCGTTCTAAATGTATCTTCTGCAAAATCCTTGTGACCAGGCGTGTCAAGAATATTAATTTTATTGTTTTTATAGTCAAAACCTAAAACAGAAGTTGCAACAGAAATCCCTCTTTGGCGCTCAATTTCCATAAAGTCACTAGTAGCGCTCTTCTTGATTTTATTGTTTTTTACAGCACCAGCCTCTTGAATAGCTCCTCCAAAAAGTAAAAGTTTTTCGGTTAGCGTTGTTTTACCAGCATCGGGATGTGATATGATGCCAAATGTTCTTCTGCGGTTTATTTCTTTCTCAAATTTCATTTTGCAAAGGTAATTTTTTATGTCCCAAAATAAAATATCCTTTTACTGAAATTGTTGTTGTTTTAGCTGATGCTTCAATTTTTCTTAAATCGCCTCTAAACTTGATGAAATAATTTTTCAACCTATTTATTTTGTTATAGCTTTAGCACTATGAATTTACCTTGGCACTTTTTTATGATGGCAATTATGTATGTTGTTGCTGGAATTTTTCATTTTGTAAAACCCAAAATGTACATGCGGATTATGCCTCGCTACTTACCGCAGCACAAAAAGCTTGTTTATTTAAGTGGTTTGGCAGAAATTACTTTAGGACTAGCAGTGTTTGTAGCACCTTTACGAAAGTTTGCTATTGTTGGAATAGTCTTAATGTTGAGCATTTTTTTGCTGGTTCATTTTTATATGTTGAAAGGTGAAAAAGAAGCTGCTGGATTGCCTAGATGGTTGCTTATTTTGCGTATTCCGCTTCAATTTTTTCTGGTGTATTGGGCAATATTTTATTGGAATTTGTAATGAAAATCATCAGATCAATCGCTCAACCATTTGTCTATAATCAGAATCAAGCAGAACTGATATATTACCCTGATTTTTTGACATTCGATTTTGCAGATTTTTTGTTTGAAGAACTGAAAAATAAACTTTCTTGGCAGCAAGATCAAATTAAAGTTTTTGGAAAAACATATAACCAACCTCGATTAACAGCATTGCAAGCGGAAAATAAGTTGAGCTATTCATACTCCAACATTACAATGCAACCTAAGGAATTTTCTACTTCAGTAAAAAACTTGAAACAACAGATTGAAAAAAAAAGTCAACATTATTTTACAACTTGTTTGTTTAATTTTTATCGAGATGGTAGCGATTCCAATGGTTGGCACGCTGACGATGAACCCGAACTCGGCACTAATCCTTGTATAGCTTCAATTAGTTTAGGAGCAACACGAAAATTTAAATTGCGGAATAAATCAGACTCAAGCATTAAACTCGATTTTGAATTAAAACACGGCAGTTTGTTGATTATGAAAGGCGAAACACAGCATTATTGGCAGCATCAAATTCCTAAGACAAAACGAAAAGTAGGGGAACGTATTAATTTAACTTTTAGAAAAATAGTAAACGATGAAAACTAATTTATCAATATATGAAATTGACCGAATAATTGAAATGGCTTGGGAGGACAGAACCCCTTTTGAAGCCATTGAATTTCAATTTGGAATACCTGAAAAAGAGGTCATCAAACTAATGCAGAATCAGTTAAAACCGACTAGTTTTAAGCGCTGGCGAAAGCGTGTTGCTGGACGAAAAACTAAGCATCAAAAACTGAGAGATACTACTGTTCACCGGTTTAAATCTTCCCGTCAAAAAGCTATTAGCGGTAATCGCTTGTCGAAACCAAAGTAAAGAAGAATTTATTTGGGTTTTATCAGTTGATTTTTGCCTTATAAAATTAACTTTGGCGCTCAACTTTTTAAGATTTTAAAGATGGATTATAAATTGATTTGTACCGATATTGATGGTACTTTACTCAATAAAAATCGTGAATTGTCTCCAGCTACAATTGCGGTTATCAAGCAACTTTCTTCGCGTATTCCTTTCGTGTTGATTTCTTCCAGAATGCCAGCAGCAATGCGTCATTTACAAGCAGAAACCAATACATTAGAGCAGCCATTAATTTGCTACAATGGCGGATTGATTTTAGACGGCGATCAAACGATTAACTCCATCGAAATTGCTACTGATTTAATGGCACCTTTAATTGATTTTAATCAAGACAAGAAGGTTCATTTAAGTTTGTATCAAAATGATGATTGGTTTGTGCCAGAATATGATTTTTGGGCAAAAAGAGAAGAAAACAATACCAAAGTTACTCCCGAGGTTTGTTCGAATGAATCGGTTTTAAATAAATGGAAAGCAGAAAAAAGAGGAGCCCACAAAATAATGTGTATGGGCGATGAGGCAAAAGTTGAAATGATTTATCAGTTTTTGCAAGAACATTTTTCTAACCAACTACATTTGTACCGTTCCAAACCTACTTATTTAGAAATCGCTCCTAAAGAAATATCGAAGCTTACTGCAATTCAAGAGTTAATAACACATAAATATCCAGTAAAACTAAATGAAGTTGTTGCTTTTGGCGACAACTATAATGACATGGAAATGCTAGCTAATGTTGGTTTGGGGGTTGCAGTAGCCAATGCTAAAGAAGAAGTAAAAGCCATATCTGATGAGATAACAGCTTCAGGAAAGGAAGACGGAGTTGCTAAATTTTTGTCAAGTCTTTTTAAAAACATAGGCTAGAGTAGGTCATCAAATTTTATATTTTTACAAAAAAAATCAGTTTATGGATAATCCGCTTTTTACCAATGATGCAATTGTATTAGGTGTTTTGATGTTATCGTTAGGACTCATCTTTTTAACATCTTCAATAAAGACAGGTTTTTGGAACAAGTTTTATAAGGTTGTTCCTGCCTTATTGATGTGTTATTTGGTTCCTGCGATATTTAATTCACTTGGAGTTATCAGCGACAAAGAATCGAATTTGTACTACGTTGCTAGTCGTTATTTTTTACCTGCTTCATTATTACTAATGACCTTAAGTATCGATTTAAAAGCCATTGCAAATTTAGGTTACAAAGCATTGGTAATGTTTTTTACAGGAACCATAGGAATTGTAATCGGCGGACCCATTGCTATACTTTTAATTTCGCTTGTATCGCCAGAAACAGTTGGTGGTGCAGGACCAGATGCGGTTTGGCGAGGTTTGGCAACTTTGGCAGGGAGTTGGATTGGTGGCGGTGCAAACCAGGCGGCAATGCTAGAAATTTTTGAATACAATCCAGAAAAGTACGGCGGTATGGTGTTGGTCGATATCGTAGTTGCTAATTTGTGGATGGCAATCGTGTTGGTAGGAATCGGAAAAAATCGAAAAATAGATAAATGGCTAAAAGCTGATAATTCATCCATAGAAGAACTAAAAGATAAAGTATCCAATTACGCTAAAAGTGTAAAGAAAAATCCTACGCTTACCGATTATATGATAATGCTCGGTATTGCCTTTACAGCCGTAGGAATTGCGCATTGGGCAGCTGGCGGGATAGCCAACTTTTTAACCGATAATTATTCCGTTTTTAACGATAAAAAATCGGCTTGGTCTTCATTTGCATCAGAATTTTTCTGGATGATTAGTATTGCAACGGCAATAGGTGTTGTTTTGTCGTTTACTAGAGCAAAAAAATATGAAGGAGCAGGAGCAAGTAAAATAGGAAGCATTTTCATTTATTTTCTCGTGGCAACCATTGGTATGAAAATGGATTTGACAATGGTTTTTGAAAATCCAGGACTTATTGCAATTGGCTTGGTTTGGATGTCGATTCACGCTGGTTTGCTTATCTTAGTAGCGAAACTTATAAAAGCTCCTTATTTCTTCTTGGCAGTTGGTAGTCAAGCCAATGTTGGCGGTGCTGCTAGTGCGCCAGTTGTAGCTGCAGCTTTTCATCCATCGCTTACCAGTGTGGGAGTTTTACTGGCCGTTTTTGGTTATGTGGTTGGTACTTATGCTGCACTTGGCTGTACTATTTTAATGGAAATTGCTTCTAATGTTTAACCTTTTATCTCCAATAATGAAAAATCTAAAATCAATTTTTACACTACTTATTATTTCTTTGTTTATCATTTCTTGTGAAACTGATACGACCAAAAAAGATGAGAAAAACTTTTTTTTAACGGGGAAAGTGGATGGTATACGTAAAGGGAAATTGCTCTTACAAAAAGTAGAAGATACAGCGTTTACGACGATAGATTCTACTGTTTTTGATGGAGACGATCAAGTAAAACTCGAAGCTTATTTAGATGAACCTGAAGCTTTATTTTTACGATTGCACAAACACGGTGGAGAAACCTATGAAGATGTAATTAGCTTTTTTGCAGAGAAAGGTGATTTTGAACTAGTGAGCAAGTTGTCTAATTTTCAACAAGCAAAAGTTGTAGGCGAATCTGAAAATTTACAGAAGTACGAAGAGTTCAAAAAAATGATGAAGCGTTTCAATGATAAAAACCTCGATTTTATTGCAGAAAATTTGCAACAAATTGATGATAACAACGAAGCTGCAGAAGAAAAATATTATACTTTGCTTAAGCGAAAATATTTGTACACCATTAATTTTGCGCTAAAAAACAAGGACTTAGAAGTTGCGCCTTATGTTATGGTTTCAGAAGCTTTTGCGGCTAACACCAAGTATTTAGATACCGTGTATAACTCGCTTAACAAAAAGGTGAAAAAATCAAAATACGCTAAAAATTTGGAAGAATTGATAGAAGCGCGTAAAGACAAAAATCAAGAAGAACAAATTGAAGTAGAAACGATAGAAACCAAATCCATAGATTCTGATTCGGTTGAGGCTAAAAATGATGCGGTATAAAAAAACCATCCTAAAACATTTTTCTGAAAGCTGAGTTTAAACACTTCACCCCATTTTTAATGTTTTATGAATGGTTCTTGATCAAATAAAAATTTATGTTGGTTATAAGTTGTTCAACTTTTCAACCATTTCATTTAATTTTGCTTCGATTTCTTTTTGAACATTTTTTAAATGCGTTTTACGATCATCAACATTTTTATTGATTTCAGTAATAAACTCATCGTAAGATCTGATGCTTTCCTCGATTAGCTCATCTGCTTTTTTCGATTTATCTTCAGAACTTGCAATTTGCTGAATCATACTTCCTTCAATGATTTCACTAAAAGCATAATTCAAATCTTTTTTCAAGTCTTTAATGCTTGCCATAATATAAAATTTTTGCAAAAGTAATTAAAAAATAGGGCGAAACCTAAAGTCTCATTCTTTTTTAGATACTTACTTCTACTATTTTGGAAGTGCTGTCTGTTTCAATACGTAGTGATTCTATTTCAGCTGGAATAAGAATTGTTTCACCAAAATTGAGTTGATATGCTTGGTCATCATAATAAACCGTAGCATTATTTTTTACTCCCATCAAAATGGTAAACGAGTCTCGTTTGGATAAATCAAATTCAAAACGATTATTGATTTCAATTAAATTGGTGTTGAAGTATTGATGTTGAACTAGCTCAACAGGTTGATTGGTAACAGATTTGTAGTTTATTTTGATATTTTTGTGCAAATCGAAATTAATAGCATTTAACGCATCTTCGGTATGAAGCGGTCTTAAGTTTCCGTTTTTATCTTTTCGATCCCAGTCGTATATTCGGTAAGTTATGTCTGATGTTTGCTGAATTTCTGCAAGCAATGTGCCGGCTCCAATGGCGTGAATTAATCCACCTTCTATCAAAAAACAATCCCCTTCCTTAACTTTTATTTCGTTAAGAATACTTGTAATATCTTTTTGATTGAGTTTTTCTTGATAAACGTCTTTATCTACTTTTTGATTAAAATCAGCAATAATAAAAGCATCTTTATCCGATTCTAAAATATACCACATTTCAGTTTTTCCAAATGAATTGTGTTTTTGTGCAGCAATTTTATCATCTGGATGTAGTTGAACAGAAAGCGTTTCTTTGGCATCAATAAATTTGATAAGTAACGGAAATTTTTTTCCAAACTGCTGATACACGCTTTTTCCCAACACCTGATTTGGGTATTGATCGATAACTTCTTGTAAGGAATAATCTTTCAGCCCGCCATTGATTACAATAGAGATATCGCCTTCAACATCAGAAATTTCCCAGCTTTCGCCTATTTGCGTTAAGTCTGATTTCTTGTGAAGTTTTTGCGTAAGTTTATCTCCGCCCCAAATTTTTTCTTTTAAAATGGGTTTAAATTTCAGCGGGTATACGTTCATTTATTTAAGTTCTTTAATTTTTTTGAGCGCTTTTTTCATATGCTTAGACGCATCTAAGTTGTTGAATTTAAGCTGTACGATTCCGTTTTTATCAATTACAAAGGTTTCTCTTCCTGGAACCAATCCCAATAGACTTTTCTTGACGCCAAACTTCTTTCGTATTTGTCCGTTTGAATCAGATAGCAAAGTAAAGGGTAAATTATGTTTTTTCGAAAACTTTTGATGAGATTTTTCTGAATCGCTACTAATGCCAATTACTTCGGCTCCTAGATCTTGAAAATCTTCATACCGGTCTCTAAAATTGCAAGCTTCTTTGGTACAGCCTGGTGTAAAATCTTTAGGATAAAAGTAGACAACAGCTGGCTTTACACCGATAATAGTTTGCGAATCAAAGGCTTCTCCGTTTTGATCTTTTGCCTTAAAATTAGGCATAATATCTCCAATTTTTAGTGCCATATCTTATGCTCCTTTATAGGTTACAAAATTTCTTGGTGTTTCGTATAAAGTAACTTCAAGTTCTAAGTTGCTAGCTACTTTTTTTCTCAACCTGTTCCAAATAATAACAGCGATGTTTTCAGCAGTAGGGTTAAGGTTTTTGAAGGCAGCAACATCAAGGTTAAGATTTTTATGGTCTAAGGGATCTTCAACTTCGGTTTTAATGTATTCTTTGAGTTCTTTTATATCGATAACATAACCTGTTTCTGTGTCTATTTCGCCGGTTACCGAAACTACGAGTTCGTAATTATGACCATGGTAGTTGGGATTGTTGCATTTCCCAAAAACACGCTGGTTTTTTTCGTCGCTCCAATCGCTGCGATGCAACCGATGTGCGGCATTAAAATGTGCTTTTCGATGTACGGTAACTTTCATAATTAGGCTATCATCATGTGGTTATAATGTTTCTCGAAAATAATCTTAAACCATTCGGTATATATCGAAGGGTTTTCTTGAATATCTTTTTTGATATCATCTAATTCAACCCACTTCCAATTAGCAACTTCATCAGGATTTGGATTAGGGTTTTGGTTGTATTTACCGACCAAAATATAATCAAATTCGTGCTCAGTTAAGCCATTTTCAAAGGGTGCTTTGTAGATAAAAGAAATAGTTTCTTCAAGCTCTGTTGTAAACCCCATTTCTTCTTGCAGACGTCTTTTTCCAGCTTCAATATTAGATTCTCCTTCGCGTTGATGACTACAACAAGTATTAGTCCAAAGTCCAGGTGTGTGGTATTTTGAAAAGGCCCTTTGTTGCAGCATCAACTCATTTTTATCGTTGTAGACAAAAACTGAAAAAGCTCGGTGAAGAAGTCCTTTTTCGTGGGCTTCAATTTTCTCCATTGTCCCGATTTGTTGATCGTTTTCGTCGACTAAAATTACTTGCTCTTTTGTTTTGTTCATTCTATAGATACTTAATTTATAACAAAGAAAAAGCGCCTCATTGATAAAGACGCTCTTTTATGAATTATTTATCACTCTTAAAATTCAATTTTAACTTCACTTAATTCCAAAGTCGCTTATCGCCTTTCAATTTAACAATAAACACGCCTTCAACACCTTTATTGATAAGGTTTTTTCTATAGTTCAAGGCAGCCTGTTTAGTTTCAAAAGTTTTTGAATAATAACGTTTGATTCCGTCGTCATAGGTGTGTGCAAAAACATCATCTATATGGTTGAAATTTTGCTGTTTGTTTTCTGCAAATGCACCAATCTGTACGGTGTAGACTTCTTTTTTACTATTAAAGTCGTAAATATCATTGGCTTCAGACTGACTGCTTGATTGTTGTTGTTTGTCTTGCTTATGCGATTTTTGTTCATCATCTGAAACTTCATTCGTAACAACTGCTTGCTCTTTATTTTTTGCTTCAATTTCTTTTTGTCTTTCAGCAATTTGCTTTCTTAATTTTTCAGGAGTTTCATTTTCATTTAGAATAATGAATTCTGATCGGCGGTTAAGTTCGTGTTCTTCTTCACTACAATCTACGCCGTTTTTACAGTGATTTACCAGCTGAGTTTCACCGTAACCTTTCCCTGTTACACGGCTTCTGTCGATTCCTTTAGAAACGATGTAATCTACTGTTGCTTTGGCTCTTTTGTTCGATAAAATTTTGTTGTACTGATCAGCTGCACGGCTATCGGTATGCGAGCGAACATCAATTTTCATATTCGGATATTGCTTAAGAACAGCTACCACTTTTTGAAGTTCTACTTCAGCGTCTTTTCTGATTTCTGATTTGTTTAAATCAAAATAAATCGGATCTAATTGTAAGGCGTCTCGTAAGTCATCTCCTTGTTTTACTTGAGCAATACCGAGGTCATCTCCTTTTTTGATATTTAGATTTTCTTGTACTTCATCTTCATATTGATTTGAAGTTTGAACAATGTTTTCGATGGTTTTAAAACCTTCTTTAGAAACGCGAATTACATATTCTTTATCACATTCGGCTTCAAATTTATAGGCGCCATTTTCATCAGAATAAGTAGTTTGTAGTACTTCAAGGTCTTTTTCTGCCAACAATTCAATTTTTACACCTTCTACGCTGTCATCATTTTCATTTTCAGAAATTTTACCTTCGATATATTGTTTACATTTTGTAATGAACTCTTTTTTCTTTTTGACTTTGTAAATGTTGTCGATAGCATCATCTTCGCCTCTGTTGGTAGCAAAAAAACCGATTTCTTTTTCTGGTTTTAGGATGAAACTGAAATCATCTTTTGGGCTGTTAACAGGTCTCCCAAGGTTAATAACTTCGCCGTAACTACCATCTCTATTGATCGTGCACACAAAAACATCTAACCCTCCCAGACCGATATGGCCATCTGAAGCAAAGAAAAGTAGATTGTCATTACTAACAAAAGGAAAAGTTTCTCTCCCTTCAGTATTGATTTCTTCGCCTAGATTTTTTGGTTCTCCAAACCCGCCATCTTCAAGAATATCAACGACAAAAATATCTGACATTCCTAAAGTTCCTGGTCGATCTGATGTAAAATATAATTTAGTTTCATCTTTGTTAAGAGCAGGGTGGGCAGTAGCAAATTCATCGCTATTAAAAGGGAGTTCTTCTGGGTTGCTCCACTCACCCTCATCATTCTTTTCTGAACGGTATATTTTTAAATAATTAATACCTTCTTCGCTTTCACCATATTTGTTATCGTTGAAATTGTTTCTGGTAAAGTATATTGTGTTTCCATCTTTGGTAAAAGCAGCAGAAGATTCATGGAATTTAGAATTGATTATTTTTTGAAACTCTTCTGGAGTACCAGTAGGGTTTAACTCATTATCCAAATCGATTTTATAAAGATCTAAAAAAGGTTGATTGTTCCATTCATGAACGGCTTTAACTGCAGATGCTTTTTCACGATTAGAGGCGAAAACTAATTGATTTTCAAAGAAAGCAGGGGCGAAATCAGAAAGTTTAGAGTTGATGTCGATAGTGTCTAACTCAAATTTCCCAGATTGCATTTCAATGAGTTCTAAATAATTTTTTTCTTTTCGAATTCTTTCTGCTCTGGAATCGTTTTGATCGGTTAAAGCATCATATTTAAGAAGCATTTCATCTGCTTTATTGTATTTTTCAACGCTTCTAAGTGAGTGAGCGTATCTGTAGTAATATTCTTTTGGTAGTTCATCTACACCTTCATCGACAATTTGAAACAGTTTTTCGTACCATTTTTCGGCGTTTTTCATATCGCTATTGAAGTAATATGAATCGCCTAATTTTTTAAATAAATTAATGGATTGATAGCCAGCTTCGGCTACTTCAAGATAAATCTCTCTAGCATCTATGAAAGCATAACGCTCAAATTTTTTATCGGCTTCTCTAATTTTGTCAACTTGGGCAATAGAGACGAGCGGAAGTAAAAAAAGTAGTAGTATATATATTAGTTTTATTTTCATACTAAAAGAATCTTGGCGTGTATAATTTTTTGTATTTTTTGAATAATTCAAATCTTAAAAACACTTCAAAAGAACCGTTATTGTATTGATTGAACTCAGTAGCATCATAGTCATAAGAAAACCCAATCATAATAGAATCTGTGGCTTGAAAGCCAGCAAGTGCACTAAATGCAGAACTTACACGGTATGCAGCACCTAAAGTAAATTTGTCGTAAAACAAAAGATTAGCAGACAAATCGATTCTTAATGGTGCGCCACTTACAGCTCTCGTTAAGATAGAAGGTTTAAATTTTACATTTCTATTTAAATCAAAAACATAACCAGCCGTAAGGTAGTAATGTATTTCTTGTCTAATGCTAGAATCTTGTCCACCACCATCATCAAAGTGTTTTGTTCTTAGGACGAAAGGCGTGCTTAAACCAACATAAAAATCATCATTATATAATTGAAAACCAAAGCCTACTTGTGGAGATATTTGATTTCTAATATTATTGAAATTAACATCAGAAGGGTCGTAAATATTTAGTCGATTAAAATTGATGTCTCTAAAGTTTGCGCCTGCACTAATTCCCATACTTAGCTTCGTAAATCTACTAATAGGAAGGATATAACTGTAATTAGCATTAATATCAGTGTTTCTAGAAATACCAACTTCATCATGAATAATGTTTAGTCCTAAGCCCATTTCACCATCTCTTATGGGAGTGTGAGAGGAAAGGGTCAAGGTTTGTGGAGCGCCTTCAAAACCTGTCCATTGTGAACGATACATGAGTCCAGTACTCCAAACATCTCGAGTACCCGCGTAAGCTGGATTGATGGTCATTGTATTGTACATATACTGAGTGAAATTCGGGTCTTGTTGACTATAACCTTCATTTCCTAATAGTAAGACTGAAGCTATTAAGAAGCTAAACTTTAGAGTAAATATGTTGAATGTTTTCTTCATTAATATTAATTTAAATACAGGTAACCTTGTTTTTTAATTCTGTTGTTATCCTCGTCTCTATATTCAAAAATATAGAAGTAATTCCCGCTAGGAAGCTTTTTGTTTTTCTGAATACTTACTCTTCCATCGCTAACACCTCTAAAATAACCGTTTTCTTCATAATTTCTAACATCATATACTTTAACACCACCTCTATTAAAAATTTTCAAGGTGTTGGTAGGATAATTTTCGATGCCTTCAATTCTGAAATATTCATTTTTGCCATCACCGTTAGGAGAAACAGCATTATAAATGACGATATCATCTTCTTCATTATCTCCGGAATCATCTTTCAAATAATAACCGTAATTTCCGCTAAAATTATTTTGATCGGCTACAGCAAACAAGAAATCTGGGTTTACACCTTCTGTTTGAATAGCTCCTTCTGGAAAATCTGGATCCTCTTCATTGATAAATACAACTGTACTTCCTGCTGGAAGCTCAACTTCAAAATCTCCTAATTCATCGGTTTCTGTAATTAAGATATTTCCAAAAACATCTTCAATTTCAATTTCGATATTAGGCATATTTGGCTCAGAAATGTTTTGACTGCCATCCCCATTTTCATCAAAATATAAATGACCAGACACAAGACTTGTAACCTCTTCATCAGGTATGAAGAAGCCATTGTTGCCCCCGTCTGTTAACGTGTTTGGTTCAACAAAAAGTGTTGTAGGGTTTACTCCTTCTGTTTGAATTGCACCAACAGGGAAATCAAAATCATTTTCATCTATTTCGTAGGTAATATTTCCTGCTGTTAAACTTGTGTTGACATTACCATTATTATTCGTTTCAAGATTTATTTCATTACCGATGCCGTCTATAAAATCAACATCAACATTAGGCATATCTGGTTCACCTGCATCTTGCGTTCCATTCCCGTTCTCATCAAAATAAAGGTGAACAATAATACTTCCTTCTATTCCTTCTTCTGGAACAAAGAATCCATAATTCCCTGAATCATTAGCTTCATCTGCAATGGCAAAAACTGTTGTCGGATTATTACCTTCTGTTTGAATTGCTCCCGTTGGGAAATCTGGATCTTCCTCATTGATCTCGACAGTGTTTTCACCAGCTGTTGTTAAAACTTCAAAATAACCATTTACATCTGTGTCAATTAGCTGTATATTACCAAAGTTATCAGTTATTTCAACTTCAACATTCGGCATGTCAGGTTCGCCAGTATCTTGTACACCGTTTCCGTTTTCATCGAAATATAAATGTCCAGAAACGATGGCTTCGAGTTCTTCATCTGGTATAAAAAAGCCATTGTCTCCCCCAAATGTGTTTTCATTAGGTGTGACAAAAACGGTTGTTGGATTATTACCTTCAGTTTGAACTGCACCAGTTGGGAAATCAGCGTCTTCTTCATCGATTTCGTAAACAACTTCTCCTGCAACGATTATTGTATTAAAGTTTCCATTGGCGTCTGTATCTATTAATTGTGTATTGCCAAAGCTATCAGTTATTTCAACTTCAACATTCGGCATATCAGGTTCACCTGAATCTTGTGTGCCGTTACCATTTTCATCAAAATATAAATGAGCATTTAACTCTCCTTCAATATCTTCATCTGGAACGAAGAAACCGTTTTCACCGCCATTGGTTTCAGAATCGGGAGCGACATATACAAGCGTAGGATCGGTACCTTCTGTTTGAATAGCACCAGTTGGAAAATCTGGATCATTTTGATTGATATCGTACACAACTTCACCAGCAGCGACGACGGTATTAAAATCACCGTTAGCATCAGTTTGTACAATTTGTTCGTTACCAAACACATCGGTAATTAAGACATCGACATTCGGCATATCAGGTTCACCGGGATCTTGCGTACCGTTACCATTTTCATCAAAATAGAGATGCGCAAATAGTTCACCTTCAAGTTCATCATCTGGAACGAAGAAACCGTTTTCACCGCCATTGGTTTCAGAATCGGGAGCGACATATACAAGTGTAGGGTCGGTACCTTGTGTTTGAATAGCACCAGTTGGAAAATCTGGATCATTTTGATTGATATCGTATACAACTTCACCAGCAGCGACGACGGTATTAAAATCACCGTTAGCATCAGTTTGTACAATTTGTTCGTTACCAAACACATCGGTAATTAAGACATCGACATTCGGCATATCAGGTTCGCCAGGATCTTGCGTACCGTTACCATTTTCATCAAAATAGAGATGCGCAAATAGTTCACCTTCAAGTTCATCATCTGGAACGAAGAAACCGTTTTCCCCGCCATTGGTTTCAGAATCGGGAGCGACATATACAAGTGTAGGGTCGGTACCTTGTGTTTGAATAGCACCAGTTGGGAAATCTGGATCATTTTGATTGATATCGTACACCACTTCACCAGCAGCGACGACGGTATTAAAATCACCGTTAGCATCAGTTTGTACAATTTGTTCGTTACCAAA